>JAJFGA010000052.1 GCA_021776375.1 Hyphococcus sp. | reverse complement strand
AAATCGCATTGGGACGTCGCGTTCGCGATAAGCGGATCGCGATAGAGCGATAGAAAACTGAGCGCCGTTGATAAAACACCGGAGCGTTCGTTGGTCGTCCGGTTTTTCACTTCCTGAACGAACTCTGCGATTACTAGATGGGTGCGCGGCGCGGTTGCCGTGCCCACATGATTGGTGCCTGCAATCCTATCGACGGTTTCGTCAAAAGTGCGCCCCGGATGTGATAGCAACGACACGACACGCGACAGTGATTTATCTTCGTCCGTATAAAGGACATGCAATATCGCGCCGACGAGAAGCGCATAAGCCGTCTTGTCCCAATGATCCTTGCGGATATAGGGCCCGTCGGGATCAACGAGGATATCCGCGATATTCATGGAGTCGCGAACCTCGTTCGGGCCTTTGCGCACTTCTAAGAGGGGGTTAAACCGCGCTGATTGCGGGTCGGTCGGATCAAAACGAACGCAGTTGGAAAAACCTGACCGCCAGCCGCTGGTCAGATCCCAATTTTCGCCCTTGATATCGTGAATGACGGCGCCGCCGGGCCAGGAAAGAAGCGTCGGCACGACAAGCCCAACGCCCTTCCCTGATCGCGTCGGGGCAAACGCGATCACATGTTCGGGTCCGTCATGGCGAATATAACGTTTCTCGTGTGTCCCAAGAAAAACGCCGGCTGCCTTGTAGAGCTTTGACTTCGCGACTTCGCGGCTGACCGCCCATCGCGACGATCCGTAAGTCGTCACATTCTTCGATTGCCGCGCCCGCCATACCGATCCGGCGACGGCGGTTCCGGCGCCTAGAAACCCGCCCATCGCCGCCATCGCGCCGGCCTTGTTGAACACCGCCGGGGCATAAGCCTCATAGGCATACCACCACTGAAATAAGCGCCAGGGATGATAGATCTTGAAGCCGAGAACATCCTTCCACGGCGCACCCAGCCACGGATCGTGATTTAACGTCACCGCCGTCCATTGCGTCGCGCCCCATACGGCGCCGATCACAACGGCGAAAACGACTATAATCTGTCCAATGAGTATCTTGGTCGGCGTCACAGGCGTTCGTTCCTTTCTTCGGAACGAACACTCGCGTTAAAGGCGCAAAATCGTCAAGGCGGAAAAGAGAGCAGTTTCAATGCGTTGCAGTGTATGTTTGTGATGTGAAGTGCAACACAATGGGCGCTGCGTGTAATTCCGCGTTAGAATTATTTTTCTTCTGCTTGATCCTGAGGCTGTGTGAAAACCCTACACTCAATAGTTTTCTCAGTATATTGAAGATATTTTCTGCCTACAACTATTCACTGGGTGGTTTTTTTGTTCTCAAGCTGCGACTTGAATAACATATTCGACTCACGAATAGTCTACATGGCGAGCTCAAAATGGTTTTCACACGGCCTCTCCTCAATGCGGACCTTAGAGGACCGGCAGCATATTAACGCCGGCGGCGTGCTGCAAAGTTACAGCTCGGATACTCAAACCGGACGAAACGAAGTTCCCTGAAGGGTGATCCGGGACAATCGAGAGCTCGACATGATTTGAGGAACTGAAGGCGGGCAGGTCACTTCCAGTTTTACCCTGCAAAGTGTCTACTGTTCTAGGCTCACATCACTTGTTATGATAACGCAGATTCACACTGATTGAGCGGTATGCACAGGGTGCACACTAGCGAGCTGATCGACTTACCTATGACAGTGCAAAGCGATACCGTCACCGTTGGGGTGTCTCACAGAGATAGGGCCGACAGATTCAGTGTTTTGAAAGGCGTTCAAAGTGTGAATTTGAGCGGAATTCAAATTTGGTTTTGCGATCCATAGTTGAATGTCGTATCAAGTAACATGCAAATTGCCTTTATACGAATAAAGAATTTTCGGGCCCTACGTGATGTCGAGTTCCCGTTGACGGCCTCTACCGTGATCATCGGCGAAAACAATTCAGGCAAATCTTCAGTATTGGACTGTATCTCTCTAGCTCTGGGTCGTCGATGGGGACAGCGCGGTACGGGGTTTAGCGAATATGACTTGAGCATGTCTATTGCTGCGGAAGCTGTTGAGGCTGATGACTCGGAACCGCCTGCGACATCAATAGAGCTTCACTTTGCCGAAGATACAGTCGGTCAATGGCCGCAGGACGTTGTCACCGAGCTTGCCAACTACGTTCAGATCAATCCCCACACAGAATGCAAATCGATCGCGCTCAGGGTCACATACACGCTGCATCCGATTGAGAAGACGTATCAGCCTAACTGGGCTTTCATTGACATAAATGGTGATGCAATTGGCAGTCATGGTGCGCGGCGCGGCGCAAACGCAAATCCGTTTTTCAAATATGTTCCTGTTTTCGTTTTGACCGCGCTACGTGACTCGTCTGAAGAGTTTTCATCAAGATCTGAATTCTGGGGGAAGCTCCTCAAAGCCGTCGAAATTTCACCAGAACAACAAGATGAGCTCGACAACGAAATCGAAGCACTGAACGCTAAATTGATGGATAGTGATCCTAGAATTGCAAATACGATCAGCCAGTTAAAGGAGATCAAGTCGGTCATCGCCAAAGGAGCCGTTACCGATGTAACAATTCGCGCACTTCCGATGAAGTTATGGCAGCTTCTGGCACGGTCGGAAGTCGTGATGAAGAGTAGCGATGACGCGGACTGGTTGCCTTTGGACCGTCAAGGACAGGGACTCAAAAGCCTGTCGGTAATCTATTTGTTTAACGCCTTTGTTCAGCGCCTGCTTGCAGAAGCATATACCGAGCATAGCGAGCCGATTGTCGCTCTGGAGGAGCCTGAAGTTCACCTGCACCCACAAGCAGCACGTTCTCTCTGGTCTCAGGTTGCTAAAATGCCGGGTCAGAAAATCGTGACGACACACTCCCCGTATTTCATGCAGTTCGTTCCAATCAAGAGCATTCGGATATTGCGGAGCCAAGATGAAGGTATTGCTGTTTATTTTGTGCCCGATGAAGTTTCGGCTCCTCTACCTCATACCAAGAAACTGGCTGCCTTCATTCAGAAACACACCGGTTCTGCCAGCTACGACGCCTCCAACGGTTTGCTCGTACTGAATGGGCCGTTGTTTGAAAAAGAATATCGCGAGCTACTGATCTGTTTCTCCGCCGAGGAAGAGCGGAATCATCATCCGACAATCAAGAAGCTCCGCCGCAAGTCAGTAGATCTAATAGTTGAAGAGGATCTGGAGGCGCTTGAAGACTGGGCACGCCGAGGCCGCGGTGAAATCTTTTTCTCACGTGCTTGGATATTGTGTGAGGGGCAAACCGAGGTTTTCTTGTTCTCTGCGTTTTTTGATTCGATCGGACTAAATCTGGATGTAAATAGCGTTTCCATCATCGATTATCAAAACAATGGCAGCCCACGCGCATTTGCATCGCTCGCGCGCGTTTTGAAATTTCCATGGATACTTGTTTCAGACGGAGATGATCAGGGCGACGGCACCATTGCAAGTTTGAAGAACGCAGCATTCACTGATGAGGAATTGGACGAACACGCGATTTTGCTGCCCGATAAGTCTGACATAGAATCATATGTGGTTAATTCTGCGTTGCGCGACATCGCACTCAAGACGGCGCAAGAGTTTGAGGCGTCAATAGGCAGCACATCATCGGATGTGGACATATGCAATGTGCTGCGGGCCAATAAGCCTTTGTGGGCCCGAAGGTTCGGATTGAGGCTGCGAAAGGCCCCGCCCGATGAAAGTAATATTCCGGAACTCTTCGAAACATTGAAGGATTTCGTAATTGCGCATGAGACCATAGATGACACAGCCATTGAATCTTGACGACGCGCTTGCCAGTCTGACGGACATTCAGCGGAGAGCAGCGGAATGGACGGATGGAAGCGTGCTCGTTCTGGCAGGACCCGGGTCAGGAAAAACCCGAGTTTTGACAACCCGGATAGCGAAATTGATTAGAGACACGCCGGAGGAAACTTTTCGCGTGCTTGCGCTGACCTTCACCAATCGCGCAGCTGATGAAATGCGCGAAAGGGTAGAAGCTCTAATACCCGCAACTTCGGAGCGTGTTTATCTTGGCACCTTCCACTCATTCTCAGCAGAAATCCTTCGGCAACACGGCCAACACCTGGGACTGAAAACGGATTTCCGAATTTACTCAACTGAAGCTGACCGCAGTGAAATAGCGAGAACCGCTATATCTTCGGATTATGGAGTTCAACTTGGGCTTACCGAAAGAGATTTGAGGTTCTTATCACCACTTCAGAATGCGAAGTCCAAACTTATCAAGGCAGATGGACTTGCTGAACGTTATCCCGACTGGAACGCTGGTCCAGCCTTTGAAGCCTTTTATAAGGCCTACGATGCTCGATTGCTTGACCTGAACGCCATGGATTTTGATACGCTGGTTTTTAAAGCCAATGAAGTTTTCCAGCAGTTTCCGGCGATTGCCCGGCATGTACGGACGGTTCATCGATATTGGTGTGTCGACGAATGCCAAGACACGAACTTTGCACAATATGGCATTCTACACGAAATGGCGGGCGGCGAATTCAATAATGCGTTTGCGGTCGCAGACGATGATCAAATTATCTATCAGTGGAATGGTGCCGATTACAAAAGACTCGATCAGTTCAGGTCGGAATTCGATGCATCGCTTCTACAAATTCCCACAAATTTTCGTTGTCCGCCTGAGGTCGTTGAATGTGCAAACAATCTGATTGCCAACAACCTGCTTCGAAGTAAAGATAAGAAATCACTTATTGCAACCAAATCCAAGGACGATGACCGATCGGCAATTGAGTTATTGAAATTTTCGACGGCCGATGAAGAGGCTTCTGGAATTGCGGAGCATATTTCACGAAACCGTATTGACGAGTTCTCAGAGGTTGTTGTGTTGGCAAGGTTTCGGAAGCAGCTTGAGCCGATTTCTGAAATGCTCACATGCCTCGATGTTCCGAACGTTATCATTGTTCGTCAAGATGAATTTCAATCGGCTCAATTCAATTGGCAGCACAACCTATTGCGGTTGATGGCTCACAAGAACGACGAAAGGATTCTCGCTACGGTTTGCGGAGAGTTCGAACGGATGTTTGGAAATGCTCCGACTATTTCAAACGTACAGGAGTTGGCGGAAACAGAACGGCTTGATTTTCTATCTGCTTGGATAAAGCTCGCGAGTGAAACCGCGACTGACGAGGCTAACACATTAGTTGGCCTCGCTGAGGGGCTAAATCAGGGCCAAATCGATCACCTAAAATTCGCTCAAAAAGTCGTCGACGCATTTCGTAGTACCGTTGCCGAAGGATTCGATACAGTAGGAGATGCGGACAACAATAATGCGCTGACAGACGATATTTCGGCTTGGAACTCGTTATCGGGCGAGGTCGTTAGATCGCTAGGCGCGACACTCAATATTGACGCGTTTTTACAAGAGCTTGATTTGCGATCTAAGGAGCCGCCTGCGGACCCCAATTCAGTGCGCCTGATGACCATACACGCGTCGAAGGGAAATGAATTTGATCACGTCTACCTTGTTGGAATGGTTGAAGATCAGTTGCCCAGTTTTCAGAGCCTGAAGAAAGGGGATCAGTCGCCTCAGTTCGAAGAAGAACGTCGCAATTGTTTTGTCGCCTTAACTCGCACACAGCGAACCCTCACATTGAGTTATGCGGACAAGTATCGAGGTTGGTCTAAAAGGCCTTCAAGATTTCTTACTGAAATGGGATTGGAAGTATAACATGCGGGTGCTGTGCCCCTAGAGCGATAGACGTCTTGCAGCGGAGACCTGAAGGTAGGGTGTGGGCCCGCCCTACTGCAATTAGGACAGAGGCGACCGAGTCATACCCAGTTCTTATGTCTGGTTTTGCGCGCAACTCAGTCATTAAGCGCGATCAAGATGACTGGCTAGAAATCGCCAATTTCCTTCGTTGAAGCGCTTAGTCCGTTTCGTCTGCTTTCGGTAGTTCGGATGACAATCACAAAAGTACGCTCTAATGGAGCGCTTCCACGCTTCCCTACGACGCCTCTCTGGAAAGCCGACCTATCTCTTCTGTGATCTCTTCGGCGGCTTGTCCGGCGACGTCCTCCATCGATTCACTGGTTACGCTGAACCGCCTGCTCCACAGGACC
>JAJFGA010000051.1 GCA_021776375.1 Hyphococcus sp. | reverse complement strand
TACGTGAATTTCCCATCGGGGTCGGTGCGCATATAGACGAAAAAGTCCTGCAGCGTTCCCTCAAACCCGACGGAGTTTTTGATTTCGGTCATCTCCGCGTGAATGCGGGCGACTTCGCTGAGCCCAAGGTCGTGGATCTCGCTCGGCGACATCGTCGTTGTTGTCATCGCTTCCAGTTGCAGCGCGTAATACTGATCGCCGTCGGGGAGCTTCCACGCGCCGTCGTCATTGGTGGCGGTCGCCATTTGCGTTTCGAACATTGCGATAAGCCCATCATATGCCGGCTTCATCGACGTTAGCATCGCCTCGACCGCGCGAGAGCGAAGGTCTTCCTTGGTTGCGTCATCAGCGTCCAGGCCCGCGAGTTTTTTGTCGAAGTCTGCAAGAAGCGCAGAAGGCTCGCCGCTCTCGTCAAACGGCGCCCCGGAAATAATATTTTTCGAGGTGTCTATCATTCTCACATAAGACCATTTCGGCGGGTTAATGCCGCGGGCAAATTGATCTTCGGCGTTTTGTTGGTGCTGGCCGAGATAGTCGTCAATGCCGTTAAGGCGCGAGATGTAAGCTTCCGCGTCTTCAACCGACGTGATGCGGTGCTGGTTGATCAGGAAGGGCGGAACGCCTGAATGCGGGCCCCGGAAGTGGCTGAACTCATACCAGTGATTGCGGAATGCAAGGCGTCGCTCGGCGAGGTCGCCGTCATATTCTGCGAGCCGATAAGACATCTGCGCCTGCGGGTCGAGATCTTCGAGATTGAAGGTCGCGCGCATTTCGGCAAGCGCTGCCGTCTCCAGCGCAAGGGACTCATAATCATATGCATCGCTCGCATCGTCCCATTTATCATAGTTGGTCTTTCGCCCAAGGAAGGTTTGAAACATTGGCGAGCGCTCAACCTGCCGCTCGAACTCAGCTTCAAACCAGGCGTTAATGGCCTCGGTTTGCGATTGGGCCTCGCTGGTCGCGGCCCCGCTTGCGGCGGTATTGGTTTCCGGCGCAGATGTTTTAGCGCCTTCGCCGCAACCTGCTAACAGCGTTGCAGCGGCGGTTGAGAGAAGAAAAATTCGAAGATTGCGAGCCATTCGCCATACCCCTAAATGAGTTGAAGCCAAAAAGATTTGAAGTTGCCGTCAGAGATTTGCCCGAACCCTATTGGATCGCACAATCAACCGCAATAACGCTTCGTCTCAATCAAACGCAAAAGAGAACGGTGTCGCCATGCGCCGGTGTTCGTCGATGATGAGCCGGCGTTCCAGCGGCGGGTGGGCGCGGGCCGCGCATCCGGGCCGCGGGCACAGCCGGCAGGTGACGCCAATCGGTGTCGGCGCGGTGGTCTCAAAATCGAGCCCTTCAGCATAGATCAGCTGGCGCGCATGTTTCATCTCGCAACCAAGCGCGACCGCGCGTTCGGCCTTCGGCGCGCCAAACCCGGCTTCGCCGCCATGAACGGTGCGCGCGAGCGAGAAATAGGTCTCGCCGTCGGGCAGCTGGACGGCCTGCGAAATAATTTTGTGCGGTGTACGGAAGGCTTCGTGAATGTTCCACAATGGGCACGAGCCGCCATAACGCGCGAACGGGAAGACGCCCGCAGAAAAGCGCTTTGAGACATTGCCGGCGGCGTCGATGCGTAAGAAGAAAAATGGAACGCCCTCCTTGCCGGGGCGCTGCATGGTCGTCAGGCGGTGACAGACCTGCTCAAAGCTGGCGCCAAAGCGCCGGCTGAGGGCTTCGATGTCATATTTTAGATCACTGAGAGAGGCGTGAAATCGTTCGTATGGGAATATAATCGCCCCGGCGGCGTAATTGGCGAGCGCGGCGCGCGCGAGCCGCCGCCCGGCATCGGTGTCGAAGGCGGCGGCGTTTACGGTGTCGTCCAGGGCCTTTCCCTGCTCCAGTAAGATCAGTTGCAGAACGGCCTGGAACACCCGGCTCGCCTGATCGAGCGCCTCTGAAATCGCGATTTGCGCGCGGTGGCGGTCATGGCGACGATAGGCGCCAACCATGATATCGGCGGGCAAAATGCGCAAAGTCAGCGCGTGGCGCTTTTTAAACCGTTCACTGAGCGCTTCCATCAGGCCGCCGCCAGGGGGTCCGGCCCTGCCGGCGGCGCCCAACGCCCGCGCCGTTTCTTCTCCGGCCTCATCAAGCGCCGGAAAATAGTTGCGCGCCGCGGCGATAAATTCGCGCGCTTCTTCCAATGGGTCGGCGGGGCCGGACCGCCCGGCGGCGCGCGCTTCCATCACCGCCGACTGGCTGGCGCGATAGGACTGATAGAGCGCGGCGACCGCTTCGCCCATAGCGGGGTTGGCGGAGAGGAGGTCGCGCACATCCTCACGTCCGACCGACAGCTCCTGAAAAATCGGATCGGCGAGCGCGGCTTCAAGCTGGGCGAAGGTCTCGTCCTCGCCGGATGAAAAAACACTGAGATCGAGTGCGTAGGTTTCTGCCAGGCGCAACAGGAGGTCAGCCGGCAGCGGGCGTTGGTTGCGTTCAATCAGCGTGATGTATGAGGCCGAGACCTCCATGTCCGCAGCCATCTGCGCCTGGGTCAGGCCGAGCTCGCGGCGGATCCTGCGCAGTCTGGGGCCGATAAAGAGGCGTTTTGATTCAGCGGCCATTCAGGCGGTCCCTAGCAGGTTTTAGATACTGTTTCGAATATGGAATGAATCTTTAACCATACGGCTACTAAGGCATAATATTACAAACATAACAGCATTACAATAATAGAAGTTAGTAAGCCTACGATGTGACCCGTTTATAATTGTGCGGCGCAGTAGGCCGGCCCAGCATGGGGGCCAGTTCAGATTTGAGAAGGGGATTTTTTAATGTCGGATTTTGAAAAGTTGACGCCCTCCGCGCCGGCAGGCCGGTTTGACGGGATCGAGCGTAATTACGATGTTGACGAGGTCGCGCGCCTGCGCGGGTCGGTGCAGCTCACCCACACGCTCGCTGAGCGCGGCGCCAACAAGTTGTGGGAGCTTTTAAAATCCGAAGACTACATTAATGCGCTCGGCGCCTTATCCGGCAATCAGGCGGTGCAGATGGCCAAGGCCGGGCTCAAGGCAATTTATCTTTCCGGTTGGCAGGTCGCGGGCGATTCCAATATTTCCTCCCAGACCTATCCCGATCAGTCTTTGTACCCCGCAAATTCCGGTCCGGAGCTCGCCAAGCGCATCAACAACGCGCTCGCACGCGCCGATCAAATTGAATTTTCCGAAGGCAATGTTGAGCGGGACTATTTTTTACCCATAATCGCCGATGCGGAAGCCGGGTTTGGCGGGCCATTAAACTGCTATGAGATCATGAAGGCCTATATCGAAGCCGGCGCCGCTGGCGTTCACTTCGAAGACCAGCTTGCCTCTGAGAAAAAATGCGGCCACCTCGGCGGTAAGGTTTTGATCCCCACCAAAGCCCATGAGCGTAACTTGAATGCGGCGCGCCTTGCCGCTGACGTTGCCGGCGTTGCAACCGTCCTGGTGGCGCGCACCGATGCGGAATCGGCCAAGTTGATCACGTCGGACATTGATGAGCGCGACCACGAATTTATCGACTTTGACCAGGGCCGCACACCAGAAGGCTTCTATCGCATCAAGGAAGGTGTCGGCGTTGATCATTGCATCGCCCGCGGCCTCAGCTACGGCAAGAGTGCGGACCTGTTATGGTGGGAGACCTCCAAGCCCAATCTCGAGGACGCCAAGAGATTCGCCGAGGCGATCCAGAAGAAATATCCCGGCAAGATGATGGCGTATAATTGCTCGCCATCGTTCAACTGGGAAGCCAATCTCGACAAGGAAACGATTGCCAAATTCCAGCGCGAACTTGGCGCTATGGGTTATAAATTCCAGTTTGTTACCCTGGCCGGGTTCCACTCGCTCAACTTCGGCATGTTCGAGCTTGCCCGTGGCTATCGCGAGCGCGGCATGGCGGCTTACTCAGAGCTTCAGCAGGCGGAGTTTACGTCCGAGCAGCACGGCTATCAGGCCACCCGTCACCAGCGCGAAGTTGGCACCGGCTATTTTGATCTCGTCGCCAAAACGCTTTCCGGCGGACAGGCCTCGACCACGGCGATGGGCGAGTCGACCGAGAACGCGCAATTTAGATCAGCAGCAGAATAAACGCGCGCCATCTAGCGCGTTTAGGGGAGGGAACGCCGCCGCATGAGTTCTTGCGGCGGCGATTTTTGTTTCTGTGTTTGCGGTCTGTGTCGCTTACCGGCGTCGGCGGCGTTGGCCCTCGCCCTGGCCTTGCAGTTTACCGGCTTTTTCCGCCCTTGGATTGCGCGCTGGCGGCGCGAAGATCGCCATTTTGACCTCGGCGAAATCATTGGCGAATGTTGTCGCTTCTGTTTTGGCGCTTGGCGGCAGCGTTGCTTGGAGGTGGTTGATGATCTTCGGGTAGACCGGGGCGAGGCCGTAGAGCTCGCGCGTTGCGTTGTCTTTATAGATCAGCGCCCAGCCCATCGCCTCGCTCGGGGCGGCGTCAACATTTTCTGTATAAGGCGACGGTGCGCCGCTCAAAACCATGGCGAGGCGCCATTGGGCGCGGGCGTTTCCGGCCCATGCGGCGCGGCGCAGCCAGAACAGGCCCTCCTGTGTCAGCAGCGCGGCCTGCTCGCTGGTTGGTGCGATCTCCAACAGGCAGGCGCCAAGCTCATATTGGGCAACCTCGTAGCCCTCGCCGAAACTGGCGGTCACCCGATAGGTGGGAATGGCTTTTTCGCAACCCTTCTCGGCTTGGATGTTGCGGGCATGCGCTAATAATCGTTCGGGCTGGTTGATGCTGGCGGCGGGGCCGCGCGCCTCAGAGGATGACTTGCCGGTGGCGCAGGCGCCGAGCATGGCGGCGGCCAGAGTGGTTACGAGAATTGTAGTGGGGAAACGGGTTTTACTGAAGGTTGCAGACAAGGCGGTATCCTTCTCAAAATGACGACACGCCCCCGCTTGCGCTTGAACGCTACAGCAATGCCGGTCCGTCGAAAACAAGTAAAACTTTTTTGCTGTTTTCTTTTGGTGCGCCGCACGCGACAAATTCTCCGCTGAAGTTGTGTCTTTGGCATACGCTTCTAGCAAAGCGTGTGTGCTCAAAGAGATTTGTCGCACAAAATCGTCAAACGGGGCTGTGATTGGGTCCCCTAGCCCAATCACCCGTTTGACCGGTGAAAAGTTATCCTCACGGGTTTGGGCGGGCGTAGTGTGCTTGTGAGCAGGATACCGGGATCTAAAATTGCGTAAGGAGTACAACCAAATGCAGCATGTGCAGACATTTCGGCGACCAGCGGCGCCAGCGGCCAGAAAGAGTGAAAATGTTGGACCAGATAAGGCTACAGGCCCCGTGGTTATTGGGCTCATAAATACCGAGAAAGGCCTTTTTAGAGGCGTTTGCGGCCATCGGAGACCCTCGCCTTGCCGCCCGGCGTTCATTGAATTACGCTAGAGCCAAGGGGTGAGACTGTGGGACAGTTTAGGACCAAACAGCTGGTTTTGAGCCTGGCGGCGTTATTGTCGCCGGTCGTCGTCATGGCGGTGGCTGCGGCGCAGACGACGACCGCCTCCACCCCAGCGCTCAATCCCGCCCTCACTTTAAGCGCGGCGCAGCCGGCCCAGGAGCCGGGCGTCATCGATTTTGAAAATGTCCAGGGCCCGCAACTTGGCGCCGGAATTGAGCTTAGCGATCAATATGCGGCCTCGCATGGCGTGCGGTTCGGACGCGGCGCCAGCGTTCATTTCTGCGCCCGCGTCTTCGATGATGTGAACGCCTCTTTGTGTTCTTACCCGCAAGCCGCAAGCGGGCGGCGCGCGGCGGCGCATGATGTGCGTTCCGGCGGCCCGGCCATGGTGATGGATTTTTCAAAACCCGTATCTGTAGTGGCGATGCGGATCAATCCGACCGGCGGGGCCGAGGGCGAGGCCTTTGTCGCCGAGCTACGCGGGTTTGACGCCAGCGGCGTGCAGCGCGCGCAGACGGATGTCCGCTTTAACTGGTCTAAAGACGCCTTCACCTGGCCCACAAGCGCAAGCTTAGGCGCCGCGCGCGCGCAGCTTTCGCGGGTGACGGTGTTGCTGCGCCGGACAGCGCAAAACAATCAACCGGTGCGGTTTTTGATCGACGATCTCTCATTGCAATATGCACCGGACAACGCCGTCTCGCCGGTTGCGGCCGCGATTGCCGAACAGAAAGGCCCGCCGCGTGTGCGTGATGCGGCGGTGGTTCAGTCCAAGGAGATCGGCGCCGCCCAAGCCGCGCTGCGGGTCTATCCGGCGGCGGTACGCAAGCGCACGGTCATCGATTGGGACGCGGTTGAGGCGGCGCTTAACGCGCAACAAGAAATGGCGCTGGCGGCGACGCCCTATAACGGTGAGCGGTTTGTCGCCGCCGCTGAACTGCCGTTGCTGTTGCCCGCATCAGCTGAGCCCGGCTCGACCACCATTGTCGGCAACCCCGACAGCTATAATGCGACTTTCAAAGTCGGCGGCGTTACCTACAGCCTCTATGGATCGCGGCTGTTGACGGTGATTGCAAAGAACGGCGACGCCCCCGGCGTCAATGATGCGGTGACCTTCGCCGGAACGGAACAGGCGTTGACCGCGAGTTTTTCAGTTTATGGCGCGGCTTATGCGCTGACCCGGCATTGCGCCGATGAAAGCGTCACTGCCGATCCCGCCTGTCATGATCGCGATGCGCTGGCGGCGATTGCCGGTGATCTGGTGGTGGTGGTGGGCGACGCCGGGAGGGCGCGGCCATGAGCCAGCTTCTTGCCCGCTTTGATAAAAACTGGATTGGAGTCGCGGCGATCGCATTCATGCTTGCCGCCTGCGCCGATGATGCAGGTGTGACGCCCGATCCCGATCCCGACCCTGATCCCGACCCTGTTGTGGTCGATCCGGCTTTACCCGCAGATTGGCAAAATCCGCCGGGTGATCTTCTTGCCGGCTCATCGACGACCCATGGCTCCACCGGCGTCACTGACGCCAGCGTGGTCGCGCCGTTTATGCGGTTTCCGTTTGAAGAAGGCCCGGCCTTCGCCAACTCGCAGATTTTTGGCCAGGGCGGGGGCGGTTATGGCGGCGGCGCATGGCCGGCGCCGGGCGGGTCGGAAAACGATGCGGCGAATTTCGACTATGCGTGGCGCGATAATTTCTGCGAGGCGCGCACCAACCCCGCCAAGCATACAAACGCGTTATGCGATGGCGGGCTTGGACATAACGGACAGGATATAAGGCCCGCCACTTGTGAGAACGCCGTGCACTGGCTCGTCGCCCCGGAAGACGGCCATATCAGTTGGGTCGGGTCGATTTCGGTTAATGTCTTCGGCGCGGAGAGCGGCTATATTTACAAACACTTGCATATGCAAACACCATTGCCGGGCTGGGTGGAAGTTGGCGCGCCGGTAACCAAAGGCCAGCGGATCGCGCGGGTTTCTGACCGCCTGTCATCGTCGTCGCGCGCAACCACCGTGCATCTGCATTTTGAAATTCACGGCTCGGCGGAAATCGACGGCGTCATGCGCACCGGGCCGTTGCCGCCCTATTCAAGCCTGGTGGAAGCCTATATGGATCTGGTCGCCGACAATCCGGATCAGATAGACCCGGTCGCGCCGCCGGCGGACATAACCAAATGCACCGAGCCGCAATGGCCGTAAAATTTGATCCGTCAGTATACAAAGTAAAAATGAAAAACAGACGTGACGGTTCCCGAAAAACTTCTTAAACACACCGCCCTCGGCTCGCTCTGGCTCTATAAGCGCACGCTCTCGCCGGTGCTGTACTTTCTAGGCGCGCGATGCCGGCATTATCCAAGCTGTTCCGACTACGCCGCCGAGGCGTTTCGTCAGCATCCGCCATGGCGCGCTTTCTGGCTAACCGTCTCGCGGCTGGCGCGCTGCCACCCTCTCGGCAGCCACGGCATCGACCCGGTCCCGAAGGGCCAAGGCGGCCCATGGTGGCAAATCTGGCGCCTCGGCGACTGGGCATGGACGGAGAGAGGGGCCGGAGATCCATTGAAACCGCCAGCTACGCTTGACGAACCGCCCGGCCTTTGAGATGGGTCGGGGCTATCTTCGCGCCTGCAAAATATGAGAAAACCCACCATGGTCGCCATTACCCTCCCCGACGGATCGCAACGCCAGTATGAGGGCGCTGTCACGGGAACCGACATCGCAGAATCGATTTCCAAATCGCTGGCGAAAAAAGCCCTGGCGGTGAAGGTCGATGGTGTGGTGTGCGATCTGTTTGGCGAGATTGCCAATGACGCGACGGTGGAAATCATCACCCGCGATCATGCCGACGCACTCGACATCATTCGCCACGATACTGCGCATCTCTTGGCGCAGGCGGTTCAAGAGTTGTTTCCCGGCACCCAGGTGACGATCGGGCCGAATATCGCCGACGGGTTCTTTTATGATTTTGCGAGAGAAGAGCCGTTCTCGAGCGATGATCTGGAGAAAATCGAAAAGCGCATGAACCAGATTGTCGAAGAGGCGCGCCCGACCCGCAAGGAAGTGTGGGATCGCGACAAGGCCATCGCGCATTTTGAAGAGATCGGCGAAGCGTACAAGGCGGAGATCATCGCCGACCTTCCCGAAGGCGAAGACATCAGCATTTACTATCACGGCGACTGGCACGACCTCTGCCGCGGCCCGCATCTTCCATCGACGAAGCATATCGGTAAAGCCTTCAAGCTGATGAAGGTCGCCGGCGCTTATTGGCGCGGCGATCACCGCAATGCGATGTTGCAACGCATCTACGGCACCGCCTGGGCGAGTGAGAAGGAATTGAAAGCGTATCTCTTACGCTTGGAAGAAGCTGAAAAGCGCGACCACAGAAAGCTTGGCCGCGAAATGGATCTGTTCCATTTTCAGGTCGAAGCGCAAGGCTCGGTCTTCTGGCACGCCAATGGCTTCCTCATCTGGCGCCAGCTTGAGGCCTATATACGCCGCCGTCTTGATGCGGACGGTTATCGCGAGGTCAAAAGCCCGCAGCTTCTTGATTCAAAGCTTTGGGAAATGTCCGGCCACTGGTCGAAATTTCGCGACAGCATGTTCGTCGTACCCGATGAAATTCCATCTATGGAAGATGATGCGCCTGTGTTGACGGGCGAGGCCGATCTTATGGCGCTGAAGCCGATGAACTGCCCGGCCCATGTGCAGATCTTCAAGCAAGGCATAAAGTCCTATCGCGATTTGCCGATCCGCATGGCGGAGTTTGGTTGCTGTCATCGCAATGAGGCCCATGGCGCGCTGCATGGACTTTTGCGGGTCCGCCAGATGACCCAGGATGATGCGCATATCTTTTGCCGTGAAGACCAGATCATTGAAGAAACAAAACGTTTTCTCGAACTCTTCGCACGCGTCTATGAAGATATGGGCATGACGGACATCGCCTATAAGCTGGCGACGCGCCCGGAGGTTCGCGCCGGCGATGATGCAGTTTGGGACCGGGCGGAAAAAGCGCTGGGCGATTCACTCACTGCTGCCGGCCTCGAGTTTGAAATCGCTGAAGGCGAGGGCGCCTTTTACGGGCCGAAGCTGGAGTTTCATTTGACAGATGCGATCGGGCGCACCTGGCAGGCCGGCACCTATCAGCTCGACTATATTCTGCCTGAGCGCCTTGATGCGAGTTATATTGATGAGACGGGCGCGCGTCAGCGTCCGGTGATGTTGCATCGTGCGGTGTTCGGAACGTTTGAGCGCTTTATTGGCCTGTTGATTGAACATTACGCCGGTAAGTTCCCATTGTGGCTGGCGCCGGTGCAGGTCGTGGTCGCGACGATCACGTCGGAAGCGGACGATTATGCGCGCGAGACGGCGGCGGCTTTTGAGGCCAAGGGCCTCAGGGTCGCTCTCGATATCCGCAACGAGAAAATCAATTACAAAGTCCGCGAACATTCCCATGCGAAAGTTCCGGTGATCGCCGTTGTCGGCGCGCGCGAAGCGGAGGAGGCAAAAGTTTCCCTGCGGCGTCTCGGCGAAAAGAACCAGCAAGTTGTCTCGCGCGATGAAGCGGTCGCGGCTTTAACACAGGAAGCCCTGGCGCCGGATATGCGCCAGGCTGAGTAACCCGGAATGCGCCGCGGCCTGCGACAACAGCGAGACCGCATCAGTCTCTATTTTCTGTTCGGCCTGTTCGTATTGTTGCCGCTAACGGTGGTGTTCGGTCATAAGGGCGTTGCGCCCTGGCTTCTCCTCGCCAGCCTTCCGGCGTTTGCGCGCGGCGATTTCTGGCAGTCGGCTTTTGGTCAATTGTTTGACCAGCCGGACCTTCGCAACCCGTTCTTTTTCGGTTTTGCGGCCATCATCGGGTTTTGTTTGTGGATTTTTCTGTCGGGGTTCTGGTCGCCGCGCGGTCAACTCTCGCTTGCCTTATACGTGTTGGCGCCAGTTCTCGTAGGCGGCAGTGTCGTCTGGTTCTCTCTCCATCTTTCGCGCGTCTGGAGTTATCGTCTGTCTTACGCCTATGCGATTTCCATCGCCGCCGGCATGGCCGTCTTGCTGCTGGAAGGAATGAGCGGCGGTCTTTTGCGCAGCCTCTTGCCGCCGGATGATCCGTCACCGGAGCGAACGAAAGACATTATCGCGCTCGGTCGCGGCGTGACGGCGCTGGCGCCGGCGCTGTTTCCTGCGGCCATCATCGTTTCGCTTATCTGGAACCGCTATGCTGCGCTTGCTCTCTTGACGCTCGGCGTCGCGGCGGCATTTTCAAACGATGTTTCGGCAAATGCTTTTGCGATTTCTGCAGGGCTGGTAGGCGGTGTTTTTGCTTTCAAGGCTCCGCGACGGACAATTATGGCGGCCGGTTGGGCGGTGATTGTGCTGTTGTTGTTGGCGCCAATCGCGGCCCTGTTGCCGGTGGAAGTGATATTTCAGTCTGTAGGCGACGGGCTTCCCGCATCATGGCTGCACAGGGTTGCAGTCTGGCAGTCGGTCGCTGCGAAAATTCCGGCGGGGCTGCCCTTTGGGCATGGCGCAGATTTTGCGCGCGCCTGGCAGGAAACCGCACCGCTCATCAGCGTGCCGGGCGCCGGTGCGCCGCTCGAACTGATGCCGACGCATCCGCATAATATTTTCCTGCAGATCTGGCTCGAGCTTGGGCTGCCGGGCGTTCTTTCTTTCACGGCATTTGTTTATTGCGGCATGAAAGTGTTGAAAGAGGCCAACCCGCCTGCTGCGGTACTTGCGGCCATTGTCGGCGCGATTGCAGCGATTGCGGTCTCAATGGCGGTTGAAGGCAGCTTGTGGCAGGTCTGGCGGTTGGCGGCGATGGCGCTTGCGGGCATGGGTGCGGCGTTATCTTATTCTCTACAGCAAAATTGGTCGCGATAATCCGTATGGGGTCAAACTCACAATCCAGCAAAGACTTACCAGCGACCAGCGTTGACGGGGCCGGTGCATCGGCGCTTCCCGCCCCTGCGATTACCGCCATTGTTATCAGCTACTTCACCGGACCGGTGCTGGCGCGATCCATCTCGTCTCTGCGCGAGCAGGCGGAAATCGGCGAAATCATTCTTGTTGATAACGGGAACTTTGCCGGCGCCGTTGCCGGCGCCGTGGAAGAAAGCAGTAGCGGCGCGCCGGTTCAAGTCATATCCGGGCAGGGTAATATCGGGTTCGCGGCGGCGTGTAATCTGGGCGCCGCCGCCGCCAGGCATGACTGCCTTTTGTTCTTCAACCCTGACGCGGTGATGCCAGCGGGCGGCGCTGCACGCATGCTAAATGATGCTACGAGCCTTGCGCGCCCCTGGCTGATGGGCGCAAAACTTGTCGATCCTGATGGAACAGAACAGCAAGGCTCGCGGCGCGAGACCTTGACGCCATGGCGGGCGTTTGTTGAGGCCTCGCGGCTATACAGGCTCGCCCCTCGCCATCCCTATTTTCGTCGCTTCAACCTCCATGCACAGCCCTGTCCGCAAGATGTCGCGCCGACGCCGACAATTTCCGGCGCGTGCTTTCTTCTGCCTAGGGAAGACTATGACGCAATTGACGGCATGGATGAGCGATATTTTCTCCATGTTGAAGATGTTGATTTTTGCCTTCGCTTCGCTAATGCGGGCGGTGCGGTTTATTTTAACCCCAATGTCTGCATTATCCATTTCAAGAGCTCGAGCCGGGCTAATCCAGTGAAAATTGAGGCGCGAAAAACCGCCGGCGTTATTCGCTATTTTAACACGCACTTCGCGGATACCTATCCGCGCGCCTTTTTGTGGCTGGTTGCGGGCCTATTATGGCTGTCTTTCGGCCTTTTATTTGTTCGCCGCGCAATTGGAAAATTTTTACGGCTCGCCGGCATCTGCGCTCGCACCGGTATGCGCGGCATTGCGCGCGCGCGCGCCATATCAGCGCGTCGTTCGTCGCGTTAACTTGCGTTCGATGGTTTCGATCGGGCGCCGTAGTAACCGGAAATATCAAACAGGTGATAGGTGCGGGCAAGGTTGCCGCCAAGGGCAACCGTTTGCGGTCCAAGGGGTATTATTGTTGTGAAACGGTAATTGACATGCGCATCGTCGCTTCGGGTTGTGACGAATAAAACCCTTTGATGCCGGTCGGGATCAAAGGGTTTGAAAATTTCATAATGATTGTCGGCGTTATTATTCGGGTCGATGGCGACAATTTCAACCGGCGAGTGTTGCTGATAATACAACATTGCGCCCATCAAGGCCCGATCATCAATGACGATCGCATCATATCCATCGGCCATCGCGGCGATCGCATGGCTCTGCTCTCGCCAGCCTCTGATCTCCTGCGTCGCTGACGACAGCCCCGCGCGGTCAATCAGGGAAAGGTTTGTTATGGCGCCGCAGAAGGCAAGAAAAAATATGCCGTGAAGGCCAATGCTAGCCTTCACAAAAGCACCGGCGCGATGGCGCAAAAGCCATGCCGTGACAAATAAGATCGCAGTCGGATAGGCCGCTGCCGCCCAATTGGCGTGGGCGCGGGAGATAAACGCCTGGGTTGTGACAATTGCCAGAGGCGTCAGCGCGAAAACCAGAAGCGTTGTCATCTTCCAGCGTGTAGCCAGCGCCGGGCGCCAACGGATTGCAGCGAAAAGCAAAACCGCAAAAGGAATTATACCGGCCACGGCAAATTGTTGAGTCAGAAAAGTGACCAACGCCGCCGGTTGAAAAAGGGATGTGTTCCAATTGGCGTTCGCTGCGGTGTGAGAGAGGGTTTGAAAGTCGTTCGCCGCGTTCCAGACCATATTGGTAGCAGCAAAGCCAGCGGCGATGAGCGCTGCAAAAATTCCGCCCGGTTTAATCAGTGCTTTTCGTACCGACGGAGAAATAACAATGCTGATTAAGAGCGCTGCGATGAAAAACAGCATCGCATATTTTGATAGGAAGCCGAGACCGATCATTACCCCGAGCCCGCTATAGTCGAACAGGGTTGGCGGTTTCTGACCACTCGTGTTCCGCCCGATGATGCGGAACAGAAAGTAAAGACTGCCCGACCAGAAAAAAAGCAGCGGCGCATCGGTTGTGATAACGAAGCTCGACAAGATGACGCCGGGCAGTGTCAGCCAGCCAATACCCGCCCAGAAGGCAGTGCGCTGATCAAAGTGTATCTTCGCCATGGAGTAGATGAAAGCGCTCGCGCCAAAATGAAATATTGGCGCGGAGAGCCGCACCGCCCATTCTGCATTGCCAAAAATAGTGGTGGTTGCAGCAATCGCCCATGCGATGACCGGGGGCTTGGAGAAATAGCCGAAATCGAGATCGCGCGACCAAAACCAGTATTGCGCCTCATCGGGTCCGAGATTGGCGTCCGATAAGATGAGGACCAGAACGCGTAATGTGGTTGCGGCGGCGGCCCAGAACCAGAACGACGCTAACATCTGATAGTCTTGTTTAGGATTGGGCATTGTTCGTGGGGTCGCTCCGAATGCTCTCGCGGTAAATATTTTCAGCGAGACTTCATGGCATTGGAATAAGTGAGGCCGCAGATCACGGCAAGGGCGCGGCCTGGGCGGGAAGTCGCCCATAGGTGACCGGGCGCAAAAGATCGGCTATGAGCCGCGACAAATGAGCTTGCACGAACACCATTGCGGTCTTCCCGCCTTCCTCGCCTGGCCAGAGCCTGCTGGTGACAAACCCGAGGTCGCCGTCGTAACGCCAATGCTGAACGAGGCCGGCGGCGCAACGGCGTTCGTTGCTGAAATCGCCGCCGCGCTTTGCGGGCGCAATTTTGAAATCATCGTCGTCAATGACGGGTCTACGGATGATACCGGCGCGATCCTCAAAACCCTCAAATCGGAAATTCCGCAATTGCGCATTCTGGAGCATGGCGAAAATGCTGGACAGAGCCGCGCGCTGCGCACCGGCGTCCTGGCGGCGAAGGCGGCCATCGTCGCCATGCTCGATGGCGACGGACAGAACGATCCGGCAGATATTCCGCGCCTTCTGGCGGCATTGGAGGCCGGTAAAGACAGAGGCGACCTTGCCATGGTCGCCGGCGAGCGCCAGGATCGGCAGGATACGGCGGCGCGGAAATGGGCGTCCAATCTCGCCAATGGCATACGCCGCACGCTATTGAAGGATGGGGCCACAGACACCGGGTGCGGGTTAAAGATCTTCTATCGTGAGGCTTTTTTGCGATTACCCTATTTTGACCATATGCACCGCTATCTCCCTGCGCTGATGCGCCGGGAGGGATTTACAGTCGAATATCTCCCGGTCTCCCACCGCGCGCGCATGCATGGAGCTTCAAAATACACCAATTTTGGCCGGTTTTTGGTGGCGATCCGTGATTTAATGGGAGTTTTATGGCTTGTGGCCCGGTCACGGTCGCCCAAATCAATTCGCGAAGTCGATGATTAAAAGCTTTTTGCCGCCGCTGGCTGTGGTAAAGTGGGCGCTGGGCCGCAGACTTGCGGGGGACAATAGTAACGAGGGAGGATGCGCGTCATGTACCAGATGTTTCCATTGCTGGCGATAAGTCTGATCATTTTCGCGATTTTAACACTGACCGGTGCGGCGAGCACACCCGATCTGCCGTGGTACGACCTGACGTTCGTGGTGTTGCCGATGGTGTCCACCGACGAGTGGAACGTGACCTGGGGCGACGTATTTCTCCTCGCCAGCATGGGGCTATTGTTCGTTGAGCTTTTGCGCGCGACAAAAACCGGCTCGGAATCAATTATGAATCACGCTCTGTCGGTGGTCGTATTTGTCGCCTCGCTGCTGCTTTTCATCATCGTGAAGGGCTTTGGAAATTCCGTATTCTTCATTTTCATGTCGATGACATTTCTTGATTTTATGGCCGGGTTCATTGTCACTACAGTAACGGCGCGTAGGGATCTTTCGGTTGGCGGCGGCATTGCCGCCCCTTGACTGCTCTGCCACTTAAACTCTGAGATCGATAACCCGCCCTAACAAACAGTCATCCTTGCTGTCGTTCCAGGTATAGGCCTGGGTTAGCAGGCCGTGCCGGACTGCGGCTAATCGGCGACACGAAATTGATGGCGTGTGCCGTTTTGGGACGCATTTTTTTTCAGGGCGCCTGCTGCCTGGCGCAGCAACGGCTGTGCTTGGTTGGACTGGTCGCAAGGCGGGAAGGTTAACAATTCGTTTCATAGTTAGAGAAGCGCAATATCGGCGCCGTGACTGGGCGAATTTCAAATTTTATTTACCGCTCTCTGTATAGGGTCACTCGTTATATATGTGAGTGGGTCAGATGGCAGAAAACGCACAAGCGTTTCCCGGTAAAAATTCGAACGCGCAAACGGTGGAAACCGGCGCGTCTCAATCATCAATAAATGGTTCTTTTGGAGATGCCGCCGATGCGGCGCCATTGGCGGATGAAGGCTCACTCCAGACGATGTTTGAATACGATCCCGATCAGAACCTATTGAGCTGGTCAGATGAAATTGCGGCGGCGCGTATTCTCGGCGTTGACAATGCGCGCACGGTGGGAACGCTCGCCGCTTTCGACGAACGTATTGTGGGCGTGGCGGATCGAGCTCGCTCGGAGGCGTTTTCGGGCGCTGCAAATAGCTATTTTTGTGAATACCAGCTGCGCCGTGATGATGGCGAGGCGCATTGGGTCGAAGAGCGCGGCGGCTGGATCGGGTCCGGCCAGGTCAAGCGACTGATCAGTATTATCCGGTCGATCGAAGGCCAGAAGCAACGCGAAGAACGCATGTTTTGGCTGGCGCAAAACGATGAACTGACCGGCCTTCTCAATCGCGTTCACCTGCGCAAGGAAATTGACCTCACCATTGCGCGTGCGCGGGAAACCGGCAAAGGCGCAGTCTATTTGCTCGCCGGGATTGACGACCTTGGCGCGGTCAATGCTGATTTCGGCTTTGAGGCCGCCGACAAGGTCATCCTTGAGTTGTCGCAACGGCTTGCGGCAGAGATCGGCCCGGACGGCAAAGTGGGCCGTGTCGCAGGCACAAAATTTGGCATTGTCATCGACGATTGCGGCGAAGAACGTCTGCGAGAGATATGCGTCCGGCTGATGAACGCCGTTCGGCGAAGCGTCATCGAAACGCGTAGCGGCGTCATCGCCGCCTCGATCGGCCTCGGTGCGGTGATGCTGCCAGAGCAGGCGGGCGAGGCGAATGCGGCGATGGTTCGGGCTGAAGCCGCGCTTGACGCGGCCAAGCGCCTTGGCAAGTCGAGCTGGTCTGCCTTTTCAGAAAAGACCGACACAATCAGCCTGCGCCGGCGCAATAGCCACATGTCCGACGTCATTTTGACCGCGCTTAATGAGCGCCGCATCATGCTTGCTTTTCAGCCTATCGTTTCTGATATCGGCGAAACGCCGAAAAAGTTCGAATGTCTGATTCGCATGCGTGGTGAGGATGGTCAGGAAATTCCGGCGCCGGAGTTTATTCCGCCTGCCGAACGTCTGGGACTTGTGCACCTTCTGGACCGGCGTGTCCTGGAGCTTGCGACGAACACATTGGCGGTTTGCCCGGATATTCATCTCAATGTGAATATTGCGCTTGAGACAGTGAAAGACTTTGTCTGGTCGGAGGGGTATATTTCCCATCTACGCGCCTATCCCGAACTGGCCAAGCGCATTACGGTTGAGCTGACGGAGACCCAGGTCATCGATGCGATTGAAGCCTCGATTGAATTTGTCTCGGAAGTGAAAAAGGCTGGTTGCTCGTTTGGTATTGATGATTTTGGCGCCGGCTATACGTCGTTTCGAAATCTCAAAGCGATGGACATCGATATTTTGAAGATCGACGGATCCTTCGTTACAGGCGTGTCGTCGTCGCGCGACAACCAGATCTTTGTGCGTACGCTTCTAGACCTGGCGCGTAACTTCGGCATGAAAACCGTCGCCGAATGGGTCGACAATGAAGCTGATGCGGTGCTGCTGAAAGGTCTTGGGGTAGATTTCCTTCAGGGCTTTTTGCTCGGCAAACCCGAGACGAACCCCGACTGGTTGCCCGACGGCGCTCCGAACGAGCCGCCCGAGCGGCTCGACCGTTTCCAATAATACGCCATTTTTTTACGCGCCTTTTTTCTCGAGCCGCTCAAGCTTTTCCTGTAGCGCCGCGAGTTGCGATTTTAAATCATCGATTTGACCGGGGTCCTCGGCGGGTTTTGTCGGCGTACCGGCGCCAGCATAGATATTGCTCATCGGCGACAACATTTTCATCGCCTGCTGGTATAGCTCCATATTCTTGCGCACGCTCTCTTCAAATATAGAGTAGCCGGGCGTCGCGCCTAAAGTGTCGCGCATACGCTGTCGCAAAGCATCCTGATTGCTTGCGAAGGAGTCCATGCTCATCTCAAGATAGGACGGCACAAAGCTTTGTAGGCTGTCGCCATAGAATTTGATCAATTGCCGCAGGAATTGTATCGGCAATAGGTTTTGCCCTTTGTTTTCTTCCTCGAAAATAATTTGCGTCAAGACGGAATGCGTAATGTCATCGCCGGACTTTGCGTCATAGACGACAAAGTCCTCGCCGTTCTTGACCATCTCGGCCAGAAAATCGAGCGTCACATAAGAACTCGTTGCGGTGTTGTAGAGACGGCGGTTTGCATATTTCTTGATGACGGTCGCTTCACCTGCGGCGCCATTTTTTCGCCCTTTGGCGCTTTTGTCAGTCATGAGGCGTTTCCTCCCATACCGGCCGCTCAGAACCAATAGACCGGTCCGATCAGCAATTTGTTGCGGCGCAATGTTTTTGTGCGCTTGCTAATCTTGCTATAGCATGAAAATAGAACTTGCATATCTACGCCGCAAGGCTTTGTCAGTTGCTTAAGTGGTTGAGAATATGGGCTCTTCGCACGATGTGCGCTTATAATAGCGCTTAATCGGAGGTTGTGGCCGGTTTTATAGATCAGGAGGAATTATGAGCGGAGTGGTTATAGTCTCGGCGGCAAGAACCGGGATTGGCTCTTTTGGAGGCGGATTAAGCACTGTTTCAGCCGTGGAGCTTGGTGAAGCGGCGCTTTCTGCAGCCATAGAGCGCGCGGGCATCACCGGCGAGGATGTCGGCGAAGTCGTCATGGGCAATGTGCTTCAGGCCGGCCTCGGCCAGAATACGGCCCGGCAAGCAAGCCTTGCCGCGGGCGTCCTCAATGAAGTTCCGGCGATTACCATCAATCAGGTTTGCGGATCGGGTTTGCGCGCGGTGGCGATGGCGAGCCAGGCGATCCAACTTGGCGACGCCAATGTTGTCGCTGCCGGTGGTCACGAAAGCATGTCCCAGGCGCCCCACGCAGCCCTCTTACGCAGCGGTGTAAAAATGGGTCCTGCGAATTTTGCCGATACGATGATTACGGACGGTCTGTGGGACGCATTTAACAATTACCATATGGGACAGACCGCAGAGAATTTGGCGGAGAAATTTGAAATCAGCCGTGAAGAGCAGGATGCATTTGCGGTCGCCAGCCAGAACAAAGCTGAAGTCGCAAAAAAAGCCAACAAGTTTCACGACGAAATTGCGCCGGTTATTGTCAAGACGCGCAAAGGAACCGTTATTTTCAACGAGGATGAATATCCTCGCGACGGCGTGACGCTTGATTCCATTTCCGGGCTTAAGCCCGCGTTTAAGCGCGATGGCGGAACGGTCACGGCGGCGAATTCATCCGGCCTCAATGACGGCGCTGCGGCGCTCGTCGTGATGTCGGAAAAAGAGGCGGACAGCCGTAACTTGCCCGCGCTGGCGCGTATTGTCTCTTGGGGGCATTGCGGTGTTGACCCGTCGATCATGGGCATTGGTCCGGCGCCGGCCACGCGCATTGCGCTCAAAAAAGCCGGCTGGACGCTTGATGATGTCGATCTGATCGAGGCGAATGAAGCCTTTGCGGCGCAGGCGCTGGCGGTCGGCAAGGAGCTGGATTGGGATCCGAACAAGGTCAACGTCAATGGCGGTGCGATTGCGCTCGGTCATCCGATCGGCGCTTCCGGAGCGCGTATCCTGACGACTTTGATTTTTGAAATGCAGCGGTCCGAAAAATCCAAAGGCCTTGCGACGTTGTGTATTGGCGGCGGCATGGGCATCGCCATGTGTGTGGAGCGGTAGTTCAATCAGCCGGTAATGCCGGCGAAAAACGGTGGGAGAATGACATATGAGCAGGAACGCAATTGTCACTGGCGGCACCCGCGGGATCGGTGCGGCCATTGCACGGCGCCTGAAGGCGAAAGGCTGCACCGTTGCAGCAACCTATGCAGGCAATGACGAAGCGGCGGCAAAGTTCACCGATGAAACCGGCATAAACGTATATAAGTGGGATGTCGGCGATTATGAGGCGTGCAAAGGCGGCGTTAGTGAAATTGAGGCCGCGCAAGGTCCAACTGACATTCTCGTCAACAACGCCGGCATTACCCGCGATAGCTTCTTCCACAAGATGACGCCGCAGCAATGGTCGGAGGTCATGCGCGCCGATCTCGATTCGGTCTTCAACATGTCGCATCAGGTATTTCCGGGCATGCGCGGGCGCGGCTTCGGGCGCATCGTCAACATAAGCTCAATCAACGGCCAGAAAGGGCAGATGGGTCAAACCAATTATTCCGCCGCCAAGGCCGGCATGATCGGATTGACCCGAGCGCTTGCGCAGGAGGGCGCGCGCAAAGGCGTAACTGTCAATGCCGTCGCGCCCGGCTATATCGCGACCGATATGGTGTCGGCGCTGGATGACAAGGTGCTGCAGTCAATTACTGCGCAAATTCCTGTGGGCCGGCTCGGTGAAGCGGACGAAATTGGCGATTGCGTTGCGTTTCTAGCGGACGATAAAGCGGGTTTCATTACCGGCGCGGTTCTGACCGCCAATGGCGGCCAATATATCGCCGCATAAGCTGTCGCCTCAAAAATACGGTCAATAACCGGTAAACCGCCCGCGATTTTTTCGCGGCGGGGCCCTTATTTCACCAAATTACAATGCTAGGTTACCGGTCAGCAGGACAACCGGTATTTGTAATTGCGCTATGGGAAATAGGAAATAGTGGCACAGGCGGCGATATATTCAGCGATCCTGGCTGCAGGCGTTATTTTCTTTAGCGCTGCGGTCGCGCAAACAGACACCCCCGCAGCGACGTTTGTTGCAACCCAGCCTGCCGCGACACAATTCGTTCTGGCGCAGTCCTCGGACCCGTTCTCGGCGTTGGTTGGCAAAAGGCGTCACCGGCCTGCGACGCGCGCTAAACGCATCACCATTGAGCGCTACGTCTTGGCGTCCGATGACCGCGCGCTGTTGTTTGAGGACTATTCAAACGAGGCGCGGATTAAATTTTTGTGCGGGCCGGACGATCTGCGGTTCGACTGCACCATCGATCCTGAAGATCCAGCTGCGGAGATATATTTGGTTAAACCGACGCGTGGCCCTCGCGGCGACCTGATTTACAAAAATGCTGAGGGCGACACGATGATGCGGATAGCGTCTTATGGCGGAGCGACGGTGTTTTGGCCGGGCGAGGGGCGCGGGCTCGCGGCCTCCAAATCTTTTGGCGATGACGCTACGTTGCGCCTCGGTTTTGCGGAATACGCAACTGCGATGCGGCGTGCGCAGGCGGCGACCGCCTATGTCAGCGCCGCTACCGGGGCGCCAATTATTTTTGACCTTGGTGCGGCGCCAACAACCGAACATGAAAATGCGGCGGTGCTAGGCGACGCCGTCATACGCGCGGCCAATGGCGTCAAGGATGTCGCTGATGACCCAACGGGCGCCCGCATCATCGCCAGCCGGATCAACAGGGTGTTTTTCGCGCCGGCAACCGCACCCGGCATCGAGCTCGATGCTGGTGTTTTGAAGATCAGGTATGTTCCGGGCCAAGATATTGATGGCCGTCCATCATCTGCTGCAGTGGCGCATTTTTTGGAAGAGACGCTGTAATCATAACGAAAAGTTGCAGAATTTGGCCGATATAAGCTCTGTGATGTCGCAAAAGGGCCGCAATGGGGAAGCAAGATCCGAGCTATGGCGCTTTCTAATTCCATGTCGATGGTCTGGGCTGCCCGTGCGGCTGTTGCCTGCGTTTTCAGCTCGCTTTTGTTCGCTGGCGCATCGGCGCAGTCGCTAAAGGAGCTGCGCGTGCGCGACGCGGAGGAAGCCGCCCTCAATCGCGAGGTCGCCTATACGCAGTCGGTATGCGGCAGCTCAATCACCGCCTCAATCGACTGGCGTTCGGCCGCCAATTGGCCTGATGAGGTCAGCCTCACATTATCCTGCGATGGCGCGCTTGGCGCATTAGAGGCCTATTGTCGGACCGGCGACGGAAAATCTCGCGCGCAAGAGGTTACGCGTTTTGTTTGCGCCGGCGATGGCGCCGGGGCTTCTTTGCGTGGCGGGACATTGCGTTATGGCGCAACCCCTGGGGGCAATGGATTTGTAGATACAAAAGCGCTGATTGATAGAGAGCTTTAAACTCCGGCTGGGCCTGCAATTTTTTCCAGTATGCCGACCCTGACGCCGTCAAAAACATACTGGGTTGATAGCGCCATCAGCAGCATACCGAGCAGACGAGAGATCACATTCATCCCGGTACGGCCCAAAGCGTCGGAAATTTTTCCGGCAAAAGCCATAATAAGAACCCCGGATAACAGCACCGCATAGGTCGCCGCAAGCGCTGCGCCGCGCTCTACCAGGCTCGCCTCCGGCTCGCCCATTAACAACATGATGGTGGCGATAGCGCCGGGACCGGCCATGAGTGGAATGGCGAGTGGAAAAAATGCGATATTCTCGCGCGCGGAAGCTTTCGGCCCTGGCGTTTTCGCTTCCAGTTCGCCATCCGGCTCAAAAAACATCCGAAAGCCCATTAAGAACAGCAAGATGCCGCCCGCCGTGCGGAAAGCCGCCATTGAGATGCCGAGATGGTGAAGCATAAGGTTACCGGCCAGGCCAAAGAAGGTCAAAAGGCTGGCCGCGATAAACGCTGCCTCCATTGCCACCCGCCGGCGTTGTTTGGCTTCTTCACCACGTGTCAATGACGCATATATTGGGGTCACCATGATCGGATCGATCACGATAAAGAGCGTCACGAACGCGGCGACAAAGGCGGGAGCAAATTCTGCGATCATTGCGAGTGCTTTCTTTTCCGTTTAACCCTGCTACGCATGGCGGTGGCAAAATTCTTGCAACACCTGTCCAGCATGCTTTAGGTGTTGGGCTAAACGCCGTCTACTGTTCATATAGGCTATTTCTCATGAAAATTGTCGTTATCGCGCCGAACGTTTCGGAGAATCTTGCCGGCGAGGCGATCAAGGCTTTTCAGTATATTTCGCATTTGCTCGCTAATGGCGACGACGTCACATTGTTGACCCATGCCCGGTCAAGGGGACACCTAGACCAATTTCCGGACAAGCTTGATGTTCGATTCGTTGAAGACGGTTTCTGGCAAATATTTTTCTGGCGTTCGAGAGTTCTTCGTTCACTGGTGGACGTACCGTTCTTTTTGGCGGCGCGAAGACTTATTCAGTCAATATTTGCAGAAGCGCCGGAAACGGTTTTTCATTTTTTGGGTCCGGTGTCGCCGATCATACCGCGGTTTCCTGTGCGGGGATCGAAGAGCGTGCTGGGGCCGATCACAGGCAATATCTACTACCCACCCGCTTTGAGATCACGCGAACCATTTCAACTAAGCGTGCGACGTATTCTTCATTTTATGGCGCAACACGCAGTTGGAGCCGTCCTCAACGATAAGGCTGGGTTTGATAAAATTCTTATCTCTGGAGGCGAACGCACGCGCCAGTCTTTAAAGTGGGCAGGCGCCAACGATGCGCAGATGCGCGATGTATTTGATTCCGGCGTTTCAGATAAGATCATGGGTCTGTCAAAAATTTCCCATGTCGGCGTCAATTATCGGTTCGTCGCTACCGGCCGCCTGGTGCCGCATAAAGGCGTCGATCTCGCTATCCGCGCTGTTGCTAAAACCGAAACCCCGGTGACGCTCGATATATTTGGGTCAGGCCCGGAGCAGGCAATGTTGCAAGCGCTTATTGATGAATTGGGCGTTGGCGAGCGGGTAACGCTGCGCGGATGGTTGCCAAGCCATGATGACCTCATCCGGGAATTGACGAACTATCGCGGATTTGTATTTCCAAGCATGGCGGAAGCCAACGGGATTGTGGTTCAAGAAGGGCTATCAATGGGGCTGCCGGTAATTTGCCTCAACTGGGGCGGGCCCACGCTCTTAACAACAGATGCAACGGCTATCCGCATTGATCCGGGCCCTGATGACGAGATTGTCGCCGCGCTTGCAGGACAGATGGATCGGTTGGCGGAGGATCCGCAGTTCGCAACGCAATTATCGGACAGTGGTTTTGAAAGCGCCCGGCAAAATTTCAACTGGGATGCCGTTTCGCGGCAGTGGCGTCGTGCTTTTACGGATTTGTGATTTCGCACCCTATCTGATGCCTGCATGATTTCAGTTGCCCCGCCTTCCTGCCCGCCGTAATAGCACGGGCTTGCAAGCCGTGATTGAAAGCAACGCCCATGACCACCCAACCGATCAAATCCTTTACGCAGGCCGATGCTGAGGCCGCCAAATCCTGGCCGTTTCAGGAGGCGCGCCGCCTCGTCAAACGCATGGAGCGCGTGAAGAAGGCGGGGCCGGTCATCTTTGAGACCGGTTATGGCCCGTCCGGTCTGCCACATATCGGGACCTTTCAGGAGGTCGCCCGCACAACCATGGTGCGCAGGGCGTTTGAATTGTTGACCGGCTGCGAGACCAAACTGATCTCGTTTTCAGATGACATGGATGGCCTGCGCAAGGTCCCGGACAACGTCCCCAATAAGGAGATGCTGGAGCAATATCTCCAGATGCCGCTAACCAAGGTTCCCGACCCGTTTGGCGGCGAATATGAGAGTTTCGCCGACCACAATAACGCACGGCTGCGCGCCTTCCTTGATCAGTTCGGATTTGACTATGAGTTCCGTTCGTCAACGGAAGAGTACATGTCAGGCCGATTTGATGAAATGCTGATGCGGATGCTTAAAAAATATGATGACGTGATGAACATCATATTGCCGACGATTGGCGATGACCGGAAGAAAACCTACTCGCCGTTCTTGCCAATATCGCCATCGACCGGCCGCGTCCTTTATGTGCCGATGCTGGAGCGCGACGCCGAAGCGGGAACTGTTGTTTTCGAAGATGAGAGCGGCGAGCGGGTCAAGACTACAGTGACAGGCGGCGCTGTGAAGCTGCAATGGAAAGCTGACTGGGCGGGGCGGTGGTTTGCGCTTGGCGTCGATTATGAAATGGCCGGTGAGGACCTCACCGAATCGACAAAACTTTCTTCCCGTATTGTACGCGCGCTGGGCGGAGAACCGCCGGAAGGGTTCAACTATCAGCTGTTTCTCGATGAGGCCGGCAAGAAAATATCAAAGTCAAAGGGCAACGGCATTTCTATTGATGAATGGCTCACCTATGCGTCGCCGGAGAGCCTTTCTCTCTACGTTTTTCAGGCCCCGAAGAAAGCCAAGCGACTTTATTTCGACGTCATTCCCAAAGCGGCGGATGAATATTGGACTTTCGTCAGCAAATATCGCGACCAGGACGGCGCCAAGGCGCTCGACAATCCGGCCTGGCATATTCACGGCGATACGCCGCCCGCGGATGTGCCGCCGGTGAGTTTTGCCTTGCTGTTGAATCTGGTGAGCGCATCGGGTTCCGCTGACGCTCAGCTTTTGCACGGCTTTGTGAAAAAATATCGCCCGGACGCCAGCCGCGCAGAACTGAAAGCTACGGACGAGTTGATAAAATTTGCCGGCCGGTATTTTGATGATTTCATTAAGCCGCATAAAAAATTCCGGCCGCCAACGTCGCGCGAACGTGCAGGCCTCGAGATGCTGAGCGTTCGCCTCAAAGAGCTTGGCGACGCCGCCGATGAGGACGTTTATCAAACCGCGGTCTTCGATGCGGGCAAGGCGCAGGACTATGAAAATATCCGCGACTGGTTCAAGGGCCTCTACGAGGTCCTCTTTGGCCAGTCCGAAGGTCCGCGCATGGGCGCCTTCACCAAGGTGTTTGGCGCTGATGCCCTGGCAAAGTTGATTGATGAGAGTTTGGCGCGAGGCTAACAGCAAACATGTGCTTTTCCCCTGCCGCCAGCTTTGCCGCCGCCGCCCTCCTTACTGGCGTCGGCGTAGCGACGCTGGCGCAGCGCCCGGAGAAAAAGCGCCTCGCCTTTGCGCTGATCCCCCTTATCTTTGCTGTCCATCAGCTGATTGAGGGGGGGATTTGGCTGTCGCTCGGTTCGAGCGGAGCACCGCCGCGCGAGCAGGTCGTCGCTTATCTTTTTCTCGCGCAGGTTTTTTGGCCGACCTATACCCCGCTCTCAGTATTATTGATGGAGAGTGAAGAACGCAGGCGCTGGTCACTTTACATCTTGCTTGCGGGCGGGCTCGTGGTGTCTGTGGCGATGGCCGTGATCCTGATCCAGAATGACTACACAGTCAGAGTCGTCAATCACAGCCTGCGATATGCGACGGACCATGAATTCGAAAAACAACTTGTGGGTCTTTACGTGCTGGCGACTACAGCGCCGCTCATACTTTCGCGTCACCGCTATGTGATGGCGTTCGGCGGGGCGGTTCTCGCTGGGTCGGTTATTACGGAACTCGCCTTCCATTACACCGGCACGTCGGTCTGGTGTTTTTTCGCTGCGATTTCGAGCCCGTTGGTATTTTTCCATATCAGGCGGCAGGCGAAACTGGCGCGCGCTTAATCGAGACCGATTTGCTTGGCCCAGTCGGAATAGAGCCGGGTGCGCCGTTCCGCCATTTCGTCCTGGCTTGGCGGGTTTTCCGCATAACTAAACGTCACCCCGGTTCCTTCGATGATGCGGTTCATATAGTTGAACAGCGCGGCGACCTGGATCGCGTCGAACAGGGCGCGCTCAGACCAGCCGGCGTCATAGACGGATTTCGCGTCGGCCGGCGTTAACTTAGATGGTAGATCCTTGAGCTTGGCGACATATTTCAGGAGCGGCTTCAGCTTGTCGTCGATGCCTGAGCTATCGATATCTTTGACCATTGCATCGATGGCGGCTTCGTCAATGCCGAAGGCTTGCGCATAAATTTTGTGCGACCCAAAGCAAAAACTGCAAGCATTAAGACCAGACACAAAAGCGGCAATCAATTCTCGCTCGGCAACGGTCAGCGGACTGTCGCCGCGCAACAGGAGGTCATGATAGGCAAGCACAGGTCTCACGCATTCGGGAAATTTCTTATAAACATCGGCGAGATGCGGGTTGTCCGGCAGGCTTGGAAAGAGGGACATTGTGGGCGCCATTCTATTTAAGAGCTGAGATTCTGAGAGCGTCGGCTAAAGCCGTTCCCCGGCCAGATAGCGGACGACATCGATATAGTCGATGACCAGCGACGTTAAATCGGTGACAAAAACGGCGGCCAGCCATTTCCCGGGCAGCGTCGGCAGGTCCCAGCGCTTGCGGCGTGACCACAGGTAAATCATCAGCGGCGTCCAGAACGCCACGTGCGCCAGCCCCAAAATTCGCTGATAGCCGAATTGGTCATAAAGCCAGATCATCAATAGTGCAGCGGGAACAATCGCCGCCAAAACCCACTTCGCCTCCGGCTTGCGGATAAATACAACGGCGCCGACGAGATTCACCAGCATCATCCAGCCGACCCAGGCCTGCAGCCAGAGGGGTTGCATCATGATTGCAGTGGCAAACGACATTGGCGCTGCGACTATTGTGCTAAGATATTCTGGCATTTTCGCCCCTCTCTACTGTCAATTATCAATCAATAAACAAAGTTTGATTCTTTGTGAACATTCTTAGCAGTCATACCTTCAGAGCGCTAAGTGGTGTTTTGAGCGTGATGAATCACCAAAACTTCTACAGCCGGAGCAGAATTGTTTAATCGGACAGGGCGGCATTTAAAGTTAGAATTTTTCTCATTACAAATTTGCGCCCGTCCGTCAGCATCTTAAACCAATTGCGGCAAATGTTGGGCAGAGTTTGGATCAACTCGCGGTTCGCAAATGCGGCTTCTTGCTGTATATTTTCTGCATCGTTTTTAGAACACGAAACGAAATATTAGGGCCCTTTGCATTAACCTTGTTTGCGCGCTGCGTATGGGCGCCGGGGACAAGTACATTAGCCTAGGGCGTATGGCGGGTAAGAGCGACGGAGAGCACGAAGACAGAGCATTTTAACCGAATTGGCGAGCGGCAAAATGGCGTATCGATGTCACAATGAAGCGATCAAAGAGCGGGAGCGATATTCCCGGCTTGCGTGGTCTTGCTTCGCCGAGCGCACACCCCACATCTTGTTCAAGGATATGTTTGAACAGGGTGGAATGGTAGCGATGTTTTGGCGCGCCTTAACTGGCGAAGACAAGGTTGGCAAAAGCGAAGGTGGGCGCTGGGTCATTGAGACCGGCGCCTTTTTTGTTCCCAATAGCGGCGGACTGCAGGGATCCGGTGCGTAAACAGTGAGCGTGGCGATTATGATGGACGAAAATCTCGACATATTTGACGCTTTTTCAGAAAGCTATCAACGCGTAAAACAAGAGGCGATGAGCCTTCGCGATTACCTGCTCGCAGCGCGCGATGATCCGATGCTTTACGCCAGCGCCGCGGAACGCATGCTGTCAGCGATTGGCGAGCCGGAGATGATCGATACGTCGAAGGACCCTCGTCTGGCGCGAATTTTCTTTAACCGCACGATCCGCCGCTATAAGGCTTTTGACGGGTTCTACGGCATGGAAGATACGACCGAGCGTATCGTTTCGTTCCTCCGCCACGCCGCGCAAGGCCTCGAAGAAAAGCGCCAGATCCTTTATCTTTTGGGTCCGGTTGGCGGCGGCAAGTCATCGCTTGCCGAACGCCTTAAAGATTTGATGGAAACATATCCGATTTATGTTTTGAAGGCGGGCGATGAAATCTCGCCGGTCTTTGAAAGCCCGCTTGGGCTATTCCAGTCGGCGAAATTAAAAAGCCTTCTTGAAGAGAAATACAACATCGAGCAACGTCGCCTTACCGGCCTGATGAGCCCCTGGGCAGTAAAGCGCTTGGACGAGTTCGGCGGGGATATTTCAAAATTCGAAGTCGTGCGCATGCTGCCGTCGAAGTTGCGCCAGATCGCTATTTCCAAAACCGAACCAGGCGATGAAAACAATCAGGATATCTCCGCCTTGGTTGGCAAGGTTGATATTCGCAAGCTCGAGCATTTCAGCCAGGACGATACCGACGCCTATTCTTATTCCGGTGGATTGTGCCGCTCCAACCAGGGGCTTTTGGAATTCGTCGAGATGTTTAAGGCGCCTATTAAGGTGTTGCATCCGCTGCTCACCGCGACGCAGGAGAGCAATTATATTGGCACCGAAGCGCTGGGGCCAATCCCGTTCCAGGGTATTATTCTCGCCCACTCCAATGAGAGCGAGTGGAAGCAGTTCCGTAATAATAAAAACAATGAAGCCTTCCTTGACCGGATCAATGTGATCAAGGTGCCGTATTCTCTGCGGGTGACCGAAGAACGTAAAATTTACGAAAAACTTCTGGAGAGCTCAGAGTTATCGGATGCTTCTTGCGCGCCGGAAACGCTCGGCTTGCTGGCGCGGTTCTCGGTTCTGACCCGCCTTAAGGAACACGAAAATTCAAACCTTTATTCGAAGCTGCGTATCTATGACGGCGAAAAGCTGAAAGACACCGATCCGAAAGCCAAGTCGCATCAGGAGTATCGTGACGCTGCTGGCATTGACGAAGGCATGGATGGGATATCCACTCGGTTTGCCTATAAGGTTTTGTCGGAAACATTTAATTTCGACACCGACGAAGTCGCCGCCGATCCGGTGCATATGATGTATGTGCTGGAAAATGCAATCAAGCGCGAGCAATTCCCCGACGAGATCGAAAAGAAATATCTCGATTTCATTAAGTCGGAATTGTCGCAGCGTTATGCTGACTTTATCGGCAAGGAAATTCAAAAAGCCTATCTCGAAAGCTACGGTGAATACGGACAAAACCTGTTTGACCGGTATATTTCCTATGCCGATGCATGGATTGAAGATCAGGACTTTAAAGACCCTGATACCGGCCAACTTCTCGATCGCGCAACGCTAGATGGCGAGCTATCAAAAATCGAAAAGCCGGCGGGAATTGCAAACCCCAAAGACTTCCGCAACGAGGTTGTGAAATTCGCTTTGCGCGCGAGGGCCAATAATGAGGGCAATAACCCCGCATGGACATCCTATGAGAAGCTGCGCAACGTCATCGAGAAACGCATGTTCTCTCAGGTCGAGGACTTACTGCCGGTTATTTCTTTCGACTCCCAGAAAGATTCCGACACCGCGGCCAAGCACGAGAACTTCGTCTCCCGCATGACGGAACGCGGATATACGCCGCGTCAGGTGCGCCGCCTTGTTGAGTGGTATATGCGCGTGAATAAGGCAGGATGATAAAAGGGATTAAGGCTTTCGGGGTTGGGGAGAAGTGAAACATCCTGATCCCTGAGCCCTAAATCCCCGGAACTTAATATGGCCTTTTCTCATTTCATTGATCGGCGTAAAAATCCCAAAGGGAAATCGCTCGGCAATCGCCAGCGGTTTCTAAAACGCGCGCGGGCGCAAATTAAAGAAGCCGTCAACAAGTCACTGCGCGACCGGTCATTGAAGGAAATTGAAAAGGGCGAAAAGATTTCGATACCCTCGAAGTCAACCGCCGAGCCGCGCTTTCGCCTCGATCCGGAAACAGGCAAGCGCGAAATGGTGCATCCCGGCAACAAGGAATTTGGCAAAGGCGACAAAATCAAAAAACCGCCCAAAGGCGGCGGCAAAGGCAAGGGAAAGAAGGCGAGCACTGATGGCGAGGGCGAGGACGCGTTTCAGTTCACGCTTACGCAGGACGAATTTCTCGACATTTTTTTTGAAGACCTGGAATTGCCCAACCTCGTCAAGCGCTCTTTGAAAGAAATTAAGGCGACGGCTTACAAACGCGCCGGCATTACCGTTGCCGGCTCGCCCACCAACATGAATTTAATCCGCACCATGCGCAACGCTCATGGCCGGCGCTTGGCGCTTCATCGTCCCTCGACGCGGGAGATGAATGAGCTGAAAGAACGCCTGTTCGCGCTTGAACGCATCGCGCAGCCAAGTGATGAAGAAATAGCGCTGAGAAAAGATATCATCGCGAAGCTGGAAGCGATGGAAAGCCGTCGCCGTTGGGCGCCGTTTATCGATCCGCTCGATGTGCGCTTTAACGCCTATGAACCAACACCGGTGGAAACCACTGCCGCCGTTATGTTTTGCCTAATGGATGTGTCGGGCTCTATGGGCGAGCGTGAAAAAGACCTCGCCAAACGGTTTTACATGTTGCTCTATCTGTTCTTGAAGCGGCGTTATGAGCGTGTTGAGATTGTTTTCATTCGTCACACCCATCACGCAGAAGAGGTCGATGAGGAGACTTTCTTCTACTCGCGCCAATCCGGCGGTACGGTGGTGTCTACTGCGCTTGATAAAATGCTGGAGGTTCAGCGCGATCGGTTTGCGGCCCATGAATGGAATATTTATGTCGCGCAAGCCTCAGACGGTTTTACGCAATCAGGCGATGCCAAGCGTTGCGTTGAGATTTTAAACGAAAGCATCATGCCGATTTCTCAATATTACGCCTATATCGAAATTCTCGACGAGCGCGAGCTGGAAGTTTTTTCAAACGAGGATTCGGGTGCAGAGTTGTGGCGCGCTTACCGTACGTTTGCGCCGACGTGGGAAAATTTTGCACAAACACGCATCGCTAAACCGCAGGACATTTTTCCGGTGTTCCGTGAGCTATTCTCCAAAAGCAAACGCGAGGTGGCGTGATGGAAGCTGTGGTTGAAAAATCTAACCTCATTTTCGACGACGCCAATTGGGATTTTGAAATCCTTCAGCGCGCGCTCGAGGCGATTGAAGACATCGCGCTCAATGATCTGAAGCTCGAGATTTTTCCCAACCAGATCGAGATCATTTCCTCTGAACAGATGCTCGACGCCTATTCGTCTCACGGCATGCCGTTGATGTATAAACACTGGTCGTTCGGAAAGCATTTTGCGCGCGACCAGATGATGTATCAAAAGGGCTATACCGGCCTTGCCTATGAAATCGTCATCAATTCCAATCCATGCATCGCCTATCTTATGGAAGAAAACACCATGGCCATGCAGGCTCTGGTCATGGCGCATGCGTCTTTCGGGCATAATCATTTTTTCAAGAACAACTATCTTTTCCGTCAGTGGACAGATGCTGAAGGCATCTTGCCCTATCTTGAGTTTGCTAAAAAATATATCGCCAAATGTGAAGATGAATACGGGTTTGAAGAGGTTGAAGCGATCCTCGATGCGTCGCACGCGTTGATGGACCAAGGCGTCTTTCGTTATTCTCGCCCGCCGCGGCTATCTGATGCTGACCGGATGGCGAAACTGGCCGCACGCGCCGAACACGAAGAGCTGAACTTTAACGATATTTGGCGCACTTTGCCGAACATTGAAGAGGATGAAGAAGAAAAAGAAGAACGCCAGGCCGAAGTGCGCAACATCAAATTGCCGGAGGAAAACCTTCTTTATTTCATCGAAAAGGCCTCACCGGTTTTACGCCCATGGCAGCGCGAGCTGGTTCGGATTGTGCGTAATGTCGCACAATATTTCTACCCGCAGAAGCAGACTAAAGTGATGAACGAAGGCTGCGCGACCTTCGTGCATCATTACATTATGACAGAGTTATATAATCGCGGCGCCATCGGCGAGGGTGCGATTTTGGAGTTTCTTCATTCGCATTCGTCAGTGGTGTTCCAGCCGGACTTTGACGATCCGCGCTATTCTGGCATTAATCCTTACGCCCTTGGCTTTGCGATGATGGAGGACATCAAGCGGATTTGCGAGGACCCTAAAGCTGAAGACCGAGAGTGGTTTCCGGAGATTGCGGGATCGGGTGACTGGCGCGAAGTTTTGAAAGACGCCTGGGCGAATTACCGCGATGAAAGCTTCATCCTTCAGTATTTGTCGCCAAAAATTATGCGGGATTTTCATCTCTTCGCGATTGCCGACGACGCCAAAGAAACCCATGTGGAAGTGTCTGCCATTCATGATGATCAAGGCTATCGGCGGGTGCGCGAACGTCTTGCGGCGATGTATGACATCGGCATGCATGAGCCTAATGTTCAAGTCGTTGCTGCGGCGCTGGAAGGCGATCGCAAATTAACGCTGCAACACAGAATGCATGACGGCCGTAAATTGAACGACGATACCAAAGGCGTGCTTCTTACCCATATTGAGACTTTGTGGGGACACGAAGTAAAGCTTGAAGAAGGCGACGCTTAGGGCGCGGCGGCGCAGCCGCAGATTGTCCACGCGGCTTGTTAATTTTGTTCTGATCCTTCGTCGCCTTTTTGGTCTCTGCCGAAATTTGGCGATGCGGTTTCTTGTCCAGCCTCAACGATTGCCTGGCGCAGCACCTGTCCGCGCTCGAATGCGGCGTGTAGCGCCTTGCCATCGCCCCAGCGGATAGCGCGCTGAAGCGCGATCAGCTCTTCGGTGAACCTTCCTAAGGCTTCGATGACGGCCTCGCGGTTGTGCAGAAAAACATCGCGCCACATCACCGGATCGGATGCTGCGATCCGTGTGAAGTCACGAAATCCGCCTGCGGAGTATTTAATAATTTCAGCCTCTGTGACAGATTCCAGATCGTCTGCCGCGCCGATCAGCGTGAAGGCGATCAGGTGCGGGAGGTGGCTGGTGACGGCCAGTGCAAGGTCGTGGTGTTCGGCGTCCATGATGTCGACTTGCGCCCCGACGGCGCGCCAAAGTGCGGCTACGGTGTCGACGGCGCCGCGATAGGCGTCATCGGTGCGATTGAGCGGGGTCAGGATGCACCATCGCTCCTCGAATAATGAGGCAAAGCCTGCTTCCGGTCCGGATTGTTCTGTCCCCGACACAGGGTGGGACGGGACGAAGAACAATCGCTCGGGCAGTGTTGCCGCCGCAGTTGCAACGGCGCCCTTGACCGACCCGGCATCGATGATGATGGCGCCGTCGCGCGCATGGTCGCGAAGGCCGGCGACAATCTCGCCGATTGCGCCAACGGGCGCCGCGATGAGGATGAGGTCGGCGCCGCTGACGCCTTGCTCTAACGATGAGGCCGTATCGTCAATAATATTGAGCGCCGCCGCGCGCTCTAATACGCCCTTGTCTTGATCAATGCCGATGATTTTATCGGTCAGCTTGCGGTCACGAAGCGCCAATGCGAGCGACGCGCCGATAAGCCCGACGCCGATGATGGCGGTGCTGGCGAAATGAGGCGAGGGTTGATTTGTCATGAAATTAACTGCTGGGAAATTTTCTGGTTAGGAGTTCAATAAATTTTCGGTTGCCCGCTTTCTCGCCAATCGACACCCGCAAATAATCTCCTAACTTATATACACCCAACTCGCGGACGATGACGCCTTCGGATCTTAAATAGGCCTGTATATCTTTAGCGTTGAGACCGGCTGCGGTGGGAAATTTTACCAGAATAAAATTAGCGAAGCTTGGCGCAAATCCTAGCCCCATGGCGGCGAGGCGGCTCGTCATCCAGTTGCGTTCTTCCCTATTGAAGGTGCGGTTGCGGTCAACAAAATCTTGATCTTCTAGTGCGGCAAGCCCGGCGGCTTGCGCCGGCAGGGTTACGTTAAACGGCCCGCGAATTCTGTTTAAGACATCCGCAACAGCTGGCGGGCAATAGCCCCAACCAAGGCGTAATGCAGCAAGGCCATAAATTTTTGAAAAGGTTCGTGTCATGACGACATTGTCAAACTGGTCAACAAGCCTTTCTCCGCCATTATAATCAGGCTGCTCCATAAATTCTGCATAGGCCGCGTCTATGACCAGTAAAATATCGTCGCGCAGGCCTTGTCTGAGGCGAAGCATCTCGCTTTCGGAAATGTAAGAACCGGTTGGGTTGTTGGGATTGGCGACAAACATCATGCGGGTCTGGTCATTGACCAGAGCGAGCATCGCATCAATGTTGGTCGTAAGGTTTGTCTCTTCGGCAAAGCGTGGTTCGGCGCCGCATGATTTGGCCGCCAGGGCGTAGACTAAAAACCCATGATCGCTCTGAACAATATTGTCACCCTCGCCGACATAGGCCTTGGTCAGGAGTTGCAAAATTTCGTCCGAACCGGCGCCGCAAACGATGCGGGATGCTTCAAGACCATAGACCTCAGCAATTTTGTCGCGCAGCGCCGTAGAGCCGCCATCGGGATAGGAAAATAAATCGCCGGCGGCTTCATTATAAGCGCGGATCGCTTTTGGGCTGGCGCCAAGCGCGGACTCGTTCGACGAGAGCTTAAATATTCTGTCGGCGCCCGACGCGGATGAGGCACCTGGAACATAGGGTTTGATATCGAGGATGCCGGGGCGGGGCTGCGGGGCGGTCATGAGATTTATGGCTTTCTTTTTTCGTCTTGCGTATAGCCGCTGCGCGATGCGCCGTTCAACCCGGGCGCGGCGAGCACGGGCCGTATGGCGCGCACTCTGGCGCTGCGCGCCAGGCCAACTGGCGCCATCATCTCTTTTGTCGCCTCAACCAGAAGCACTCCAGAGAGGCCGGGCCAGACCCGTGAGCCTGCGCGCTCCCAGGCTTTGGCCGCCCGCAGCAAAAGCCGCGCGCGAAAGGGTGGAAAATATAGCGCCGCGCTCCATGCGGTGGCGCGGAACATTGCTCCTTCCAAAAGCGCGTTCAACTGGCGCTTGAGATAAGGCCGCCCGGCGGCAAACGGGGTCGTATCAATCATCGACCACAAACCCCGGCGATGAGAGGCTACGATAATCACCTGGCCGTCATCGGCCAAGACACGCCAGACTTCGCGCATCAGCCTGTTTGCATCCGGCGCTTCTTCCAGTCCGTGTACGATCAATATACGGTCGAGTGAAGCGTCGGGCAGCGGCCATTGATGTTCCCCAACCAGGCTAGCACAATTGCGCCCATTGGCGGGCCAGCGGATGACGCCTTGCCCGCCGGGGGCCAGAGCGAGGCGCCGTGTGGCGGCGGGAAACAGCTCCAGATATGGGTTGGCGTAGCCGAACCCGGCTATGGCAAGTCCGGCGCCGTCCCCCCAGGCTTGGGTAAGATGCGCGCTGACAAAATTCTGCGTCGCCTCCCCAAGCGGGGTTCGGTAGAATTCGTGAAGGTCTAGAATATCGGTGCGCATTGGTTTGTTTCCAGTCGGCCCGCCATCTTGTATGCTAAACTCTATAGCAAACCGTCAAATAGTTCATATGCGGGAGTTTTAGTTAGCCATGCCTATTGAAATTCGACAATTCGCGTGCCTCGCCGACAATTACGGCTATCTCATTCGTAACCGTGAAACCGGCGATGTTGCCGCCATTGATACGCCGGATGTGGGTGCGATTAACAGCCAGCTTGACGCCGCAGGGTGGCGGCTCACGCATGTATTGAACACCCACCACCACTGGGACCATGCCGGCGGAAACCTGGCGCTGAAAGACAAATGGGGTTGTAAAATTATCGGCCCGAAAGCCGAGGCGGAACGGATACCGGGGCTTGATGTTGCGGTCGGCGATGGCGACGTGGTGATGCTCGGCGCATCTAAAGCGATAGTCTATGATACGCCCGGCCATACATCGGGCCACATCATTTTTTATTTTGCTGAGGACGCGGCCGCCTTTGTCGGCGATACGATCTTTGCGATGGGGTGTGGGCGGTTGTTTGAGGGAACGGCCGAACAAATGTGGCGCTCGCTTTCGAAAATTGCCGACCTGCCGCCGCAAACGAAACTTTATTGCGCTCATGAATACACTCAAGGTAATGCCGCCTTCGCGCTTAGTGTTGATCCTTTTAATGAGCAACTGATCGCGCGCGCACACGAGGTTGACCGCTTGCGCGCGGAAGGAACGTCGACGGTCCCGACCGATGTCGCGATTGAATTGAAGACCAATCCGTTTCTGCGCGCCGCCGATCCGGGTTTGCAAGCCGCGCTTGGCATGAGTGGGGCGGGCGCCGTTGAAGTTTTCGCAGAAACCCGTCGGCGCAAGGACAACTTCTGACCGTCATGGTTTCCATAAATTGAAGCGGCATCTCTGCTGTCTGCGGTGCCGTCATTGTTCGTCAATGCCGCTGTCGTCGGAATGAAACGCCAACGCCATCAGACCGACCGCCAACCCAATCGTCAAAACAACGCCCATAAACATCGCGAAGATAATGTGCGCGCTTGCACTAAAAATCTCAAAGCGGAAGATCGATGAGAACGCAACCATGATCGCGGCCAGGAGGCCCGAGCATATCCAAAAGAACCGGGCTGATTTTTTGGCGCTTTTCTTCGATCGTTTGTCATTCCCATCGTTGGGCATATCACCGGTCATTCTTTTCACTGTCATTGGCGGGCTCACATATGGTTCTCAAACCATGCTTTTGAAACAGGGTAGCGGGTGAGGGCGGCGAAAATCGTCCGGCGGCCCTAATATCCTATAGAAAACATCTGGAGCGGATGGAGGGAATCGAACCCTCATCTTAAGCTTGGGAAGCTTCTGCTCTACCTTTGAGCTACACCCGCGGTCCAGCTGAGATGTCGCGCCAAAGGCGAAAAAGGTCAAGCGGGTGAGAAAATCTTGATCCGGGCGCGAAAACACCTCGACGGGGCCTGCAAATCTCTCCAAATATTCATCCGCATTGCGCCTGGGCGCTGTATTCTCGCCCATGCAAATGATTTTATGTAGACGTCGGCCTGGCGCCCATCGCGCCTTTGCGCCGGCATGGAAAGGAGGCCGGTTATGTTGAAACGGCTCATTGGAATTCTGGGCGCTGTGTGCATCGCATTCGCCCTTACGCTCGCCCCCGCGGCGGCCAAGTCGAAACGGGAAAAAGCCGATAGGTTGATCAATAAGGCGGCCGATACGGTCGCTTATTTTGCAAACGACGAGACGTTCGAGCCGCTCTGGGATTTGTCTAAGGACGCCAAGGCGATTGTGATCATGCCCGCGTCGACGCGCGGCGGCTTCATCTTTGGCGCTTCGGGCGGCAATGCGGTGATGATCGCGCGCAATGATGACGGCAGTTGGTCGGAGCCTACTTTTTTCACGATTGGCTCGGTGTCGTTCGGTTTTCAAATCGGGCTTGAACGCTCTGAAGTGATCCTCGCGGTGATGACCCAGCGCGGCATGGAACAGCTGTTGTCGACCTCGGTGAAGCTGGGCGCCGACCTGACATTGGCGGCCGGACCGCTTGGCGGCGGCGCCAAAGCGCAAACGGTCGACGTGCTCGCCTTTTCCCGTTCGCGCGGGCTTTATGGCGGGGTCAGCCTTGAAGGCGCGCTGCTGAAGGCGCGCCATAGTTGGAACCGGGAATATTACGCCGCTGATGTCAGCCCGGCGGATATTATCTACCGCCAGAAAGTAGCGCGGCCGAATTCGGCGGTTCTGCAAAACGCGGTCTGGGCGCTCGCTAATCGTGAGCAGCCAACTTATGTTGCACCGTTGCAGCCGGTGTTGATCGATCCGGTGACCGGCGAGCCGCTGCCGGAGGAGCCTCAATATGATGATGACGCGGTCTACGGCGCGCCTTTGGAGCCAATCGGCGACCAATAGACGATACTGAGCGCAGTAGCGCCGATCAACAAAACTTGAACGCCCGCCGGTTGCCGCCGGCGGGCGTATTCGCGCATGGTGGCGGGCCGAAGGGACAAGACGGATCCGATTATGGCCGATGGCGAACCGGCGGCGCGCGCGCAATTCAATGCGGCGGCGTCTGGAAAATTTCAGCACCCTGATATTACCGCCGACGGTGCGCCGCGGGCGGTCGTTGCGTTTGATCGCCTGGAGACCTTGTGGGTCAATACCGGCACAGTGTGCAATGTGGAATGCACCCATTGCTACATCAAATCGTCGCCGGCCAATGACAGTCTGGTTTATTTGACCGCCGATGAATTGACGCCGTTTCTGGGCGAGGCGCAGGCGATGGGCGCGCGCGCGGTTGGCTTCACAGGCGGTGAGCCGTTTATGAACCCGCACATGCTGGCGATGACGGCGGCCGCTCTGGGGCATGGCTTTGAAGTGTTGATCCTGACCAACGCCATGCGTCCGATGATGCGCAAACAGATTAAGGCCGATCTTATCACCTTGCGCGAGGAGTATGGCGGGCGGTTGAAGCTGCGCGTCAGTCTCGATCATTTTTTGCAGGCGCGACATGACCAGGAGCGCGGCGCGGGCAGCTTTGACGCCAGCATGGAGGGGCTTTGCTGGCTCGCAGAGAATGGTTTTTCGATCTCGCTCGCCGGGCGCACGCTGTGGGGCGAGAGCGAGGGTGAAATGCGCGCAGGCTTTGCCAGGTTGTTTCAGGCGCGCGGGCTTAAGCTTGACGCAAACAATCCTGCGGATCTTATATTCTTCCCGGAAATGGATGAGGCGGCGCCAGTTCCGGAAATCACTACCGAATGCTGGGACATTCTCGGCAAGGATCCGGGCCAGATCATGTGCGCGTCGGCGCGCATGGTGGTCAAACGTAAAGGTGCGGCGCTGCCGGCGGTTCTGGCCTGCACGTTGATCGCCTATGATGAGGCGTTCGAGCTTGGCGCGAGCCTTGATGAGGCGGCCAAGCCGGTCAAACTGAACCACCCCCATTGCGCCAAGTTCTGTGTGCTGGGCGGCGCCAGCTGTTCGGGCTAGGGAGCAGGCGTTATGGCTGATAAATCGGGTAAGCTTCCCCGCGAAATTGCCTTGGAGGCCCGCGCCGCCACGGGTGAAAAACTTTACTCGCCGTCGGCGGCGCGCAACCGCGATGCAATCCGCGATGTCGTTTTGGAAGTTATGCCGAGCGAGGGGAAAATCCTCGAGATTGGCGGCGGCACCGGCGAGCATGGCGTCCACATCGCCGCCGCAGCGCCAGGGCTGGCCTGGCACACCGGCGATCCGGACCCCGCCTCGCGCGCATCGATTGCCGCCTGGATAGAAGACGCCGGCCTTGCCAACCTGAAAGGCCCCCACGCGATTGACGTGACGGCCGATGACTGGGGCGTTGAAGCTGGCCAGCCGTTTGACGGGTTGGTCTCGATCAACATGCTCCACATCGCGCCTTTTACTGCAGCGACAGGGCTTTTCGCCGGCGCCGGAAGAGTGTTGAGGTGTGGCGGCGTGCTGTTTGTCTACGGGCCGTTTTCTCGCGCAGGCGTTCATACCGCACCCTCCAACGCGACCTTCGACGCCAGCCTTAAATCCCGCGACCCGCGCTGGGGCGTGCGTGATCTTGAGCATGATCTTGCGTCGTTGGCGCAGAAAAATGCGCTGACGCGCGAGGCTATTGTCGAAATGCCGGCGAATAATTTCTGTGTGATTTTTCGAAAACAATAATATTGCCCTGAAATTTCAGGCACAATTTTCCCCCACATATTGGGTTCAAAAATTGTGGAAAAGTTTTGATCGACGCAGGGCAATAAGTTGGTATCCTGACAATACTTCGCGGCCCTACAGACAATGTGTTGTGTTTGCCTAGCAGCAGGTTGGACGGGAAAAACGAAGTGATGTGCTAGCCGGAGACGACGCTCAGGCGTAATTCGGTACAGCGGGATAAAGGTGAATTCCGCCGGACATCTGACGAAGCTGAGTGCTTCGGCCTTGGAACTGGCGCTCGCAAGAGCGAAAGGAAAAAGGACCCGGAATCGCTGTGTACAGCGGGTCAAGCTGTGGATCGGCGCGCGGCATCGATTGCAATGAGGGCGCAAGCTTTTGTTGGAAAAGGTGAGGCGGATCTGGAGGACGCGGGAGTGTTGGATATGACGGCAGTTATATTCAGAGCCCGCGCCCGAAAGGTCTAGCGGCGGGAGACGTAAGCTGCAAAGCGTGCGTTTAACCGAAGCTTCGAGGAACATTCGAGTTCTCACTGGATTGGGGTGTCCTTCGAATTTCCGCGAGAGCGGAAGAAAGGGAGCAGCTTTTGTTGCTCCCTTTTTCGTTGTGAGCGGCTTCGTTGCGACCGGCTTCGTTGCGAACGGTTTTTTTGCCCGAGAGGCCATTGCACGGTCTTGCTTGCATCGCGGATAGATTTCGCCACAAGCCAAAAAACCAGGCGTCAAAAAACCGGACGCAAGGCGGCGCCGCGCCGGAGCGTATTTGCTCGCGGACGCTGGTTGCGATGTCTGTTTGTGTCGCAAAGACAGTATGCTGCTTGCGCAGGTCAGAATGTGTGCTCCTTTTTCTGGATTGAGGGATGGGCCGCAAATCTGCCATGCAGACCTGATAACCAAAGCGAGGATAAGGCTGCCGCGCGCCATGAGGATAACTTTTTCAGGGCCGCAGTTCCCGCCGACCTATTTGCTGACAGAAATCTGGCGTGGGCTTGGTTTTTGGGTCAGTCCACGCGTTTTTGGCGGCATGCAAATATAAGCAAAAACAAATAGATAACAGCACTTCGGCGAGATGAAGTCAGGCTAAATGTTGCCGTCACGCACAAAGCTGAGGGAGCGAGCCTGAGCCAGTGTACTCAACCACGAGGTGCAAAATGTTGCGTGCGGCGTTACATTCGGTCGCGCGAAGAAAATTTTTGCGGACGTTGCCGTGGCGCTGCGCGGAGCCTACCTTCCAGCCAAATCCTGAGCAGTCACGATAATGGAGCATATGTAAATGGCACATGGCGTCGCCACCCTAACCCCCCAGGAAGCGGTCATCTATCTGATGGTCCTCACCTCAGCATCCGACGGCTCTATCAGAGATGAGGAATTACGCACCATCGGGCGAGTGGTGCGATCCTTCCCGATGTTTTCAGAGGCTGACGAACAGCTGCTGGTGGGAACCTCTGAGGCCTGCGGCGCACTGATGTCATCCGATGGCGGGCTCCACAAAGTGCTCGAGGCCGCCGCCGCTGCACTCCCTGCTCATCTTGGCGAGACGGCATATGCGGCGGTCGTCGATGTCGTCACCGCGGACGAAAGCCTCGACATGACTGAAATTCGCGTCTTGGAACTCATTCGCAACGTGCTCAACATCCCCGATGACGGCGCCCAGGCCATCGAACACGCCGCGCGGGCGAGACACATGACCATTGACGGAGTGGCGTAGGACGCGCCGCGAAACCTAATTATGTCCGTACACAAAACCCGCATCATGTATATCGAGAGCAAAGCGGATGGACTGAACGGCGCCGCGCGGATCGGCCGTGTCAGTCTTTCCAAGTCAGGTAAGTCTCTTAGCTATGCTGGCCGAACTTTCGGCAAGTTAAAAGGATCAGGTTTCAAAGCGAATTATTTCGATTTGGAGACGGGCGAAGAGTTCTGGATATCCGGGCCTCGAAAAGATGGCTGCGATCGTCTTTATCCAGAGAGTTCAAAACCGGTTGAAATAGACGAAGATGCCGCAGAAGAATATTGGTGTGATATTCGGAGTAGCTAGTAGCCATCATTGCAACAACACCCAGCACACGCTCGCGATGATAAACGCCAGCATAATATTCAGTATAAAGCCTTCCCGCGCCATTTTGGCGATAGAGACCCGGCCGGTTCCGTAGATGATCGCGTTAGGTGCGGTGGCGACCGGCAGCATGAAGGCGCAGGAAGCGGAGATGACCGCCGGGATCATTAACAGTTCCGGCGCGATGCCGGTGCCGGCGGCAACCGCCGCCAGAAGCGGCATCAACAGGTTAGCGGTGGCGGTGTTTGAAGTCATTTCGGTGAGGAATGTTACCGACAGGCACAAGCCAAGGATCATGAAGAAAACCGGCATGTTGGCGAGGCTGGCGAGACTATCGCCGATCAAGAGGTCGAGCCCGCTCTGGCGGAAGGCGGCGGCGATGCATATCCCGCCGGCAAAGAGGAGAAGCATCCCCCAGGGGATATTGCTGGCTGACTTCCAGTCCAGAATGGCGCCGCCTCTGCCGTCAGGCACGAGAAACATGATGACGACGGCAAGGACAGCGACAGTGGAATCGCCCGCTTCACTCATGCTGAGGGCGCCCGACCAGCCGCCGAACGGTTCAACGCGCGTCACCCAAAGGAAGATGGCGAAAGCAAAAACCATCAGGGTGCGAATTTCAGCCTTGCGCCAGGGGCCGGGGTCGGCGAGCGTCGGCGCTGTGATTCCGCCGAGGTTTCGTGTCAGCCAGACCCAGATCACCGGAACGCCAAGCGCGACAATCGGAAGACCGATCGACATCCAGCGCACGAAGGAAAATTCCTCACCCGTCGCGAGCAGATAGTTTTCTGCAAAAATGAGATTGGGCGGTGTGCCGATCAGTGTTGCCGTTCCGCCGAGCGAGGCCGCATAGGCGATGCCGAGAAGCAGCGGCACGGCGAGCTTGGCCCCGTCATGTGTCTTGTCGGAGCGCGAAAGGATCGCCAGCGCCATCGTCGCCAGCATCAACGTCGTCGCGGTGTTGGATATCCACATCGACAGGACCGCCGCCGCCAGCATAAAGCCGAGCACCAGCCTGCGCCCCGATGCGCCGACCAGGTTGATCATGTAAAGCGCGAGCCGCTCATGGGCGCCGGATTTTTCCAGCGCCTTTGACAGCATGAATGAGGCCATCAACAAAACGATCACATAAGAGCCAAGCGCGGCTGCGGCCTGACGCTGGTCGAGAACGCCGGCGAGCGGGAACAACGCAAACGGGACCAGCGACGTCGCCGGGATCGGTAAAGCCTCGGTCACCCACCAGACCGCGGTTAGGGTGGTAATGGCGATGGTCCAGACGATTGCCTGATCAAGGCCGTAATAATGCGAAACTGACCCGGCGGCGGCGGAGGCGATTAGCCCGAGGAATATGCGCAATGGTTTCATGTGCGCCATTTGCCGGGAGTTGGCGTGCGCTGTCCAGATTGTGATGGTTCGGTTCGCCAAATCCCGCCTTTAGCGGCTATACTGCGTCAGCGGAGTGTAAAACGGGTGGGGGCGTGAAACGGGAAATCCAGATGAAAAATCTGCTGGCCGCTCCGGCCGTCATGATTGCCGCCGTGTTTGCAGTGTTGTTTGCAGGTTCAATAACTTACGCGGCGCCGAATGGGGCGGCCCACAAGCTATTCGTCTCCGGCGCCTTTGAAGAAGCGGCGGAAGCGGCGGCGCTTGCAGCGGGCGCCGAAAACCTGGCGCTGGCCGCACGGGCGACCAACGCCAAAGCCTATCTCGAGACCAACAATAAGACTGCGCGCCGCACCGCCAAGCGCGCCCTGAAATATGCCGAGCAGGCGATTGAGGACAGCCCGGTGCTGGTCGAAGGGCATTTGCAGGCCGCGATCAGCTATGCGCTGCGCGGCGCGCGGATGTCGCCGGTGCGTGCGTTTTTGTCGGGGACGGCCGGTAAGGCGCGCAAGCTGCTCGACCATGCGTTGATGCTCGATCCTGAAAATGCGTGGGCGCTTTCAAGTTCCGGCGCCTGGCATCTGGAGGTTGCACGCCGCGCTGGCAGCGGCAGTTACGGATCGGACCCGGCGGTGGGGTTTGAACAGTTCGCCGCCGCCCGTGCGGCGCAACCGGAAAACCTTCTGATTGCTTATGAAGCGGCGTTGCGGTTGCTTGCCTATGACGAGCCGGCGGCGCGCGAGAATGGCCTGGCGGCATTGCGCGATGCGGTCACATTGGCGCCGCAAGACGCCTTTGAGCGCCGTGTTCAGGAGCGTGCGATAGTTTTTCAACAAGCCGTCGATGAGGGCCAGGAGGCAGAGCGCGCTTATATTAAGGCTCAGCCCTGAAAAGCGCGCCCATGGCTGGACCTCGCGCTCTCCGCGCGCTAGGCGAACACAATGGCCTCTGAACAAGCTCATCCTGAATTCGTCTATCGCCTCGCAACGCGGGAAGAGTGGGGTGCCGCCGTCAAATCCGGCGCTGTGCCGACCCGTGATATCGATGAGCGCGACGGTTATTTTCATCTGTCAACGCGCGCGCAGGCGTTGGAAACGGCGCGGCTTTATTTTGCCGATGCGGAGGATTTGCTGGCGCTGGAAATCCCGCTTAGTGAAATTGCCGCCGCCACGAAATTCGAGCTGGCGCCAAAGCGCGGCGAGGCTTTCCCGCATCTTTATGGGGCGCTCGCCGCCACCCAAGTATTGCGCGCGATCCGGCTGGACCGCACGGCGGATGGGTTCGCCTTCGGGGACGTGCTTTGAGGGCGCCCATGTTTCTGGCAGATTTTGGCGCCAAAGCGATGACGGCGCTTGATCCGGAAGCTGCACATCGGTTGACAATCCGTATACTGAAATCAGGCAAGGGGCCGAAGGCGCGTGTGCGTTCACAGCAACTCGCCATCCGTGTTGCTGGCATTGATTTTCCAAACCCGCTTGGCCTTGCCGCCGGTTTTGACAAGAACGCAGAAGCCGCAGACGCAATGCTCGATCTCGGCTTCGGGTTTGTCGAGGTCGGCGCGGTGACGCCGCGCCCGCAACCTGGCAATCCGCGCCCAAGGATTTTTCGTCTGCGCGATGATGCGGCGGTGATCAATCGATATGGCTTTAACAATGATGGGTTGGAGAAGATCGCGATGCGGCTGGCTCGGCGAAAAAACCGCGGGCTTGTCGGCGCCAATCTTGGCGCCAACAAAGACAGCGCCGATCGGGCTGGAGATTACGTCAAAGGCATTGCAGCGCTCGCCAGCTTGGTTGACTTCTATACGGTCAATATTTCCTCACCAAACACGCCAGGATTGCGCGCATTGCAGGACAAGACTGCGCTCAAAGACCTTATGACCCGCGTCATCGCAGAGCGCGACCGCGCAGCGTCGGCAACGCCGGTGTTTTTAAAGATCGCGCCGGACCTTACCGATGAGGACAAAACCGACATCGCCGATGTTGTGAGCGAGCACCGTCTCGATGGGTTGATTATCTCCAATACCACCATCGCGCGCGGCGCCGCGTTGCGCAGCCACCATGCTGGCGAGGCGGGAGGGCTTTCCGGCAAGCCGCTTTTTGCGCCATCGACTACTCTATTGCGGGAGTTTTATGCAACGCTTGGCGGGCGCACAGCGTTGATCGGCGTTGGCGGGGTGTCGTGCGCACGCGACGCCTATGAGAAAATCCTCGCCGGTGCGTCGCTGGTGCAGCTTTATACCGCGATGGTTTATGAAGGCCCCGGCCTGCCGGCGCGCATCCTCAAAGACCTGCCAGGCTTTTTGAAAGCCGATGGATTTCAAACTATCGCCGATGCCGTTGGCGCCGGTCATGCCTGATTTGTAAATGTGGCTTTAATGCGCGGCAAATAAACCCCGAGCGTGGCCGCGCGTAAGAGAAAATAAATTGAGAACGCCGCCCAAAGTCCGTGATTGTCAAAGGCTGGTGCGAGCCACAACGAGGCGATGAGAAAGATAGGCGCCGTGACGATCATAGAATTGCGCATTTCACGCGCCTTGGTCGCGCCGATAAAAATACCGTCGAGTTGAAAGCCTACAACAACAATCAAAGGGCTGATAATGACCCAAGGCATATAGGTCCGCGTCGCCTCGCGGATAGCGCCTTGCGGTGTTAACAGCGTAATCAGTGCGTCGCCCGCGAGCCAGTAGAACGCAACAAAGGCAAATGCGGCCAGCACCGCCATGACAAATGTGCGCCGGACCGCGGAAGAAAATCGAGCCAACCCTCGCGCCGGGTCCCGCGCGCCCATAGCTTGGCCGACCAGCGTTTCAGCGGCAATAGCCGTGCCGTCGAGGGCGAGGCCGGTAAAAAGGAAGAGTTGCAACAGCACTTGATTGGCCGCGAGGACGACATCGCCAAAGGCGCCGCTGCGCTGGATGAACCAGGCGAAAGAAAATGCCAGCAGTACCGTTCTGATAAAAATATCAAAATTGATTGAGAGGGTGCGGCGGAGTCTTTTCAGTGCGAAAAACTCTTTATGCTTCCAATGCGCGCCTAGCCCGCCATTGCGGATGAGCACCATGGCGACAAACACCAGGCAGGCGAAGAAACCGGCGATCTCGGCAATCAACGTTCCTGCGGCAACACCGGCAGCGCCCCAGCCAAGACCAAGGACAAACCAATAATCGAGAACAATGTTCAGCCCGGTGATGAAAACGCTTATGATCATAAGATAATCAGTGCGTTCGCGCGCGGTCAGCCAGCCAAAGGCAGCGTAAGAGGCGAGCGCGAACGGCGCGCCCCAGATGCGAATATTATAGTACTCGCGCGCAGCATCGAATGTTGCTGTGCTGATATCGGCGCCGATAGCGAGGGCTTTGAATGAGAGCAGGCCGAGGGGAAGTTGTAGCACCACTAAAACAAGCCCTACGCCACCGCCAATAACCGCGCCTCGGATCAGCGCTGCGCGGGCCTCGCTCTCATCTTCAGCGCCAGCAGCTTGCGCGGTCAGACCCGCAACGCTCATGCGAATAAATCCAAAACTCCAATAGGCGAGTGAGAAAATTACCGAGGCGAGTCCGATGGCGGCGATATCGAGCGGGCGGTCAGAACGGGCGAGCGCCCAGACGTCGACGGCGCCTAAGAGCGGCGTCACCGATGCGGCGACCGAGGCCGGCCAGGCGAGGGCGAAAATCCGCTGATAGGGGATTTCAAGCGGTTGCGATTGTGCTGCGGTCATCGCCGCTCTTTAGGCTCGGCTGTGCGCATGCGCCAGCTATTCTTTACCGGCGGCTTGCATGGTTGCGGCAAACGCGGCGACACTGGGTTGGAAATGGCTGAAGACCGGAAAGACTTGCAAAGCTCGCCTCAGAAGGCAGAGCGGGAATTCGACAGCGCTGCGGTTGGCGCGCTGGCGCATCTTTATCGCGGCGAGGTCTACCGCTCGACGGTTTGGCGCACCCGGCTCGATACGACTACCAACTGGGCGGTAGTCACGCTCGGCATTGCGCTCTCGATCAGCTATGCCGACCCGAATGCATCGCCCCTGCCTTTGTTGCTGGTCAGCATCCTGATCGTGATGTTCCTGATTTTAGAATCCCGCCGCTACCGGTTTTTCAATGTCTGGCGCGCCAGAGCTCGCTGGATCGAGACCAAATTCTATGCGCCTTTGCTGTTGCATTCGCGCCAACCGGACCATGACGAATGGCAACATGTTCTGGCTAATGACTATTTGACGCCGGAATATCATATCGGCTTCTGGCGGGCGATGGGGCGGCGCATTCGGCGCAATTATATGTGGATCTTGAGTTTCCAGGCGGTCTCTTATTACGGAAAGATCATTATCCATCCGATGCCGGTGGAAGGGCTTGAACAGTTTTTTGCGCGCATGGCGGTCGGGCCAATTTCGGGCGTGGGGATGTTTCTTGCGGGTGTTGCGTTTCATGCCTCATGGATCGGCCTTGCCTTGTTTACACGCGCGCTAGATAAGAAAAAACACGCCAACCGCGAAGGCGTCGCCGGGATGGGGTGAGGCGTCGTTTGAAAGTTGGGAGCCGCTATCTGTGAAGCGCGCAAAAACTGTTGATGATTACATCGCCGAAAGCCCGCGCCGCGATGAACTCGAGCGCTTGCAGACCATTCTCCAATCAACCGAATTAGAAGAATGCGTCAAATGGGGCGGGCCCTGCTATACGATTGCCGGCAAGAATGTCGTTGGCCTCGGCGCCTTCAAATCATATTTTGGCTTATGGTTTCATCAAGGCGCGCTGCTTGCCGACAAAGACAAAGTTCTGACGAATGCGCAGGAAGGAAAAACAAAAGCGCTTCGCCAATGGCGTATGACTTCGATGGACGACATCGATGAGAAAAAGATCAACCGCTATTTGAAAGAAGCGATTAGCCTTGCGAAGGAAGGCCGCGAGATTGCGCCGGACCGAAACAAACCGCTCACCGTGCCCGCTGAACTAAGCAAGGCGCTGCGGGAAGATAAAGCAGCCGGCGCGGCGTTCAAGCAACTGACGCAAGGTCAAAAACGCGAATATGCGGAGTATATCGCGGAGGCCAAGCGCGCCGACACCAAAGAACGGCGGCTTGAAATAATCCTGCCGATGATAAAAGCCGGCAAGGGCCTTAACGACAAATACCGCAAGTAAGCCTCTCGCATAGTGCGTGCGGGCGCGGAAAACTGCCTGACGAAAATGCTTTCAAAGTCCGCGCGACGGTCATTGACAATCAAAAATTCACGTCTATATGTTTGCGAAAATGCAAATCTGCATGTTTTCGCAGGTATTAAATTAAAGATTTGGCGCTTTATTCGCGGCCGCAGCTATGGCTGCGGCCGAAACTGGCGTCCGGTTTGAGAAAGATGAAAGCGAGGAACTATGCCAAGTCGACAAGTGGTGGCTAAGGAGCTCGCCGAAATATTCAAAATTGTGGCGAATCCCGACCGCATCAGGCTGATTGAAGAGCTGCGAGCCGGCGAGAAAGACGTCAACACGCTCGCTCAAATACTCGACCTGCCGAGTCCGCGTGTTTCGCAACATTTAAGTCTGATGCGCGCGCACCGCCTCGTCGAAGAACGCCGCGACGGCCGTCATCATTATTACCACCTCATTCAACCAGAAATCGCCGCCTGGATCGTCGACGGCCTCGACTTCATAGAGGGCCGAATGTCAGGCGTACCCAAATCCAGCATCAAGGCCGCTCGCCGGCTTTGGTCTGCGTCCACCTCATAACAGTAAAATTTCATAACAGGAGACCAGAATGCCGCGTTTTGCCGCCGGAGTTGTTCGTTTTCAAAACGACGTGTACCCGCAGAAGAAAGAACTTTTCGAAAAATTGAGTCTCGGTCAGTCGCCGGAAGCGTTGTTTATCACGTGTTCGGATTCGCGAATTGAAACGGCGATGATTACTCAGACCGCCCCCGGTGAGCTGTTCATTTGTCGTAACGCTGGCAATATCGTTCCCCCACATACTAATCATACTGGCGGCATGACCGCTTCTATAGAATTCGCTGTCGCCGCCCTGCAAGTGCCCCATATCGTTGTTTGCGGCCATACGGAGTGCGGGGCGATGAAAGGCGCCATGAACCCAGAGGGCCTTGATGGGCTGCCGCATGTCAAGGAATGGTTGAGTTTTTCTAAAGCGGCGGTTGATGTCGTCAATGAACTTGGCTCGGGTAAGCCCGAGAGCGAGCGCATGGATATGCTGCTTGAGCAGAATGTCATTTTGCAGCTCCAGCACCTTAAAACGCACCCGACCGTAGCGGCGCGTATCGCCAAGGGCGATCTCACTCTCCATGGCTGGGTGTACGACATTAAGACTGGCGGTGTGAACGCGTATGACGAGACACAAAGCAAGTTTGTGCCCGTCAATGATCGGTACGCGGCGGAAGTCGCTCGCCATTTGTCGGATCATGATTGTGCTGCCTAAGGCGCCGCTTGTTTGGAGAGTTTAAGATGAAGTTTATTGATACATCCAATATGCGCGGCGACATTTATGGCGGACTGACCGCCGGCATCGTCGCGCTGCCGCTGGCGCTTGCGTTTGGCGAGGCGTCCGGCGCCGGCCCGATTGCGGGTCTGTGGGGCGCGATTTTCGTCGGCTTCTTTGCGTCGCTGTTTGGCGGCACGGGGGCGCAGGTCTCCGGTCCAACCGGTCCGATGGTCGTTGTCTTTGCCGGCGTGTTCGCCTCGTTGTCTGGCGACCCCGCGCTTGTCTTTGCCGCAGTCGTGCTTGCAGGTCTGTTGCAGGTACTGTTCGGCGTCTTCAAGCTCGGGCAGTATATCAGGCTCGTGCCCTATCCGGTGATTTCCGGTTTTATGAGCGGTATTGGCTGCATTATCATCGCGCTGCAGTTTGCGCGGCTCTTCGGCCATGAGCCGGAAGGCGGCGGGACCATTCCGGCGCTCACGGCGGTTCCGGCGGCCGTAATGGACCCGAATTTTGCGGCGCTCTCTATCGGCCTTGTGACGCTCGTCGTCATTTTCACCTGGCCGAAAAACTGGGGCAAATTTGTGCCCGGCGCGCTTGCGGCGCTGGTCATCGGCACGCTCCTCAGCCTGGTTCTGAAAGGTGCGCCGGTGCTCGGCGATATTCCCACCGGCCTGCCGTCTTTCGTCGTGCCGGCCTTCACGCAGGACACTTTCGTGATTGTCCTGGAAGCGGCGGTTATTCTGGCGGTTCTCGGCGCCATTGACAGCCTTCTGACTTCATTGGTCGCCGACAATATGACCCGCACGCGGCACAATTCTGATCGCGAGCTTATCGGTCAGGGCATCGGTAACACGGTGGCGGGCCTCTTCGGCGCGATCCCCGGCGCGGGCGCGACCATGCGCACCGTCGTCAACATCCGCACCGGCGGCGAGACAAAGATATCGGGCATGCTGCATTCGTTCGTGCTGCTCGCCATCGTGATCAGTCTTGCGCCGATCGCCTCGCAAATTCCGCATGCTGTGCTCGCGGGCATTCTGGTCAAGGTCGGTTACGACATCATCGATGTCTCTTACCTTAAACGCGCCCATAAAGGTCCGCGTTGGGATCTGGTGCTGATGGGTCTAGTCCTTGGTCTGACGGTCTTTGTCGATCTGATCACGGCGGTGGCGGTGGGCGTTGTTCTGGCCTCCCTCGCTTTTGTAAAGGAGATGGCCGACGATCAGCTCGCTTCTTTCGGCGCCCCGGCGCCGCGCGTTACCACTCCGGAAGAGCGCAAGCTCCTGGATGAAGCCAAAGGGCGCGTGACCTTATTCGATTTTGGCGGTCCATTGAGCTTCGGCGCCGCCGCCGATCTCGGCCATCATGTGCGTGAGCGGGTCAAAGATAAGGCGTCGGCGATCATTCTCGACTTTTCGAGGGTGCCGTTCATAGACGTGTCAGCCGCAATGGCGGTGGAGACGATCGCCTGCGATGCACGCCAGGCTGGCAAGGTAGTGTACATCACCGGCATGAGCGCCAAAGTAAGCGAAGTTTTGGCTGGCCTTGGCGCAGACCATTGCCTGCCGACTGATACAAGCTATGACACGCGCCTTGAAGCACTGAATGAAGCAGTTGCTGCAATCAGGCGCGAGGAAGAAAATAAAATGGTTTCCGATGGTTTGATTCAGCCTGCTGTATAAGAACCGGAACTGGCTATAAAAAGACCGGCCCTGAAGGGCCGGTCTTTTCACGTAGTTGAGAAAATGTTTTTGTGCGCAGCCTAATCTTTGAAAGTAAGGCTCGGCGCGCCGTCGCCCTTGGTGATTATGCGGTAAAAGCATGACCGCCGGTCGGTGTGACAGGCCGGGCCTTGTTGCTCCACGACGAGTTCGATGGCGTCCTGATCGCAATCGGTGCGGATTTCGACGACCCGCTGGACGTTCCCCGATATCGCGCCTTTTCGCCACAAGGCGCCACGCGAGCGCGACCAGTACCAGGCCTCGCCGCGGGCAATGGTCAGGGTGAGCGCGTCGGCGTTCATATAAGCGAGCATCAACAGTTGGCCGCTCTGGGCATCGGTGACGGCGGCAGGGATCAGTCCGTCGGGACCGAACTTCGGGGCGAAGGTTTGCGTTTCCTCAATCGGGCCGGCAACAGTCTCGCGACCGGGAAACTTCTGCTTATCTGCCATAATCGCCAGCATAGCATCACGCTCGTGCGATCCCAGCCCGGCGATGGGATTTGTTGCGTCAAGTTTATTGCCTCAACTGCGTAGCGGCGTTAGCTAATCCGGGACTGTTAGGAGGCCGACCCATGGCGCTGACCCTTTATGACACCATGGCGCGCAAAAAGCGCGTCTTTGAACCGGCGGACCCGGCGCGGGTGACTTTCTATGCTTGCGGGCCGACGGTTTATAATTTCGCGCATATCGGCAACGCCCGCGCGTTTGTTGTGTTTGACCTTCTCTACCGGATGTTGCGCCGGTGCTATGGTGCAGACCACGTCGTCTATGCGCGCAACATCACCGATATTGACGACAAAATCATTAAGGCGGCGCGCGAGACTGGCGAGCCGATCACAGCGATTACCGAGAAATACACCAAGCTCTTTCATGACGATATGGAGGCGCTTGGCGCCTTGTCGCCGGTTATGGAGCCAACCGCGACCGGCCATATCGCGAAGATGATAGCGATGATTGAAGCGCTGATTGGCAAGGGCGCCGCTTATGAGGGTGATGGCCACGTGCTTTTCGCAGTCGATAAATATACCGATTACGGCAAGCTCTCCGGCGCCCAGCGCGATGAGATGATTGCCGGCGCGCGGGTTGAGGTAGCGCCTTACAAAAAAGATCCGGCTGATTTTATTTTGTGGAAGCCGTCAAGTGATGATGAACCCGGCTGGGCATCGCCCTGGGGCCGCGGTCGCCCGGGCTGGCATCTGGAATGTTCAGTGATGATAGAAAGCAAGCTTGGGCGAACCATCGACATTCATGGCGGCGGGCAGGATTTGCGCTTTCCTCACCACGAAAATGAAATTGCCCAGTCTGCTTGCGCTCATGATGGCGCGCCACTGGCGCGTTACTGGGTGCATAACGGATTTCTCCGTATGGGAACGGATAAGATGTCGAAATCTCTCGGCAATGTCGTCCTTGCCCATGATCTCTTGGCGGATTGGTCCGGCGAGGCGATCCGCTGGGCGCTTCTGTCAGCGCATTATCGCCAGCCGCTGGAATGGACCGACGACCTCTTGCGCCAGTCAAAACGCCAGCTCGACCGGTTCTATCGATTGCTGGAGGAGATTGAGTTTTCCGCCAGCGAAGAGGCCGCGCCCGACAGCGTCGTTGCGGCGCTTGAAGATGACCTCAATACGCCAGAAGCGTTTGCCGCGCTGCACGCCTTGCGCGATAGCGCCGGTCAGACGGAGGGCGAGGCCCGCACTGAGGCAATCCGGAAAATGGCAAGCGCCGGGCGGCTGATGGGTTTTTTCAGCGCCCGTCCGCAAGACTGGTTTAAAGGCGCTGCAGGTGATGGTCCGTCAGTAGAAGAAATCGATGCGCTGCTTATAGAGCGGGCGGAGGCGCGTGCGGCAAAGGATTTTGCTAGGTCTGACCAGATCCGTGACGATCTGGCAGCACAAGGTATCATCATTGAAGACGGTTCCGAGGGTGCGACCTGGCGAAGGAGTTGATGATTGGCGAACGCAAAAACCAGCCTGCCCGAGTTCCCTGCCCCCAAAGGCGGGCGGTTGAGTGCGGAGATGCGCACCGCCTTTGATGAGGCGGGCGTGATTATCCTGCGCGGCTTTGCGGGGCGGCATGCTTGCAAAGCGCTGCAAACGCGCACCAGCGAACTTGTCGATGCATTCGATCCTCAATCTGTGCGCAGTTTCTTTTCTAGCAAGTCGAATGTGCAATTGGGCGATGACTATTTTATCCGATCAGGCGCCGATATCGGGTTCTTTTTTGAAGAGGATGCGTTTGATGCGGCGGGCGACTTAAAACAGGACAAGCGTCATTCCATCAACAAGATGGGTCACGCCATGCATGATATTGATCCGTTGTTTGACGAATTTTCGCGAACAGCGGAACTGACGGCTGTTGTTGCGTCGTTGGGCTTTGCAGATCCTTTGCTGGTGCAGTCGATGTATATTTTCAAGCCGCCGCGGATCGGCGGTGAGGTGGTCTGCCATCAGGATTCCACCTATCTTTATACTGAACCGGAAACCTGCATCGGCCTTTGGTTCGCGATCGACGATGCTGATGAGGACAATGGCTGCATGCAGTTTGTGCCCGGCGGTCACAAAGCCCCCTTGCAGCGATTGAATTATAGAACGGCGGAGGGCGCGCTGGTTACTGATGTGATTGACGATGCGCCACTCGACGACCATCTGGCGGCGCCGGCTCCTGCCGAACGCGGCGATCTTGTCGTCTTCCATGGCCGCGCGCCGCATATGAGCGCGCAAAACCGTTCCTCGCGATCGCGTCACGCCTATACGCTGCATATTGTCGATGGCGCCGCTCAGTGGCCGGCGCAAAACTGGCTGCAACGCCCGGCGGATTTCCCGTTTCGAGGCTTTTGATTGCAGCTCCCTTAATCGCGCAGATGTGACCCCAGCCGTGGATTGGCGTCTCTTTAAGCCCTGATAACAAGCCCCATATAGTCTTCGAACTCTTCGAAAAATTTTAGCAAGGAGGCTAATCGTGATCACGATCCGCAAGGGGGTTGACAGGGGCCAGGCCAATCATGGCTGGCTCGATGCGCGCCACACATTTTCCTTCGCCAATTATCACCACCCGGAACATATGAATTTCCGTGCGTTGCGAGTGATGAATGAAGACCGCATCAATCCGGGCGCGGGCTTCCCGCCGCATTCACACCAGGATATGGAAATCATCACCTATGTGCTGGAGGGCGAGCTTGCGCATAAGGATTCCACCGGCGGCGGCGGGACCATTACTCCCGGCATGGTGCAATATATGAGTGCCGGGACGGGCGTCACTCACAGTGAATTCAACGCTTCTGACGAGAACATGCTGCACCTCTATCAGATCTGGCTGCTGCCGGATGCGGCCGGTCACACGCCGCATTACGAAGAGCGACGCATTGGGTCCGCCCGCGACGGCGGGCTTGCGCTGGTCGCCTCGGGCGATGGCCGTGAGGGCTCGATAAAAATCCACCAGGCTGCAGACCTTTACGCATCGGTGATCAAGCAAGGTGAGACGCTGTCGCATAAATTTGCACCCGGACGCTATGGCTGGCTGCAAGTGGCTAAAGGTGGTGTCGAGCTGCCGGAAGGCTCGATCATGCAGGCTGGCGACGGCGCCAAAATTGAAGGCCAAGAGGCGGTCTCGTTCAAAGCCCTCGCTGACAGCGAAATCCTGTTGTTTGATTTGGCGTGAGAAAATCGCCAAATAGGCGCCATGATTAGCGATCTTTATTCCGGCGGCATATTGGATGCGGCGGCGACGATCCCGGCGGCGCGCCGGCTGGCGGAGCCGGATGCCACGGCGAAAAAAATAAGCCGTGTGTGTGGTTCAGAAATTGAGGTCGATTTGACGCTTAAGGATGGCGTGGTTGCAGAATTCGGCATGACGGCGCGCGCCTGCGCCCTCGGGCAGGCCGCCGCCTCGATTGTTGCACGCAATATTGCTGGCGCATCCGTCGATGAGCTTTACCGATTGCGCGATCAAATGCTTGCGATGTTGAAAGACGGCGGACCACCGCCAACGGGCGTGCGCTGGCGCGATCTCGCTCTGTTAGAGACCATCCGCGACTATCCGCAGCGCCATACCTCGACCATGCTGGTGTTTGAAGCGATTTGCGATTGTCTCGATCAGTTGGGCAATAAAAAAGCGGTTGCGACAACATAGCCTGTATAAAGACGGATCACGGTTTCTTGATCGTATTTTGGAACCGCCTGACAAAACGGTAAAGTTTCTACGCTTGAAAACCGCGCGTCAGACGCCATTTGCAAATATGAAAGCGGTTGTTTTCTCCTCCCCCCCAAACCGCTTATCGGCGCCCGCGCTTGGCTTCCCCCCAATCAAGCGTGGGCGCATTTTTTTGAGTGCATTCATAAAAAGTGTACGCGGTTTTTGGGTTCGCATGCGCGACGACTAAAGAACCTAGGCCACGTTCTCCGATCCTATAAATTGTGAACGTGGTCTAGGCTTGGTCACGTCTCAGGCGGCAGCTTCGCGCAAGTCCGATGCATCAAGGCTGGTCGCGGCTTCATTTTTAAGCCATGCGGCAAACGCTTTGACCATCGACGAAGACGTTTTGGACGGCGGGTGGACGATGTAATAGGCAAACTCCGTTGGCGTCGTCATGTCGAACGGAATGACCAGCCGCCCGGCTTCAAGGTCGGCCAGCGCCAGCGCCGCTTTAGCCAGCGCCACGCCCTTACCCGCCACCGCCGCCTCAATCACCAGGCTTGACTGGTTGAATTTCAGACCGCGGTCGCCTTGCTTGTGGCACACTCCGGCGGCCTTCAACCACATCGGCCAGGTTGGGCAACTCTCATCCTTATCGGTGCTGGAATCATGCAGCAGCGTGTGATGGGTCAGGCCTTCCGGCGCCTTCAGCGGATTGTCGCCAGTCAGCAGATGCGGGCTGCAAACCGGGACAATTTTTTCGGCCATCAGGTGATCGACGATCAGCCCGGGATAGTGTCCGCTGCCATAGCGGATGGCGACATCGACATCGTGGACCGCGAAATCGACCACATCCATGTCCGCCGACACCCAGACGTCAATTTCCGGATGATCGCTCTGAAACCGGTCGAGCCGCGGAACCAGCCATTTGGAGGCAAAGGACGGCGCCACCGACACAGTCAGTCGGCCAGTGTCAGATTTGGCCGCGAGAATTTTTCCGGCCTCCGCGAGCTTGTCGAAGCCTTCGCGCAATACCGGCAGGCTCGCCTGGGCCTCGTCAGTTAAGAGCAGCGAGCGCTTTTCGCGGCGAAACACTGGTGTTTGCAGAAAATCTTCAAGCGCCTTTATCTGCTGGCTGACCGCGCCGGGGGTCACATGTAGCTCCTCCGCTGCCTTAGTAAAGCTTAAATGGCGCGCAGCCGCTTCGAAGACGCGCAGTGCGTTAAGGGGAGGTATTTTCTTCATTTCAGCCTCATTTCCGATTTTCAAGCCGGGATATTTTGAATAGCTACCCTAATAGCAATAAAAATATATCGCAATCACAAAGAAGTGAATTCACATCAGAAATTCTAAAGCCCCAGAAAATCGAGGCTTTAATAGGGCGCTTCAGGAAACCTATCAAAAGCCTAAATAATAATCGGTTGAGGCTGCGCTTTTGCAAAACTAGCTTTGATTATGCCTCCTGCTACCACCGTCCAGATAATAACCTCTTTAGAAAAACTATCATGATTAGATTTCCGACCTTCATCGACCTTAAAACCCGCAAAACCATCATCATTGGCGGCGGTGCGGCAGCGTTGGCTAAGGCGCGACTGGTTATCGCCGCCGGAGCCGAACCTTTGCTGATCTGGCCTGAGATTGAGGCCGCGACCCGCAGCGAACTAACCGATAGCGCGCGGCTGATTGAGGCGACGCCGGTTCGCGCAGATCTGGCCAGCGCGGCGTTGGTCTTTGTCGCTGTCGATGGTGCGGCTGACGCCGAGCAATGGGCAGGTCTTGCCCGCGCCGCCGGCGCGCTGGTCAATGTCGTTGACCGCCCTGAGCTTTGCGATTTTACGACGCCGTCAATCATTGATCGTGGCCGGCTCACTGTTGCGGTCTCTTCAGATGGCGCGGCGCCGGTGCTGGTCAAAAGATTGCGCGCTGATATTGAGGCGCTTTTGCCGACAAAAGTCGGCGCGCTGGCAGAATTTGCCGGCCGTTACCGCAGCGCCATCAAGGCAAAATTGGACGAAACTCGCCGGCGCGGATTCTGGGAGGCGTTTTTCAACGGCCCGATTGCAACGTTGGTGCTTAAGGGCGAAGAACGCGCCGCGCATGAGGCTATGCTTGAAATCATTAACCGTACGCAAGCTGAACAAGATGGCGTTGTCCATATTGTCGGCGCAGGCCCCGGTGATCCGGACCTTCTGACCATCAAGGCGTTGCGGTTATTACAAAATGCCGACGTCATCTTATACGACCGCCTAGTCAGCGATGAGGTTTTAGCATTGGCGCGGCGCGATGCGGACCGGCTTTATGTGGGCAAGGCGAAAGCCGCCCATGCCGTGGCGCAGGCAGACATTGAAAAAACCATGATCGCGCTGGCCCGCGAAGGCAAAAACGTTGTCCGTCTCAAGGGTGGCGATCCGTTCGTCTTCGGCCGTGGTGGAGAAGAGCTAGAGGCAATGCGCGCCGCCGGAATTGCGGTATTTGTAACGCCGGGGATCACTGCGGCAACTGGCTGCGCTGCCGCCGCCGGCATGGCGCTCACTCATCGCGATCACGCCCAGGCCGTTACCTTCGTCACCGGCCACGCTAAAGGCGATACCGAGCCTGATCTCGATTGGGCGGCGCTTGCCGCACTTAAAAATACGCTGGTTGTCTATATGGGCGTTACGACCGCGGAGAAAATTTCAAGTGAGCTGATCGCCCATGGGCGCGTCCCCTTGACCCCGGTCGCGATCATCGAAAATGGCGCCCGCGCTAATCAGAAAATTGTAAAAGGCGTGCTGGCCGATATCAGCGCGCTGATCGAGGCGGGCGGAATTCAGGGCCCGGCGCTGTTTGTTATCGGCGAGGTTGCAGCGCTCGCCGATGGCGAAACATTGTTGGGGCTGGCTGCAGAGCAAAGGAGGGTTGCATGAAAGCGATTACAGGAAACCGTCTCAGCGACGGCGCGGTGGTTTATCTCCGCGACGATGATCAGTGGGCGACGCAACGGGGCGAGGCGGCGCGGTTTGATGATGACGATGTCGCTCCAGTACTTCGCGCCGCGCAGTTGCGGGTTCGGGAAATTACCGACGCCTACATCATCGATATCACCGCAGACGGCGCGCCGTCCGGTCGCGCCATCATCCGCGAAACCATTCGCGGCGCCGGCCCGACCGTGCGCGGCGACCTTGGTCTTCAAGCGGAGTGCTGCGCATGAGCAACAAGCTTAAACTCTATGGCGACCCGATCAGCGGCAATTGTCTGAAGACAAAATGGACAGCCGACTATCTTGGGCTCGATTATGACTGGATCGCGCTTGATATTTTAAAAGGCGAGACCCGCACCGATGCGTTTCTGGCGATCAACCCGTTCGGGCAGGTTCCGACGGCGGTGCTCGCCGATGGGCGCACCCTGACGCAGTCTAATGCGATCATGGTCTATCTGGTCGAGGCCCATGACGGCGATTTGCTGCCGCGCGACCCCTATGATCGCGCGCTTGTCTTCAAATGGTTGTTCTGGGAGCAAAATTCACACGAGCCCTATATTGCCGGACGGCGTTTCCGCAAAGCCTATCTCGGCCATGAGGATGAAAAGATCGATGCTGAATGGCTGCCGCGTGGCGAAGCGGCGCTGGGGCTAATGGAGCGCGCTCTTCAGGACACAGACTACCTCGCGGGCGACCGCCTGACCCTCGCCGATATCGCGCTCGTTGCCTATACGCGCGTCGCCCATGAAGGCGGGTTCGACCTTTCCGGCTTTCCTTCGGTACGCGCCTGGATCGCGCGGGTTGAAACAGACCTGTCGATTAACCCTTTGACGGAGTCCGCCTGATGTATCGCTATGATGAGTTTGACGCGACGCTTGTTGGCGAGCGGGTTGCGCAATTTCGTGGACAAGTAGAGCGCCGGCTGTCGGGCGCGTTGAGCGAAGAGCAGTTCAAGCCTTTGCGGCTCATGAATGGGCTCTACCTCCAGCTTCATGCCTATATGCTGCGCGTCGCCGTTCCTTATGGCACGTTATCGTCGCGTCAGATGCGTAAACTGGCTTATGTCGCGCGTAAATATGACAAAGGCTACGGTCATTTTACCACGCGCCAGAACATTCAATATAACTGGCCGGCGCTGGTCGATGTGCCGGATATTCTCGACGACCTCGCTGAAGTGGAAATGCACGCCATTCAGACCTCGGGCAATTGCATTCGTAATGTGACGTCGGATCAATATGCCGGCGCTGCCGCCGATGAGGTCGAGGATCCGCGCATTTGGTGCGAGGTTATTCGCCAGTGGTCAACATTTCACCCTGAATTCACATACTTGCCGCGGAAGTTCAAAATCGCAGTCACGGCGTCGCAAAATGACCGCGCCGCAATTCGGCTGCATGACATTGGCCTGCGCATTCATAAAAATGACGCCGGCGAAACCGGGTTTGAAGTGATTGTCGGCGGCGGGCTCGGACGCACGCCCTATATCGGCCACACCATCCGCGAGTTTTTACCCAAGAAACATTTGCTGTCTTACCTGGAAGCGGTGCTGCGCGTCTATAATCTCGAAGGCCGTCGCGACAATCTCTATAAGGCACGCATTAAAATTCTGGTGAACGCCGGCGGCGTGGAAAAGTTCACCGATCTAGTGGAGGCAGAATGGACGGCGATCCGTAAGTCGGAAATTGATCTCCCGACGGAAGAAATTGAGCGTATTCGCGCTTATTTTACACCCCCGGATTTTGAAGACCTGCCGGCCGAGAGCGCGGTGCTGGAGCAAAAGCGTAAAGGCGAGGCGGCATTTGCACGCTGGCTTCGGGTCAATACGGTCGCGCATAAAACGCCCGGTTACGCTATCGTCAACATCTCGCTGAAACCGGTCGGCGGCATTCCCGGCGATATATCCGACGTTCAGATGGAGGCGGTCGCGGACTTGGCGGCGCAATATTCGCAAGACGAAATCCGCGCCACACATGAGCAAAATCTGGTCCTGCCGCACGTCAAAAAAGACGACCTCTATGTGGTGTGGCAAGCGCTTACGGTGCAAGATCTGGCGACCCCGAATATTCGCCTCGTCAGCGACATTATCGCCTGTCCTGGCCTTGACTATTGCACGCTCGCTAACACCCGCTCGATCCCCATTGCGCAACGCATTTCAGAGCGGTTCTCAGACCTTGAGCAGCAGGAAGATATTGGCGAGTTAAAAATAAAAATTTCCGGCTGCATCAACGCCTGCGGCCATCACCATGTCGGTCATATCGGCATTCTTGGCGTCGATAAAAAGGGCGAGGAATTCTACCAGATCACGCTTGGCGGATCAGGTGCGGAAGACGCCTCGCTCGGCGAGATTGTCGGTCGCGGGCTTTCCTCCGGCGATGCGGTGGGCGCGGTTGAAAAGCTGGTCCATTACTACCGTAATAATCGTCAGGATAATGAACGATTTATAGATACTTACCGGCGCCTCGGCGCAGACCCCTTCAAGGAGGCGCTTTATGCCGCTGCTTAAATTATTCGGATCCGATCTCGTCCCTGCGTTGGAAGAGCCGTTGCAGGAAGTCAGCCTCGAAGACTGGTGCGATAACCCACAAGCGCATGCAGACGCGACGGCGCTGGTCATCGAAAATGATATCGGTGTTGAGCACATTGCCGAAGATCTCTCCAGCTTCGGGATTATTATTTTAATGTTTCCGACCTTTAAAGATGGGCGCGCCTATTCGCAGGCGCGGCTGTTGCGCGAGCGGTTTGGCTATACTGGCGAGATTAGAGCGCGCGGAGATGTGTTGCGCGATCAGGCTTTGTTCATGGTGCGCTGCGGTTTTGATGCGTTTGAATTTGCCGGCGATGATGCCTTTGCCGCAAGCACGGCCTTGGCGGAGCTCTCGTTCGCCTATCAGCCCGCCTCTGACCGTGCAGAACCGGTTTGGCGTCGCCGGCTTGACCGCCCCGCTGCAGCATAACGGATTTTTTTCAGATGACGATTAACTTAGCAACAATAGCGCCGGCCGAGACGCGTCCGGAAACTGAACTTGACTTGCGGGCGCGCCGGCTGGCCATGCAATATTCTTGTTCAGACGCGCAGGAGATATTGCGTCACGCGATTGAGACAGAATTTCCCGGCCGCATCGCGCTGGTTTCGTCCTTTGGCGCAGAATCGGCGGCGCTATTGCGTCTTGTTTCGCAAATCGACAAGTCGGTTCCGGTGATCTTTCTTGAGACCGGCAAACATTTTGCGCAAACCCTCAGCTATCGGCGCAAGCTCGCCAACCAGCTTGGCCTTACTGACGTTCGTGATATTCGTCCGATGGCAGAAGATGTCGAGACACAGGATGGCGATGGCGGGTTGTGGAAGCGGGACGCAGACGCCTGTTGCACGCTACGCAAGGTTGAGCCGCTGGCCGCCGCTCTTGAAGGTTTTGACGCCTGGATAACGGGGCGCAAACAGTTTCATGGCGCGGGCCGCATCAACCTGCCAGCTTTTGAGGCCGGCGGCGCGCATATCAAAGTCAATCCGCTGATCCGCTGGTCGGGTGAAGCGGTTGGCGATTATGTGGAGGCAAACGCGTTGCCGGCGCATCCGCTGGTCGCGCAAGGTTATCCGTCGATCGGCTGTTGGCCATGCACTCATCCGGTTGCCGCTGGCGAGGATGTGCGCGCCGGGCGCTGGCGCGGGTCGGCGAAAACTGAATGCGGGATCCACGGCGAGGCCAGCTGAGCTGCGGTCTTGCGTCAGTCTATGTCCATAAGGAAAGCCTCAAGCGCTGCCCATGCGACCGGTTCGGTCATCATTGGCGCATGGCCAATGCGCGGTACTTCCGCATAATCGAACCCCGGATAGACCGCACGCATCTTTTTGATGATCTCCGATGACAGCAAATCGCTTAAGGCGCCGCGAAGGACCAGGGTCGGGGTCGAATTAAGGCCTTCAAACGCCGGCCACAGATCCGGCTCCGGGCCGAGCTCCATGAGCGCGCGCGCGATATTGGGGTCGTAATCCAGCTCCCACTCGCCGGCGGCGGTCTGGCGGAAGGTGCGCCGGGCGAACACCAGCCATTCGGCGTCACTCGCATCCGGGAAAGCAACCGCATTGATCGCCCGGATACGCGCCGCGGCCTCTTCAAGCGATGCGGCCGGACCGGCGCCAGCACCGACATAACCGGCGATCCGGGCGATCCCCTCCGGCGCCAATTCCGGACCGATATCGTTGAGCACAGCGGCCTTAACGCGTTCCGGCGCAGAGCCATGCACCGCCATCGTCACAATCCCGCCAAGCGAGGTGCCGACAAAAATCGCCGTCTCGATCCCGATCGCGTCGAGGACAGACAGAACATCATCACGATAGGTTTCCGGATGGTAGTTGAGATAGTTCGGGTCACGATCAGATTGCCCCCGTCCACGCAAACTGATGGCAACAACGTCGCGGCCAGTGGCGGCAATTCTGGGTGCAAGGTCATCAAAATCACTGGCGTTGCGGGTCAGGCCGGGAATGCACAGGACGGGCGTTTTCGCGCCGCCAGTGTAAACTTTGGCGCGCATCACAATATTATCGGCAATGTTGAATTCTTGCATGCTGTTTGTCTTTGTCTAAAAAGTTGACACCTGAACTTTAGGACCGGCTTAGCGCCGCATTGAGCTATGCAAATAGGCCGCCCCTCCAAAGGGATCAACGTCGAGCAACAGGCTCTAAGTTTGTCGCCTGGCTGGCGCTTTCTGATTTATCGATCGTTACCATAGTGCGGTGGTCGCTCGTTGATCGCGACTAAATAGCGTTCTGAACCGAGCTATGGCGTAATAACTTGCTGCGTCAGCAGCATTCGGCGTAAGACGCCAAGGCGAACAGGAATTTATCTGACAAGCTGTATTATGACGGAAACGGTTGAGGGTCTCGCAAGTAAAGCGAACGCGTTGCGCGCCGAGGGGCGCCATGGCGAGGCGATTAACATTCTCCAGACCCTTACGGCGCGCGATCCCGACAATCTTATTTATCAGCATAATCTTGCCGCCGCGCTTGGCGATGTCGGCAAGTTTCGGGAGGCGCGCGATATTATATCGTCCGCCATCTCCAAAGGTCTGGGGCGGCCGGAGACGCTTCTCGTATATGCCCGGGCTTTGGCGGGCGCTGAAGATTTTGATCAAGCTGAAGACACCTACCGCACGTTGCTTTCGGGGAGCGCTGATGATGCGGTGGCCCATCGTGAACTGGCGCAACTTATCTGGATGCGGACAGGAGACTCTAAAAAAGCACGGGAATGGATTGACGACACCATAAAAAGACGCCCTGACGCCATTGGCTTGCAAGTGATGCGGGCGGAGATCACAGGGCAAATGGGCGACGCCGACGGGCAGTTTTCTTTGCTCAAGGATTTGTTGGCCAAAACTGGCGAAGACCCGCAGATTGCTTATTTTGCCTGCCGGGCGGCGCTTGCGAGTAAAGATTTCTCAGCAGCGCTTGAGCTTGGCTCCCGGGCGGTAGCTGCAGCGCCCGATCAAGACGAGGTCGTAGCCGTTTATGTAACCGCCCTGTTGGCGAACGGAGAGGCTAAGGCCGCCGAAACAGCGATCAATGGCCTTCGCGCGCGTCATCCCACCAACCAATACTATATCGCCCTTCTGGCGACAGCTTGGCGGTTGTTAGGCGATGACCGTTATAAAGCGCTTTTCGACTATGACGCGCTGGTTTTTTCGGCGACGCTCGATACGCCGCGAGGGTGGTCAAGTCTTCAAGCTTATCTCGATGAGCTGGAGGCGGGGCTTGATGACGCCCATAAATTCCAAGCGCACCCTTTCTTCCTTTCGGTTCGCCACGGCAGCCAAATACCCTCAATCACTGAATCCAACATTCCCGCTTTTAAGGCGTATGCCGAGGCCGTGCGCGGGCCTTTGCAAGCCTATGTTGATCGCCTGCAAAAGGGAGATGATGTTTTGCGCATCCGCAATCAGGGCGGATACAAACTGTTGTCCGCCTGGTCTGTGCTGTTGCCGCCGAATGGGTTTCACGTCAATCATGTGCATCCAGACGGGTGGTTGTCGTCGGCTTGTCATATCAGGCCCCCGGTCGAAGACGCCGACGAACCCAAGGCGGGTTGGTTGAAATTCGGCGAGCCGGGCTGCGCGACGGACCCAGCATTGGAGCCGGAGTTCTTTGTCAAACCCGCAGCGGGGCGGATGGCCGTATTCCCATCATACATGTGGCATGGGACCATGCCTTTTCATAAGGGCACTGCGCGATTGACAGTCGCAATCGATGTCGGGGCGGATAGTGCGCGTCCATGAATACCCATGCAACGCCATGCTTGGCATCTGCGTAATGGGGTGTTTCAGCTAAGGTTGAGCAAAAATGCTGCAATGCAGCAAGATGCTGTACGACAAGCAAGGGCGAAGCTACGCACAACTTAGGGTTTCGTTAACCAATCTTGCGCGCGCTTTAACAAGCGTGGGCGTAACTGTTGCCAAAAGGGTACGGTTGAGATTTGGGCGTCAAGCGCAAGGATTTAGATGTTGACGGTTGGTTTAACTTAACAATAACTTCAGCCGCAATCTCACAAATGCGATATTTGTGCAGATCGTAACGCGATCTTTGGCATGCATGCATGTGGCGGTAAGTCAGGGAGCCAAAAAGGAGCTAAGTTGCAGAGCAGCTTTATTCGTCAGACGAGTATCGCTGAACTGTTGTGTCTACAACCAGGAGGGATAATTAATGAGAAACTCAACTTTTGCTGGGCGTTTGCTCGGCAGCACCGTGCTTTCGGGCGCAATGCTGCTGACCGCTGCGCCAGCGTTTGCCCAAGGCGCCGACGATGCCGCCAGCGACGATGTCATCGTCGTCACGGGTTCGCGACTGAAAGATGCTAATATCGTAGCGACGAGCCCGGTAACGACGATTGGTTCCGAGGCGTTTGACATTCGCGGCACCACGGACGTCGTCGATTTGCTCAACACATTGCCGCAAATCATTACAACCGGCACGTCCCAAAACACCGGCTTTGCGAACGGTGCAAACGGCACCGCGACAGTTAACCTTCGCGGCCTGGGCGCCACTCGGACCCTGGTTCTGGTTGACGGCAAGCGTTTGCCTTATGGTTCACCGACCCAGGGCGGCTTTGCGTCAGACATCAACCTTGTCCCAGCTCAGCTCGTAGAGCGTGTTGAAATCACAACGGGCGGCGGTTCTGCTGTCTATGGTTCTGACGCTATCGCCGGCGTTGCGAACTTCATCATGCGCAAGGACTTTGAAGGCTTTGAAATTGACGGCTTGTTTGGTTTCGCCCAGTCCGGCAACGGCAGTGAGTTGGCGCAATCCTTGATCAGCGGAGCGGGCTTTGACCCGGTCACCGGTTCGGTCACGGACAATGAAACCTATGACATCAGCGGCATAATGGGTGCGAACATTGATGGCGGTCGCGGGAACGTAACAGCGTATTTCCGTTATTTGCATTCTAATGGCACCTTGATGGGCAATCGCGACTTCTCGCAGGTTGCGCTGTTCGAGTTTGGTCCGACCAACCAGGATGTTGTTGGCTTCGGTTCCAACCAGGGCCCCTTCCCGACGACGTTTAACGTTAGCGCCATCCTCGACGGTTCGAACAACCCGATCCCGCTAGTGGATGCTTCAGGGAACACGATCCTCAACTCGTCTGGCAACCCGCTCGTCAGCGGGGCGTTTTCGCTGAATGCGGATGGCAGTGGCTTTACGTCGGGCTTCAACAACCCATTCAACTTCAACCCGCTCAACCCGCTGCGCCGTGCAGTGGAGCGGTTTAACGCTGGTTTCAGCGGTAACTATGACATTAATGATAATATTAATGCATATATGAGCTTCGGCTTCACCCAGTCGAATTCGCCGCAACAAATTGCGCCGAGTGCGGCCTTCGGTTCGTCAATCAACAGCGTAAACTGTGACAACCCGCTTCTTTCTGCTGAGTTACTTGCCAGGATTTGCGGCACCGACACAGGCGGCGGCGTCTTCTCACGTGATATCGCTGACGGCACCACTGACGGTTTTGCGCCGGCTGAAATCCGCCGTCGCTTCGTCGAAGGCGGGCCGCGGACGGATGATCGCACGCTCACCAACTTCCGCGTTGTTGGCGGCTTCACCGGCACAACATTCGACGATTGGGAATGGGATGTTTCTGGTCAGTTTGCTTCAACCAGCCTGCAACGTCTCCAGTTCAATCAGGTCACGTCGACAAATGTCGCGCGCGCACTTGATATCGTTGATGATGGTGCGGGTAATCCGGTCTGTCGTTCTTTCCTCGACGGCACGGACACGAATTGTATTCCGTTCGTGACGGCATTCGATCCAAACGCGACCTTCGATCCTGCGTTGCAGCAATATCTTGATACGCCGTCGCTGACGAATGGCAATCTGCAACAGACTGTCTTTAGCGGCACGATCCAGAACAATCTGGAGCGTTATGGCATGGTGAGCCCGTTTGCGGAAAATGGTGCAAACATCCTGTTCGGTGTTGAGTATCGCCGTGACCAGCTCAGTACACAGGGCGATGGAACAAACGCAGGCGGCCTGTTGATTGGGGCCGGCGGCGCGGTTCTGCCGACCAACGGCAAGACGGAAGTCTGGGAACTCTTCATGGAGACGTCCATTCCGCTTGTCGAAGGCATGGAGTATGTCGAAGATCTCAGCATCACCGGCGCATATCGTTATTCCAATTATGGGTCTCGCGATATTCGTAACGGTGTTACAGGTGGTGATTTCACCTCGAGCACATTCGCGGCCGGCCTTTCCTGGACGCCGACCGATGATGTCCGCATTCGCGGTCAGTACGCGCGTGCGATCCGTGCGCCAAATGTCGGCGAACTCTTCCTGCCGCAAAACGGCAACCTGACGACATTGAACGATCCGTGCGCCGGTATTGCTGGCACGCCGCCTCCAGGCCAGGTGCCGACGGCGACGGCAGCTCAGTGTGCGAATACGGGCCTTCCGACAACCCTGTTCGGCCTCGTTCCGCCGGATTCAGGTCAGCTGAACATCCTTATTGGCGGCAACACGGATCTTACGCCGGAAGTTGCCAATACCTGGACGGTTGGCGCCATCGTTACACCGCATCAAGTCGAGGGTCTGACGGTTTCAGTCGATTACTTCAACATCGCGTTGAAGGAAGTTATCTCGGCTATTCCACCGTCTTTCACACTTGACAGCTGCTTGCAGACGGGTGATCCGCAATTCTGTAGTTTGATCAGTCGTGGTACTGACGGGTCACTTACGCAGCTTCCGCGGACGGCCAATAATATCGCAGCGACGTCGGTGAACATTGCGTCAGCTGATACGCGTGGTGTTGATGCGCGCATCACCTACAGCTACGACTTTGACGAATGGGGTTCGTTCTCTTGGGACTACAACGCAACTTACTATCTTGCGGTCACGACGTTGCCAGTTCCAGGTCAGGGCGAATTCGACTGTGCGGGCTTCTATAACGCCGCTTGCGGCAACCCGACGCCTGAGTATGTCCACAGCTTCACCACAACCTATCAGACCAACTACAATGTTCAGTTGAGCGCGGTCTGGCGGTATATCTCAGGTGTTGACCGTATCAACTCAATTGATGCTGCGACGGGTGCGATTACGCTCGACACAGCTTCGTTTGCGGCTGAGATTCCTTCTTTCAGCTACTTTGACGTTGCTGCATTCTGGGATGTTGCTGAAAACGTACGGTTGCGGGCAGGGGTGAACAACCTTCTGGATAGAGATCCGCCGCTTGTCCCTGGCTTCGCTACGGTAGGCCCAACGGGTAACAGCTCCGGTAACACCTATCCGGGCAACTATGACGTAATCGGTCGGTTCATCTTTGTTGGGGCGAACCTCCGCTTCTAATGCGAACCTCGATCTAGGGCCGCTTACCCGCGACCCTGTTCGAACCAAAATCTACGCCTGGCCATTGAATTGGCCAGGCGTTTTTCGTTTGGGCTGAAGTAAGAATTGGGGGCGATAATTTCTGCAATACACTCTTTGGGCTCTCCCGCATCGTTGCTTCATGGTGTAGACTCGCCGCCTTCCTTGAGGCAAATCACGGACAACAATGATGAAGCATACCCTTAAAGCGCTCATTTTCTTGATGGGCCTCAGTTTTGTGCCGCCGTCTATGGCCGCCGAGCCATCCGAATCTGACGCCATGCATGATATCGCCTCGTGCCGAGGGATTTCCAAATCAAAGGCGCGCCTTCGTTGTTTTGATCGCGCGACCAAGTTTTTGGATGAGGTGCTGGAGCGGTCTGCTCAAGCACAACAGACGGAAAGCCAGGGCGGAAAAAATACAACATCTGTCGCCGCCTTGCCTGCTGTAACGCCCCCCCCAGCCCCTTATGATGCAGAAGAAGTTGACCCGGATGCGAGCTTTGGCGCTGAAAATCTTGTCAAAAAAGACGGTCGCGAGCGGAAAAAAGAATTACGAGGGATTGCAGCGTCAATAACCACAACTAAAAGCGGCAAATTCATTGTCGTCTTGGAAAACGGACAAGTCTGGCGGCAGCTTCAGGGTGATACAAATAAATTGCGTGTCCGCCGCGGGGCTGAGTCAGGTCTGGACGTTATCATCAAGAGGCGCGCTATGGGCGCCTACGCCCTTCGATTGACAAACGCGCGGATCTCAATTCTGGTCCGACGCGTTAAATAACGACGCAGTTTAAACTCTGCCATCGCCGATCTTGCGCGAATGATCGCAACAACGACCTTACGATCGATGTGATGCAAAGGGCCAGCTTGGATAGGGCCGCGCTGTGCTCGGCTTTGTGGATGGCCCCATCATTTGTGCTGAGGGGCATCCGGTATTTCTTGGCGGAGAACTAGGCTCCGGGCGTGACGCCGGCGACCATAACCAGTGAGTTTGGCGTGGGCCGCTGGACTCGCGTTTTCTTTTCATCAATCTCGATGCTCTGGCGCACGACAGTGTTGCGCGTTGGATATGCTGCAAAGCGTGCATAGGGTTTTGAAAATTCATAGAACAGATTGTATTATGTATTAGTATCGGCTAGTCCGATTTGTGTTGATCGCCATGAGGCCCCTCTATGACCCCCCTGCCGACTTTGAGGCAATTACAATTTTTTATGGCGCTGGTTCGCCGTCAGTCGTTTTCCAAGGCGGCGGAGGAATGCCTGGTTTCCCAGTCGACCTTGTCGTCGGCGATCAAGGAAATGGAGGCGTTACTGGATCAGCAGTTAGTGGACCGGTCTACGCGCTCCTTTGCTTTGACGCCAGCGGGCGAGGAGGTCGCTGCGCGGGCGCCGGGGATCCTTGCGGGTACGGAAGACCTGGCGCGTGCGGCCAGTGCGCGCCGCCCGCTTGAGGGGGTGTTTCATCTCGGCGTTATTCCGACGGTGGCGCCGTTTGTACTGCCGCGCGTCGCCACGCGCCTTCACGAAGCCTATCCCAAGCTGCAGTTGTTTTTGCGCGAAGACCTGACGGCGGCGCTTGCAGAAAGGCTGGCGGCGGGGCTGATTGATGCGGCCCTTCTTGCGCTGCCTTATGATTTGCCGGGCACGGAGACTATCGAAATTGGTGATGATCCGTTCTGGTTTGCGTGCAATGCGGAGCATCGCTTTGCAAAGCGTCGCAAGATTGACAAGGAAGACCTCAAAGAGTGCGAGCTGTTGTTGTTAGAGGACGGGCATTGTCTGCGAGAGCATGCGCTTGATGCGTGCGGTCTTACCGAGCGTGGGGGCAATGCGAGCTTTGACGGCACCAGCCTGTTCACCCTGGCGCAGATGACCCGCTCAGGCCTAGGCGTAACCTTATTGCCGGATATGGCGGTCAAGGAGGGGCTTGCCGAGGCGGCGGGGCTCGTTGCAATCCCGTTCGCCGAACCGGCGCCGTCGCGAAAAATCGGCCTCGCCTGGCGCAAAGGCTCAGGACGCGGAGACGAGGCGTGCGCGATTGTCGAAATCATCAAAGAAATATTTAGCCCTGCGACAAGCGCTCGACCGGGTCGCTAAACGGGATGTTTGATGTCGGATATCTTGCCATCATCGGACAGCATGATCGCAATTGGCCGTGTCGATTGAAATTGCGTTAAAACAATCATTACGGTGACCGTAATCGGTACACTGAGGAGTAGGCCGGCAAAACCCCAAAGCGTTCCCCATACGCTTAAGGAAAATAAAATTACAAGGGGGCTTAAATTTAAAGTCCGGCCGACAAGGCGAGGTTCAATCGCGTTGCTCATTAGCTGATCAATGCTAAGGAGACTGACCAACGTTATTACCGCCAGGCGCAGGCCGCCGCTATCAGGTTGCACCAGCGCCAGCATCACCGGCAAGGTCATTGCCGAGGCTGCGCCGAATATCGGGATATAATTCAACACAAAAATCAACAGCGCCCAAAATCCGGCAAACTGAATGCCGATAACCAGCATGATGACATAGCTAAGGCCGGCGGTGATTAAATTGCTCATGGTTTTAACGGTAATATATTGCCTGACCATGGCGGCGATATCGGCGAGGGTTTCATTGATGACGCGGCGTTGGCGGTCGTCGGCGCCGAGAAGGTTGATTTTTTTGAAGATACGCCCGCGCTCGATCAGCATAAAGACAAGGTAGAGAAAAATCGTAATGAAGGTTAGAAAATTTGAAGTCAGACCGGTGAGGCTACCGGCGACCTGCGCCAGTAGCGGACGAATAAGACTAACTGCGGATTGTTGCAGTTGTTCGACGCCGCCAATTATCTCGCGCGGAAGAAAATCAGTAGAGCGGACATAAGCGAGTGCATTGTTAAAAATCGCACTCAACCGCACTTCGTAATGTTGCCACTCCGTTAGTAATGTTTCGACGTTGGATTTGATGATTTCAACAAACAACATCGTGCCCGCTCCGATGAGAATGAAGGCGATGAGAAACCCGCACCAATTGGGAATGTATTTTCCAATGAAGGGCGTGCGGCGGACATTTTCCTTAAGCGTATAAATCAGGAAACATAAGAAACCGGCGACCACTAGGGGGATTAAAATGCCGCGCCCGATATAAGCGACAAAACTGATCAGAACGGCGATGGCGAGGCCGTAAAATGTACGCGCCATGCTGGCATTTTCAACAGTGTCGGCCATTTTTGTCTCCCAGTCGCTTTGGGGTCTTCGTTAGGGCGGTTCGTGCGCCGCCGCCAGCCTGGAAAAGTGACGTGAAACCACTTTTCAACACCTGACGCAGGCATTACGTACTAGCCACATGATCTGCTCGGAAATCGATTGGCGATGCCCTTATGTTGCATTTGCGCCGCTAGCGGGCGAGGCGCATGCGCATCTTCTCAGTGCCGGCGACCATGCGCGCGGCGGCTGGTCGGTGCTGGTTGCCTTTCCGACGCAAATAATAACGGCTGAGCCAAATGACGGCGCCGCCTGGCTCGCCGCGGTGCAAGAGGTCATTGATGCGCGCGCGACGGATGCGCATGCGGCGCCAACCCAGGCGCCGTTTCATAGCGGCCTCGTTGGCTTTGTCGGCTATGAGGCGCTGAAGAGCATTGAGCCAAGCCTTGATTTACCCGTCAGCCCCTACGGCCTCCCTGACGCTGTCTTTGGCGTCTATGATGCGGTGGCAGTTTTCTCGCGTGAAGAGCAGCGCGCTTATGTGGTCGGATGCGATAAGGCGGCATGCGATCAATTGGCAAATGCACTTGGTGCGGATCCTATCGCGCCGCCGGCGCTGCCGGAATTTTCGGCGCCATCGTCGAATTTTTCACGGCAGGAATATGAAGAGGCGGTTTCTTCGGTCATTGAAAAAATAAAATGTGGTGATTTTTATCAGGCAAATATCGCTCAAACCCTGCATGCGATAGGCGATAAAGGATTTTCATCATTTGATCTCTATCGGGCAATTGCGTGCGAGAGCGATTCTGTATTTGGTGCGATTTTGCAATATCCGAACGGCGCGGTGCTGTCGAATTCGCCGGAACGTTTTTTTCAGATCCAGCCGTGCAGTAGCGGGCGACGCATCATTGTTGAGCCGATTAAGGGGACACGGGGCCGGTCTGCCGACAGGGCCGAAGATGCGGCGCTCGCGAAAGCCTTGGTGAGCGACCCAAAAGATCGCGCTGAGAATATTATGATTGCCGATTTGATGCGCAACGATCTATCCAAAATTTGCACCGACGGCTCAATTGATGAAGAGGAAATTTGCGCATTGATGACGCTGACAAAAGTGCGCCATCTGGTCTCGCGCATAAGCGGCGAGTTGCGCGAGGGTGTCTCGATGAGCGATGTCTTCCGTGCAGTTTTTCCGTCCGGCTCGATCACCGGAGCGCCAAAGATCGCAGCGATGGACGCGATTGCGAGGGTTGAACGTGTCGGGCGGGGGCCTTATTGCGGCGCAATTGGGTTTTTTGATGACGCTGGAGGTGCTGATTTTTCCGTTGCAATTCGTACTCTGATAACAAACGATTCTGCAACCTCAGTCTTCGCGCCTGTCGGTGGCGGCGTAACCTTGCGATCCAATCCGCAGGCGGAATATGAAGAAACTCTGATTAAAGCAAAAAGCGCCTTGGACGTGTTGTCGCCACGAGCGCTGCAATGATTTTGATCATCGATAATTACGACTCCTTTGTGTATAACCTGGCGCGGTATTTCCGTGAATGTGGTGTGCAAACCGAAATCATCCGCAATGATGAAGTCTCGGTTGCCCAATGTCTGGCGCTGGCGCCGCGTGCGATTGTGATCTCGCCTGGGCCGAGGGCGCCAGGCGAGGCGGGAGTGTCGCTAGAGCTGATCAAGGCGATGCCGCCAGATATGCCGTTTTTGGGTGTTTGCCTCGGTCATCAATGTCTGGTTGAGGCCTTTGGCGGGAGGACCGTACGCGCAAAGCATCCGTTGCATGGCGCGGCCAGCATGATACGCCATGTCGGGACCGGTATTTTTAACGGGATCGCCTCGCCAACGCCGGTAGGACGATATCATTCCCTTACGTCACTATTGCCGGTCGGTGCAGCGCTGGTGGAAACCGCATGGAGTGAAGAGGATGAGATTATGGCCGTCGCCCACAACGAACGCCCTTGGTTTGGTTTACAATTCCATCCCGAATCATTGTTGTCGCTGCAGGGGCGCGTCATGATCAATAATTTTATACGCTATTGTTAAAGCGAGACCAGCAATGACTTTTTGGCTTAATGGCGATTATCAAACAGATCGTATGACGATTGATATCGCAGACCGTGGCTTTCTGCTCGGCGATGGGGTTTTTGAAACGCTATTGGTTGAAGCCGGCGTTCCAACATTCTTGGGAGAACATCTCGACCGGTTGCAATATGGCCTTGCCGCGCTGTCGATCGACGCGGCGATCCCCGACAATATCAGCAACATCATCGCCGGGCTTGCTGAGAAAAATGGCCTCGGCGGTGAAAAAGCGGCCGCCCGCATTACCTTCACGCGGGGACCGTCCGATCGGGGGGTGTTGTTTCCGGGTTCGCATGACGGGGCGTCAACGCGGCTAATTACGCTCGCTCGTGCACCAGCGAAAACTACCGAAGAACCGCTCAGCCTCGTGATGAGCCAGTATGTTCGTTGTGAGAAGAGCGTTACATCGCGGCACAAAACGACCAATTACCTCGATAATATTCTCGCCCGCAATGAAGCCAAAACGATGGGCGCTGAGGAGGCTGTCATGGTGAACAGCCGCGGCCGTGTCGCTTGCGCGTCGAGCGCTAATATTTTCGTCATCAAAGAGGGCGGCGATGTCGTGACCCCGCCTTGTGATGAGGGTGCGCTGAACGGGATTGTCCGCCGTTTGTTGCTGGACTGCGCCGTGGAAACCGGCGTCAACCTATCTGAGGCGCCGCTTGGGTTGGAGCTTTTGCAGCAGGGAGAGCCGTTTTTAACCAATAGCCTGATCGGCCTTCGCCGGGCGCGACTGAAAAGCGGAGGCCGTGCGCCGGCGGCGCTGCAGGTGGAAATTTTCAATCAGCTAGAGGCATGGTATCAAGGTCGCCTGGATCGCAGCCTAACAGAGAGCGCGCCCTGCCTGTGAAATCATTTCTTATATCCGAAGAACAAATTGCACGTGTTATCGGCGGCGCGGCGGCCGACGAAGTCTCGCGCCGCTTCAATCGTCATTTCGATTTTCTAACCATAGCCTCCTGGACCGCCGAGACGCCGTTTGGCGAAGGCGGCATCATGCTTTCGGCCGAGGAGATTAAAGCCTGTGGTTGGCGCGCAGCGGAATTTTTTGGGTTGGAGCCAAGCTTCCTTGAAAGCCAGCCGGCGACAACCGTTGCGGATTGGGCGACAGTGATTTCCGATGCGATAAACCAAAAGCTGGACCGGTTTACCTTCAAATCTGCAGCACGCGATGAATTAAGTGCGGCGCGTATGCATCGGGCGGATGAAGTCTTTCAAGATGCGGCTGCGGCGGCTAATATTCTTTATGGCCGCCGGCGGCTATTGTCGTTTGTCGCGCCACATAGTTTGCTTGGATTTGAGCTGACGATTTTAACCCCTAACCTACAGCACATCGAAACCCTCGACGCTCGCGGCAAGACGCCGGAGGAGCTGACGCAGACCATGGCTTATGGCGATGTCCTTGTCGCGACGCCAACCTTATGGCGGTACATGATGCGCGAGAAGCTTGCTGCGCCTGACAACACGATGGCGGTGTCATTTGGTGAGCCGATGACCCAGGAGTTGGCCGCAGAAATGCGCAAAGCCGGTTTTGGGGTTCTGAGAGAATTATTTGGCTCTACTGAAACCGGACTGATCGCGTGGCGCGATGCGCCGGGCGAGCCATTTGTTCTGTTCGATCACTGGCGTTGCGATAAGGAGCGACTGATGCGCATCACGCCTGAGGGCGAGGAGCGCGAAGTTGAGGCGCCGGATTTTCTGGAATGGAAAAGCGAGCGATCATTTGAGCTTGCCGGAAGGCGCGACGGCGCGGTTCAGATCGGTGCGGTTAATGTCATACCGGATGATGTCGCCGCCCGGTTACGCGGTCACGGCCACATCGCTGATTGCGCCATCAGCGTCGGGCGGCGCGGCGACGGTGTTGATCGTCTGATCGCCCATATTGTGCTTGAAAATGGCGTTAAACCGGATGAGCGAACCGCGCGTGAAATCGATGTCTGGTGCCGGACGGAGTTGCGTCAGCAAGAGCGTCCGCGCATATTCCATTTTGAATCAGAGATTGAGTGCTGATACGGATAACGGCAATCCGCTAAATAATACTGAAATTAATTTTCGTCCGTAGCGGTTTTGGCCTGAAGCGCCTTCTTTTTTGCTTGTGCGGAAATGTCGTCGAACACTTGAGGGGCGTCGCCAACAGTGATCGCAGGCTCACAATTTGAGGTGCAATTATATGTTATGCGTGATGCGCCTCGGTGTAATGTCAGCATATCTGAATTTTGAGATCGCACACGAATGACTAAATTCTCAACCACTTCGCCAGCTTCGTCGAAAACATAGATATTTGTCAGTCCGGGTGATTTTCCGAACAACAGTATGTTCTGGCTGTCTTGTACAGTCACATCGGCGATTGCAGGGTTGCCAACGGCAATATTCAGGGCGGGCGATTCAAGCTTATAAGGGCGCACCTGATCCATGGTCAGCCACACTTGCCCAGCCTCAGCTCCTGATGTCAGTACAAAGAGCATCGCTAGTGTGGGAAAAAATGCGCGCATGAGCCTGTCCTCGTAATTTTCTACCTGGAGGTTAGGTTCGATCTGTCAATGATTAATTAAAAAAGCTGCACAGATTAAGCGCTTCGGCGGATATTTAACATTCTCGGTTTACTCCGCCTTAAACTGCGTTTGTTATGAATACTGCGTTGGAGAGTTCAGTAGCAATGATGTCAGCAACGGCGATCAGCTTGTCTGCACCGAGTGACGATCCCTTGGAGTCGCTCGCATCGCTCTCCTTGTTTCAGGGTTTGTCCGGAAAAATACTTGGCGCCATTCGCGAGAATGTTGATATTCGTCTCTATGACGCTGGTCAGACCGTGTACTCGATGGGCCAGTTTGACGGCAGCGAGTTTTTTGCCGTTATTTCCGGCCGTATGAAGGTGTCGATCATTGAGCCTGAAACTGGCGCGATGTTGATTGAAGAAATTGGCGAGGGCGCTATTTTCGCCATGGAGCTTGCTTTCGGGAGCACAGCCAGTGACGCCTTCCAACAGGTGTCTGTAACGGCTGATACGGACCTAGTGGTTGTTGCAATTGAAGCAGAGTCATTTTTTCTGCTTGCGGGCCAGCGCCCTTCTTTAATGCGCAACATTGCAGCGCACTTTGCCGGAGAATTAGCGGCGCGCCGTTTTCGCAACATGGCGGCAGAGGCGGCGCCGGAGCAGCGTGTATTCAGCATCCTCCTTAAGCACGTCAACCGTGATGCTGTAACGGGACAATGGCGCGTTGTGCATATGCCAAAACATCGCGCATTGGCAGAGGAGGCGGGCGTGGAAGAGGCGGCGTCAGCGGCGGCGGTCGCTATGCTGATCCAGGAAGGTGTTGCGCGGCGGGACTATCCTGGGCTGATTATTGACGACATAAGCCGCTTGAATGAGCTTGCTAACTAGGGTTAATGCTCGTTTACTATACAATTAGTATACAGAACAAATTTATTTTTAAAATTAATCCTTCATTTATATGTCGTATATAAAATGCAACTGTCTGGAAGAAAACTCTTTCAGCGGTGCAAGTGTAGAGTGAGCAGGAGTTGACAGATGAAAGATCTAATTACACGTTTTAAGGCCGATGAAGACGGCGCTACTGCAATCGAGTATGGTTTGATTGCTGCGCTTATTGCTGTTGCTATTATCGCAGCGGTTCGTGCTGTTGGCACGTCATTGAGCACGACCTTTAACAGCATCGACGCCGCAATCTAGTCGTCGTTGTATTGATTGCGCGGCTTCGTCGCGCAACCATAAATGTTCAAAAAAGGGGGCCCGATGGCCTCCTTTTTTCTTTTATGTCTAACGGAACATTAAGAAGACGCGCTTAGTTTCCCCGATGGCAAAACGTGGAGACTGCCGGTGATAGCCTATCTTGTACTAGCAGTATTTCCTGCAGCGCTTTTAGTCGCGGCTGCGAACGATATTTACGAATTTAAAATCCCGAACTGGGTTTCAATTATACTCATATGCGCCTTTCCAGTCGCAGGCATTGCCGTTGGCGCCTCGCCGCGCGTCATTGCTGAAGGCTTCCTGATCGGTGCTGGCGCGCTAGCGCTTGGTTTTGCTTTGTTCGCCGGCAAAATTATCGGAGGCGGCGATGCAAAACTTTTTGCGGCGGTTGCGCCATGGATTGGCGCCAATGCGCTTGATGTTTTTCTTTTCAATACTGCGTTGGCGGGGTTGGCTCTGGCGATCGTCATGACGCTTTTTCGTAAGCTTCCAATTTTACCGGTTTACGCTCATGCGCCATGGTTAATCGAACTCCATGAACGCAAGAAAGATTTACCCTATGCAGTTGCGATCGCTGCGGGTGGATTTCTTAGTTTTTCACAAACAGCGTTCTTTCAATTGATATTCGGCGGTTAATAAAGTCAGTTAACGTAGTATTGAGGAGTTTCGCACACCATGAGACTGCCTATTTCTGCTTCTCAGTAGTGTAACAAATCAGGTTGGTTCGAGATGAATGTAAGTCGTATAGCAATTCTCGGCATAGCGCTCGTAGCAGGCGCGGCCGCATTTTTTTTAATGATGGGAAATTCTTCCGAAACTCCGACAGTTCAAATCGTTGAGCGCACTAAAGAAGAAACTGTTCGCGTATTGGTAGCGACCCGCGATGTTCAACGCGGCGAAAGGCTGTCTCTGGAAGACACCAACTGGGTGGCGTGGCCAAAGAAAGCTATCCAGCCGAGTTTCATCACGGACGCCAATGCTGAACAGCGCGAAGGGTTGGCCGAGGCGGTTGCGCGATCATTGATCGTTGTTGGCGAGCCGTTGGTCAACGCAAAAGTAGTCAAAGCAGGCAACTCCGGTTTGATGGCGGCGATCATTGCGCCGGGCCAGCGGGCGGTGACGATGCGGGTCTCTCCGGAAACAGCGTCGGGCGGGTTTATTTTGCCGGGTGATCGTGTCGATATTTTCAATACTGCCGACGAAAGAACGCAAGTTCTGTTTGAAGAAGTCCGGGTGCTGGCTGTCAATACGATTTACTCTGAGAATACTGAAACACCATATATCGACGGCACGAATGTGACGCTGGAATTGTCCCCGCGTGATGCGCAAGAATTTACTTCGGCGCGGTCCATTGGCTCCATGAGCATCGTGTTACGCAGCATCTTCAAGCCTGAAGGTGATGCGGTTGTGCATAATAAGCGCTCATCGAACGTAAATGTAATTCGTTATGGCCGTTCTTAAGATGATTGGCGAACTGAGGTTTGAGATGATATTCGTAACCAACGCCTTCAAGGCAGTTCATGCAAATACCGGGCGCACAATCGTTGCGGCCCTGGCCGGCGTGTTTGCAGTTTCAGCAGCGATGTCGCCGGCTGCTGCGCAGCGCGGTACGCAGAGTGTGCGCATTGATACCGGCGGCGCCAGCAATGTTTCCCAAAGTATCATTCTGCCGCTGAACAAAGCGGCGATTGTCGAGTTACCACAACCGGCCGTTGATGTATTGGTGTCGCAGCCAAGCGTGGTTGATGCGGTTGTTCGTTCGCCGCGCCGGGTTTACCTGTTGGGGCTTACGACGGGGCAGACAAATGCATTCTTTTTTGATTCTCGCGGGAGGCAGATTCTTAATCTGGAAATCCGCGTTGAGCGGGACATGGACGCGCTTGCCGATGTGATGCGCCGAGTTATGCCCAATAGCCGCATTGAAGTTGATGCGCTCAATGACAATGTCATTTTGCGCGGCACGGTGCAAACGGCGGCAGAGGCCGCAAATGCCCATTCGCTCGCCGGCCGGTTTGTCGATGATCCCGAAAAAGTTGTCAATCTGTTAAAAATTCGCGACCCAGAACAGGTCATGCTTAAAGTGCGAATTGTTGAGATGCAGCGACAGGTGCTCAAGCAGCTTGGCGTATCAACAAACGGATCAGTTGTTCTTTCCGATGCAGCGCTCGCATTTTCCAATGTAAATACAGTTGGCGCGACCGGTGGATTGGGACTTAACAGCACCAATACCAATGTTGGCGATCTTCAGCGGATTGACGCTTCATTGCAGGCATTTGAATCCACAGGCCTGGTTCGCATTCTGGCGGAGCCAACCCTGACATCGATTTCCGGCGAGTCAGCGAAGTTCCTTGCTGGCGGCGAGTTCCCGGTGCCTGTAGGTCAAGATGACGGCGTGATATCGATCGAATTTAAGGAGTTTGGTGTCGGCCTCGGCTTTACGCCGCTCGTTCTGAGCAAAGGCCGGATCAATCTCAATATTTCAACCGAGGTCAGCGAAGTTACGACTGAAAACTCGTTCTTTGTTCCTGGCGTGACGACGGTCGATAATAGTGGCAACCTTGTCACCACGGCCGGCCTGTCGATACCAGGGCTTACGGTGCGCCGTGCGAACACAACTGTAGAGTTGCCGAGCGGCGGCAGCCTGGTCATGGCGGGCCTTCTTCAAGAAGATATGCGTTCAACCATTGATGGTGTTCCAGGCATGAAAGACGTGCCGGTTCTGGGGCAGCTTTTCCGCAGCCGTGATTACCAGAACAATGAAACCGAACTTGTAATCATCGTCACGCCATATCTCGTCGAAGCGACCCATGAGTCTAATCTGCGCGATCCTGCGGAAGGCCTGGTTGTTGCTTCGGACGCAGAGACATTCTTGATGGGGAAATTGCTGTCGACATACGGACTGGCCGGCGCAGGCGTGAAGGAAGCTTCGCTGCAAGGGCCGATGGGCTTTATTTTGGACTGAGAGGAATACGACGATGTTGAATTCAGCAGGTAAATACGCGCTCCTCTCGATGGTCGCTCTGTCCGCGAGCGCATGCGTGAGCGCATTTAACGGGCAACAGCATGCGATGACGGTCGCAGAGGAACACCCAATTGCGGTGGATAGCCAGACCGTGACGCTGACCATTGACGCCGATGAGACCACAACCGATTTGTCAGACATGGACAAGGCGCGTCTTCGTGCTTTTGCCGATGCGTATATGCGCAGTGGCCACGGAGCGCTGACGATTACTGCGCCATCGGGTACGGAACAAGATTTTGACGGCCAGGAAATGGCTTCCGACGTCCGCAAGGCGTTGAATGAGGCCGGCGTGCCTTGGTCTGCGCTTGGCGGCGCGACCTACCGTACGGGCGGCGACGCCAATGGCAACCAGATCATCGCTTCCTATACGCATTATGTAGCAACACCCAGTGAATGCGGCGACTGGACGGGCGGAATGGACAGAAAGTACCGGAATTTACGGTCGAAAAACTTTGGCTGCTCGTCAATGAATAATCTTGCGGTGCTGGTTGCCGACCCTCACGATCTGGTCGCGCCAACTGGCGTTACACCGCGTGATGCGGCGGTCGCTGTGCGAGGTTTTGAGGCCTATCGCGATGGCGAGGTTAAAGTTTCCGATATCGACTCTGAAATTAGCACTGAGGTCTCCGGCGGGCAGTAATTAAATTATGACCCAAGGGGATATGCAGGGAGATGACGATGAAAAACGCAGCTGAAACAGCCTATCAGCATGAGGATGAGGAGCAGGGCGTCGCTGACAGCGCTGCAACTCTCGGTGCTGACGGTGGCCCGAGCACGGGCGGTGATGCAGATGCGCCAGCGGACGCGTCAGCCACAGACGTCGCGCCTTACGACGATGGATTGGAGGGGTTGTCGGACGAAAGCTGGTTGGACGAAGAGCTTTCCGACGAGGAGCTTGCAGCTCTCGGGGAAGAAGATTTCGATGAAGCAGATCTTGCCGATCTTGATCTGTCTGATGAGGATTTTGACGACGAAGATTTTCTGGATGAAGACATTGATGCATCGTTTGATGTTAGCGAGGAGTTTGAAGGAAACGTCGACGACGACAGTGCGGCGTCGCAGGCAGATGCCGCCGATGCAGTCGCCGAGCCCGCTGACGTAGCCGAGGAACCGGCTGTCGCGGAAACGCCGACGTCTGCGGAAGAAGACGCTGACGCTACGGTTGCCGAAACGTCAGGCGCGCTTGTCGCCGCGGGCGCAATGGTTGAGGCTGACGTCTATGGCGGCGCTATGACTGAGCTTGATGAAAGCGAAGTTGATCACCGGCCGGTGCCGCGAATTTCAATCCATGCATTTTGCGAAACGCCGGCGATGACGACGCTACTTGAAAAGGCTGCGATTGATCGCCGTCTTTCCAAAGCACACCTCACCATTCACATGGGCGGGCTGGCCAAAGCGGTCGATCAATTCCAGACTGCAGCGACGCCGAATTTGGTTATTTTGGAAACGCTTGCATCCGGGGCTGAAATTTTCGCCCAGCTCGGCGAGCTTGCCGAAGTTTGTGACCCATCGACAAAAGTTGTCATTATCGGTCAGGTCAACGATATTATTCTTTATCGTGAGCTTATTGCACAGGGTATCAGCGAATATATTGTCCGACCGCACTCACCCCTTCAGATCATCAAGGCGATCGCCGATCTGTATGTAGATCCATCCGCACCGCCGATTGGGCGCACGCTGGCTTTTGTTGGCGCACGCGGCGGCGTTGGCTCATCGACAATTGCCCATAATATTGGTTGGTGTTCTGCAGAGGAATATCAGAGCGACACCATCATTCTCGACCTTGATCTGGCGTTCGGCACTGCGAGCCTCGATTTTGATCAAGAAGCTTCTGCGGGTCTTTATGAAGCACTGAGTTCGCCGGAGCGGTTGGACGATGTCTTGCTTGATCGCCTACTACAAAAGCATACCGATCATCTTAGCCTGTTCACGGCGCCGAGCGCTCTCGACAGGGAGTATGATGTTGACGATCAGGCCTATGAAACCGTGCTTGATGTGGTGCGCGGCTCAGCCCCAACGGTAGTGGTTGATGTGCCCCATGTGTGGTGCAGCTGGTCGAAGCGGATTTTGACGACGGCGGATGAAATTGTCATCACCGCGACGCCGGATCTTGCCTCCTTCCGCAACACCAAACAGCTGGTTGATATTTTAAGCGCTGCACGCCCCAATGATGCGCCGCCGACTTTGGTGATTAATCAATTTGATCCGAAAATGTCGGCAGTTCAGCCCGATCAGTTTATCGAGCATGTCGGTCTGAAGCCAGCCGCTGTGTTCCATTGGGAACCTCAGATTTTTGGCGCCGCGACCACCAATGCTGCGCCAATTGTTGATGTGAGTCCAAAGTCGAAGGCGGCCGGTTCCATCCGTGAGCTGTCTGCGCATTTAATCGGTCGCAGTGAAGCGAATATAGCAAAACCAAAATTCAGCCTGTCAGGTCTTTTCCAAAAGAAACGGTAATCTAGGGTATGTTCGGACGTAGAAACGCTCCTGTTAATGCGCCAGCCGCGCCGGCAAAGTCCGCCGCTAAACGCAGCTCAGTCGCGGCGCAAAAGCCAGCGTCAGTTTCTGCTGCGCCTGCTCCAAAAAATGCACCGCCGCCTGCCGCGCCGCCGCGTGTTGTCAAACCGTCCAATGATAGCGCCGCCGCTGCGCAACCGGTTGAGATCGGCGGTAGGTCGGATGAATATTTTCAGACAAAAACCACAATTTTCAATGCGCTGATCGATACGATTGACCTGTCGCAGCTTTCGCAGCTCGATACTGAAACAGCGGGAGAAGAAATCCGCGACATCGTCAACGAGATCATCTCGATCAAAAATGTCCAGATGTCGATCGCCGAGCAGGAATCGCTGCTGCAAGATATTTGCAACGATGTTCTCGGATACGGCCCGCTTGAGCCGCTGTTGGCGCGGGATGACATTGCCGACATCATGGTCAATGGCGCAAACCGCGTCTTTATCGAGGTTGGCGGTAAAATTCAACTGACTAATGTGCGCTTCCGCGACAATGCACAGTTGATGAATATCTGCCAGCGGATTGTTAGCCAGGTTGGTCGCCGTGTTGATGAAGCCAGCCCGATATGCGACGCGCGTTTGCCCGACGGGTCGCGTGTCAATGTTATCGCGCCGCCATTGTCGATCGATGGCGCAGCGCTGACTATTCGTAAGTTTAAAAAAGACAAGCTGCGGATGGCCGATCTCATCAGTTTTGGATCGATTACACCAGAAGGCGCAAAAGTTCTGGAAATTATTGGGGCCTGCCGGATCAACACGCTGATCTCCGGCGGTACGGGCTCTGGTAAAACCACACTTTTGAACTGCATGACGGGCTTTATCGAAAATGACGAGCGCATTATCACTGCGGAAGACGCTGCGGAGCTGCAACTGCAGCAGCCTCATGTGGTCCGTCTTGAAACACGCCCGCCCAACCTTGAAGGTCAGGGCGAAGTAACCATGCGCGATTTGGTTAAGAACTGTCTGCGGATGCGCCCTGAACGGATTATCGTCGGCGAGGTTCGTGGACCGGAAGCGTTTGACCTGTTGCAGGCGATGAACACCGGCCATGACGGGTCGATGGGCACGCTTCACGCCAACTCCCCGCGCGAGGGCCTGCAGCGCATTGAATCGATGATCACCATGGGCGGGTATAATCTGCCGTCAAAAACCATTCGCGAAATGATTGTTGGTTCCATCGACATCGTTATTCAGGCCGCACGCTTGCGCGATGGTTCTCGCCGCATCACGCATGTGACAGAAGTTTTGGGGACTGAGGGTGATACGATCATCACGCAGGATCTATTTGTCTACGATATGGACGCTGGCGAAGACGAGAACGGCGCAATTCTCGGACGCCATCGCTCAACCGGCATTGCTCGCCCGGCGTTCTGGGACCGCGCGCGTTATTATGGCAGAGAAGCAGAATTGGCCGCGGCTCTTGATGCGGCTGCGGAGTAGCGCTGATGGATCAGCAGATTCTCATCGTTGTCGGTCTCGGCGTCGTTTGCTTTGCAGCGCTTGCCTTTGTGCTCCTGGCGCCGACGCAAAAGGACAAATCCAATAAACGTCTCGCAGCCCTGAATACCGGCAGGGGCGGAATACGCAGCGGTGCGCAAGGCAACTCCGAAGCCCAGAACAAAGAGCGGCGCCGGAAGCTTACCGAGTCGCTTGCGGCGCTCGATAACAAAACAAAAAACCTGAAAAAGAAACAACGTGTTTCGCTCAGTCAGATGCTTGAACAGGCTGGGTTGGATCTGACGCCAAAGAATTTTTACATGATATCGGCGATATGTGCGCTGGTCTTTGGATTTGTTGGTCTTGTCTCCGGCCAGCAATTGTGGATTACCGGGCTATTGTTCGTTATTGGCGGGCTTGGATTTCCCCGGTGGGCGGTGAATTTTCTACGCGCCCGGCGGCAGAAGAAATTTATTAAAGAATTTTCCGGCGCCATCGATGTTATCGTCCGCGGTGTAAAATCCGGTTTGCCGGTCAATGAGTGTTTGAAAATTATCGCCCGCGAAGCGCCGCGCCCGGTCAATGATGAATTCCATATGCTCAATGAGGCGTTGCGGATTGGCATGACGTTGGAGCAGGCGTTGGCGCGGATGTATGAACGTATGCCAGTGCAGGAAGTTAATTTCTTCGGCATCGTCCTTCTGATCCAGCAGACGACCGGCGGCAACCTCGCTGAGGCGCTCGGCAACCTTTCTAATGTCCTGCGCTCACGCAAGTTGATGGAAGGAAAGATCAAGGCATTGTCCGCCGAGGCGAAAGCTTCCGCCTACATTATCGGCTCGCTGCCATTCTTGGTTATGGGCGCGGTTAAAGTTGCATCGCCTGACTATCTCGATCCGCTATTCACAACCCGTATGGGGAATTTCATTTTGATCGGCGCCGGCATGTGGATGTTGACGGGCATCATGGTGATGAAAAAAATGATCTCAATTAAGGTCTAGAGAGCGCCCAATGAACGCTATTGTTGAAGCCGTAACTGACCGCAATTTTCAAATTGCTCTCCTGGTGTCGTTGGCGGCGATCGCGACGATTTTCACTGTGCTTGAGCCCCTGCTTTACAAAGATAAGCTGCGTGAGCGGATGAAATCGGTCGGCGTACACCGCGACATGTTGCGCGAGCGCCAGCGTGAATCTCTGGCGAAGAAAAATAATCCACGACTGCGCAACGCCTCGCCGCAAGGCATGATCAAGGAAGTTGTTGAAAGCCTTAAATTGCTGGAGGTTTTTGACGAGAATGCCGCCCGCAGGAAGTTAATGATGGCCGGCTTTCGCGGTCAGGGGCCGGTCTTCACTTTTATGGCGGCGCGGCTGAGTCTGCCGTTTGTTATGGCGCTGGTCGTTGGTATTTATGTCTATGTGCTGGACGGGTTTGAGCTTGAGAGCTTTGGCCGCCTGCTGGTGACGGTGGGCGGGTTTGGCATGGGGTTTTATCTGCCGAGCATCTACATTTCAAATGCCGTCAGCAAACGTCAAAAGACTATCCAGATGCATTGGCCTGATGCGCTTGATCTGTTGTTGATTTGTATTGAAGCGGGTATGTCGGTTGAAGCTGCGTTCCAGAAAGTCGGAGAAGAAGTTGGCGCGAGTTGTTCGGAGCTTTCCGAAGAGCTTGGCCTGACGACGGCGGAACTCTCCTATCTGCAGGAACGCAAACAGGCTTATGTCAATCTTGTTGAACGCACCGGTCTTGAGTCCGTAAAAGGTGTGGTGACAGCCCTCATCCAGTCGGAGAAATACGGAACGCCACTGGGCCAGGCTTTGCGCGTTATGGCGACGGAAAGCCGTGATATGCGCATGCAAGAAGCGGAGAAAAAGGCCGCTGCCTTGCCGCCGAAGCTTACTGTACCGATGATTGGTTTTTTCCTGCCGGTCTTGTTCGCGGTTATTCTCGGCCCGGCGATCATGACAGTTATGAGCCTGGATTAGGCTAGGCCGAGCGCAAGTGCGCCGCGCTACCCATAATTACTGACTATAAATGCCGGGCGAGTTCCTCGATTAGCCTATCGATATGGTCCTCGGTGGTCTTCCACGATGAGACGCTTAGCCTGAATGCGGCTTTGCCTTGCCAAACCGTCGGGCCAAACCAGACTTTTCCAGAAGCTTGAACCGCGCTGACGAAACGCTTGGTTTTTTCCTCATCGTCGAAGGCGCATAGCACTTGGTTGAGAACAACCCTGTTACTCACGGGGATACCGATTTCTGCGCAACCTGCAGCGAGACGTGTGGCGAGGCTGCAATAGCGATCAACAAGCTCTTCAATGCCGTCTCGCCCCAGTGAGCGAAGCGCCGCCCAAAAGCCCAAGCCCCGCGCTCTTCGTGAAAATTCCAGCGTCAGGTTTTTTTGCGCATCTTCCTCGCTTTGGGCGTAAACGGCGTCAGCATTTAGTGTTTTCGCCATCAGTGTTTTATCGCGACAAATGGAGACCGCGCTGTCATAGGGTGTGTTGAGCCATTTATGCCCATCCGTGGTCCAGCTGTCGGCAAGCTCAATGCCGCAGGTCAGATGATTATAGTTTCGCGATGCGCGCGCCCACAGACCGAAGGCGCCATCGACATGCACCCAGGCGCCCGCCGCCTTGGCCTTGGGAATGATATCTGTAAACGGATCGAATTCTCCTGTGTTCACCTCACCGGCCTGCAGGCACAATATGGTATGATCATTCATCGGCGGTAATTGATCGGGCAATACTCGGCCATATTCATCGACCGGCGCATAGACAATCCGGTCCATGCCAAAGCCCAGGAGGCGAAGCGTCTTTTTGACGGTGACGTGAACGCTTGCGGGGACTACAACGCATATTTCTGGTGCGCCAGCGAGGCCTTTTGCAGATAGATCCCACTCCAGCCCTTCGAGAAGACCGGTGCGTGCAATCGCCAGGCATGACAGCCCGCAGGCGGTGGCGCTGGTGCCAAAACCGACGCCGGATTGTTTTGGTAAATCCAAGATGTCCAGCAACCACGCCCCGGCGGCTTTTTCAATCGTGGCCATCGCAGGCGAGTTAACATAAGAAGACGCACACTGGTCCCATGCGGCGGCCAGGCGTTCTGCTGCTGCTGCCGCTGGCAGAGATGCGCCAATGACAAAACCAAAATAATTGGGCCCGTTAGACGCAACCGTTCCGGGCCCGCCAAATTCATCAAGCAATGCCAGCGTTTGTTCGGGGTCGGAGGGCGCCTGCGGCAAGGCGCCAGTCAGCACATCCAATCCACGGATGCTTTGCGGAGAGGGGAATGCAGGACGATCATCGACCGACATAAGGTATTTCGCTGCCCGCGCATCGGCATCCGCCAAGAGGCTCAACTCAGCTTCAAGGTCGATAATGGTTTTCTTTCGCATTGGCGCAGCCTTTGAGGGTTTTCTCTAGGCGTATTTATGCCGAGCCTGGCGGCTCCTATGCAAGGTAGAAAATCTCAAAAGACGATAAACGCCCGCCGCCTACTCGCTGGCGATTTGGTCAAGCGCCTCATAGAGCGGTAATCTCCCGCCTGCGACTTTGTCGCGAGATGGCGCCGGTTGGCCCAGCCTGGCGCGATAGACCCAGACATTGGTGAGCACTTTTTCGACGAAGTCGCGGCTCTCCCGATTGGGTATGCTCTCGATAAAGAGCAATGGGTCTTCGATCTGCATCTTGCGCTTCCAGCGGCGCAAGTTGCCCGGCCCGCCATTATAGGCGGCGGCGAGATGGAAGAGATCGCCGTCAGCGGCGCCGTCGATCAGATAGCCGACATAGCTCTGACCTAGCTCGAGATTAAAAGCGGGGTCATAAAGCCGTTTGCGGCCCTTGCGGTAGCGCAAAGAGCGATCCTTTGCGACGTAACTCGCTGTACGCGGCATCAATTGCATCAAGCCGCGTGCGCCGACCCGGCTTGTCGCTTCAACCTTGAATTTGGATTCCTGACGCATCAGCGCATAGAGCAGCGCGCGGTCGATTTTAAACCCGCTTTGCGGCGCATAGTCGGGTATCGGGAACAGCCCGGCTTCCAGATATTTTCCGTCGCCAGCAAGCGCGATATCGATTTGCGCGGCGGGAAGCGCCAGCGCCTTGGCGACTGCTAGGAGGTCATAATCAAGCTCCGGCGGAATGACGCCATTGGCCCAACGCAGTTCCGTATCGGCGTCGATGTCGCGACCGGCCTGCGCCAAGGCGATGGCGCGGTTAACGCGCGGGGCAGCTTCCAGAAGTTTTTCAAGACCGTCTGCGGTGACCACCGGTGCGTCCCACTCATAGTGATAATTCAGCCCAAGCTGTGCGAGGGAGAGCTGGCCATAAAATGTGAACGGATAGGCAGCCGCAATCGTCAGATTTGGCGCCACATCGCCAAGTGCGCCAGTCGCGAGAGACGTGCGCGCCGCCCAGAAGCCCGCCGCGGCGCGAAGACTATCATCCTGATACGGAACAGCCGCCATCGCCGTGAAAAATTCTCGTGCGGCCTCAAGGTCGCCATCACGGAAGGCAATCAGTCCGGCGATCCAGTAAGACAGCACAGCGCTGTCGCCATTGCGCCGCGCGGATTGGCCGGCGATCTCTCGGGCGCGGCCAACATAGCCTTGATAATAAAGGCTTGCTGCAATCCATGAGCGCATGCGGTCATATTGGCGCTCAGTGATGATGCGGCGGGCAAGATGCTTGTCGATTTCTTTGAGCGCCTGTAGGGCGCGGTTGTGGTTAGACAAATAACGTACGCGACCTTCAATACGGCGCAGGCGTGGGCGGCTTTTGCTGGCGTAATCCGCCTCAAGGGCGGGAGCCATCGCGCGGTCTTCGCTCTCGCGCCATTTGCGCGGGATTGGGCGTGCGGGCGAGGATGCGCCTTTCGGTCGACGCTTGCGGGCAAGGCGATAAATTTTATTGGCTTCAGGATGGTCTGCATAAAACGCCATCCAGCGCTTTAACTCGCTATATTTTGAGCGATAGGCGGTGGGGTGCATATAGCGCTGAAACTGCACATAGCCGAGGAGGATTTTGTCGTCGAGCGCGGCGATCTTTTGATCTGCCGCCGCCCAGCGCCCGCGTTCCTGCAGGGAGAAAATTTCACGGTAAAGCGCTGCATCTTTATCTGAGAGAACCCGCAACGAAAGCGCTGTCTCACTGTTCAGCGGTGCAGCGTCAGCGGCGAGCGGCTTTGGCGTCGCAGCAATACTCAAACTCGGCAAACAAAACAAAACCGTCAGCGCTATGGCGCAAAGTCGAAACATATATATTCCCGGTACGGGCCCTGATGCGGGCGTAATTTAAAGGCGATGGCCGGTCACAAACAGATGACCTTTGTTTCTAACGTATTTTAGCAGACCCCGCTTTTATAAATTCCCAACAAAGAAGGCTGCATTAATTCAGGTTAATCTTCCATTAACCGTTTTTGCAGCGCCAGAAGATCGGCCCAGGCGAGACGCTTGTTCGCTGGTTGACGCAACAGAAAGGCTGGGTGGAAAATCGGCAAAGCCGGATAGCGCGCGCCGCTGGCGGTTTCAATTTCACGCCAGACGCCTCGTGCGCGCATGATCCCGGTCACGCCCAAAAGCGCCTGCATCGGTGCGCCGCCAGCTAGCAACACCGCCTTCGGAGCGGTCAGCTCGATGAGCCGGTCGACGAAAGGTCGGCAGATTGCGGTCTCGGTCTGGCTCGGCGTGCGGTTGCCGGGCGGGCGCCAATAAATCACATTTGAGATCAGCGTGTTTTGCGCCCGGTCGCGGCCGATGGCGGCGAGCATGCGGCCCAGAAGCTGGCCCGCACGGCCGACAAATGGCTTACCGATACGGTCCTCATCGCGCCCCGGCGCTTCGCCGATGACCAACAGGTCTGCGCTCGGCGCGCCGTCAGCGAACACCGTGTTGCGCGCGCCAGCTTTTAGAGGGCAGCCCTCAAATGCTTTGACCGCCGCCTCGAGCGCTTCAAAACTATCGCACCCGGCGGAGATTTTCTGCGCGGCGGCAACCGCTTCGTCAGCCTGAAGCGCCACCGCAGAGGGTTTGAATACTGGCGTTGAGGCCTTCGTCGGCGCGGCGGCCGGCGAGCGCGGGGGCGACGGTTTTGCGCCCCATGAGCGAAGGTCGGCGGGCGCGGCCGCCACCGCCTCGTCAACGCCCATATCCGCATACCAGCGCAACAGGGCGATGGCTGCGTCTTCTTCCGCCAATTGTTGTTCGGAACTGTCCATTGGTTGGCTAGTCTAGCAGTAATCTAAATGGAAACAGAAGCCGCCAGCATCATTTGTGCGGCGTAATAAAGCGGCAGCCCCCAGAGGCGGTTTATAAATTCCGGCTTGACGAACTGGTCCCGGGCGACGGCGATATCGGAAGCGGCAAACCCGAGGGCGCCGCCAGCCGCCAGCCAGTAAGGCGCGCCGCCCCCCGGTGAGGTAGTAGCGAAGCTCATCGCCGTCATGCCTGCGATAATCAGGCAATAGGCGGCGACGGGTGCGCGAAACACCCCGAGGTGAGGCCAAAGCTGCCGCAAAGTTACACCAATCGCCAGCGCTGTAGCGGCGGCTACGACGACCGTGAGGCCGCTAAACCCGGCCCAGATAGCAGCGAAGGCGCAAGCATAGGCGAGATGGCCAAGGGCGAAGGCGCCCATGCCGGCCAGAAATAGTCGTCGATCCCTGGCGATCAGCAAGATATCGCCGAGCATGCAAAAAGCGAGGCCGGCCAAAATCAGCTGACCATATACGCTTCCCAGCCCGCCGCAGGCCAGTGCAAGGCCCACAAAAGCCGCCGAGGCGGCAGGCTTGGCGAGCCATCGAAGCCAGTCGGCGCTGCGATATTCGGCAAATAATAAGACCACGACGCAGGCGGCGCCAAAGCCGATGATCAAGTTGCTTGCCATAAAAACACCAATCCCCAAGCCTCATATAATGCCGCTTTTATGGGCGGCGCCGCTTATCATGGCTTTTTTCTACGTTATTTGCCAAAACGCTCTTCGAAACATCCGACCCAAAAGGAAGACGACGACAAATGGATACAGAAGCTGTGACGCGCGAAGCCATGGAATTCGATATTGTCATTGTCGGTGCGGGTCCTGCGGGCCTGTCTGCAGCCATCCGCCTGAAACAGCTGGCGGCGGAAAAGGGCGGCGATATCAACGTTGTCGTCGTCGAAAAAGGCTCTGAGGTTGGCGCCCATATCCTCTCCGGCGCCGTGCTCGATCCGTCGGGCCTGGATCGGCTGTTGCCCGACTGGCGCAATATGGGATCGCCGATTGATACGCCCGTCGCTTCTGAAAGTTTCAAACTGCTGGGCCCGTCGGGCTCGCTGCCGTTGCCGGTCTTTGCAATGCCGCCCATGGTCAAAAATCATGGCTGCTACATCGTCTCAATGGGCAATGTCTGCCGCTGGTTGGCTGAGCAGGCTGAGGAACTGGGGGTTGAAATCTATCCCGGCATGGCAGCCTCGCAACTGCTCTATCGCGAGGACGGTTCGGTCCGCGGCGTAGTTGTCGGTGAGATGGGGATCGGCAGGGACGGTAAGGAAAAAGACAGCTACGAGCCCGGCATGGAGCTGGTCGGTAAATATGTCCTGATCGGCGAGGGCGTGCGCGGATCGCTCGCCAAACAGCTGATTGCGAAGTTTAATCTTGATGCGGATAGCGAGCCGCAAAAATTTGGCATCGGCCTTAAGGAGCTGTGGGAGATTGCGCCGGATAAATCGCGCCCCGGTCATGTCCAGCATACGTTTGGCTGGCCTTTGAAAAACGATGTTGGCGGCGGCTCGTTCTGTTACCACTATAGTGACAACACCGTCGCGCTCGGATTTGTTGTTCATCTGAATTATAAAAACCCATACCTTAATCCGTATGGGGAATTTCAAAAATTCAAAACCCATCCGGAAATCACCCAGTTGCTAGAAGGCGGCAAACGAATCGCCTATGGCGCGCGGGCAATAACCGAGGGCGGCTATCAGTCGGTTCCAAAACTGATTTTCCCGGGCGGCGCACTGATTGGCTGCTCTGCCGGGTTTGTTAATCTGCCGCGCATCAAGGGCAATCATAATGCGATGCTGACCGGCATGATGGCGGCCGAGGCCGCTTTTGCGGCTGTCGGCGAGGGCCGCGAGGGCGATGCGCTGACCGTTTATGCCGACGCCTATGATGCGTCAGAAGTTAAGGAGGAGCTAAAAAAAGCGCGCAACGCCAAGCCGCTATGGTCGCGATTTGGGACCCTTTTGGGCGGCATCACTTTTTCCGGCTTCGATTTATGGACGAATACGATTATTCCCGGATTTTCCATCTTCGGCACGCTTGGTCACGGCAAAACCGATGCGCAAGCCACAGAATCGACGGAAAAGCACGCGCCGATCGATTATCCAAAGCCCGACGGCAAGATTACCTTTGACCGGCTCACGAATGTGGCGTTTTCTGCGACAAATCACGAAGAAGACCAGCTCGTGCACCTCACGCTTAAGGATCCGTCAATCCCAATCGACGTTAATCTGCCAGTCTATGCTGAGCCCGCGCAGCGTTATTGTCCGGCGGGCGTATATGAGGTGGTATTTGAAGATGGCGGCGGTGATCCGAAGTTTCAGATTAACGCGCAGAATTGCGTCCATTGCAAAACCTGCGACATCAAAGACCCGTCGCAGAATATCGTCTGGACAACACCGGAAGGTGGCGGCGGCCCCAACTATCCGAATATGTAAGGATTATCCGTTTGCGTATGAAATTGCATAAACTGCTCGCCCTTTCCGGAGCGATTTTAATGGCCGGTTGCGTCAGCGCCCCACACCAGGAATCGACGGTTGGGGAATATCTCTCTGCTAGGCTGGCGGCGCGGACCAATGATGTCGGCGCAGCGGCGCAGGCCTTTGCGGCCGCGCAAGCAGAGGCGCCGGGTGCGCCACAGGTTTTACGCGATGCGTTCTTTTTCCAACTGGCGTCTGGCAATATCGAGACCGCCAAACCTCTGGCGGAGCGGTTGGCTGCGCTTGAGGAAGCGGGCGACGACGGTCTTGCGACGATGGTGCTTGCCGCACACGCGATCAAATATAGTGACTACGCCAAAGCCCGTGCAGTGCTTCTTGATGCGGATGTTGCGCCCTATATGAGTGCAACGGCCAATATCGTTCGCGCCTGGTTGGTGGAGCCTTCGGGAGGGCCAGAGGCGGCGCTGACATCGCTGCGAGAAAATGCCGGCGATGAATTTAAGGGCTTTTATCCGCTGCAACAGGCGTTTCTTTCAGAAAAAGCCGGGCAGGTGAGTGAGGCCCAAACTGCCTATCAGCTGTCTGTGATGAGTTTTGGCGGACCGGTTGAGGTCGCTGCTTATGGGGGCTTTCTGGAGCGGTCGGGCGAGCTCGAGGCGGCGCGTGAATATTATCAGCTAATGGCCGAAACGCCGGGACTGGCGCGCATTCCGGCGCGGGCCGGTCTGGCTCGCCTTGATAATGGTGCGGCCCCGCCGCCCATAGCTGCAACGACGCCAGCGCAGGGGGCCGCGGTTGCGTTTTATGCACTGGCCAACGGCATCCTTCAGCAGACCGTTAGCCAACGCGCAGCGGCGCAAGAGGCAGGCTTTAAGGTCGGTGATGCAAATTATAACATGCCGCTCGTATTTGACCAACTCGCGCTTTATCTCGATCCATCGTTTGACGGCGCCCGCCGCCTTGCCGGCTCGATATTGAATGTCTACGGCGAGAGCGAGAAAGCCATTGCGATGTTGTCGCAAATTACTCCGTCTTCATCCTATTACCAACAGACGCGCATTGAAATTGCCGGCGCGTTGACTGCATTGGATCGGGGTAATGAGGCTGTAGCAATGCTCCGCAAGGCGGCGCGTGGCGAGAAGAATTCTTATGATGTGCGTCTGGCTTTGTCGGGCCTGGAAGCGGCGCGCGGCGATCATCGTGAGGCCGTCAAAATTCTTGATGCTCTGTTGGCGGAGCTTCCCGCAGAGCCGGAAGCGGACGCCTGGCGTTTATACCTTTCGCGCGCCGTCTCGCTTATGGAAATGAATGATTGGCCGCGGGCTGAAGCGGACCTAAAGCGCGCTGCGGAGCTCGCGCCGGAAGAGGCGATCGCTCTCAATTACCTTGGTTACTCATGGGCTGAGCGCGGCGAGAATCTTGATGAAGCCTTTGATTTAATTGAAAAAGCTGTCGTGCTTGACCCGAATTCTGGGGCCATTATCGACAGTCTCGGCTGGGCCAATTATCAGCGCGGTCATTATGAGGTGGCGGTGGGCCACCTTGAACATGCGGCCGCATTAGAGCCCGGCGATCCAACGGTTACCGATCATCTTGGCGATGTTTATTGGCGCCTCGGGCGGCAAATTGAGGCGCGCTATCAGTGGCGGCGCGTGCTGGAGCTGGAGCCGGATGATGCGTTAAGGGCGGCGGTCGAGACAAAGCTTGAAGTCGGCCTTGATGGCGGCGACGAATGATACGTGAGACGGCGCCGGCGAAGCTTAATCTCTATCTGCATGTCGGCCCGGTTCGCCGCGATGGCCGTCATGCGCTTGCCAGTCTTTTTGTGTTCACCGAACATGGCGACACTATCACGGTCGATGAGGCAGGCGATATTTCTTTGACGATTGCTGGCCCTGCCGCTGGCGCGCTTGCCGGTCTACCGCCCCGGGAAAATTTAGTCTGGAAAGCCGCTGAGCTGTTGCGTGAGACATGTGGCGTAAGCTTTGGCGCGGCGATCAGGCTTGAAAAAAACCTTCCCAGCGCCGCCGGGATCGGCGGCGGTTCGGCGGACGCCGCGGCGACGCTGCGCGCGCTCATTAAACTCTGGAATATTGAAATCTCCGATGTCGCGCTGGCGCAGCTGGCGTTTCGTCTGGGCGCGGATGTTCCGGCGTGTCTCTCGGGCGCTCCGGTATTGGTCACCGGCGCCGGCGAAGAGCTGTCGCCGGGCCCGGCCTTGCCGTCGCTGTGGGCGTGCCTGGCTAATCCCGGGGTTGAAATTCCGACCGGCCCGGTGTTTCAGGCGTTCGATGCGGCAAATCCGACGCCTGCCGCGCCCACCGCGCCGGCGCTGGCGGAGGCGTCCTATGACGCCCTCACGCGGCTGATGGGCCAAACGCGCAACGACCTGCAGCCAGCGGCGATTGTGCATGCGCGTGAAATTGCCGACATCATCCAGCGGCTGGAGAATTGTCGCGGCGCGCTTGGTGCGCGGATGTCGGGCTCGGGCGCGACGTGTTTTGCGCTTTTTGCCGCCGCTGAGGATGCAAAGCGCGCCAGGTCAGAAGCGCGTGATGAGGGGTGGTGGGCGATGGCCTCGCCACTGATCCTCCGCTAGGGTAATTACCCTGCGTAGCGGCTTGGGTGTTGCGCATGACATGGGTTCGAGAAGGAAACGATGGTCAGTTTCACCGACAGTCCGATGGTAATCAGCATTGCAGCGCTGGTTGTTTACCTGACAACGCTGGCGGCGAGCCGTATTTCAATGTACGCGAAATTTTTACCCGACAACCCGAATGGCCGTTCCAGCCATGTGCGCGTCACCTCACGCGCCGGCGGCATCGGTATTTTTGGCGGCTGGTTCGCGGGTATTTTTATCCTTGCAGCCTTTTCAGGGTCGACCGAGGCGACTTTTGTCGCGATCAAATTGGCGGGTATTTCTACGTTGGCTTTTTGTATCGGATTGGCCGACGACAAATGGGCGCTGTCGCCACTGGTTAAATTTTCCGGACAAGTTGTCGCCGCAGGGCTTTTCGCCTGGCTGTTGGGACCATTGCAGGTCGCGCCTGTGCCTTTTGTCGGTGAGGTCTCGCTCGGACTTTGGGGCGATGGGTTGACCATTATCTGGATCGTCGGCTTCATGAATGTGTTTAACTTTATGGACGGGGTCAATGGCATCGCCGCCGGCAGCGCACTGACCGGCCTTGTCGCTTTTGCCGTCATTACGCTATTGGCCGGTGCGCCGGTCGCCGCTGTGCTGGCGATCTTGTTGGCGATTGCTTGTTTTGCGTTTCTGCCGGCGAATCTTGGCAAGGGGCGCTTGTTTATGGGTGACAGCGGCAGTCAGATGCTGAGCTTTCTGATCGCCGGGCTCGGCATATACGCCGCCAATGCAACCGCCGGGCATGCCAGCGCGATGCTTATGCCAGTGATATTTTTACCGTTTATTTTTGATGTTGGCTGGACGTTGATGCACCGGTTCGTTCGTGGACAGAATATTTTCACAGGCCATCGCGAACATCTCTATCAGTTGCTTTTGCGGCAAGGCTTCTCGCACGCGAAAATCGCCGTTCTCTACATGTCGTTGACGGCGTTTAGTACAGCTGTTGCTATATTCATGCTGGCGCTGTCGCCAGGCGCGCAGTGGCTTGCGGTCGCCCTGTTGTGCGCGCTGTTTTTGATCGGCGCCGCTTACATTCATGTATCGGCGCTGAGGGCGGGTTTGCTGACGAGCGGCAAACACGCGCTCGCCCAGTCCTCTGAGACGAGCGGGTTGCGTCATGCGGCTGAATAATTAGGTCAAGATGCGCGCGACACCGATGTCATGACCAATTCGGCGAGCGCGGCTGAATATTTGTTTTCCGGCGCCTTCAGGAGATCGGCCATTGCGTGATCGGCAAAGCGCCGAGCGCAGACGACGGTATCATTGATGGCGTCATCGCGCAGCATCAATTCGCAGGCCCGCTCGAAATCCCCGGTCTCTTGGCGGCCATCGGCGATCACTCGGCGCCAGAAACTTTTTTCCTCCGGCTTTGCCCGCGCCACTGCATAGACCACTGGCAGCGTCATTTTGCCTTCGCGGAAATCATCGCCAATGCTCTTGCCGAGGTCGGCTTCAAAGCCCGCATAATCAAGCGCGTCGTCAATCAGTTGGTAGGCGATGCCGAGATTGCGACCGTAGCTTTTGAGCGCCGCTTCCGGGTCATGAGCGGCGCCGGCGATCAATGCGCCCGATTGTGTCGCTCCTGCAAACAACGCCGCCGTTTTCGCCTCGACCACCGCTAGATACATTTCGTAGGTCGTGCCGACATTTTTTTGCGTTGCCAGCTGCAAGACTTCGCCTTCAGCGATGATGCCTGATGCGCGCGATAGAACCTGTAGCACGCCGAGGTTTTTCGCAGCGACCATCAGCTCAAATGCGCGTGAAAAAATAAAGTCGCCAACCAGCACGCTTTCCTTGTTGCCCCAGATGGTGTTTGCGGTTTCAGCGCCGCGGCGCAGCGAGGACGCATCAACAACGTCGTCATGCAACAGCGTCGCGCCGTGAATGAGCTCGACGGCGGCGGCGAGTTTGATGTGTTCATCGCTGTCAAAACTAAACAATCGAGCGGTCGCGAGCGTCAGCATTGGGCGGATGCGCTTGCCGCCTGAATTGATGAGATGCCCGGCAAGGTCGGGAATGAGGTCAACGGGCGAATCCATACGCTCAAGGATTTGCCGGTTCACCGCCTCCAGGTCGTCGGTCAGCAGCGCGCGCAAAGACGCGACCGCCGCCTTAAAGGTTGAGGGGCTGTCGAGCACTGTCCTAGGGTCTGCAGTTGCCGCCAATGTGACAGACAAGGTTCGGTCCTCGCGCTTGAAATTCAACGTCCCCGCAGCTTGGGGGCGCGGCGTCTGGCGGTCAAGCTTGACAGGGGTAACTGGGCAGCGGCTTTTTAACGCTGGAATTTGTTTAAATTGGAAAATTTCCGATTGAAGCAGGCGCTTGGGACGCTTAACTCCACCGGATGTCTGAAAATAAAAACCCCCTGATGAAACTGTGGCGCGCACTCCCGTTTACCGGCGAGGGCGGGCCTCTCGTAACTGTGATCGAGCTTGGCGGTGTGATTGGCGCTGCCGGGCCAGGGCGCAAGGGCCTATTCCTGCAGCGCCTTGAGAAGTCGATTGAGGCGGCGTTCAAACCCGGCAAGCTGAGCGCGGTGGCGCTGGCGATCAATTCGCCAGGCGGCTCGCCGGTGCAATCGCGGCTTATCTATAGCATGATCCGCCGGCTGGCGCAGGAAAAGGGCGTTCCAGTGCTCGCTTTCATTGAAGATGTGGGCGCCTCGGGCGGTTATATTCTGTCAATTGCCGGTGATGAAATCTACGCCGATGAAAGCTCGATTGTCGGCTCCATCGGGGTCATCGCCAGCGGTTTCGGCTTTCAGAGCGCCATTGAAAAACTGGGCGTTGAGCGCCGTGTGCACACAGCCGGGAAAAGTAAATCAACGCTCGACCCGTTCAAGCCTGAGGACCCGGAAGACGTCGCGCGCCTGAAAGACATCCTTAACGACCTGCATGCGCAGTTTATCGAATTGGTGCAATCGCGCCGCACCGGCAAGCTGGCGGAGGATGAGGAGATCTTTTCTGGGGCGTTCTGGACCGCGCCCAGGGCCAAAGAGCTGGGGCTCATCGACGGAACCGCTCAACTCGGCGATTTTTTGCGCGCGCGCTACGGAAAAGATGTTAAGATCAAACGGATTTCGCCCGACAGCGGCGGGCTATTGAAAAGGCTCCTGTCTGGCGGCGCCCAAAGTACGATGGGCGAGTTTAGTGTCGGCCGGTCGTTGATCGATGCGGATGCGCTTTTGGACGCCGTAGAGCGCCGCTCAGTTTGGGCGCGCTTCGGTCTTTGATTGCGGAAATGGCCAGGCGGCGGCTTTTGGATTGGCGGTAGGAGACGGATTTATGGGCGCAGTAACCACTTTGGCGGTGACGATTGCAGCGGCTGCCGGCGGCGTCGCGCTATATCGTTTTGTGAATCGCCAGCGACGCGAATTCACGGAAATCTTTAACCAGGCCAAAGCCCGCGCCGGCGGTCCGCGGGACGGTAAAGTGATCGACTATGAACGCGATCCGGCAAGCGGTGTTTATAAGCCGAAGTCCTAAAACCGGCGACGCCTTATGCGTGTATGGTAGCCATGATGTGCTGCGTGGTGATCTGTAATAAACTTAACGCCTCCCCCAGACTCTAGAAAATTAGCGCCTTGCGGGCAGATTTGTCAGTTTGCGCGCGACCCGGCTGGAATTGTGCTAACAGGGCCGTCCCCTGCCGCCGATGACGCCGGGGACGCCGCCTCGGAGACCGCGTGGAAAAAATCGCCTTTCTCGACCTTGAAGCTTCCGGTCTCGGGCCCGCCTCGTGGCCAATCGAGGTCGGCTGGTGTTTTGATGGCGATGCGCCGGAAACGATGCTGATCTGTCCTGCGGAGGAGTGGCCGCGCGAGGCCTGGGATGATCACGCGGCGAGCCTTCACGGGCTGGCTCATGACGCGCTGACGGAGTCCGGCCTGGCGGTTGGCGCGGTTTGTGAGCGCCTTAATCAGGTGCTTGAGGGTGCGGCGGTTTATTCAGACGCGCCGGACTGGGACGGCTTCTGGCTCTATCGGTTATTTGCAGCTGCGGGCGCCCGCCAGCGCTTTTCACTTTGCGATTTTGGTGAGTTACTTTCCGATCTGCCGCCTCAAGCCGTTGCTGCGGCTGTGGCGGAAGCAAAAATTTTATCACCACATCGCCACCGCGCTCGCGAGGATGTTCTTCACATGAAAAAGATCTTTGACCTAGCGACCGCTGGCTGCTGAGCAAAATTGATTTTTCTGATGCGGCGGCGCATTTGAGCTCAACGCAAAGATAGCGAAAAACCAGTGATGAACGAAAATATAATGAACGCGACCATGGGCGCTCCTGAGCCCGTGCGGTTCCAGGCCGCCTGTGCTGACGGCGTCCTTGCCGGGTGGCGTTGGCCGAATGAAGGCGCTCCGCCGTTGTTATTCTGCCATGCGACCGGGTTTTGCGCCTCCGTATACAAACAAATGTTGCAACACTTAAACGGTCGGTTTGACATTTTTGCGCTTGATATGCGTGGTCACGGCAGGACCCGCCTTGCGGCCGACCCAGACGGTTTGCGCTCGTGGAAGAGCTACGCCGATGATGTCGCAGAATTTCTAAACTTTGAAGCCCGCAGCGACTGGACCCTCGCCGGTCATTCTATGGGCGGTGTCGTTGTTACGATGGCGGCGCGCGGCCGCGATGACGTTGCCGCAATTGCGCTGATTGAACCTGTGGCGATGCCGCCGGCGATGAGGCTGGTCGTGCGTACGCCGATTTGGCCCTTCGTGGCGCGGCGCTTTTCATTGGCGCGTCTGGCGCGCCGGCGGCGGTCGCAATGGCCGGCTCGGGAAGATGTAGCGGCCGCCTACGGGCGAAAACCAGTGTTTCGAAACTGGGCGCCGGGAGTGCTGGATGACTACCTTGAAGACGGTCTGGCGGATGATGATGGGGGCGTGCGTCTCGCTTGCACGCCGGCCTGGGAGGCGGCGACGTTCCAGGCCCATGACAATGATTTCTGGGGGGCGGTGCGCGCCGCGCCGGCGCCGCTCCGGGTGCTCGCCGCTGACCATAAATCGTCAACTGTTTGGCCAGGCGCTCAGCGCCGGTTTACGCGCATCGGTGCTTCGGTGGCGCGCCAGGGCGGGGTTTCACACCTGATTGCGATGGAAACGCCTGATTTTGCGGCTCAATTCGTCGCAGGCGAGTAACACAGGCCTAAAATTTCGGCCTTTGGCGATTGAAGGCTTGGACCCGGCAAGCCTTTTTGCTAAGCGTGCCGCTAAATTTCATGACGGTCGGTTAGGGACGACAGGCCCGTCGATGTAGAAAGACAGAAAGGTTTACCATGTCTGAGACGGTCAATACGCCGGAGTTGTCAGGAACTATGTTCCTGTTTGAGAAGCCCGAGCTGATGAACAAGGAAACCCATAGCGGGCTTGGGTTTCATCAGACTGAGAAACATTATGGCTATTGCGCAAAAGCGCGGGCCATTCCGATTACCGTTTCGGAAATAATCCCGGCGATGAAAGATTATCCGATTATTTTTGGTAACCTCGAAAATCCGGCGCCGCTCGCAATTGTGGGCATGGTCGATGACGTTAACCTTTTCGTCGACGAAGAAGGCAACTGGGATACAGCTACATATATCCCGGGCTATGTGCGCCGCTATCCGTTTGGCGTCGCTTCGGGAGATGGCGGCGAGCGCTTGGCCATCGTCATAGACACAGCTTATGAAGGCTTGAAGGAGGGCGGCCAATTCCCGCTCTTCGAAAATGGCGCGCCGAGCACATCGACCCAGCAGGCGATAGAATTTTGCCAAGCCTTCGAACAGGACCGCGCCGTCACCGACGGCTTTGGCCAGCGCCTTAAGCAGTTCGAATTGATCCGGGCTCAGTCTGCGCAGTTTACCCCGCAAGGCGCTGCCGAGCCGGTGAACTTTGCCGAATATTACGGCGTCGATGAAAAGATACTCCAGGAGCTTAGCGACGAGCAGTTTCTTGAGCTGCGCAAGGCCGGGATGTTGCCGTTGGTTTATGCGATGTTGATGTCGATGAGCAACTGGCGGAATCTTCTGCAGCGCCGGGCGCGTCGGTATAATATGAGCGAAGCTGAGATTTTAAACCCCGCCATTAACTAAGCCGGATGGCGCCGGATAGGCATGGATAGTGAGGCCGGCCGCCAATAAGGGCGCGTCCGGCCTCTCTTTTGGTCACAATTGCTGGAGCCGGCGCTTGTCTGCGCGAATAGTCATTGGCGTGAAACGATTGCGCCGCTAGTTAGGGCGACATGATGTTGCGCCTTTTTCAGCTTTTGACCGTCGTCGCCGTCCTCGCTGCGGGCGGCCCGGCATGGGCCGACGCCGACGTCGAAACTGAGTATACGCAAACCCGGATTGTCGCCGAGCGCGAAGGGTTCGTTCCCGGCGAGGCGACCTGGTTTGCGATTGATCAAAAAGTTATCGACGGCTGGCATGTGTTCTGGAAAAATCCAGGCGACGCCGGTCTGCCGCTCGACCTGGGCTGGACGTTGCCACCCGGTTATGAGGTCGGCGAAATTCTTCATCCGGTCCCGCAATTCATCCCCGTCGGTCCGCTTGCGAGTTTTGCCCATGAAGGCCAGCCGGGCTTCCTGATCAGCGTGGCTGCACCTGAGGACGCTGTGCCGGGTGAGGTTGTTAATATTGTTATCGACGCCTTGTGGCAGGCTTGCGAGGAAATTTGCGTTCCGGAAGAAACCCAGTTTGAATTTTCCGTGCCGGTTCTGGCGACCGCTGACATCCGCAGCGAGACAGCGCTCTTGTTCGCCCGCGCTCGTGCAGCGTTGCCGGAGGTTTTGGATAACCCTGCGCGTTTTGAGCGTCGCGGCGGAGCCTATCTGCTGACCATCGATAATTGGGACGGCACGGCCCCGGCGGATGCATTCTTTTTTCCGAGGCCAGACGGATTGATTACGCCTGCCGCCGCGCAAACCATAAGCTTGGCGAATGACGCCTTGACGGTGTCGATGGAGCCGGGCTGGACTGATGCGGGCGAAGCTGACGTGGTGGACGGGGTCCTCGCCTATAAGCGCGCTGACGGCGGGCGGGCGGGCTATCAAGTTGCTGCGGCGATCACCGGGTCGCTAGCGCCGCCGCCGGACGCTTTTGTACGCGCCGCCAACACTAATGTCGTCCTGTTGCTGGTGATGGCGTTTTTAGGCGGTTTGATTTTGAACGCCATGCCATGCGTCTTCCCGATCATCTTCATCAAGGCCGCCGCGTTAATGCAGAGCGCCAAGGAAGACCGCGCGACGGTACGCGCTCATGGTCTCCTGTTTACCGCTGGCGTGCTCGCAACCTTCATCTTCATGGGTGGTCTCCTGCTGGCCTTGCGCGCCGGCGGCGAGGAGCTTGGCTGGGGCTTTCATCTCCAGTCGCCGCTGGTGGTCGGGCTTTCCGCCTACGTCCTTTTTCTGGTTGGGCTTAATCTGGCTGGGCTGTTTACAGTTGGCGAAAATATCGCCGGGGCGGGCCAAAGTCTGGCGACAAAGCCTGGCGCTGCAGGTGCATTTTTCACCGGTGCGCTTGCCGTGGTGGTCGCTGCGCCCTGCATTGGCCCGCTATTGAGCGCGCCGTTGGGAGCCGCGCTTATACAACCGCCGGCGGTTGGCATGGCGATCTTTATCCTGATGGCGCTCGGGCTTGCCGCGCCCTATCTCGTGCTATCCTTGTCGCCGGCGCTTGGGCGGTATCTACCGCACCCCGGTGAATGGATGGTGGTTTTAAAACAGGCGCTGTCATTTCCGGTCTTTGCGGCGGCGGCCTATTTCCTCTGGGTGTTCGCGCGCCAGACCAACGATGGCGGCTTGGCGATGTTGCTCTTTGGCGGCATCCTTCTGGCGCTGGCGGCGTGGCTGTTTGAAATCAGCAAGGGCGACGGTCGGCGGGCGGTCATCTTGCGCGCCGCATCGGCGGCGGCGGCGGTGCTGGCGATTGCGCCGCTCACCCGGATTGAAAACGCCTCCGGAACCAGCACGCAAGCAAGCGGCGCCTATGGCGCGATTGAAACCGCTCCCTATAGCGATGAGGGGCTTGCCAGTGATCGCGCCGCCGGCGCGCCTGTGTTTATCGATTTTACCGCGGCATGGTGCGTCACCTGTCAGTTCAACAAACTGACGGTGTTTAAAAACAAAGACGTTGTCGATGCGTTCAAACAAACCGGCACGGTGTTTCTGGTCGCTGACTGGACGGTGCGCGATCCTGAAATCACCAGGGCGTTGCAGAGTTACGGGGCCAGCGGCGTGCCGCTATATGTTTACTATCCGCCGGGCGGCGGGGCGCAAATTTTGCCCCAGACCCTCTCCCGCAAAATTGTGGTGGATGCGCTTAACGGCGCGGATTAACGCGCCTCGCTGGCGCTGGCTGGCGGTGTTTCCTCAGCCGACATCACCATTATTGACGCTTCCGCCCGGTGTTCCGCCTCCATCGCCTTTGCGCCGAAAATGACGCAAACGGCAGCGATCGCGGCAACACTTGAGATGATGCGTTTGGCGAGTTTCATGGAGGGGGTTTTGGAGTTCATAATAGAGTGAATATACGTTCATCGTTAAAACGCATTGAGGGCGGCGCTTAAAATCTCTATCAAATGCCAACAAATTGCAAAGGCGCACCGATGACCGAAATTTCCTCTACGCCGCAATGGAAGGCGCTGGAAGCTGACGCCGCTGGCCTCGCGCAGGTTCCGATGCGGGCTTTGTTTGATAGCGATCCAGATCGCTTCGCGCGGTATTCCATCGAGGCGGCGGGGCTGTTTCTCGATTACGCCAAGAACAAACTCACCGATCAGGTTGTTGATCACCTGCTGGCGCTCGCAGCAGCGGCGGATGTTGAGGAGCGCCGCGCGGCGATGTTCGCCGGCGAGGCGATTAATGTGACGGAGGGGCGCGCCGTCTTGCATGTGGCGCTGCGTGCAGCTGCGACGGACGCCTACAGCACGGCGGGCGAGGATGCCTCGGCGTTGGTGCAGGCTGAGCTGAAAAAGATGAAGGGCTTTTGCGACCGCGTTCATCAAGGCGCGTTCAAAGGCTATAGCGGCAAGGCGCTCGATACCGTCGTCAATATCGGTATTGGCGGATCGGATCTTGGCCCGCAAATGGCAGCAGCGGCGTTGCAGCCATTTTGGATTGACGGCCGACGGACGTTCTTTATCTCTAATGTTGACGGCCAACATCTCGCTGCTGCGCTGGACGCTGTCGATCCCGAGCGCACGCTGTTCGTTATTGCGTCGAAAACGTTCACCACCCAGGAAACCATGACCAACGCGAAAAGCGCGCGCGCGTGGTTTTTCGAAAATGGCGGCGGTGAAGACGATATCGCAAAACATTTTGTCGCTTTGTCGACCAATGCCGAGGCCGTCGCTGCTTTCGGTATCGACCGGGAGAATATGTTTCAGTTCTGGGACTGGGTCGGCGGGCGCTATTCTTTATGGTCGGCGATTGGTCTTTCCATCGCGTTGCAGGTCGGGTTCGATAATTTTACAAAATTACTGGCCGGCGCGCAGCGCATGGACCAGCATTTCAAAACCACGCCAATGGCGCAAAATATGCCGGTGATGTTGGCGCTGGTCGGCGTCTGGAACCGCAACTTTATCGGCATCAGCGCCCACGCCATTCTCCCCTATGACCAGCATCTGGCGCGGCTGCCAGCCTATCTGCAGCAGGCGGATATGGAATCAAACGGCAAGCGCGTCAGCGCCGATGGCTCTGTTGTCGCCCATGCCACCGGCCCGGTTCTGTTTGGCGAGCCCGGCACAAACGGTCAGCATGCATTCTATCAGCTCTTGCACCAGGGAGCCGATATCGTTTCAGCCGACTTCATCGCGCCGGCGATCAGCCAGCGCGAACTTGGCGATCACCACGAAAAATTGTTGTCAAACTTCCTGGCGCAGACCGAAGCGCTGATGCGCGGTAAAACGGAAGCAGAAGTGCGCGATGAGCTGCGTGGAGAAGGCAAGTCTGATGCTGAAATAGACGCGCTCAGCCCTCACAAGATTTTCCCCGGCGACCGCCCGACCAACTCGATCCTAATGGAAAGGCTCGAGCCGGAAACGCTAGGGAGCCTGATTGCGCTTTATGAGCACAAGATATTTGTCGAAGGCGTCATCTGGGGGATTAATTCCTTCGACCAGTGGGGAGTTGAGCTTGGCAAAGTTCTGGCGAGAAATATCCTGCCGGAGATTGCCGGCGCTGGTGAAGAAAAGCCGAGCGCCACGGCGCATGATGCGTCTACGAACGGGTTGATAAATAGGATCAATGCAATTCGCCGTAAAGGTTGATGATTGAGGTGTTGGAATTGCAGGGTTTGGGCGCCATGCCCGGACCTTGCCACAGTTTATTGCAAGCGTAACCGAACGAGTAAATGAAATGTCAAAACTTGTCGCCACGATCGTTTTATTCTTTCTTGCTGTCGCGCCTGCCTTCGCTGCGGAAGCGACCTACGCTAAAATCCAAACCTCCATGGGCGATATCGTGGTTGAGCTCTATGCTGATAAGGCTCCGGGAACCAGCACGAACTTTTTGCAATATGCCAAGAGCGGCCACTATGACCGGACGATTTTTCACCGGGTCGTAAAAGGCTATGTCATTCAGGGCGGCGGGTTTTCGCAATATTTCAACGAGCGCAGCCCGCGTGACCCGGTTGCCTATGAGGGCGATAACGGGCTGAAAAATACGCGCGGAGCCATCGCTATGGCCCGCGGAGGCAAACCGGGCAGCGCCCAGGCACAATGGTTTATCAATCTGCGCGACAATCCAGAACTCGATCACCGCGTCACTGATCTGGGGACCATATACGGCTATGCGGTGTTCGGCCGGGTGGTTGAGGGTATGGACGTCGCTGACGCAATTGGCGAGAGGGAGACCGACGAAGGCGGGCCGTTTGACGCCGAGGTTCCGGTAGAGCCGGTTTTGATATTGCGCGTAGATGGGGTGGAGTTCAGCAACGATGCAGATTGAGCGCAGTTCGAACCAAGAGTTGGTTATCGCCGATAACCCCTGGTTTATGAAAACTGCTCTTATTTGGTTTTCTGTATTGTGTCTATTTTTTGTTGTCGAGGGTGTTTTGGTTGGGAGCGCTCTTGAAGTTATGGGCGGCTTTTTCGCATCAGGTGCCTTTATTTACATCGGTGGTTTTGCACTCACGACAACGACAGCGAATTTTTCAAGAGAAACAGCAACGATTAAACTTGATCGTAAAAGTCTCATAAAGAGGCGATCCGAAACGTATCCTTTAAAGTATTTAATAGCCGCGAAATTGCATGTGATAAAAAACCGAAAAGGAAAATCACTGTTTGCAATAAAGCTAATTTTTGATGATGGTTTGTTGTCCGATGAAATTTATCTTTCAAGGGGGCAATCGCAATATAGCGGTGACGTCCGGGGCATTGGCGGATTGCAAGCCAACGAGTTTCCGCTTGCAAATTATGCGGATTCTACGGGCCGCACACAAAAAGAAGAAATCGTAAGAAAAATAAACGATTGGATAGCGGTGAAGTAGAGCTTCACGCATTGCTCCCGCCCGCCGCTTCGGCTATCCCCCGCTATATGGCCAAGAAACAAAAAACATTTCGACCCAAGGCGCGGGTTCCGCGCGGGTTTCATGACCGGCTCGGCGCGGAGCTGACGGCTGAGCGCGATATGCTGGCGCGGATCAGCGCAGTCTATGAGGCGCATGGCTTTGACGCGCTGGAAACGCCGGCGTTTGAATATACAGATGCGCTCGGCAAATTTCTCCCCGATGTCGATCGGCCAAACGCCGGCGTCTTCTCTCAACAAGATGATGACGATCAATGGATGAGCCTGCGCTATGATTTAACTGCGCCGCTCGCCCGGTTCGTTGCGGAAAATTACGACGGGCTGCCAAAGCCCTTCCGGCGCTATCAGGTCGGTCCCGTTTGGCGCAATGAAAAGCCGGGGCCGGGACGTTTTCGCCAGTTCACCCAATGCGATGCCGACACGGTTGGCGCACCTGCGCCCCATGCGGATGCAGAAATGTGTGCGCTGTTTGCCGACGTGATGGAGGCGGCGGGAATTGCGCGCGGTGACTACATCATCCGCCTTAATGATCGCCGGCTGCTGGCCGGGCTGATGGAGATTGCCGGGCTCGCCGGAGTTGAAGCGGAAGACGAAGCCCAGCGCATGACGGTGTTGCGCGCGCTCGACAAGCTCGACCGGCTTGGTGAGGACGGCGTCAAATTGCTTCTTGGCGCCGGCCGCAAAGATGCATCGGGTGACTTCACTGAAGGCGCAAAGCTTGACGCCAGCCAGATTGACCGAGTCATCAGTTTCGTGACCGCGACGGCGGAGACCAATGCGCAAACCTGCAACCGCTTGCGTGAATTTTTCGCCGTATCCGAGACTGGTCTTGCAGGCGTTCAAACGCTTGATGAGATGACCGTACAACTCGCAGCGCTTGGCTACAAGGAAGACCGTATACACATCGATTTATCAATTATTCGCGGGCTTGAATATTATACCGGACCGGTATTTGAGGCCGACCTCACCTTTGAGGCGATGGACGACAAGGGCAGGCCGGTTCGGTTCGGTTCGGTCGGTGGCGGCGGGCGCTATGATGGGTTGGTCAAGCGCTTCAAGGGTGTTGAGGTTCCGGCGGTCGGCATTTCCGTTGGCGTCTCACGACTGCTCGCGGCGCTGGCGCTAAAAGACAACACGGCGAACGTCGCGGCGGGACCAGTAGTGGTGTTGGCGCTTGAAAAAGACCAGATGGCGGCCTATCAACAGATGGCGGCGGAACTGCGTGCGGCAGGCCTTCGGGCTGAAGTTTATCTCGGCGGGTCGAATTTCGCCAAGCAATTGAAATACGCCGATAAGCGCGGCGCTCCGGTAGCGATTATTCAGGGTGAGGATGAGCGCGCTAAGGGAGAGGTGACCGTTAAGGACCTCGTGCTCGGTGCGGAGTTGTCGAAGAATATCGAAGACAACAAGGAATGGCGCGAGGATCAACCCGCGCAATTTTCAGAAAAACGCGGTGCGCTTGTTGAAGCGGTAAAGAAAGTTCTGGCGCGGCGGAGCTAGGTTGCGCGCATCAGACAAAGATAATCAACACGCCCGAAATCGTCAGAACTGACAAGATGGTTGTAAAGCTCACTGCCGCGGCGGTCTCGGTTTCGTAAACGCCATATTGGCTGGCAATAATGAACGAGCCGACACCGCACGGCACAAGCACAAACAACGCCAACGCGCCGAGATAGTTCGGATCGTTAACCCCGAGAAGGAAAGCTGTGCTGAGCGCTATCGCCGGCAAGGCTACCATTTTGCCGATTGCGATAGCGGCGATCCGCCCCTGGATTTGTTTCATCTCCGGGAATGGGTTTGTGGCGAGGAAGAGCCCCATGGAAAACAGCGCGGTGGGTCCCGCCGCCCGTCCGAACAGCGAGAAGAAAGTCTCTATCGGTCCAGTCAGGGAAAACCCGAGGGCGGAGAATAAAAAACCCGCCGCCATAGCGACGACCAGCGGGTTGCGGAGCGGCCCGGCAAAATACCCGGCAAGTCGGGTAAGGCCGCCGCCATCCCGGCGCGGCGCCATTAATGCAGCGCCAATGGCTATCACGAAGATGCCTTCAACCAGCATCAGCGTTACAAAAGGCCGCCCCCAGCCTTCGATGTTCAGGGCAATTGGTAGCCCGAGAAACACCGCATTGCCGAGCACCGAAGCAAAGCCATGGGCGCCGGCCTCCGGTTTGCGCAAGGCAAACAGCTTTTGCGAGAGAAAGTAGCCGCTAAAGATTACCGCCAAAGCGGCGCCTGCATAGGACAAGGCGATGGCGGCGTCTTCCTGGCCCGGCGGCGGCGTGGTTGCGGTCAGACCGAACAACGCGGCCGGCATTGCGAAGCGAAAGACGAACTTGTTGAGCGCGGTGCTATCGCCCGCATTCATAAGCTTCAACTGGCCAGCGAGAAGGCCGGCGGCGATAATGCCGAAGACCGGCAAGGCAACAACGAAGACCGCGTTCATGATTGTTCCCACATTGGCAGCGGATGCCGTCTGTCATGCGGTTGGGCGCAGCGGTCAAGGTAAAAGGGGTGGGAAAGGAGACGCCGGGCGGGTGAGAAGCCTGATCTCCCGGGGGCTGGGGGCGATGGTTAAAACCGGAAACTCTTGCCATAGCGCCCGCCCGGCCCAGTTAATATGGCCGCCGAATGGGGCGCAGATTGGGGTCAATTAAGGCGATATTAAGGACGATGTGCGCGGCTGGGTTGTGCAAAAATAGTATTTCTAGGCTTGCCGTTTGCCGGCTGGCGGGCGAAAATCTTCGGTAATGCGTTCCATTTCTCCCGCTCCCCCGTCGCGCCGCCAAACTGAGCCGGTGGCTTTTAACCGCTCGGAACTGACGCGGATTCTCGGTGTTTACGGCCATTTCGTCGCCGCCGGTGAATGGCGCGATTACGCAATAGATTATCTTGAAGATGCGGCGGTGTTTTCAATCTTCCGCAAGGCTGCGGAAGTCCCGCTTTACCGGATTGAAAAACGCCCGCGCCTGGCGCGCAAACAAGGCGCCTACCTCATAGTCTCGATGACCGGCGCGGTTTTGAAGCGCGGCCATGATCTCGGCCAGGTGTTGCGGGTTTTTGACCGTCAGAAACTAAAGCTGGCGACCTGACATGATCTTATTGCGCGATTGTTGACGCGTCGTTAGCGTCCGCCGCGCAGGCTTCAAAGGTTTCCACGAAAATATGGCGCTGTGCATGGCTGCCGCCGATTTTATGCAGTTCACGGAGCAATGGTCCGAGCCCTGCCGCGGCTTCGCCCCGTCGGCCTTTGGTGAAATCAATCAATGCGGCTCCGGCGGGGACGGCAATTTCCTTCCACACAAGTCCAGCGTCGCCTGGCGCGGCGTCAGCTTTGTGTTGCATCGAGGTGAGAAATTTTTCTGCTTCACCATCGGCGCCGGCTCTGGCGAATGCATAAAGATAGTGGAGGTCATGAAACGGAAACAGGTGTTCGCCAGCGCGGGCGCGGGCCTGTTCGACAACCGGCGCCCAGCGCGCGCCTACATCGCCGCCGCGTAATTCAAGCCGCCACAACATCGAGGCGGCGCCAATCTGCTCCTGCGGGAATTCAGGCCATTCGCCCCACAGGCGCGTATCGAAAATTTCCAACGCCTCGTCATAGCGCCCCAGCGACAGGCGAAATAGCGCCGCATGCCACCAGTTATGGTCGCGGATGAAGACGCCTTTTTTCTTCCAGGTATGGGCGCAGTGATCGAGCCAACGTGCGCCTTCCCTCGGGCGGCCCTGAGTTTCCATGACATGGGCGACCGCGTGGTGCGCCCAGGCGTCGTCAATTGAAATCTCAACTGCACGCAAGCCCTCTTCTTCAGCCGCATCGAGCTGGTGGTTTTGCTCAAGCGCAAAAGCGATCATGCCATGGACATAGGGCCCGTTTTCATGAGCGACCGCCGCACGCCGACCAAGCCGCAGCAAGGCCGGGCTGTCACCGAGATTGAAGGCGTGATACTGGCCCCATTTGATGGCGCAAAGGTCGGCAGGCCAGCGCACGGTCAGCTCATCAAGAGCGGCGAGCGCGCTTTTAAAATCCAATTGCGACCATGCTTCTACTGCGGTGCAAAACAGGCGTTCGCGCTCGCTTTCCGCGTTCATGGTCTGGCGCATGCGGGCGAGATAGGGCGCTGCATAATCCCAGCCCTCGGCGCCTTCAAACGCCATGTGAAGCGCCGCTGCATGGGCGTTGAGGAGCGGCGCCCCGGGATTTGCGTCCGCTACTTCAAACAATGCGCGCAGTTCCGCGCCATAGCTTAAAAACTCACGCACATAATGGTCATAGCCGCGCGCCGCATCGCCGCTCGCGCCGGTGATCGGCAATCCGTAACAATCTCTTTCACTCATTGGCGAACCTTATGCGTCGGGGCGCGAGGGCGCAAATCGCAATTGATGACGCAAGGTCACAGGTCGGTTATAAAAAACCCCCGCTTTTGCAAGCGGGGGCTTTGGCCGGTATAGGTTCTCACGTCAGTCGCGCATGATCCCGAGAATATTGAGGATATGGATAAACAGCGTGACGAACGATCCGTAAAGCGCGAAAGCGCCGAAGATTGCCGCGCGGTCATTTGTGGCGCTGCCTTCCTGATACATCGATTTGATCATCTGCGTTTCATAGGCGGTGATAGCAGAGAAGACCAACACGACTGCGGATGAGGTTAGAAGGCTCATCATTCCGCTCTGGAAAATAAGCGCGTTAACGACGATGGCGATGAGGAGACCGATTGCGGCCATGAAAAGAAAGCTCGCCATGGCGGAGAGGTCTCGCTTGGTGGTGTAGCCATAAAGGCTTACCGCGCCGAATACGGATGCAGTGATAAAGAAAGCCCGGTAAATATCCTGCGCCGCGCCGGCTTGCTGGAAGGCGTACAGCATCGGTGCAATCATCGCCCCCCAAAGCGCTGCATAAAGCCAGAACATAGCGTGTGCGGCGACTTTGGAGCCGGAGAAAATAATCCGCGGCGCAAGAAAGCCGATGCCCAGGATGCCGGCAAAGCCAACCCACTTCAGTGGCGTGGTCGCGATCTGAAACATCAGCGCTTCATTGCCGGCCATCAGCATCGAGATCAGCCCGGTGCCGGCGACGGCGAGCGCCATATAGTTGTAAACGCCGAGCATGTATTGGCGCAGGCCCTCGTCAATGACGGCGCCGGTGCGGGCATTGGCGGTTGCGCCGCCAAACTGTCGTTGCGGGTCGTTCATGGGCTTTGGTCCTTTTTCAATACGTCGCCGGGCCACAAGGCCCCTGCAAATTCTTGGCGTAATATCGGGGGTTGCGACCGCCCAATCAAGGGGCGGGGCCCGCAAATAAGCCGATTTTGGGCCGATTTCGCACCGCCAAAGAAGCTTATTCGTTAACAATGAATCGGGCGGCGAAGAACCCGTCCATGGCGCCGGCCTCGGCCAGCATGGCCGGCGTGGTGCGCAGATCGCCATGACGGTTAACGCCGTTGGCGAGGCCGCCGATATCTTCGGGCAAGACCGGTTTGCGGGCGAGGCCTTTATGGCGCGCCAGCATCGCCTCGGCTTGTTTTTCACCCTCTTCAGGCTGCAGCGAACAAACGCAATAGATCAGCATGCCGCCGGGTTTCACAAAGCTGATGACGTGGTCGAGCATTCTCGCCTGAAGTGATGTTAGTGCGGCGATGTCGGTTTCAGACTTGGTCCACGGAATATCCGGGTGGCGGCGGATGGTGCCGGTCGCCGAACAGGGCGCATCGAGAAGCACGATGTCGGCTTTTTCTTCCGGACGCCATTTTAAAACATCTTCGGTGACGAGGTTCGCCGTGAGGTTTGTGCGCGCCAGATTATCGACCAGCCGCTCCAGTCGTGGCTCGGAAATATCAACTGCGGTGACGTTTGCGCCCATCGCCGCAAATTGCATTGTCTTACCGCCGGGCGCCGCGCAAAGGTCAAATACCGCCTTGCCGCTGACATCGCCGGCGAGCCGTGCCGGCAGGCTAGCGGCGGCATCCTGCACCCACCATGCGCCTTCGCTAAAACCAGCAAGTTGCGTCACATCACTGACGCCTGCGCGACGCAAAGACCCGGTCGGTAAAAGCTCCGCCTCAAGACGGTCTGTCCATTCATCAGCAGCGCCCGGGGCCTTCAGCGTCATATCAAGCCGCGGTTCGTTGCGATGGGCTTCGGCGATGGCGCGCGCAGCTTGCGCCCCATAGGCGCGCTCCCACGATCGCCACAGCCAGCCCGGCGTATCGCTGCGCGCGGGCAGCTTTTTTACGACCGCAGGACCATTCTTGGCGACCTTGCGGGCGACCGCATTGACGAGTTTTGCATAGCCGAGAGTTTCGCGGCGCTCTCCGGCCAGCGATACTGCGGTTGAGACAGCGGCATGGTCGGGGGTTCCCATAAATAAGGTCTGGGCGCTGGCGAGGCGTAAAATATCCATCACCCGGATTGCCCGCTTCGGCAGCGGCCGGTCGATATAGGCGCCGAGAACATGGTCGAGCGAGCCGCGCCGGCGCAAAACGCACGTTGCCAGCGCCCGGGCAAAGCCGCGGTCAGGCCCCTCCAGCAAGTCAAATGTGCGGCAGTCCTTCAAGGCGTCGTCAAGCGATGCGCCTTTGCTAATGCGCTCAAGGATATCGAGCGCGGCGCGGCGTGCTTCAATCCCGGCAGCGCCGGTTTGCGGTGTGGGTTCGAGGGGTTGGGTCATAAGGCCCCGCGTAAACCACGCCCTGCCCGCAATGTCACGAAAAACGGGCAATTCGGCGAATATTTTGCGGGACCGGTGTTTTTCGCCTATGCTGTCGGCAACTGGCGGACGGGTCCGCCGGGCGTATCCGGGGAAGGGTAATGGGGCATATGCATAAATTTTTAGGCGTGATGGCTGCTGCTGTGGCGGCGCTGTCATCAGCAGCTGCACAAAACAGCTTGTCCGGCGCTGCGAATAACCAGCCGGTTGTCGCCAATCCGGCGACGCTTATCTCGAATTTTGATGTCCAGTCGGTCGGGCCCATTCTCGACGAGCTTGGCGTCGTGTGGCGCGCGGTTGCGGTCGATGGCGGCAGCTCGGCGATCGTCGCCAATGCCGGCGGGGCATTGAACTTCTACATGCAGCCATCCGCTTGTCAGGTGGGCGGAACCTCTAACTGTATCGGCGTTTTGATCTTCTCCCCTTATGCGGGCGCGGCAAATCCGCAAACCGTCAGAGCGTTTAATGATCGTTATCCGTTCACCAGAACAGCGCTGGATAAGTCCAACGGCGCCTTTATCACCCGTTACGAAATTGCCGATTTCGGTATTCCCCGCGGCAATGTTGCGCATTCACTGCTCAATTTTTTCACCCTGGCAAACCGTTTCCACGCCGAGCTGGCAAGCGCGGGACGCACAGTCTCTCTTGAGGGCTATGGCGACGACCTTGCCTCCTCCTCCCTTAACCGCAAGGGGCTGATCAACCTGACTGGCGCCATTGAGCATGCGCCAACCCTATCTGAGCGGCACAATAAAAGCTTCGATGAAGCCACTGACGACATTTTGCGCCTGATTGAACTTGAAGACTTGCCGCGCAACAAAATTAAGAATTTCAGGTAGAAAAACTTTTGATCGGATGAATTGAAGGAAGGCGCTTTGTCGGGCGCTTAGTCTGACTTCGCCTGTGTCAAAGTCGCATAAGAAATCGGATTGGGGGGGGGATTTTAAACTGCTCGCCCTCAAGGCTAGAACTTATTTTAGCGTCGCTCTATGAGGTTTGGTTGCGCGCGTGAGCCAAGAACCTTCCTTTCCGCAAGGCCGATGAGCAGTTGATCGCTGCGGATATCATCAAAAGCCGGCATTACATTATACCAACTCCACCACCAGCTTTTTTCCCGTACGCTGGCGGAGTCAAGAATAGCAATGGCGGCGCTGCGGTTTTCTACCGCTAATAACAATACTGCGAGTGGGATTGCATGTTCCTTATACGTGGTGTTTCGAAGAGCAATCTCAGCTAAACCAACGAGTGCCGCGTATGAGCCTTGCGTTTGCGCGCCGGCTAGAACGTATTCCGCCTCAGGTTCAGTTAAGCCTCGCTCCCTTGCTCGCTCTAGCCAGCTCGTCAACGCCGCATCATAATCACCAGCCGCAGTATGAATGAGCGCCTCATAAACTGAGACAGGAGCAGAGACCTTGCGCGCGTTATCTATCGCAACAAGCGCAGCATCATATTCTTCGGCTATGAAAAGGAACCAGACTTTATCCCACAATATGCTTGGTGAAAGGGGATCAAGTTCGCGGGCCCTGTCAATGGCTATGAGGCTTTCATGAAAGTCCCCTGACGCATTGGAAATCATTGCTTTTGTTTGCCAGGCAAGGGCGGCCTCCGGGCGCAACCGGATTGCTTTTTCAATTTCACTCATAGCGGCGGATGCATTGCGGTCTCTAAAGAACCGTAGATATGCAGATGTAACAAAAGTCTCCGCCAGGTCTGGGGCGAGCGATATGGCGCGTGCCAAGTGTTGTTCAGCAATCGGAAATGTCGCGGACCGATTAATCGCTAACTCTTCTGCTGTTTTGTGCGCATATATATCCGCAATCGCTGCGTGGCCCGGTGCAAAATCCGGCGCTTGCTTTGTGACATCGGTTAAAATCCGTAACGCCTCTCGGATAGCATCATGCTCGCGCAGGCTCCAGAGATGGCGCGCTCGCCAATAGGCTTCGAGTGTTGCAGTGCTTGCGCCATCAAAGCTGCGGTCCGGTTCTGCGAGCCCCAGCGGTATTTTTAAGTCAATTGCAATGTTTTGGCTTAGGGCGCCGAATTTTTCTGAACCCAACTCATATGCGCCTGCCCAGATAGAGGCGTCGTCTGCAAGGTCGACAAGTTGTAACGATAGGAATGGTGTATCGCCGTCAATAACAATGTGACCGCGGAGCAGTCGATCCTTTTCACTAGGCCTTATTTCACTCGTATCCGCCATGCCTTCAAAATCATTTGCACGCCATCGCACCAACCTGTATTCGCCGCCGGCAAGGGCGACGGTCAACATCTCTGCCGCCGTTTCTCCTGCAAGTCCTAAGCTTGGGTCGCCGGTAGCATTTTTGATGTTTGCCAAAAACAGCCGTGGAGCTTCGCTCTTCATTGGCGCCAGCCAAATGAAGAGTGCGGCTAAAATAACGAAGCATGCCGCCAGGGCTAGAATAAGCCCAGCCTGCCTGCTCTCCGGTTTTGGTTCGATATGCTGCTGTGCTGCATCAGGAAAGTCGACAATGTCAGCAACCAAACGATAGCCCCGTTTGGGGATCGTCTCAATATATTGAGGATTGCGGCGGTCGTCTCCAAGTGCGCGCCGTAGTTCGCTGATTGCATTAGCGACTGAGTGATCGCTGACTGCGGCGCCATTCCAGACGGAGTTTATCAGCGCATCTTTTGTGACCACTCGGTTGTTGGCGGTGGCGAGCTCAACCAGAACCGACATTACGCGTTTTTCAATTCGTACGTCTTTGCCGTCGCGAGACAGGAGATTAGCGCTCTCGTCTACAAGCCATGAGCCTAGTTTGAACATCAATCACCATTAGTTATGTCGAACGCCATGGGTTTTCATTGTGCCAGAGCCACAACAAAACCCCAACCATGCACAGCGTTCTAACGCGATAAATTATGTAGCAATTCAACATCTTGAGGAAATCTTGAAATTTACTTGAACTTTGACGGAGGACCTTTGTCTCAAATGTGTCTGATGATGCGCGCGTAATAATACGTATTTCCAAGGATCTGTTATGCGCGTCATTTTCTTTTTTGCCTTGATCACCGCAACCATTTCATCCCCCCTAACCGCAAATCCAGGCGATGTTCTTTTTGAAGAACACTCGCATCAGGCGAATTTTCGTGTTGTTGTCATCGCTGACACGCTAGTCAGTCCATGGGGCCTAGACTTTCTCCCTGACGGTCGGCTGATTGTTACTGAATGGGCGGGTGATGTCCGGCTGATCACTGATGATATTGTATCGCCGCCGCTCGCCGGGGCGCCGCTGGTTTTGCAACGCGGCGAGCGTACCGCCGGTATGCTTGATATTGCAGTGCATCCAAATTTTGCGGAAAACCAGCTCATCTACCTATGCTATCTGCATGGTTCATACGACGCCAATGTTAGCCGTATCGCCCGTGCACGGCTTGAAAATGGCATACTGCATGATCTTGATGTCATCTTTGAAGGCGACGACCGCGCCCAGGAATATCATCACTCCGGCTGCCGCATGATTTGGGATGATGACGGCCGATTGTTCGCTACCTTTGGTGATCGTCGGCATTGGCCTGACGCGTCGCAAGACACATCATCGACGACGGGAAGTATCATCCGCATTGAAGACGACGGCGGTGTTCCAGAGGATAATCCTTTTGTCGCGGAAAAAAATGCGCGGCCTGAAATTTGGGCCTTCGGTGTGCGTAACGTGCAAGGTGCGGACTTTCATCCCAAAACCCGGGCTCTATGGTTTAGTGAGCACGGGCCGTTTGGCGGAGACGAGGTGAATATCCTCAAACGCAGCGGAAATTATGGGTGGCCCATCGCCACATATGGCATCGATTACGACAAGACGGTCATCACCGAATATGCACAACTACCGGGTGTCGAAGGGCCGCAAATTTACTGGCGCCCGTCCACAGCGCCGTCTGGCCTTGCTTTTTACACCGGTGACGGAATGCCTGACTGGCGTGGCGACTTGTTTATGGGGAGCCTTGCTGATCGGCGCCTTATTCGGATGGAAATTGATGGTGAGCGTGTCCTATTTCAAGAACCGCTTCTAGCTGAGTTGGACGAGCGTATTCGCGAAGTGATTATGGGACCTGACGGCTTTTTGTACATCCTTACAGACGCTAACCCCGGCGCCGTTTTGCGGATTGAGCCGCTGATAGAATGAGTTTGGAACAATAATGAATATACTCACGATCGTTACAATGATTAGCGCGCTAGCGGCTCCGGTCATTGCAGAGAAAGAAGAAAATCCATCAATCGCTGACCTCGGCTTTCTGGTTGGCGAGTGGGAGGGGCGGTCCACATTTTACTACCCACGGGAAGAGGGGCGAGTAAGAGCGTATGAGAAATCGCGAACGCGCTGCTCTTACATCCTTAAAAATACGTACATCCAATGTGACACAAGCTGGACGCGCGATGGTGGGGGCGAGCGTACGCTTCGCTTGCATCTCAATTACAACAATTTGGATAAGGGCTATCAGGTGCTTTACATATACGATAACTGGCCGCGCCATGTGAGTTACTTGATGCAGTATGATGAGGAGAAGAAGGCATTCGTTGGGTTCAGTAATTTTGAAGATTCTGACGGTGTGGCTGGTAAAGAACGTGTATTATGGCGCCCGTCAGCCGATGGGGCTGAAGTGTACAGCGCGGAGTTCAGCAATCTTGAAACTGACACTGAAGACTATTGGCCGAAATATTTTGACTTCACGTGGCGTAAGATCGTGGGAGAGTGATTGCAATCATGGGCCCTTACACAAGGGCGTACAGGAATTTTATTTATAAAAATTGCTGCGGTGCTGCGCTACCGTCATAATCAACCGACACGGCTTGACAGTACATTTTACCTGCCAAGCGCATACGGAACATTTTTTGTATGAATCTGGGCTGTCACTCCGCCCCATCAGGCACATTCGCAAAGCGAATTGCCGTGAGATATGTAAACTGGTGGGCGCACCGGGTTTCGAACCTGGGACCTCTACCATGTCAAGGTAGCGCTCTACCCCTGAGCTATGCGCCCGGCGGCGGCTTTTGGCCGCTTTCGAGGGGCCGGTCTCTAGCGGCAATTTTCAGGGGTGGCAAGCCTTGAGCGCGTGCAGGACGTCCGAGATATCAGGCGGCGATAACGCGGTCGACTTCGCGGACCAGGTCTTTGAGGTGAAATGGCTTTGACAGGACCTTCGCATCTTCTGGCGCCTGATTGGCGGCGTTAAGGGCGACGGCGGCAAAGCCGGTTATGAACATAATCGCCATTTCCGGGTCGATTTCGGCGGCGCGGCGGGCAAGCTCGATACCGTCCATCACCGGCATGACGATGTCGGTGAGCAGGAGATCGAATTCGCGCAGTTGTAATTCGGTAAGCGCTTCATCGCCTTGGGAGGCGTCAATCACCGCATGACCAGCCCGTTCCAGCGCTTTTTTCAAAAAACGCCGCATTGAATCATCGTCTTCCGCCAAAAGAATCGCTGCCATCCGGGTACCGCCTCTATGTTCCGTTATCGCTCTGTTCGAGATCGGGACTGTTAACCCCCTTCGCTCGACTATGATAAGCGAAATGCAAAAATCGCTCCGCCGGACCTTAATATGCCATCGGGCCTTAACGAATCCTGCAAACTCGCGCTAACATGCCCCAAGTCGCATCATTTTCAAGCCTGGATAGGTCATGACCGAAACTCATAAACAGCGTGGCCTTTATCAGGGGCGTGATGCGGTGGAAATATTAACGCCGGAGGCGCTGGCCTCTCCGGTGATTTTTGCCTCGCCGCATTCGGGCCGGGACTATCCGGAGGATTTGCTGCGCAAAAGCCGCCTCGACCGGCATCAGCTGCGCCAGTCGGAAGACTGTTATGTGGATTTGATATTTGACGAGGCGCCGCGCCATGGCGCTCCGCTGTTGCGCGCTTTGTTCCCGCGCGCCTATGTCGACGTCAATCGCTCCCGCGACGAGCTTGATCCGCGGATGTTTGCCGATCGCCTGCCGCCGGGCGCCGACACTCGCTCCAGTCGCGTGATTGCAGGGCTCGGCGTGGTCCCGCGGATCGTCGCTGATGGCGAGGATATTTATGACCGCAAGCTGCATTTTGCCGATGCCAACCGCCGTCTCGCTGCGTGTTATGATCCCTATCATGTCGCATTGGATCGACTGATCGAAGAGGCGCGTGCGCAGTTTGGCTGCGCTGTGGTGATCGATTGTCATTCCATGCCGTCGGCTGGCGGTGCGCCGTTCAGAAACGGTGAAGCGCCGATAGATTTCGTGTTGGGCGACCGGTTCGGCTCGTCCTGTGCGCCGGTAGTGACAGCGCTGGCCGAAGAAACGCTTGGCGGCCTCGGCTATGAAGTGGCGCGCAATGCGCCCTATGCGGGAGGCTATGTCGCCGTCTCCTATGGCCGGCCGGCCAAAGGCGTTCATATCCTTCAGGTGGAAATTAATCGCACACTTTATCTCGATGAGCAGCGCATTACCCGCACTGCCGGATTTGGCCAATTGCGCCAGGCGATGACCGCATTGATTGAGCGGATCACCAAGCTGCGGCCTGACGATTTATGGATGGCCCAGGCGGCGGAGTAGAGGTAAAACCCAAGAACATGTTGCAGCGCAGCAGGAACCCGTGGTTTCGTGACTGCGGATTGCCAATCTGCCGCGCGTGGACTACTTCAAGCGCCGCCCTAAAATCAGGCCGCCAAGGCCCGTCCTTAAGAAAGCTCTTATGACCGAGACACCGCGCGAAGAAACGCCGAAACGCAAAAAAAGCGCTCTGCGCCGGCTCGGCTCCGGCGTCGGCCGGCTGACCCGCGCCAAGCCCCGCTTCGTCATGCCGGCGGTGGAAGGCGGGTTGAAGGTGGTGATCGCCACAGATGCCTGGAAGCCGCAACTCAACGGGGTTGTCAGAACGCTGGATACGCTCGGCGAAATCTTAACAGGCTTCGGCAACGAAGTACTTTATGTAACGCCGAACGACTTCAAATCGATACCGTTGCCGTCTTATCCAGAAATCCGCCTGTCCCTGTTGCCAAACCGTAAAGTGGCGAAGATGATTAACGAGTTTCAGCCCGACGCGGTTCATATCGCCACCGAAGGGCCGATCGGGCGGGCGGCGCGGCGTTTTTGCAAACGCCGCGGCTATCCGTTCACCACTAGCTTTCACACCCGTTTTGCCGAATACGCCAATGAACGCTGGAAAGTGCCTACTAAGTGGGGCTATGCGATTTTGAAGGACTTCCACAATGCCGGCGAGACGATGATGGTGGCGACGCCGGGGCTTCGCCAAGAGCTGGAAGAGCGCGGGTTTTCAGACATGAAGTTATGGACTCGCGGCGTCGATTTGAAAAAATTTATACCTGGCGACCGCTCAATCTTCGACCAATATGAGCGCCCGGTCTATCTCTATGTCGGTCGGCTGGCGGTGGAAAAAAGCATCGAAGATTTTATCGAGCTCGATCTTCCCGGCACCAAAGTGATTGTCGGCGAAGGCCCGCAGCGCGAAGAGCTGGAAGCAAAATACAAAAACGCGGTTTTTACCGGGCCGAAATATGAAGATGACCTGACCCGACATTATCAGGCTGCGGATGTTTTCGTATTTCCTTCGCGCACCGACACATTTGGTTTGGTTAATGTCGAGGCGCTTGCCTGCGGCGTGCCGGTGGCGTCCTATCCGGTGCGCGGGCCGCTCGAAATTCTAGACGGCGCGCCATCAGGTTGCGGCGCTATGAACGAAGATCTGCGCCAGGCCTGTCTTGATGCTTATGCGCATCGCGACCCGGACGAATGCCGAAAATGGGCCGAGAATTTTTCCTGGGAAGCCGCATCGCGCCAGTTTATCGCAAATCTTGAAATCCCTGGATTTGATGAAGAGTTTTGGCTGCGCTCAGCCAAGATGATCGATTGAAGCGGCGCTATATTTGTTGGCCGCGCCTCAACCGTAACTTGTTTCAAACCTAAACACTGCCCGTAGAACGAGACATCTGCGCGCGCTGTTCGGCGAGTGTCCGTTCGGCGTTAACCATACCCTCCACCCGGATTATCACCTTGGTTATCAAGGGTTTCAACCCGCATAGGGCGAGCGTCGCCGGGAAACTCCCCAGAGCGGCACGCGCTTTGCTGATTAACGGGTCGAACAGCCCGACGGCGCGCGATGATGGCGCCCGGCTCGGCGACAGAGGAGTAGTTATATGGTGCATCCAGTAGACGTTCATGTAGGCCGGCGTCTTCGCGCGCGCCGTCGTCTTCTCGGGCTGACGCAGGAATTATTGGCCAAAGCGGTCGATATTCGGTTTCAGCAGATCCAGAAATATGAAAGCGGCGCTAATCGGGTATCAGCTTCGAGGCTTTGGGCGCTGGCCAAGGCGTTGGAGGTGCCGGTATCGTTTTTCTTTGACGGCATGAACGGGCATGAGCCTGAAATCGAATATGAGTTGAACGGCGAATACGGCTTTGCCGAAGCGCCGGCAGCTGAGCTCCTGGACGACAAAGAAACCATTGATCTGGTGCGGTATTATTATCAGCTCAACAAGGAGCCGCGCCGCCGCCTTCTCGATCTCGCCAAGGCGATGTCGATGGAGCACTGAGTTGCTCGATTAGCTTTGCCTGCCCCGACTGCACCGTCTGACTTGCACAGCGCCGCAGCGATCGTCATGATCGCTGCGGCATGTCTTTTTCAAAACCGGAAATAACTCAATATGCTGACTTTGCGGCGCATCTTGCTGATGCGGCGCGAGCACAAACCCTGCCGCGTTTTCGTAGCGGCTTAGAAGTTTCCAACAAGGCCGGCGCCGATTTCGACCCGGTCACCGACGCCGACCGCGAGGCCGAACGCGCCATGCGCGAGATGATCGCCAAAACATATCCGGATCATGGGATTATTGGTGAAGAATTTGGTGAGACGCGCGGCGAAGGCCCATGGTGCTGGGTGCTGGACCCGGTCGACGGAACCCGCGCTTTCGTGTGTGGGGTTCCAAGCTGGACCACGCTGATTGCGCTTGAGTTTGAGCATCAGCCATGTCTTGGATTGATTGACCAGCCCTATATGGATGAGCGCTGGGTCGCCGCGAATGGCGCAACACGATTTCACCATCGTGATGGCGGGTATGGCGATGCGGCGCGCGCCTGCCGGACCAGCGGCGTCGAAGATTTGTCCGCAGCGCGGATTTCAACAACAGATCCACGTCCACGCCCTGCCGGGTATATCTACGATGAAGAAGCTGCGGCCTTTGCGCGTCTGGCGGGCGAGACGCGCCTCGCCCGGTTCAGCATGGACGCATATGCATACGCCCTCCTGGCGCATGGCGAGCTTGATCTCGTTGTTGAGGCGGGGCTTAACCATCATGACTATGCCGCCCTTGCGCCTGTCATTGAAGGCGCCGGCGGGGTCGTTACCAACTGGTCAGGCGCGCCGGTGGGGAGCGATGCGCGCGGTGAGACCGTCGCCGCTGCGACGCCGACGTTGCATGCCGCAGCGTTGAAAGTATTGGCCAGGTGAAGGGGGGATTGCAGCGCTAACGGGTTTTGTATTGATTGAGACGCAGCCACCGATGGAGATCGACTATGAGTAGGAAAATTAAAAATAGTGGTTTTTCCAATTGGACGCCGGACAGGCTGGGCGACCTTGCCGGTAAAATCTATCTGATCACCGGCGGCAATTCCGGTATTGGGCTTGAGGCGGCGAAAATGCTTGCCGCTGCCGGCGGGGATATCGTCATCGCATGCCGCAACCCGCAAAAAGCCGCCGCCGCCGTCGATGAGATCGCCGCCGTCGCCAGTGGCGAAGTTGAGGAGGTAAGTCTTGACCTTTCCAGCCTCGCCTCGGTTCGTCAGGCAGCGGAAGAAATAAAAACGCGCTTCAGCAAGGTTGATGCGCTGATCAACAATGCCGGCATCATGCAGACACCGCAATTAGAGACCGCGGACGGGTTTGAAATGCAGATCGGGACCAATCATCTCGGACATTTTTTGTTTGCGGGACTGTTATTTGATCGTGTTGAGGCGGCGCAAGGGCGCATCGTCATTTTGTCCAGCATCGCGCATAAATATGGCAAGATTCACTTTAACGATTTGATGCTGACTAAAGGGTATGATCCAACAACGGCCTATACCCAAAGCAAGCTCGCGAATATTTTATTCGCCTTTGAGTTGGACCGGAAATTATCGGCGGCGGGCAGCCCCGTTTCCTGCATCGCCTGTCACCCGGGTTATTCCGATACGCAATTGCAAAGCACCGGACCTGCAGGTTTTTTGAACGCTTTGTACAAGCTTACAAACCGGTTGATGGCGCAATCCGCTTATCGGGGCGCCATTCCGACGGTTTTGTCGGCGGCGGGCGAGGGGGCGCTTTCCGGCGCTTATTATGGGCCGACAGGTTTTGCAGAGACGCGCGGGCCGGTCGGCGACGCCAACGTTGCGGTGCGTGCGCGCAATAAGAAAACCGCCGCGCGCTTATGGGATGAAAGCGAAAAGCTTGTCGGATTTCAGTGGCCACGCCCATAGCGCTGGCGCGCATAAATTAGCGCGTCGCTACAAATTCATCACAAATTCATCAAACGCATTCCAATAAAGCTCTTGCAGTTCGTCGCGCTCCATCATGATTTCGTGCAGCGCGCCGGGAATGATGACCTGCTCAATGCGTTCGTTTTTTGCCGCTATCGTCGCGTGGTCGCCGCCGTCTATGAGCTTTTCTTCACCAGCGGTGATAATCCGTATCGGGGTTTGTAGGTGATCGAAAAAACCTTGGCGATGAATTTTTTTGCTGGTCTTGGTTGCGGCATGGACCCAGCCAAAGGTCGGCGCGGCATTGGCGGCGCTAGGCTCTGCCAGCTGCAGCTGCCGGAAGCGTTCATGGCGCGCCGGGTCGGTGGTGAGGATGTTGCCCTCAAACGCCTTGGAATCATCGTCTTTGCTGGTTACGGGCGCTGCGCCAAGCTCGACGACGCTGGCGAACGCGCTGACGATGCTGAATACCGCATTGGCCGGCCCGGCGAACAACCGGGTCATCGGCGCACACAACACAGCACGCTCAAAGCCGTCATAGCCGTCAGCCAATAGCATCAGTGCGGGCATGCCGCCCATAGAATGCGTCATCAACATTATCGGCGCGCCAAAGCGTGGTTTGACATGCGCCTCGGTGAAATGGCGCAGATCCTCGCAGAGGATATGAAAATAGTTTTTCCATTTCATCTGGCGCGCACTCTCCCGGTCGGACAGCCCCTGTCCACGCCAGTCCATCATGGCGACATTGAATTTGCGGAGGTGAAGCCGGCCAATGGTCTCGAAATATTTCTCAATAAACTCCGCCCAGCCAGGCTCAATAACGATTGTGCCGCGTGCGTCGGCTACGGGAAAGAATGCGCCACGCAGCCGAGCGCCGTCTGGCGCGGCAAACATAAACATCTCTGCGCCGTCCGGGGCAGGGTTGGACGGTATACGGATAAAATCTGTCATTTTGCCTGCGTAAGGTTAAGGCGCGCCATCACGCTGATGTCGCCGGAAACCGAGAGCCGGCCAGAGACATAGGCGCTTTCAAAGGCGCGTTCGCCGGAGATTGCGCGCAGCAAGATATCCGGCGCTGCGCACCAGGTGCAATCGGCCTCGGCTCCTGCTTTTGCGATATCGACAACCGGCGGGGTTTGGCGCCCATCGATGCGGATGGCTTGATCACCGCCGCCCTCGGCCAGCAGTATGATGACCGCACCGAAGGGCTCGGTAAATGTCTTCTGCGCCGCCGCCAGGAGCGGGTTGGAAGTTTTAGCGTCTGACATTCGGCGCTCCTATCCTATTCCAGCAAGGCGCCGTCAATGGTGAGGGGTTTGCGAAATTTTAGCGTCATGCGGTCGCTTTCGCCAATCGCATCATAGGTCGCGCGGTCAATGTCGGGGTCTTCCTGGCCGCGCATTTCCGCCGAACGCCGCACTGGCGGTAATGTCCAAACCCCAAACGGGTGGTCTTTTGTGTCTTTCGGGTTAGCGTTTGCCTCCGACGCGGATTCGAAGTTGAACCCGGCGCCTTTGGCCAGAGCAACCACATCATCTGTGTACACATAACCGCTCTTTCCATCGCGGGGAAGGCTGGCGCCGTCTGCGCGGTGCTCAACCACGCCAAGCACGCCGCCAGGTTTGAGTGCGTCGTAGAATTCCTTGAAATAGGCCTCGGCAACGTCGCGCGACTGCCAGTTGTGAACATTGCGGAAGGTTAAAACCACGTCAGCAGAACCGACTGGCGCTATATCGCCGCCCTCGCCAAGGATGGCCATCCGCACATCGCCATAAAGGTCAGGCTTGCCGAGATACGTCTTTTTAAAAACGCTGAGCGAGGCCTGCACGCTTTTGCTGGCGCCTTCGGGCGAGAAGCCGGCAGCGTAGAAAACGCCGCCGCCAGTGCGCAGATAAGGGGCGATAATTTGCGTATACCAACCGCCGCCGGGCCAGGCTTCAACCACGGTCATGCCCGGCTCAACGCCGAAGAATGCGAGCGTATCGGCAGGGTGGCGATAGGCGTCGCGGGCGCGCTCCTTGTCGGAGCGATGATCGCCGGCAAGGACCGTCGCCAAAACCGCGCCGTTGTCAGGCGCCGCAGCTTCTTCTTGCGCCGCCACACCTTCCTGCTCGCCGCCGCAAGCCGCGAGCGCGGTCAGGCCGACCGCTAAAAACACATACCCAGCTAGTCTCATTTCATCGCTCCCATAATAACCGCTCTCATTTACCATGCTTTATGGCGTGGTCCACGCGCATCAGCATCAAATCTGCGCGGGGTTGAAACCGTAAAATGCGGCGCCTATCTCAAATAAGACGGAGGCCAGTTGGCTCCGTTCGCGTGTTTGCGGCCTTTGGCGGAAGCACGCGCGAACCCTCGCTTAACCAAGGAGGACGTGAATATGCGTACATTTGACTTAACCCCCCTCTATCGCTCGACGGTCGGCTTTGACCGGGTTTTTGATTTGCTTGACAGCGCCGGTAAAGCAGAATCGACTGGCTATCCGCCTTATAATATTGAGCGGCTCGACGACAATGATTACCGCATCACGCTTGCGGTCGCCGGCTTCGGTGAAGCCGATCTCGACCTTGAGATTCGTGAAAACACGCTGACCATCACCGGCGCTCGAAAAGATGGCGATGAAGGCCAACAATTCCTGTATCAGGGCATTGCCGGTCGCTCCTTTGAGCGCCGCTTTCAGCTCGCCGAGCACGTTAAAGTCGCCGGCGCCTCGCTAGTCAATGGCTTGCTTAATATTGATTTGAAGCGCGAGATCCCTGAAGCCATGAAGCCGCGAAAGATCGCGATTAATGGCGGCGAGGCGACCAATATCAAAATCCTGAAGGATCAGGACGCCGCATAAGGCGACTGGACCCAAGTATATTCCCTCTATACTTGTAAGGGTGCGGATTTCCCGCACCCTTTTTTATTTGCGCCCATGTTGCTACCATGACTTTTCAGTAAAGCGGGCGCCGCGTTGCCGCGCCCCGGTAAGGCGTCATCATGGGTGGGATAATCAAGATCATCGCCGTCGTTTTGGTTGGGTTCGCGCTGTCGGCCTGTGTCAGCAATGACACCAATTCTACTGGTGGGGAGTCGATATCGATCCCCTACGATCCGTATGATTTCGACCCCAAGGATCTGCTCGCCGAGGCGCAGTCCTATTGCCAGGCCTATGGTCTGCGCGCGGTCTATGAAGACGAGACCGTCGATCCGCAATCGGTGCGATGGCGCTACCGCCACTATCGCTGCGTCTAGAGCATCGGGCGATTAATAGGAATCGCCCAATACTCTAGATTCTTTGTTGCGCGCCGGATATCGCGAAAAACCGGTTTCCACTTTTTCGCCCGGCGCTCTAGGCGTAGGCTTAGCCCTCAGACAGCAGCGCCTTGGCGCGGTTATGGAGGTTTGAATTGGCGGCGAGGATTGATCCTTCGGTTAGGAACTTTGCGCCGCCTTCAATTTCACTGACAATGCCGCCAGCCTCGCGCACTAATAGCGCGCCCGCAGCGATATCCCAGATATTGAGGTCGCGCTCCCAGAATGCATCGAAGCGCCCGGCGGCGACAAAGGCGAGATCGAGCGCAGCGGAACCAAAGCGGCGCACGCCCGCCGTTTGCTCCAGCACCCGTTCGGTTTCTTCCATCGCACGCTTGCGTCCGGGGCGCCCAGCGAAAGGGAGCCCGCAGGCGAACACGCACTCATTAAGTTCGCTGCGATCAGAGACCCGGATGCGGCGGTCGTTGAGAAACGCGCCTGCGCCTTTTTCAGCCCAGAATAATTCATCCGTAACAGGATTATAAACTACGCCGGCGAAGGGTTGGCGGTCACGTTCAAGCGCGATCGAGACCGCAAATTGCGGCAAGCCGTGGAGAAAATTGGTGGTGCCGTCGAGCGGGTCGACAATCCAGCGATTGGAATTATCGACGCCCTCAATCTCGCCGCGCTCTTCCATGACGAAGCCGTATTTCGGCCGCGCTTCCGACAGCTCCTCATAGATAACCTGTTCGGCCCGGTGATCGGCCAGCGAGACGAAGTCCGCAACGCCCTTTTTGGAGACTTGAAGCTCCTGCACCTCGCCGAAATCGCGGACCAGACCCCGCGCCGCCTTTCTGGCGGCTTTGGTCATGATATTCATCAGGGCGGAGGCGTGAGACATCGCATCTGTCTTTCGAATGCAGCTTGGTTGATAGGGTCGGTGAGGCGGCGCACCATACGCGGGCGCGGGCGGTGCGCAAGGGCGCCTGCCAGATTTTCGCGCCCCAGGTTCTGGCCAATCCCGGATTATCGCTTCCTATACCGAATTGCGCTAAGCGGGAGCCACGCAAAGCTCGCCGGTTTGATGTCCGATTTGCCGCCATTGCCGCCCATTGCCGAGGAAGCCGCCCTGACCGGAAGGGTGGCGCGCGGCGCTGCGTGGATTTTTGGCGGCGGTGTGTTCGCCAGGCTTCTCGGCGCCATCAACACCATCATCGTCGCCCGCCTCCTGGTTCCGGATGATATAGGCCTGGTCGCGGTGGCGATTGTCTCAATGCAACTGCTGCAGGGGATTTCAGATATCGGCATATCGCAGGCGGTAGTGCGGTTTCGCGACGCCGACCGTGCCGACCTTGATACTTTGTTCACGCTTTCTGCGCTGCGGGGATTGGCGATCGGCCTCATCCTCGCGGCGGCGGCTCCAGTGATGGCGGCGGTTTATAACGACCCGCGCATGTTCGGAGTGTTCCTTGGCGTCGCTGCATTCCCGGTTTTCAGCGGCCTGATTAATCCGCGGTTTTATGAATTTGAGCGTGATCTCAACTTCTCGCGCGAATTTATCTCAATCGTCGCCAACAAACTTGCCGGTGTCATCGTGTCGATAAGCATCGCCATCATCTTTCGCACCTATTGGGCGATTATTCTGGGGTTGATCGCTGGCAGTGTCGTGCAGCTGATATTGTCCTATGCGATGCGCCCATTTGCCCCGCGGATCGGTTTTCAATCTTTGAAAAAAGTGTTCGGATTTTCCGGCTGGCTCGGTGGCGTCAGCTTTCTGGCGGCGCTCAACAACAAGCTCGATGTGCCAATCCTGGCGCGGCTTGTCGGCGGCGGTGGCGCGGGGGTGTTTTTCATGGGGCTGCAGCTTTCAGAAATGGCGGCTGGGCAGATATCCCGGCCACTGACGCGGGCTCTCTATCCGGGATTGTCGACATTGCAAGGTGAGCCTGAGCGCATGCGCCGGGCTTATCTGCGCGGTGTCGGCGCGCTTGGCGCGGTGGCGATGCCGGCGGCGTTCGGGCTTGCTTTTGTCGCTCAGGACCTGGTGTTTGTGTTGTTGGGCGAGAAGTGGCTTGGCGCGGTGATGGTGATCGAGATATTGGCGCCGGTCATCGGCCTGCAGTCGCTGTTTTCTGCAACCCAATCCTATGCCATGGCGCTAGGCCTGACGCGATTGATATTTTTCCGTGAGCTGATTTTTCTAGTGGTCCGCCTGCCGGTCTTTATCTGGGCGACTATGGCCTATGGTTTGCCCGGCGCGGTGTGGGCGGGGGCGGGGCTTGGCCTGTTTCATGCCGGGCTCAATCTTGCGCTTTATGCGCGCGCGAGCGGGCGCGGCTTCTGGCAACCTTTGGCGAGCGCGCATCGCTCGCTCGGCGCTGTGGCGATCATGGTGCTTTATTTTTTGATCCTTCGCCCCGCTCTCGCCGGTCTTGCGGATCTGGGGCCGGCGCTGCGCCTGGCCGCCGATATCGTCGCCGGAGCGAGCGTTTATATTGGCGCCCACGCAGCGATGTGGCTGGCGCAAGGCCGCCCTGACGGTGTCGAGCGCGAGATTTCGGACGTGATCGCAAAGCAAACCCACTACTTTCAAAATTAACCCAACGGACTGCTAGCGGTGGTTTGCCTTGGGCGCACGCTCGGCTATGAAGAGTGGCAAGACCGCAACCATAAATAAAAGGGAGTAATTATGGGCGAATCGGCCCCGCTCGATCAGCAGAAACTTGTCGCCGCCGCGATGAAGATCCTGGTGGAAAACCCGCTATTTAAAGTTGGGGAGACGGAAATTCGCGGCAATGTCTATCGCGTCTTTGAAAACGCTCCGCGGAGCCTGCCGGAGCTGTTCGCACACGGTGCGACCCATGGCGACAAGGAGTTTTTAATTTTCGAAGGAAGGCGGCTGAGTTTTGCGCAAACGTGGGGCCTAGCCTGTCGTTTTGCGCATGCCCTGCAAGATGAGCTCGATGTCAAACCGGGCGATCATGTGGCAATCGCGATGCGCAATTTTCCCGAATGGTGCATCGCCTATATGGCGATTATTTCGATCGGCGCGGTGGTTGTGCCGTTAAACGCTTGGTGGAAAGCCGATGAGCTAAAATACGGCCTCGAAGATAGCGGCGCTAAAATCGTCATCGTTGACAAAAGGCGCCTTGAATATTTGAAATCCTTCAAAGACGAGCTTGGCTTGACGCTCATCCTCGCCAGAGAAGACGGAGCTGGCGCCGACTATCGCTATGAAGAGCTGCTGGAAGGTGCGCAAGACACGACCCCGCTCGGTGTCGATATTCATCCCGATGCTGATTTCTGTATCGTCTATACATCTGGCTCCACCGGAAAACCCAAGGGCGTCGTTCTTACCCATCGCGGTTGTATTTCGACACTGTTATCCTGGGCGTTTACGGCAACGGCAGTGAAGGAGGCGCGCGGCGGCGTTAGCCTGTTCGGCGATGACCCGGGAATTTTGCTGGCGGTGCCGCTTTTCCATGTCACCGGCACACATTCGATTTTCCTTTTGTCCTATCTGGTCGGTCGCCGCGTGGCGATGATGTATCGCTGGGACGCAAAAGAAGCAGCGAGAATTATTAACGAAGAACGCCTCACTAATTTTGTCGGCGTGCCGAGCCAATCCTTTGAGTTGATGGAGGCGGCAGGGCAGAACGGCCTGCCAAGTTTAATCGACATTGGCGCCGGCGGAGCCAAGCGCCCGGCCGAGCATGTCAGAAAACTGGCGAAGACGTTTAAACAGGCAAAGCCTTCATCCGGCTACGGACTGTCTGAAACAAATGCGCTGGGATGCGTTATCTCGCTTGATGATTATCAAAAGCGCCCCGATTCGACCGGCCGTGCTGTGCCGCCGCTGACTGATATTAAAATTGTCAAGGATGGCAAGGAAGTTGCGCGCGACGAAGTGGGAGAGCTTTGGATCCGGTCGCCGGCCAATTTTCGCTGTTATTTGAACCTGCCGGAAGACACCGAAAAGGCGCTGACCCCTGACGGTTGGTTCAGAACCGGCGATCTCGCACGCATGGACGATGAGGACTTCATCTATATCGTCGATCGGATGAAAGAGTTAATTATTCGGGGCGGCGAGAATATCTCCTCGCTAGAAGTTGAAAATCGCGTCTATCAGCACCACGGCGTCGCGGAAGCGGCGGTGTTTTCCGTACCTGACGATGTTCTGGGCGAGCGCGTAGGGCTGGTGGTCTATCCGATGGACGGCGCCGCGCTCGACGCTGCGGAGCTTCGCGATTTCATCGCCGAGGGTTTGGCGGCCTATAAGACGCCGGAACGTATCTGGATTTCACCGTCGCCCTTGCCGCGCCTGGGGACGGCGAAGTTTGATAAATTAACCGTGAAAAAAATTGCGCTAAGTCATTCGCCGACACTCACGGCTTGAGGCGGTAAATAGCAGCGACGACGGCTATGTAACTGTATGAAGGGCTTGCGCCAGAATTAAAAGCCGTGGGAGAACGGCCCTCCCAGTTTCAGGCGCCCTCGAGCTTTAGGTGGTGGAATGCTGCAACTCAGACCGAATTGTGAACTTTGCGACGCCGATCTGGCGCCAGGGTCTGAGCACGCGCGCATCTGTTCCTATGAATGCACCTTTTGTGCGGACTGTGTTGATAATGTGCTGGACAATGTATGCCCCAATTGCGGTGGCGGTTTTGTTGCGCGGCCCATTCGGCCCTCATCAGTGCGCCGCGAAGGCGTCAGCCTCGCGCATCAGCCGTCATCGGATGAGCGTGTTCATACCAAATACAGCCGAGAAGAAATTGTCGCTTTCGCCGCTGCAGCGCGCACCATCGCGCCGCAAAATAGATAACCGCTTTTGTCATGAAGTTTAAAAATGGAACAAAACCATGAGCGACCTTGAAACCTTCCGCAAAGACACACGCGCTTGGCTTGAAGAAAACTGTCCGGCGGAAATGCGCGACGGCGCCGGCGGCGAGGACAATATCTGCTGGGGCGGGCGCAATTGGCAGTTTCAATCCGAGGCGCAAAAAACCTGGCTGGACCGTATGGCCGAGAAGGGCTGGACCGTTCCGGCCTGGCCAAAAGAATATGGCGGTGGCGGGCTTTCCAAAGAAGAAGTCAAAATTTTAAAAAGCGAAATGCGCGATATGAAAGCGCGCTCACCACTGGAAAGTTTCGGCATCTGGATGCTGGGCCCGGCTCTGTTAAAATACGGAACGCACGAACAAAAGCTGCATTTCCTGCCCCCGATCACGCGTGGTGAAATCCGCTGGTGTCAGGGCTATTCCGAACCAAACGCCGGCTCTGACCTGGCGTCGCTGCAATGCAAATGTGAAGATAAGGGCGATCATTGGTTGGTCAATGGCCAGAAAGTCTGGACCTCCTACGCTGACGAATCCGATTGGATTTTCTGCCTTGTACGGACCGATCCGAAGGCGACGAAACATAACGGCATCAGCTTCCTGCTGATCGATATGGCGGCACAGGGTGTTTCAACCAAACCGATTAAGTTGATCTCCGGCAAGTCGCCATTTTGTGAGACATTTTTTGACGACGTTAAGGTTCCGAAGGAACATGCGCCCGGCATTGGCTCGATTGTCGGCGATCTCAATCGCGGTTGGGACGTGGCAAAATATCTCCTCACCCATGAGCGCGAGATGATTTCGGCCGGCGGCGGCGGGCTTTTTGGCGGGCGTGGGATGGGCGAAATTGCCGCCAGTGAAATCGGTCTTGAAGCTGGCAGGCTTGCCGATCCGATGTTGCGCGGAAAAATCGCGCAGGCCGAAATTGACGGCTGGGCGTTCCTCCTGACGCTGGAGCGGATGAAAGATGAGGCCAAGGCCGGGCAGGGTGTCGGCGCAAATTCGTCGATGCTGAAATATTATGGCACCGAGTTTAACAAGCGCCGGTTTGAGTTATTGATGGATTCAGGCGGGTCGGAAGCGTTGGAATGGGAAGGCGAGCGCACCCAAGACGGCAAGCTCGCGCGCTCATGGCTCAGAACCAAGGCAAATTCAATCGAGGGCGGCACGTCGGAAGTGCAGCTCAATATTATTGCAAAACGCATTCTCCAATTGCCGGGAGCGTAAAGGAACAACATGGCTCTCGTTTTAACAGAAGAACAACAAATGCTGCGCGATGCAGCGCGCGGATTTCTTGATGAAAAGGCGCCGGTGAGCGCCCTGCGCAAGCTCCGCGATGCGAATGATGAAACCGGCTTTAGCCGCGATCTCTGGAAGGAGATGGCGGAGATGGGCTGGGCCGGGATTTTGGTCGGCGAAGACTATGGCGGCGCTGATTTTGGCTTTGTCGGCGCCGGCGTCCTCGCAGAAGAAATGGGCCGCACACTGACGGCTTCGCCCTTCCTGTCGACGTCCATCCTTGCCGCAACGGCCTTGCAGAAACTTGGCGGCGAGGCGCAGCGCCAGGAGCATTTGCCGAAGATTTCCACCGGCGAGGCTGTGTTTGCGCTGGCGGTCGATGAGGCCCGCAAACACGGACCACAAAAGACCGCGATGAAAGCGGAAAAACACGGCAACGGATTTAAGCTTTCCGGCGACAAAACATTCGTCGCCGACGGTCAGGTCGCTGACAACATCATCGTCGCCGCGCGCACCGCCGGCGCCCCTGGCGATGCGGAAGGGATAACGCTGTTCCTCATCGATGCGGCGGCCAAGGGGATTTCGCGCGAACGCACTGTCATGGTCGACAGCCGCGGCGCCGCGCGCCTTAAATTCGACGGTGTTGATGCCACGGGCGACGATGTCCTTGGCGAGGTTGATGGCGGCCTTGCCTCGCTTGAAGGCGTTTTGAATGCAGGACGCGCCGGGCTCGCCGCAGAAATGTCGGGAGCCGCGCAAGCGGCGTTCACCATGACTATGGATTATCTTAAAGAGCGCAAACAGTTCGGGATCGAAATCGGCTCGTTTCAGGCATTGCAGCACCGCGCCGCGCATCTATATTCCGAAATTGAACTGATGAAGTCAGTAACGCTGAAAGCCTTGCAGGATTTGGATGAACATTACGGGATGGCTGGGATTATTTGCTCGCTCGCCAAAGCCAAAGCCGGCGAGGTCGCAAAGCTTGCCAGTCAGGAGGCCGTGCAGATGCATGGCGGCATTGGCATGACCGATGAGTTTGATATTGGATTTTACATGAAGCGCATTCGCGTCGCGCAGGAAATGTTTGGCGATGCGGCTTTCCACGCTGATCGCCTCGCGGCAATGCGCGGTTATTAATGCCCCCGCGCGAAGGCGCGGATATTAAGGAGAAACATATGCCGACCGCTAAGCAAGACGAGATCGCCGATTATGTCGGCAAACAAACCGGAACCTCCGACTGGGCGATGATCGATCAGGAACGGATAAATCAGTTCGCCGATGTCACCGAAGATCACCAATTCATCCATGTCGATGAGGAGGCTGCAAAGATGACGCCGTTTGGCGGCACCATTGCGCACGGGTTTTTAAGCCTGTCGATGCTTTCCAAGCTCGCCGCCGGTAATGTACTGGTCGTTGACGGGGTCAAAATGGGTGTCAATTACGGGTTTGAGAAAGTCCGCTTCATCAATCCGGTAAAATCCGGCCAGCGCATTCGCGGCCACTTCACGCTGATGTCCGCCGATCAGAAAGTCCCCGGCCAATGGGCATTTAAATATGGCGTCAAGGTTGAAATCGACGGCGAGGAAAAGCCTGCGCTGGTGGCGGAATGGCTGTCGATGCAGTTTGTCTGATCGATGGATAATTTCGCTCATCCTCATACGGGCGGATGCCGGTAATACTACCAAACCATTCATGCCTTCTGTGTGTTGAGAATTTAGGAGAGTATAGTGTCTGACATACGTTATGACGGAAAAGTCGCCATCGTTACCGGCGCCGGCAACGGCTTAGGTAAAAGCCACGCTTTGGCGCTGGCGGAGCGCGGCGCGAAGGTGGTCGTTAATGATCTTGGCGGCGCGCGCGACGGGTCGGGCGGATCGCTTTCCGCCGCCGAAGAGGTGGCGAACCAAATCAACGCAGCCGGGGGCGAGGCAATCGCCGACGGCGCCAATGTCACGAAAGATGACGAAGTCGCCGCGATGGTCAAGGCCGCGATGGACCAATGGGGCCGTGTTGATATTCTGGTCAACAATGCCGGCATTTTGCGCGACAAGACCTTTCATAAAATGACAATGGCGGATTTTCGCACCGTTATCGACGTTCACCTTATCGGCACGGCTCTGTGCACGCATACGGTTTGGCCAATCATGCGGGAACAGACTTATGGGCGCGTTGTCTGCACGTCGAGCCCGTCGGGCCTGCACGGAATATTCGGCCAGGCCAATTACGGCGCCGCCAAAGCCGGCATGATCGGCTTTATGAATGCGTTGCACCTGGAAGGCGCAAAATACAACATCAAAACCAATCTCCTGTCGCCCTCAGCCAAGACCCGGATGACCGAAGATATCGGCATTCCAGAAGCGGTCCTTGATCAGATGACACCGGAGGCGATTACTGCAGCGATGCTGTACCTAGTCTGCGACGATGCGCCGTCGCAAGCGATCATCTCTTGCGCGGCCGGCGGTTATGCGCGCGCCTATATTGTCGAGACCGAAGGCGTCTACATGCCGCCGGAAAAACAAACGCCTGAAAATATCGCCGCGCATTGGGAGGAAATTTCGTCGAAAGACAATCTCAAATTCTACGACAACAGCGCCGGCCCGAACATGAATTTCCTGGCCAAGGCGCAGGCGTATGTTGAGTAAACGTATTTCAAGGTGACAATTATGCGGTTGATGATTTTATCAGTGTTTGCCCTTTTGGGAGCTTGTGAGCAATCTACAGAAAAACGCGTTGAATTTCCCGTGGCGCCGGACCGTGCAGACATTTTGCAAACGGTAGATGCTTTTTTTCTCGCACTAGGGGCGGGCGATGCTGATGCCATGGAAATGCTACACTCATCAGTTGCGTTGAATGTGCGCAATGCGCCGGATGATGAAACGAAACTACGCTATCATTCTCTTCAGGAACTAACGGACCAAATGCGCAACGATGATTTTCCAGTTGTTCGCGAGCGTTATTGGGATCCGATTGTCCTTCAGCGCGCCGGACTAGCCGTTGCGTGGATGCCATATTCAATTGATGTCAACGACGCACGGCTTCACTGCGGTGTCGATGTGTTCAACCTATCCAAGCATGATGATGGTTGGAAAATTGATGCCCTGAGTTTCACTATCGAGCCATCCGCTTGCGATGAATTAGAACCTGAGAAGACGACACAAACACACCCAAATTATTCAGCGCTCGACGCTATGGAGGACTAAATGAGACAAGCCGTTATCGTTTCAACCGCCCGCACACCGATTGGCAAGGCCTATCGCGGCGCCTTTAATGCAACCACCGCGCCGGCGCTTGGCGCCCATGCAATCAAACATGCCGCAGAACGCGCCAAGGTTGATTTTGCAGAGATTGAAGACGTGATCATGGGCTGCGCTTTGCAGCAAGGGACGGCCTTTCAAAATGTCGCGCGCCAGGCCGCTTTGCGCGCCGGTTTTCCTGTCAGCGTGCCGGGCATGTCTGTCGATCGTCAGTGTGCGTCGGGGATGATGGCGATTGTGACCGCGGCCAAACAGGTGGTGAGTGACAACATGGATGTCGTTATCGGCGCCGGCGTGGAATCGATTTCCACCAACCAGACCAACGACATGTTTGTCCGGCCCGACCCATGGCTTTTGGAAAACCTGCCGGCGACTTATATGCAGATGATTGAAACGGCGGAAATTGTTGCAGAGCGCTACGGTATTTCTCGCTCCGCCCAGGACGAATATTCGCTGCAATCGCAACAGCGCACCCATGCGGCGCAACAGGCGGGCAAGTTCGACGATGAAATTGTCGCCATGCCCTCGGTGATGAAATTTAAGAACAAAGAGACCGGCGAGGTCTCCGATGTTGAAGCGACGCTTGAAAAAGACGAGGGCAACCGACCGGAGACAACGCTAGAAGGCCTTTCCGGCTTGAGGCTGGTGTTTCCCGGTGGGCAAGTGGTTAAGGAAGGCAAATGCATCACCGCCGGCAATGCCTCGCAATTGTCCGACGGTGCGAGCGCGACTGTGGTGATGGAAGCAAAAGAAGCTGAACGGCGCGGCCTTTCCCCGCTCGGGATTTATCGTGGCATGGCGGTTGCGGGAACCAACCCGGATGAGATGGGCATTGGTCCGGTCTTCGCCGTACCGAAGCTGCTTGAGAAAAACGGTCTGAAAATGGACGATATCGGTCTGTGGGAATTGAATGAGGCCTTTGCGGTGCAGGTGATCTATAGCCGCGACAAGCTCGGCATTCCCGATGAGCTGTTGAACGTCAATGGCGGCGCGATTTCGATTGGCCACCCTTACGGCATGTCGGGCGCGCGCATGGTCGGCCACGCGCTGATCGAGGGCAAACGCCGCGGCGTCAAATATGTCGTCTGCACCATGTGCATCGGCGGCGGCATGGGCGCGGCAGGGTTGTTTGAGGTGGCGTAGGATTGCCAGAACATTCTGAAAATATTTGGGACCAAGGGTTAGGGCCTTTAGTCGTCAAAAGTGATGACAAATTGCTTTTGCGAGGTTGGCGCAGTCTCTCGCTCATTAATATTGCAGCAGTTCTTCTACCCATTTCCCTAGGAGGAATCGCTCTATTTGGAGGAGGTTGGTGGCGCCTGCTCGCGCTGACATTTTTTTCTTTTGCGACTTACGGTTGTTGGGCGATATATCGCGGCACATTTTCTAAAATACATACCCTTGGAAGTTCGATTTTCATCGATGGTTTCGAGCATAAGAAATCATCAATTGAAAGGTTTGATGGGCGTAGAGTTTGCGAGCCAAGCCGTATGGATGATGTTGAAAGTGGCGTTGAGCTTTGGATGATTACAAAGGGTGGAAATGAGGTTCCCGTAATCCAGATGAGTGGGGCTGCGAGGATTGAATCCATAGCAGCATATCTCAATGAGAAATTAAACGAAACCTGACACCTTGTGACCACAGATTTTCAAATCGCTGGATCCGGGGCCGTAGCCCGGGTGACGTTTGGGGGTGTCTGATCTGCACTTACATAATCTTCTTGAGTCAGCATCAAAGCACACGCTAAGACCTATGGCATGACAGATAAGCTTCCAGACCGTTTGAGCGTTAATCCGAAGAGCCCTTATTATGACGAGGCGCTGCTAGAGCATGGCATCGGCGTGCGCTTCAAGGGCGAGGAGAAAACCAACGTCGAAGAATATTGCATATCGGAAGGTTGGATTCGCGTGCCCGCCGGCAAGGCGGTGGACCGCAAGGGCAATCCCATGACCATTCTCCTGAAAGGGCCGGTTGAGGTCTGGATCAAGGAACTTTGATCTTGCGGACGCCGCCTCGAAGGCCGGCAGTCTTGTGACCTACGATTACAATATTATCTACGCGCTCATCCAAGAAGTGCCTAAGCGCCAGGTTGCAAGCTACGGCATGATTGCCAGCCTGTTGCCAGGCGTCACCGCGCGCATGGTCGGGCGGGCGTTGTCGCGCCTTCCTGGCGGATCGAAAACGCCGTGGCATCGGATCGTCAATGCGGCAGGCGCGATCGCGTCGCGCGCTTCCGCCGGTGAGCATCGCGAGAGATTATTGGCGGAAGGCGTTGCGTTTCGTAAAAACGGCAAAGTCGATATCGCTACCCATCGCTGGCGCGGCCCGTCGCCTGTGTGGATCGCAAAAGCCGGCATCGACCCGGTTGAAGTTATGGAAACAGTCGCCGGTTGGCGGCGCTGAGGGGAAAATATGGCTGATAAAAAGCTAAACGTCGTTTTCATTCTGTACCCGAACCTTACCCAGCTCGATTTTACCGGGCCGTTGCAGGTATTGTCGCGTCTGCCGGGTGCGAGCGTTCATCTGGCAGCGAGAACTCTTGAGCCGGTGAGTACGGATGCAGTGTTAACAATCCCGCCGACGACCACATTCGCAGATTGCCCACCGGCTGATGTGTTGTGCATTCCCGGCGGTTTCGGCGTTGATGATGCGATCAATGATGTGGCATTGATGGAATTCGTCAAACGTGAGGGCGCGCGGGCGAAATATGTCACTTCGGTCTGTACCGGCGCTTTTGTGCTGGGCGCTGCAGGTCTGCTTAAGGGCAAGCGTGCAACGACGCATTGGGCGTTTCACTCTGCGCTGAAGGAGGTTGGCGCCATTCCAGTGCGCGAGCGAGTGGTGCGCGACGGCAACATCTTTACCGGCGGCGGCGTTACGGCGGGGATTGATTTTGCGTTCACGCTGGCGGCGGAAATTGCGGGCGAGGAATATGCCGCGGGTCTGCAGCTTGGCCTCGAATATGATCCCGCTCCGCCGTTTCAGGCGGGCTCGCCTGACAAAGCTCCAGTTAAGGCGTTAAACCGGATGCAAGCGTTTTATGCCCCCCCGCTGAAAGCCTTTCATGCTGCGCTTGCCCGCTCAATGGGCAATCCTTAAGCTTTGGTTAAGATGGTTTCCCCAAATTTGACACAATGTATTGTATAATTTGCAGCCGCTCATAAAGGCGGCGCGCCGCATGTCGGCTATCAGGAGTTAAAGCGATGAAATCTCTTTCTGCGATCCGGACGGTCTTTATAATGTTCGCTATGGCGATAACATTTGCAGGTGCCGCCGAGGCCGCCTCAAAAGCAAAGATAGATCGACGTACGGACGAGGCGCTCGCCGAGTTTCGTGACACCATTGGCGGCGCCGACGCTGTACTCGCTAAGGCCGTCGGCGTTCTCGTGTTTCCAAAAGTAATCAAAGCCGGCATCGGCGTTGGCGGTGAACGCGGACAGGGCGCCTTGCGTATCAATGGTAAAACGGTCGCCTATTATTCAACGCATTCAGCCTCTATCGGGTTTCAACTCGGCGCCCAGGCGCGCAGGCAGATCATCATTTTTCTCGATCCAGAAGCGCTGGCGACATTTCGCGCAAGCAGTGGCTGGGAAATCGGCGTTGACGCATCGGTTACGGCCATAACGCTGGATGCTGGCGGTACTATCGACACCACACAGCTGAACGAGCCGATCGTAGCCTTTATTTTTGATGGAAAGGGCTTGATGTACAATCTGTCGCTTGAAGGCTCGAAGATCAGCCGGATAAAAGAGTAATGAGCGCTATGTCGGCCGCTACTATATCTTAGAGCGAATAAATCTGAACAGGTTTGCGCTGACAATAGCGACAAGCGCCATCAGGCCTATAACAGAAGACGGCCAACCGGAATAAAGCTTGATGGTTGTTGCGGCCTGTTGAAACAGAACGACAGCGTTTGCTTGTGGCAAGATACCCGCCGCCATGAGGGCTAGCGGCATGTTTTCAAAAAATTCTGTAATCAGATAAATGTAAGGTAAGAGCAGCAAATATTGCAAAGGGCTGGATTGAAGGTGAAAGCGTTTCAGGCCGAGGCCGATCAGGGTTGACAGGACCAGCATGTTTAAGATGGCATACGGAATATCAGCAACTTGCCATAGAATGTAGCTCCCAGTGGTTTCGCCAAGTGCGGAAAAAGCGAGCGCAGGTTGATCGACGGGGAAGCCTGTGAGCATTTCTGGTAGCGTGCCGGCCGCTTCAAGGGCTTGTGTCCACGGGCTAGATGTGAAGAACGCCCAATAATTAAAAATGAATAATGGAACAAACCAGAGTGCAAAACGGCTCCATTGAGCCTTTTCAATCCGGCCTTGAATGAAATTATTCATGTGCAGTTTCTCATAAGCGTGATTATTCTAGCCTACTGAAACAAATCAATCGCCGCCAGGTGCGCGCGTATTTCTCCTTCGGATAGAAAAGATCCGCGGAAGCTGTTTTTGGCGAGCGTCTTGATGTCGTCTTTGCTTAAATCTAGGGCGTTGATCACGGCGGCGAAATTATCGTTCATATAGCCGCCGAAATAAGATGGATCGTCGGAATTCACAGTGGCGCGCAGCCCAAGATTGAGCATTGTTTTGAGCGGATGGGCGGTCATATCCTCGACCACGCAAAGTTTCAGATTTGACAAGGGACAGACCGTCAACGTCATTTGCTCGCTTGCGAGCCGCTTGACCAGCACATCATCTTCGAGCGCGCGATTGCCGTGGTCAAGCCGGTCGATATGTAAGAGGTCAAGCGCTTCATAAACATAGTCTGGCGGGCCTTCCTCACCGGCATGGGCGACAAGCTTCAGCCCGCGCTCGCGCGCGGCTTTGAAGACGCGCTCAAATTTCGATGGCGGATGGCCAAGTTCTGAGGAGTCAAGGCCGACACCGTCAATCCTGTCGAGCCATGGCTCTGCCGCGCGCAACGTTTCGAGCGCATCCGCCTCCGGCAGATGTCGCAGAAAGCACATGATCAACTTTGAGGTCATACCGAATTGTTTTTTCGCCAGCGACAGCGCCGTTAATATGCCGCCAATGGCGGTGTCAAACGCCACGCCGCGCTCAGTATGCCCCTGCGGATCGAAGAAAATTTCCGTATGACGAACATTATCGGCGCGCACACGGTTGAGATAGGCCATTGTCAGGTCGAAGAAGTCTTCTTCCGTGTTAAGAACGCTCATACCCTGATAATAAATATCGAGAAAATCCTGCAGGTTTGAAAAATTATAAGCGGCGCGCACTTCTTCAACCGATTTGAACGGGATGCCGGTATTATTACGTCGCGCCAACGCAAACATAAGCTCAGGTTCAAGGCTGCCTTCAATATGAAGGTGCAATTCCGCCTTGGGCAGGCTTGCCGCATAGGCCACAAGTTGGTCTTTCAATTTACGTTCTCCACATGGGTTGGGACTTCCAATAGGTCAGCGAGCGCCACAACCATTCAAACGGCCCGAAGCGGAACCACGCCAGCCATAGCGGTGACCAGATTAAAATGGCAATCCAGATAGCGAGCATTGTCATTGCCTGTTCGGGATAACTCACCGTGCCGATACGGCCAAGCCCCGGAGGGCCAAAATAAAGAAAGGCGCCGATAATCGAGCACATAAGATAATTCGTGAGCGCCATGCGCCCGGCTGCCGCAAACGGAGCCCGCACCCATTTCAGGAATGGTATCTTAACAAACGCCATTACCAGCGCCGCATAACCAAATGCTTGTGGCAGGCTACCCCAGAATTGAGCCGCTTGAGCGCCGGCGAGTTTCATCGGATCGAATCCGACGGCGAACATTTGTGTAGTCGCATAGTGCGAGCCCGCAATGCCGATCGTGACTGCCGCTGCGCCAATCGCAACATAGCGCAAGAACGACCAGCCAAGGGTGAAGAAGCCCATTTTGTAAAGCGCCATGCCAAACATCATCACGCCAATATTGCGCGGCATGAGAAATAGTGTCTGGACCACCTGAAACAACAACGCGGTTGGCGCGGTTTCCGGCAGGCGCGCAAAAAACCCGCCGCGATAGGCCTCAATTTCTGCAGTGATCGCTTCGGGCGGCGGCGTGTACATTTCCGCCAGAAAGACGTTGCGATCTTCAGCCGACATTTGTTCAAGTGCGAAATGCTGCGCGAACATCATCAAGGAGGCGAGGGCAATCAACATGAAGCCGGCAATGAAAAGTGTGCGCACACGCCAGCGCCGGGCGAGAACCACGATCAGCCCGGCGACCGCATAAGGCGTTAAAATATCGCCGAACCAAATCAGATAGGCGTGCAGCGAGCCGAGGATGAAAAGCCAGAACATGCGTCGATAGTGAAGGCCAAATTTGGGCGAAGGCTTTTCGTCGCCAACCATCAGGGCAATGCCGACGCCGAACAGGGCGGAGAAGATGGTGATGAATTTAAACTGAAAGAATGTCGAGGCGATCCCCCAGATGTCGCGATCTTCGCCGACGAAAAATTGCGTATTCAGCGACGGATTGGCGAAGAACGCCACCGGCATCGCCATCGCCTGAATATTAACTGCAAGAATGCCAAGCACAGCGACGCCGCGCAAAACATCAAGACTTTCAAATCGGTCCTGTTGCGGTCCTGCCAGCATGGCCCCTCTATGACTTCATCCGCAAAGGGACAAACTGATCCAAACTGTATACGTGTTTAAAATCAAAGCCTAGCTGTTGGTAAATTTCGCCGCGCCATCGGCGCGTTCGATTGTAAAGGCAACTTTTTCAAAGGCGCTGTAATCCCGGCTCTCAACTGTATCGACCGCCATATAGCGTGCGGTGGCGGTCTCGTGACCGATCTCCAAATCGATATATCCGTGATCTTCACCGGAAATGTAGCGCACGTCCTCATTCTCGTGGGCTGTTAGCGCCGTATACTGACCGCCCTTGCCGTCGAGAAAGTTGTTACCATAGGGCGATGGCGACGTCACCGAATGGGTACCCAATTCGACCCCGCGCCGCTTGCCGTTCCTGTCCGTAAGATCGTTGGCCCACCAGGTATGGGTGTCTCCGGTGACAACAATCATGCCGTCGCCACCAGCATCGCGCACCATTTCATAAAATCGCTCGCGCGCCGCTGGATACCCGTCCCAGGCGTCGAAATTTGTAGGCAGGCCGAGTTTTGAAACTTCAACGAAAGCGCGACCCTGATCCCATGTCGCTTGCAGCGCATCAATTTCCTCTTCGCTCATATGCGGATTTAGATCCGGGGTGATGACTTTCGCCATGATGATCTGGTTGGCGATCAGTCGCCAGGGCTGACCGTCGTTAACCGACTGTCGGATGGTGCGCGATAAGTAATCGGTCTGGGCGCTGCCCAGCATTTCGCGGCTTTCATCCCATAGAATTTCGGTTTTAAAGTGCTCGACATCCGCGCCAGTTTTCAGGTCACGGACGATTTCGCTATATTCAAATTGCCGCGCACGGGCCATCAGCCGCGTTTCAATGGCGCATAGCGTTAGAAGGTCGCCATAAGAGTAGGATCGAAAAAACGCTTCCGGCGCCGCGGCGGGCTCGCGCACCGGCATCCACTCATAATAAGCTTGGAGCGCGGCGCGACGACGCGTCACCCATTCGCCTTCGGTTTCCGGCTGGTGGTTTTCTGCGCCGTCTTTCCACGAATTATTCGATACTTCATGATCGTCCCAGATCGCAATCACCGCATGCGCGGCATGCATTGCCTGGCTTGAAGGGTCAGCCTTATATTGTGCATGGCGGCGGCGATAATCATCAAGGGTGATGATTTCATGCGCGGGTTCATGTTCGCGACCTAATGCGGCGCCGGTGGCGCCGCCATATCCATCGCGGCCATATTCGTAAATGTAATCGCCAAGATGAATGACTGCATCGATATCGTCGCGCTGGGCAATCTGGTCATAGACATTGAAATAACCGAACGGGAAATTTGTGCACGATAGGACCGCAAAGCGAGCGCTGTCGATGGCGCCGGCGGGCAGGGTGCGTGTGCGGCCAACCGGCGAGGTCTGATCACCGGACCGGAAGCGGTAGTAATAGACAGTCCCGGGCTCAAGATCAGTGAGCAGTGTTTTAACGGTCCAGTCGCGCGAGGCGCCGGTGAGGGTCTCGCCCTTGGCGATGATGTTGTTAAAGGTCTCGTTGGCGGCCAGCTCCCAGATTATTGTTGCGCTAGAGCCGGGCGCTGCCTCATTTGCACTGATCCGGGTCCAGATCACGGCGCTGTTGGGGCCGGGATCGCCGCTGGCGACGCCATGGGCAAAGACGCCGCTAGCGCTTTCATCGGGCGATTCATTGGACGGCCCCTTAGAGCAAGAGGCGGCGCTGACGGCGAGGCCTGAAAAGAGCGCATTGCGGCGCGTGATCTTGGTCATGAAATATGTTTCCCCTTCGGCTGAGCCAATGTTGCGGCGCACGATGGCGGCGCGAGAATATTACGCTAGTCTTATGACACGAAGATTGATGAATTCGAATAGTGTTCAACACAAATGGCTGAGGGTATGATGCGAAAATTGCGATGGACGGCGCTTGCCGTTCTGTTGGTCGGCGCCTGTTCTCAAGAGGCCGCCGATAAGGCTGCTGATGATGGGGCGACGGGCGATACGGTAGGCGCTGAAACGGCTGCGCCACAAAACGCGGCCGCACAAGGCGCCGCGAAGGGCGCTGACGATAGTGGTAAAAAGGGGGCCAAAGGCGCGGTCCATCCGCCGCTTGATCCATATCCGTCGACTTACGAGCCATATGCGTCCGACGTGACGCTGATCACCGGGGCGACGATCCTGACCGGCGCCGGAGAGCGCATTGATAACGGATCTATCCTCTTGGAGGGCGGTAAAATCACCGCGATTGGCGCCGCCAGCGCGGTTGATGTCCCGGCGGGCGCCAACACCATTGACGCGGCCGGTAAATGGGTGACGCCCGGCGTCATTGATATCCATTCCCACCTTGGCGACTATCCCTCGCCGTTGACCAACTCAACTTCGGACGGCAATGAAGCGACGGCGCCAAATACTGCGCATGTGTGGGCGGAACATTCTGTCTGGCCGCAAGATGCAGGCTTTACCCGGGCGCTTGCCGGCGGAATTACGTCGCTTCAGGTTCTGCCCGGATCGGCAAATCTATTCGGCGGCCGTTCGGTCGTATTAAAAAATGTTCCTTCACGGACAGTCCAGGGAATGAAATTTCCGGGCGCGCCTTATGGCCTGAAGATGGCGTGCGGCGAAAACCCAAAACGTGTCTATGGCGATAAAGGCGGGCCCGGCACGCGCATGGGCAATGTCGCTGGCTATCGCGCAGCCTGGATTGAGGCGGCCGGTTATAAGAAGCAATGGGACGATTATTGGAAGTCTTATGAGGCGTGGGCTGAAAAAGATGACGCCAAGGATGAAGACGCGAAAGAGGCGCCTGATGCGCCGTCCCGCGATCTCAAGCTGGAAACGCTGGCTGGCGTTCTTGGCGGCGACATCCGCGTCAATATGCATTGCTACCGCGCCGATGAAATGGTTCAGGTGCTCGATATCGCCAGAGAATTTGGTTACAAAGTCTCCGCCTTTCATCATGCGATCGAGGCTTACAAAGTCGCTGATTACCTTGCTGAAAACGGTGTCTGTGCGGCGATGTGGGCGGATTGGTGGGGCTTTAAACTCGAAGCTTATGATGCGGTGAGCGAAAACGCTGCGCTGGTCGATGCGCAAGCCAACAGCTGTGCGATCATCCACTCCGATAGCGCCACAGGCATTCAGCGCCTCAACCAGGAAGCGGCGAAAGCGATGGCTGCGGGCTGGCGGATCGGCTTGGAAATTGCGCCCGAAGACGCCATCGCCTGGATCACCGCCAATCCGGCAAAATCCATGGGCGTCCTCGACCAGACCGGGACTTTGGAGGCCGGCAAGATGGCTGATGTCGTCATCTGGAACGGCAATCCATTTTCAGTCTACGCTAAAGCTGAGCAGGTCTTTATCGATGGTGCTTTAATGTATGATCGGTCCGATCCCAAACGCTCACCGCGAATGGACTTCGAAATTGGACAACAAAACAATGATAATACCGGAGGGGCGGGTCAATGAACGCCATAAACCATAAACCGATCTTCGCCGCGGTCTTCTCGGTGTTTTCCTTGACCGTTGCTGACAATGCAGTTGCGCAAACATCAACGACGGCGATCATGAATGGCGAAGTGCACACCGCCGCCGGTGATGTGATCAAAAATGGCGATGTGATCATTCGTGACGGCGTCATCGTCCAAGTCGGCGGCGATCTGATTGCACCCACCGGCGCGACGGTGATCGATGCCTCAGGCAAGGTAGTTACGCCCGGCATTTTTGCGCCGCTTTCCTCCATCGGCCTTCTCGAGATCAGCCTTGATGAGGAGGCCAATGACGCTGGCCCTAACCGCGGCGAAGGATTTCCGCTTGGCGCGGCGCTTGATGCGGTCGATGCCTACCGACGCACCTCAACATTGATCGCGATCAATCGCGCCGGCGGCGTGACCCGTGCTTTGGCTGCGCCTAGCCCTGGCGATTCTCTGTTCGGCGGACGCGGTGCGGTGATTGATATGTCCGGCGGCGTTAGTTCCGTCACCAAGCCCCGGGCGGCGCAGATCGCCATGATGGGTTCCGGCGGCGCCGAGCGCGCGGGCGGCACCCGTATGGGCGCGTGGGCGTTTATGCGCGAATATCTTGATGAGGCGCGCTCTTATGCCGCTAACCCCAACACTTATATACGTCGCAACCGCGAGGAACGGTTTGCGCTTTCGGATTTGAAGGCGCTGGGCGCGGTAGTGTCTGGCGGGCAGCCGCTCATTGTTCACATCAACGGTGAGGCCGATATTCGCAATTTAATCCGCCTCAAGACGGATTATAGCCTGCGCGTGATCATCGCCGGCGGGTCGGAAGCCTGGAGGGTTGCCGAACCATTGGCCGCCGCCAATATCGCGGTGATCCTCGATCCGATGGTTAATTTGCCGAGCCAGTTTGAGGATTTGGGCGCTACGCTTGAAAATGCCGCTCGTCTCAATGCCGCCGGCGTTAAAATCGCTTTTTATAACCCGCCGGGTTTTGGCGCGCATAATCTGCGGTTGTTGACCCAGCAAGCGGGCAACGCCGTAGCTGAAGGCTTGCCTTATGATGCGGCGATTGCGGCTCTGACAATCAACCCGGCTGAGATGTTTGGCCTTGATAGGCAGTTGGGATCGATTGAACTCGGCAAAGTCGCCGACATCGTCATTTGGGAGGGCGACCCTCTGGAGGTTACGACAGTACCGCAGGCGGTGTTCATTAATGGCGTGCGCCAGGATTTGGATAATCGCCAGGCAGCGTTGCTGTCGCGTTATCGCGATCTATCGCGGGGCGCCTTGCCGCTCGCCTATCGCGGCGGCGAGTAACTGCCAGACTACACATTAACCGCCCGCAGAAGGATTTGCACTTTTGCGGGCGGATTTGTGTGTAGCGATAAAGCTCAGCGCAATTGTCGGGATGAGGCCGAGGCCGATCAGCAACAAGGCCGCTGGCGCGGCGTCGGCGAGGCGTTCGTCTGACGCTAGCCGGTATATGCGCGTCGCCAGGGTTTCAAAATTAAACGGCCGCAACAATAATGTCGCCGGCAACTCCTTGGCGATATCGATCATGATAATCGCCGCCCCCGCCGCGACCGCGCCGCGCATTTGCGGCCAGTGAATGTTTTTCAAAATACTAGCGGGTCCCGCACCAAGCATTTTTGCAGCGTCATCCATCTGTGGGCTGATTTGCTGCAGACCGCCTGCGGCGGCATTGTATCCAGCGGTGACGAAACGCGCCACATAGGCGTAAAGTAAAACGCCAAGGCCACCGGCAAGCGCCATGCCGCTCGCTCGCGACAGTCCAGCCGTGAGCGCCAACACGCCGATGGCGATGACGGCGCCCGGAATAGCGTAGCCGAGCGTCGCGACCCGTAAGGCTAGCTTGCCATACGCTGATGTCATCCGCCGCGCCGTATAGCCAAGGAAAACCGCAAGCGTGATGGTTAGTGCGCCGCCAATACCTGCAACTAGAGCGGTGTTGGCGAGCGAGAGATTGAGCCCGCGCGCCGCGCCAGCAGTGAAGCCAGGGTCGAATTTGGAGATCAAAACGCCGGCCGGAATGACAAAGCCTAAGACCACCGGAACAAGGCAGAACAAAATTGCCAGCATGGCTGCGGACGGTGTTAGCCTCAATCGCTGAGCCCGGCGGTGCGCCTTTACGCTTTCCACATGCTCGCCGCGGCGGCCCGCCTCCTCGATCAGAACCAGAATGAGCGCGACAAAAAACAGGCCGACGGCAAGCTGGGTTGCGCCGCCAAGATCGCCGAGCCCCTGCCAGGTGCGAAAAATCCCGACGCTCAAGGTCGCCACACCAAAAAAATCGGCCACCCCGTAATCAGCGGCGGTCTCCATTAGCGCCAGCGCCAGACCGCCAGCCAGCGCCGGGCGCCCCATGGCCAAAAGAACCCGCCAAGCCGCCCGGGCAGGGCTCGCGCCAAGTGCGCGTGCGGCTTCCATAAACGCCGAAGAACGCCCCGCCAGTGATGCGCTGAGCGCCAGATAGACATAAGGGTAAGTCATCAGTGTAAGAATGAAAGCAGCGCCGGGCAGAGATCGTATCTCCGGTAGATTGCGTGCGCCAACCGCGTTGGCGATGGGCCCGAATGGTCCGAGAAAATCGCCATAGGCGTAGGCTGCAACATAGGCCGGGATCGCGAAGGGCAGCGCCAGCGCAACCATCATCACGCGCCGTCCGGGAAAGTCTGTAAGCGAGACCACCATCGCTGCGCCAGCGCCAAAGGCGCTTGCGCCCGCGGCGACTAGGAAACATAAAAAAATCGTGCCGGATAGATATCGCACGCCCATGCCAGACAAGAACGCCCAGTCCAGCCCCGGCGGCGCCAAGGCGCCGAGCATGGTTGCGGCAATCGGTGCGGCGATAGCAATTGCAACGCCGCCAAGCGCAACCATGCCTAACCGTGACTGGTTTGGGCTTGTCCGGCTCGGCCGTTTGTGTCCAATTGACTTGGCGTCGTTCATGGCGTTCCTTCGCCTCATACATCATCGAAGCGAGACATCTATGCGAAACTGCGCCATTTCCAAAGCCGGTCCGATCAAAATGAGTCAATTGCGCGCAGTCTTATGAGCCTCGTCCTTCGCGATATCAGCCATCACTATGGCGCCGTTGCGGCGGTCGGCGGCGCCGGGTTTGAGACTGCGCCGGGTGAAATTCTCTGTCTTTTCGGCCCCTCAGGGTGTGGTAAAACCACACTTTTGCGCATCGCCGCGGGGCTGGAACGCCTGCAAAGCGGCAGTGTTGAACTGAACGGCAAAGTGCTGGCTGCGCCAGGCATTGAGACGCCGCCGGAGCGGCGGCCAATCGGGTTTGTGTTTCAGGACTTGGTTTTGTTTCCGCATATGACGGTTGAAAAAAATATCGCCTTTGGCCTGGGCGCTGAGGTTGCCTACGCAAAGGCGCGGATTGCAGCGCAGATTAAAACAATGCGGCTTGACGGTCTCGCCAAGCGCTATCCCCATGAGCTTTCCGGCGGCCAACAGCAAAGAACCGCGCTGGCGCGCGCCCTCATCCGCGGCCCGAAGGCGTTGCTGCTCGATGAGCCTTTCGCCAGCGTCGATGCGGCCCTGCGCCGCCGCCTGCGCGAGGATTTGCGCCGTATACTGAAAGAACAAAGCGTGGCAGTGGTGCTGGTCACCCATGACCCCGAAGAAGCGCTGGCGCTCGGTGACCGGATTGCGCTGATGCGCGCAGGCCGCATCGTCGAAACGCAAACCCCGGAGGCGTTGTTTGAGGCGCCGCAAACGCCGGAAGGGGCGATGGTATTCCCCGGTAGCCAGACGCTTTACGGCTCTATTGAGCGGGGAAAATTGATCACCGCATTTGGCGATCTCGACGCCAAGGGTCTGGCTGACGGTCCGGGGCTTGCGGTTTTGCGAGAAGGCGCGATATCGACCGAGCGCGATCCGGAGGGGGGCTGCAAGATTATCGACGCCCGCTTTGTCGGTCCGGGCTGGGTTGGCGATCTCGCCGCTGATCTGACAGCGGATCTGGCGGGCGCCGGGACCATCCGCGTCGCCATGGCGCAAAAGCCGCGCATTGGCGCCCGTGTCAATCTCACTTTCGCGCAGTCAGGGATTTTTATTTATCAAAATCAGTAGATTAGGCCTATTGAGCTTTTGTCATAATCTGCTATTAAGAATTAGTCGCAACAATCAGCAACCGAAGCAAACTCCATGACCCATCTGACCTCTTCCGCAGCCCAAACCTTCAAATCCTTGATCCGACTACTGACGCCCTATCAACGGCCGATCGCACTACCGGCGTTAAACACCGCAGTACTTTGGCGCACCACGCTGACCGGTGCGATGGCGCTGACAGCGGCGGCATGCGGAGAGGTCCAGCCCGAAACTGACGCTGGCGCAGATAATGCGCCAAGCCAGGAGGCGAGTGAGGTAAATGTCTATTCTGGGCGGCATTACGAATCCGACATCACCCTCTTTAATACGTTTACGGAAAAAACCGGAATTAAGGTCAATGTGATTGAGGCGGGCGGTGATGCGCTAATTGAGCGTGTAGTGCGTGAGGGCGACGCCTCCCCGGCGGATCTATTTATCACCGCTGACGCCGGCATTTTATGGCGCGCCGAGCAACGCGAGATTTTTCGCAGCAATAACAATGAGGCTTTGAAGGCCCGTGTCCCGGCGCAATTCCGTCATCCAGAGGGAAAATGGTACGGGCTGTCCAAGCGCGCGCGGATTATTATCTACAACAAGGAAATGGGTCTGCCGGAAGGCTTTCGCAATTATGACGATCTTGCAAATTCAGATAATGTTGAAACAATCTGTGTGCGGTCTTCTTCCAATATTTATAATCAGTCCTTGCTTGCCTCGATCATCGCCCATGAAGGCGAGGCGGTGGCGGAAGCCTGGGCGCGCGGCGTGGTTGCGAATTTCGCCCGCAAGCCGCAAGGCAACGATACTTCGCAAATCGAGGCGGTTGCGGCGAGGCTGTGTCGTATTGGTATTGTAAACAGCTATTATGTCGCCCGCTTTGTCGGATCGGATGATGCGGACAAAGCTGCGATCGGTGATAAGCTCGGCGTGTTGTTTCCCAATCAAGAAGGGCGCGGTACGCACATCAATATTTCCGGCGCCGGGATTTTGACGCATGCGCCAAACGCCGCCAACGCTGAGAGGTTGCTGGAGTTTCTCCTACGTGATGAAAGCCAGGAAGCTTTTGCCATCGGTAATAATGAATACCCGGTGGTCGCTTCGGTGGCGCCGTCCGGTCCGGTGGCTGCGTTGGGCGCATTCCGGGCTGATGATTTGCCGGTAGCCACGCTTGGCGCCAATCAGCACTCCGCAGTGCAGATTTTCGACCGCGTTGGCTGGCCGTAGCCATCCCGAGCCGCCGGGCGCCGGGTCGCCAAAGCCAGTAAATTTGCGATTTGGGGTTGTTTTGGCGTTGATTTTTCCCGCCATGGGTTTTCTTTTTGATATAACAAAGATATAACATTTCTCCGGACGCAACGGAGTAAGCCATGACGCGGGAAAATGACGGGACAAATGGGATGGGTGCGCCAAACGGCGGCGGCGCGATAATACGTGATCGGCCGGTTGGGTTAGCAAAAAACGAAAAGCTGGTCTGGAATGCGCTGGCTGCAACCACTGAGCCCCTAAAGGCTTATGAAATTCTCGACGGCCTGAAGGAACAAGGCGTACGCGCGCCGATGACGGTCTATCGCGCGCTTGAGGGTCTCGAATCCAAGGGCCACATCCATAAGCTCGACGGGCTTAACGCCTTTGTCTTGTGCAACCATGAAGGGCCGCATGCGGTGCAGACATTCCTCGTATGCGAGGCATGCTCGACCGTGACCGAGCTGGAAATGATTGCCGTTGAGGCCAACATCACCCCAGCGGTGCGTGCGGCTGAGTTTGATATGCACACAGCCCGGCTGGAGATCAAAGGCACATGCGTCTCCTGCGCGGAAGCGGCCTGATCGCCCGAACTGGCGCCGGCGTTATCCTCGCAGAATCATTGACTCCCAATAGCTGGCGCTTATGCTCGCGCGCGTCGCCGTGGGTTGAGTTCGTGGCGGCGCGCCCATGCGGGAGAGACTGGCCGTTTCTGGCCAGCGCCGAAGGAGCAACCGCCCCGGAAACTCTCAGGCAAAAGGACCGCATCGGCCAAGGAAGGCTGGAAAGAGGACGGCGCAGATTAGCCGCCCCACCGACGGAGTAAGCGGCGCAACGTTTTTGCCGGCCCGCGAAATCTCTCAGGTGCCCGTGACAGCCGGGGTTGCCGCGTCGATTATGACGCCGGCGATCTTGGGAATGTCAGATGCCGCAAACACTTAAAACCACCCCGCTTCATGAACTTCACATCTCGCTTGGTGCGAAGATGGTTGAATTCGCCGGCTACGATATGCCGGTGCAATATCCTCTCGGTGTGATGAAAGAACATCTCCACACCCGCGAGAAAGCCGGGCTGTTTGATGTCTCGCATATGGGTCAGGCGGCAATTATCGCCGAGACGCACGAAGCCGCTGCAAAAGCGCTGGAGACGCTGGTTCCCGGTGAGATGCAAAAGCTGGGGGCCTGGCGACAGCGCTATACGGTTCTTCTAAATGATGATGGCGGTATCATCGACGACCTTATGGTCAGTCGTTCGGGTACGGATGGTATGCTGAGCATTGTCGTCAACGGGGCCTGCAAGGAAAAAGACTATGCCTGGATTAAAGAGCGCCTGCCGAGCAGCGCTCGGCTGGAGCGCTATGATGATCGCGGACTGATCGCGTTGCAGGGCCCCGGCGCTGCGGCGGTGCTGGCAAAGCATGCGTCAGGCGTAGAGGCGCTGAAATTTATGTCGGTTGCCCAAACCAAGATCGACGATGTCGCGGCGACAATCAGCCGGTCGGGATATACCGGTGAAGACGGCTATGAAATTTCTATCGCCGCTGACGATACGGAAAAAGTTGCTCGGCTTCTGCTCAATGATGCAGATGTTGAGCCTATAGGTTTGGGCGCGCGCGATTCGTTGCGGTTGGAGGCTGGCTTGTGTCTTTATGGCCATGACATCACCGACGAAACGTCGCCGATTGAAGGCAATATTCGCTTCGCCACCGGCAAACGCCGCCGCGAGGAGGGCGGATTTCCGGGGGCGGACCGCATTGTGAAAGAAATCGCCGAGGGACCGTCGCGATTACGCGTCGGCATCCTCCCCTCCGGCCGGGCGCCGGCGCGGGAAGGTGCGGAAATTCAATCTACGGATGGGGTCACCATTGGCGCTGTCACCTCCGGCGGGTTTGGTCCCAGTGTCGGCGGTCCGGTGGCGATGGGATATGTCAGCACTGAGCACGCCGCGACTGGAACCGACATTCAGTTGATTGTCCGGGGCAAGGCGTTGCCCGCTCGTATCGCCGACATGCCGTTCGCGCCGCACCGATATTTTCGAGGATAGGGAGACTTAAAATGACTGTTATGTACACCAAAGACCACGAATGGGTCCGTGCTGATGGAGACCTTTATGTTATCGGCATCAGCGCCCACGCCGCCGAGCAGCTCGGCGATGTTGTGTTCGTCGAATTGCCGGAAACTGGGAAGACCTTTGCCAAGGGTGACGACATGGCGGTGGTTGAATCGGTAAAGGCTGCCTCTGATGTTTACGCGCCGATCTCCGGCGAGATAATGGAAGTGAATTCAGCGGTTGTTGATGAGCCGGGCAAGATCAACGAAGACGCTATGGGCGCGGCCTGGTTCGTTAAAATCAAGCCGAGCAATGCGAGCGAGATTGATGCGCTGATGGACGAGGCGGCGTATAAAGACTTTGCGGAGAACAGCTAGGCGATGCGCTACCTTCCCCTCAATGACGCCGACCGCAGTGCGATGCTTAAAATTATCGGCGCCGCGAAAATTGACGACCTGTTCTGCGATGTGCCGGGCGATGTTTTAAACGTCGGCTTCGATCTTCCCCCCCATGCGGGCGAGCTGGATGTTGAGCGTGCGTTGGGCGCGATGGCGGCGAAGAACCGCGCGGCCAGCGACGGTCCATTTTTTATCGGCGGCGGCGCCTATAAGCATCATATTCCGGCGACCGTTGACCATATTATTCAGCGCTCGGAGTTTTTGACCGCCTATACGCCCTACCAGCCGGAAATCGCGCAAGGAACGCTGCAATATTTGTTTGAGTTCCAGACCCAAGTTGCGGCGCTCTCCGGCATGGAAGTCGCTAATGCGTCGATGTATGACGGCTCGACCGGTTGCGCGGAAGCGGCGCTGATGGCGCGCCGCATCACCAAGCGCAAAAAGGCGGTGCTTTCCGGCGGGTTGCATCCGCAATATGGCGCCGTCACGCGCACCAATCTGGAACTGCTTAAAGACGAGGTCGTTGCGGCGCCGGTCGATGTCAGCGCCAGTGAAGACCTGGCGGCGATGATCGACGACGAAACCGCCTGCGTAATCGTTCAGACGCCGGACGTTTTCGGCAACATCCGTGATCTTGCGCCGATTGCCGAGGCCGCGCATGCCAAAGGCGCCTTGTTAATCGCCGTGGTGACAGAGGCAGTCTCGCTCGGCGCGCTCAAAAGCCCGGGCGAGATGGGCGCCGATATTTTTGTTGGCGAGGGCCAGTCGCTCGGCAACGGGCTTGGCTTTGGCGGGCCCTATGTGGGCCTTTTCGCAACGCGCCAGAAATACCTCCGCCAGATGCCAGGCCGGCTGTGCGGTGAGACGACAGACGCTGATGGCAAGCGCGGATTTGTGCTGACGCTTTCAACGCGCGAGCAACATATCCGCCGCGACAAGGCAACCTCAAATATCTGCACCAATTCCGGTCTTTGTGTTCTGGCTTTTACCATCCATATGACGCTGCTAGGTCAGACCGGCTTGCGCAAACTGGCGGCGTTAAACCATGAAGCTGCGTGCAAAACCGCGGATGCCTTGAGCGCGATCAACGGCGTTGAGGTGATCAACAAATCCTATTTCAATGAATTTACATTGCGGCTGTCAAAGAACGCGTCGGATGTGGTTGACGTGCTTGCGGAACAAGGTGTTCTCGCCGGCGTTCCCGGTGGGCGGCTGTGGCCCGGTGATCCGGGAGCGGAGAATCTGCTGATCGTCGCTGCGAGTGAGTGTACTACGGATGCGGATATTAAAGCATTTAGTTCAGCCCTTGCGGAGTCTCTCTAATGCTTTTACCCCTCGCCATTGCGCTGGCTATGCTGTCAACACCGGAAGTTCCTACTATCACGCTTAGCTCTACTATGGCTGGCGCACCGGACCAGACTGATCGTTCGTTAAAGGTAAGCTGCGGCGAGAAAGTCTATTCTTTTAAGTTCAGCATCTCACAAGATGAAATCTCAATCGAATTTGAGCGCGACCCAATGCAGCCTTCAGTCAAACTCTCCGCCGAAGTTATCGAGGCGTTTCGCCAATTTTCCGGCGCCCCATTCCTTGAAGCATGGTGCGAAAGGGGGAATGCTGACAACTTGGCAGGTTCGCTTTGGCTTGAAGCAACCGGCCCGCTTCAGGTCAATGATAAAGAAGCACGCGAAAACTGTATTGAGCGTGGGGGGATGTTCGACCGTAATAGCTGGCGATTAGTAGTCATAGAAGACGACTCCATTCGTGTCGATGGTGATGAGATTGGAAAGTGCACGACACAAGACGACATCGACGAATACAACCGCCGGACTCGGGACTCAGTGAAATGACCATGAACAACCAAGACCAGTCGACCTTCACCGGCAACAAAGCCCTGCAAATCGAAGAGGCGCTGTCTTTCGAGATTGGCGGGTTTGACCGCACCGGCGTGGATTTTCCGCCAGCTGAGGATCGTCCGAACCGTCTCGGCGGCCTCGGGCGTGATAGCGAGATTGGACTGCCGGGTCTGTCCGAGCCGGAGACCATGCGCCATTTTGTGCGCCTCAGCCAAAAGAACTACGCCATAGATATGGGCCCGTTCCCGCTCGGCTCATGCACCATGAAACACAATCCTCGCCTCAACGAGAAAATCGCGCGGCTGCCGGGTTTTGCTGACCTGCACCCGCTGGCGCCGCAAGCTTGCGCACAAGGAGCGCTGGAGCTGATCGACACGCTCGCCCATTGGCTGCAAGAGCTGACCGGCATGCCTGCTGTTGCGATGTCTCCAAAAGCCGGCGCCCATGGCGAGCTATGCGGTATGATGGCGATCAAGGCGGCGATTGTTGCGCGCGGCGAAGGCGACAAGCGCACCCGCGTGCTGGCGCCGGAATCTGCCCATGGCACCAACCCGGCGACTGCCGTCCAATGCGGGTTCACGGTCGAAGAAATCCCCGGCGACGCAACCGGCCGGGTTGACCTTGCGGCACTGAAAGAAAAGCTAGGCGAAGATGTCGCCGCGATCATGGTCACCAACCCCAATACGTGCGGATTGTTTGAGCGCGATATCCGCGCCATCGCCGATGCGGTCCATGATGCGGGCGGATATTTTTACTGCGATGGCGCCAATTTCAACGCCATTGCCGGCAAGGTGAAGCCTGGCGATCTCGGCGTAGATGCGATGCATATTAATCTGCATAAGACCTTTTCGACGCCTCATGGCGGTGGCGGTCCGGGGGCGGGGCCGACAGTGTTGGCGGCGGCGCTGGCGGATTTTGCGCCAGTGCCATATGTGGTGCACCGGGACGGTGAATATCATTTGATCGAGACCGAAAGCGCCAATAGCTTTGGTCGGCTGACGGCGTTTCATGGCCAGATGGGCATGTTCACCAGGGCGCTCGCCTATATGATGAGCCACGGCAAAGACGGCGTCGCCCAAGCCGCAGAAGACGCCGTCCTCAACGCCAATTATGTGCTGGCGCGCCTCAAAGCGGAAATAACGCCGGCCTTTGACGGCTATTGCATGCACGAGGCGCTGTTCGATGACCGGTTTTTAAAAGACACCGGCGTTGAAACTATCGATTTCGCCAAAGCCATGATTGACGAAGGCTACCATCCGATGACGATGTATTTCCCGCTGGTTGTGCACGGGGCGATGCTGATTGAGCCGACGGAATCAGAATCAAAACGCGAGCTTGACCTATTTTGTGATGCGCTTTTGTCGTTGGCCAAACGCGCCAAGGCGGGCGAGGCTGAAACGTTCAAGGCGGCGCCCGTATATGCGCCACGCCGACGGCTTGACGAGACGGCGGCGGCGAGGAAGCCGGTGCTGCGCTGGACGCCAGCGGCTAATGCGGCGAGGTAGAAGCCGTTTCCGGTAATTTTCCACGTCTTCTTTTCATCAGGCTGCAAATTTCCTAACATTGTGTCTGGGCGATGCCAACAACAACCGGCATGTGAAGGGTGAGCGAGACATATGGATTTATTGCGGCAGCTCACAATGGACGGGCTAAGCCTTCTTTCCACGGCGCTTATTTTTATTGTCGGCATCGCCGTCTTTGCAGTAATTGCGATGTATGTCGTGGACGCGACCCAATCAAAGGATGCGATCCGCCACAACTATCCGGTCATAGGGCGGTTTCGTGACCTGTTTACCCGTCTCGGGGAATTTTTTCGACAATATTTCTTTGCGCTTGATCGCGAAGAACTGCCCTTTAATCGCGCCGAACGCGACTGGATTTATAAGTCAGCAAAAGGCCGCAGCAATATCCATCCCTTCGGTTCGACCCGCAACCTTACCCTTGTCGGCACACCGATCTTCATTAATTGCGCCTTTCCGCGTCTTGATGAAGAGGCGCGCGACCCGCCCCCAGTGGAATTTGGTCCGTATACGCCTAATCCGTATCTTGTGTCCTCAATCATTAACATTTCCGCGATGAGTTATGGATCGCTTTCAAGGCCGGCGATTCAGGCCTTATCGCTTGGCGCGGGGCTGGCGCGCTGTTCCATGAACACCGGCGAGGGCGGGCTGTCGCCGTATCATCTGGAAGGCGGATGCGACATCACCTTTCAGATCGGTACGGCAAAATACGGCGTACGCGATAAAAATGGTGCGCTTGACGATAAAAAACTCGCCGACATCGCAGCAAATCCGGCTGTAAAAATGATTGAGGTTAAACTTGCTCAAGGCGCCAAGCCCGGCAAGGGCGGCATTCTTCCGGCGGCGAAGGTTGGTCGTGAAATTGCAAAAATAAGAGGCATTCCCGTGGGTAAAGCCTCTGTCTCGCCCAACCGTCACCCGGAAATCGACAATGTCGACGAGCTGCTTGATTTTGTCGACCATGTTCGAGATGTCTCCAAACTGCCAACCGGTTTCAAAACCGTACTCGGCGCTTATGGCTGGGTCGATGAGCTTTGTGACGCCATTGAGCGGCGGGGAATCTCGTCGGCGCCCGATTTCATAACCCTTGATGGCGGAGAGGGCGGCACCGGCGCGGCGCCAATGTCGCTGATGGACAATGTTGGCCTGCCGATAAAACAGTCGTTGCCGATACTGGTGGATATTTTAGGGCGCAGGGGTTTGCGCGACCGGATCAAGGTGATTGCTGCGGGCAAGCTGGTCACCCCCGCCGAGGTCGCCTGGGCCTATTGCGCCGGCGCCGATATCGTCAACACGGCGCGCGGTTTCATGTTCTCCATCGGCTGCATTCAGGCGATGCGGTGTCACACCAATAATTGTCCGACTGGCGTCACCACCCACAAGAAAAGCCTGCAAGGCGGCCTTGTTCCGGCCGGCAAGTCGCGGGACGTGGCAAATTACGTTGAAAAAATGCGTAAAGACGTGGCGATGATTGCCCATTCCTGCGGTGCGGCTCATGCGCGCGATCTAAAATCGCGTCACGTTCGCATGGTGCGCGATGACGGAACGTCTACTCCACTTGATGAGTTGCTGGCGCACAACCGTCCGCTTGCGCCGGATGAATACATAAGCGCTACGGATTAAACCCGCCAGCATCGAGAAATGCGATTTCTTCCGGCGTCGATGGTCGGCACAGCACTCGGTTGCGATGTGGGAAGCGTCCAAACCGCGCGATAATCTCATGGTGCTCTATGGCGTAGCGATGATTATCGCTGGTGGGCAAGTTCGTCTCGAATAGAGCGACAGATTGTTCCTGTACGGCCAGATTTTCTGAATGCATGAACGGCATAAAGAAAAAGGCTTTTTCGCTGTCCGGGCATTGCTGGTCGAAGCCGCGGGCGAGCGCCTGTTTTGCAGCCTTAAGCGCGAGCGCATCCTGCGCAAAGGCGCGCGCATGGTCGCGATAAATATTTCTGGAAAATTGATCGAGCAGAAGGATCAGCGCCAGGGCGTTGCGCGGGTCTGCCTGCCAATCGTTGAGGCGGCCGTCACATGCAGCTTGGTGCGTCGCCTTGAAGCGCTTGCATATGATTTTATCAAATTCGAGATCGCGGGCAAACCATTGCTCGGGCCTTGCTTCTTCAAACCAGAATGTATGGACGGCTTGCGCCGTTGCCTGGTCGGAGGGGGCGGGCGCCATTAATTCAGCTTGTTGCGAACATCGGCTATCGCCCGGTCGATAAAGGCGGATTGGGCGCCGGTATCCATGCGCTCTTTAATGATCGTGCGCGCTGCTGCGATGGCGAGGTCGGCGGTCTGGCCGCGCACCTCTGACAAAGCTTGCGCCTCGGCTCTGGCGATCTTGTCCTCGGCAGCCTTGGCGCGGCGTTCCATCTGCGCCTCGATTTTCTCGCGCGCCTCCAGGGTCATCCGCTTGGCGTCTTTTTTCGCCTGTTCGATAATCGCCGCGGCCTCGCTTTCGGCCTCGTGCTGGCGACGCTGATAACGCGCCAGAAGCTCTTGCGCTTCTTCACGCATCCGCCGCGCTTCGTTGATTTCATCGGCGATCTTTTGCGCGCGCTTGTCGAGGCCGGAGCCGATCATTTTGTGCAACCCGGCGCGGGCGAAAATGCCGATGACGATTGCGAAGGCGATCAACACCCAAAACGAGACGTCCTGAAGAAGGCCGCCACTGGCTTCGTGGGTTTCCGTTGCGCTTGTCGAGGCGGCTGCCGCAAGGCTTGTCAAAGAGATCATCGGGTCATCCTCTCAGGCGGGTTGCAGCATCGGTGACAGCGCGGCTTGCTGCTTCCTCGGTCGGCGCCTCATCGATCAGCGTTTCAACAACCGCGCGTGCGGTTTCAGCGGCCGCTTCGCCGACTTTTGTTGCGGCTGCGGCTTTCATCTCGCCAATGCGCGCCTCGGCTGTCGTGACTTGCTTGGCGAGCTGCGCATCGGTCTCGGCCTGTAGTGTGGCGATTTCGTCGTCCATTTCCGCGCGGGTGTCGGCGGCAATCCCCTGGGCTTTGGCTTTGGCGTCTGCGAGCGCCTGATTATAGGCGGTCTCGGCGTCTTCGGCCTGACGTTTGAAGTCGCCCGCCTGGTCGAGGTCGTCGGCAATGCGGTCGCGGCGTTCTTCGATGGCGCCGGCGATAGCGGGAAGGAACCGTGACGACATCAACCAGTAAAGAAAGCCAAAGGTGATCACCAGCCAGAACAGCTGGCTCGGCCACCAGGCGGGATCAAGCTGCGGCAGACCGGCGGAAGACGCCTCGGCCGCATGGGCCTGGGCTTCTTCGGCGGCGGCTGCCGCTGCGCTTGTAACAATTGCGAAGACGGACAAGGTCTTCTCCTTTTAGTCAGCGATTAGGCTCGCTTAGAACGTATAGAGAATGATCATCGCGATAGCGAAGCCGAGAAGACCGGTAAACTCGGTCAGCGCGAAGGCGAGAAGCATGGTTGGCTGGTTGGCGGCCGCTGCTGACGGATTGCGAAACGCGCCTGACAGGAAGTTACCGAAGATCAAGCCAAGGCCGACACCGGCGCCCGCAAGCGGGATTGAGGCTAAGCCTGCGCCTATGAGTTTTGCTGCTTCTGCGTCCATTTTCTTCACTCCTAAAAATTCGTTGAGCCGTTGGTCCCGGTGTCGCGGTTGGCCCTTCAAAGCCCGCGCGGGAAATTTGCTAGTGGTCGGCGGCGTGGACCGCGTCGTTGAGATATATGCAAGTCAGTACGGCAAAGACATAGGCCTGAAGCGCGGCAACCAGAAATTCGAGCGCCGTGACCGCAACCGCGCCAAAGAACGGCGCAATGCCAAACAACATCACCGCGCCGCCGGCGCCGAGAAGCGAGACCACAAAGCCGGCAAACAGTTTCAAGATCACATGGCCGGCAAACATATTGGCGAACAGCCGGATGGCGAGGCTCAAAGGCCGCGACAGGAACGAAATCACCTCGATCAAAACCAGCAGCGGCATCAGCCATAAAGGCAAACCGGAAGGCGCAAACAATTTAAAGAAGCCAAGGCCGTTTTTATAAAACCCGTAAACGATAACGATCGAGATCGTCAGCATCGCCAGCGCTAGCGTCACGATCAGATGGCTGGTTGGTGTGAATGTGTGCAGCGCATGCGGAATGCCAGGGAAAGACGGGAATAGGCCGAACAGGTTGGAGACCAATATCCACATAAAGAGCGTGAAAACATAAGGAAAGAACTTGCGCCCTTCCGGCCCGATGGTGTCGCGCACCAGGTCGGCGACAAACTCATAGAGCACTTCCGCGACAGACTGGAGCCGGCCGGGGATCAGTGCTGCGCGCCGGGTTGCTGCAAAGAAGAAAACAATGATCGCGCCGGTGCCGATCAGCATCCACAACGCCGAATTGGTCAGCGAGATATTGATCGAGCCGAGATGGAGGTCGACAATGGGCAGAATTTCAAACTGCTCCATGGGACCTGCGGCGCGAAATCCGTACATGTTAACTTCCCGTCTTGCGATGACCGTCCGCTACCGGACGATATCGCTGTTCTTGTTATAAGGACCGCGAAAGGTTTCGCAGTCCGGCCGCAAATCCAAGCCCAATGCCGGCGAGAAGGAACCATGGTTCCGACCCTAACAGGCGATCGAGCCCAAGCCCGAGCAAAGAGCCGACAAATATGCCGGCCAGCAATTCCGACGACGCGCGCATCGCCTTTCCCCATGCCGCACCGCTTGGTTTGGGCGCTTCCGGGTCGTCCTCGCCGCGCATTGCGTCAAGTCGCTCCGAAAACGCATCCAGCGGAGGCGGTTGGTTTTTGCCGGCGTCACTCGCCATTAACTTGCCCGAAAACAGGCGTGAAACGAACGCTCACGCCCCTCGAAATCGCGGCGGACCATAACGGCGCCGCAGCGCAGCGTCAAGCGACGGATTTTAGGCTTAAGTCTTTGAAATTGATGCATGAAATATAGCGCGGCGAGACGACGCGGCGGCTACTCCGCGGCGACCAGCTGCTCGGCCTTGGTAAGGTCCACCGAGACCAGTTGCGATACGCCGCGCTCGATCATGGTAACGCCATAAAGCCGGTCCATGCGCGACATGGTGAGGGCGTGGTGGGTGATGATGATGAAGCGGGTGTCGGTCTCCTGGGCCATCTCGTGTAACAGGCGGCAGAAGCGCTCAACATTGGCGTCGTCAAGCGGCGCGTCAACCTCGTCAAGGACGCAGAGCGGCGCCGGGTTAGCCATAAACACCGCAAAAATCAGCGCCGTCGCCGTCAGCGCCTGCTCGCCGCCGGACATCAGCGACATAGACGCCAGCTTCTTGCCGGGAGGCGAGGCGTAAATTTCAAGCCCGGCGTCAAGCGGGTCTTCGGCGTCGATCAACCGTAATTCGGCTTGCCCGCCATTGAACAGACGTTTGAACAGGTTGCCGAAATTGGTGTTGACGGTCTCGAAGGCGTCCAGCAAGCGCTGGCGGGCTTCACGGTTGAGGCCGCCAATCGCGGCGCGTAATTTGCGGATCGCGCTTTCGCAGTCTTCACGCTCAACGCCCAGCTCTTCAAGACGCTCGCCGACCTCTTTTAATTCTTCATCAGCACGCAGATTTACCCCGCCAAGGTTTTCACGCTCGCGCTTGTAGCGTTCCAGCTTGCGTTCAATATCGTCCCGCGCGGGAATTTCCTTGCCCTGTTTGTGTTCGGCGACGCTGAGCAGTTCTTCCGGCGCGCATTCGCAAGTCTCGTTAGCGATAGAGGCTGCCTCTTCAACGCGCTCGGCGGCGGCTTCGCCTTGCGCCTCGAGCCTTGCCCGCGCCTCGCGTGCTTCGGCGGCCTCGTGGTCAGCGGCTTTGGCGGCCTTGTCCGTGTCCTGAGCAAGCTGCTGGCCGGTCGCGAGCGCGTCAGCGTCGTCGTTGCGCCGGGTCTCGGCGATGGCGATCTGGTCGAGCAGGCGAGTGCGTTTTTCGTCAATTTCCGCCGGCGCCTGTTTGGCGACTTCATGGGCGCCGCCGGCCTCGCCAAGCCGGGTTTCAAGCTCGCCAATGCGGATTTGCGCGGTCTGGCTGCGGCTGGCCCATGAGGCCTGCTCGCGGGCAAGCTCGCCAAGCCGATCAGCGCGCATCTGCGCTTCGCGGGCGATGTCGTTATAGGCTGCGAGCATGGCGCCGGCGGCGGCGCGGGCGGTGGCGACTTCGTCGCGCGCGGCGGTGAGGGCTTCGGAAACCAGCGCTGCGTCGGGCAGGGCTGTGCGGTCTTCAACCAAGCCGCGATGGGCGGTTTCGGTTTCGGCCTGATCTTCAGAAAGGCGCGCTAAGGTCTCGTCAATCGAACCGATCCGCGCGGCGGCGCGTTCATGTTCGCGCTCCAGCCCGGAAAGTGCGGCGCGCGCTGTATCGAGCGAGCGCCTTGTGTCGGAGAATAGCTGGCGTGCTTCGCGCTCAGACGCCTGGCTCGTCTTGAGGGTGCTGGCGGCTTCTTCATGCGCCTGGCGTGCGACGGCGGCGCCGGTTTCGGCGGCGCTGAAGTCGCGTTCAAGAACTAGCAATCGGTTGCGTTGCTCAAGTCGAATGGCAGCAGCGGTTTTTGCGTTGGCATGAGCGACAAAACCGTCCCAGCGCCACAAATCCCCGTCGCGCGAGACCAGGCGCCCACCGGGTTTTAACGCAGCGCTCACCCGCTCACCTTCTTGTGGATCGACAACCCCAATAGAAGTAAGGCGTCGCGTGAGTTGCGCGGGTGCGCGGACAAAGTCGCTCAACGGGCGAATGCCAGGCGGCAACATCGCGGGCGCCATCTCGCCTGTAGTTTCTCCAAGTCGTGACCAGTGGGCCGGCGCGGCATCGTCTGTCGCTGCGCCAAGGTCATCGCCAAGCGCGGCGGCAAGCGCATTTTCATAACCGGGGTCAACGGCAATAAGCTCGATCAGCGGCTGCCATTCATCGCCATCGTCCGTGGCCAGAACTTTGCGCAGGGCTTCGCGCTCGGCGTCGATTTCAGTGAGACTCTGCTCAGCGCTACGCAACGGTCCGCGCAAGGCGCCTTCATGGTCTTCGGCGCCGCTGCGTTCTTCTTCTGCGCGCTGATGCGCGGCCTCGGCAGCGTGGACAGCTTGCTCGGCCGCCATAAATTTCGCATTCGCCTCTTCCAGCGCGTGCGCTTGTTCCGGCGTCGGCTCAATCAGCTTGCGCTCATCACGAAAGGCGGCGATCTGGTTGGCGATTTTTGCAAGCCGGCTTTCAGCGCCGGCGATATTGGCGCCCAGGGTCTGGCGGCGAGCTTCAAATTCTGCAGCCTCGGTGCTTTTTTCGTCAAAAGTGCGTTCGATGCGTTCAAGCGCGGCGGCGGATTTGGCGCTTACCGCTTCGGCTTCCGCCAGACGATCGGCCTCGGACGCCTCGCGCGAGACCAGCTCTGCTTGTTCCAGGTTCAGCGCTTCGGCGGCTTTTTCGGCGTCGTCGCGAAGGTCTTTTTCGCGCGCGATATCTTCCTTCAGGCGGCCAATCTCGTCGCCAAGACGGTTCAGTTCCGCTTCCGCACGTGCGGCTTCATCATCGAGATTTTCGCGTGCGACCGTGAGGCGGTGGAGCGCGGCGGCGGCTTGGGCTTCGGCAAGGCGCAAAGGTTCGAGCGCTTCATGGGCTTGCGCTTGCGCAGTCGACGCAGCGGCGGCGACGCGTACGGTTTCTTCGATCAGCCCGGAAATTTCGCTAAGGCCGGCGGCGGCTTTTTCCTGTGCATCCACCGCCTCGCGCCAGCGCAGGTAACACAACATCGCCTCGGTGCGGCGTATGTCGCCTGAAACATTGCGATAACGCGTCGCCTGACGCGCCTGCCGGGCGAGTGCGCCCTTCTGGGTTTCAAGTTCCGAGATGACATCATCAAGGCGGTCAATGTTTTGCTCCGCCGCGCGCAGGCGCAACTCCGCCTCGTGGCGGCGCGAGTGAATGCCGGTAACGCCTGCCGCCTCTTCCAGCAGACGGCGGCGGTTTTGCGGTTTGGCGCTGATGAGTTCGGCGACCTGACCCTGGCGCACCAAAGCTGGGGAGTTGGCGCCGGTTGATGCGTCAGCGAACAACAGCTGCACGTCTTTGGCGCGCACTTCCTTCGAATTGATGCGGTAGAGCGACTGCGTGCCCTCGTCCTTGCGGATGATGCGCCGCGATACTTCCAGTTCCGCATGCTCGTTATACTCTGCAGGCGCCGTACGATCGGCATTATCGAGAGTTAAAATCACCTCCGCCCAGTTGCGCGACGGCCGCATTGATGTGCCGGAAAAAATCACCGCATCCATGCCGTCGCCGCGCAGCGCTTTGGCCGAGGTCGCGCCCATGACCCAGCGCATGGCTTCAAGCAGGTTCGACTTGCCGCAGCCATTAGGGCCGACAATACCGGTTAGCCCCTCACGGATTTCAAAATCCGTAGGCTCCACAAACGACTTAAACCCGACAAGGCGGACATTGGTAAATTTCACTGCGTTTTCCCGGCAAGCTGGGCCCCGGCGCGCGCAAGTCCGGATAGCCCTTTAACGTTTAGTGACAATGATTGCCGATTCTGCCCTCAAGCCAACCGGAGCGTGAGGGCCTGGGGAAACTTATTCTCCCGCTTTTTCAATCGCTTCGTCGAGCGCGGCGGACATCTCCTCGACCGACGAAAAATGCCGTACGGTTCCGTTGACGACAAAACTCGGCGTCGATCGGATGTCATATTTATCGCGCCCGACCTTCACATTTTCATTAAGAAAATCAAGCAATTCCTCCCGATTGATGCAGGTATCAAGGTCGTCTTCGCTCATTCCGGCCTGGGCGGCGATCTTGATCAGTTCCGTGCGCGGGTTTTCTCCATATATCCAAGTTTTTTGAGTTTTAAACAAAGAGTCGAGAAGTAGGAAATAGGCGTCCATGCCGCCTTCATCAGCGGCGCATCGGGCCAGCATTGAGCCGGCGATGGAAAGGTTCGCCGGTGCTGTCGGGAATTCCCGAAACACGAAACGCACCTTGCCGGTGTCGATGTAGTTTTCCTTGATCGCCGGATAGACCTGTTCATGGAAGGTCGCGCAATGTGGGCACGTGACGGAAGCGTACTCAATCACCAGTACGGCGGCGTCGGCTGTGCCGCGGGTCATTTCCGCAAATGCACCGGTTACGCTGTCGTTAATGGTCTCGGCGCCGGCGCTATTGGCGGCTTCGTCGGAGGAGGCGCCGCCGCATGCGGCCAGCGCGAGCGCTGCTGCGCCAATGGCGATATAGGCGGGGCGGAGAGCGAGGGCGGAAAACAACATCACGGGCAGGCCTTTCATTAGAGTGCAGCGGCGTCGGCGACGCAGAAAATCGGCGTTGGCGCAGTTGCGCCGGGTTTAGTGCAAAATCGCGTAAGGCGCCGCCCGGCGCAAGCCCTCAATCGTCGTTATTTCCCGCCGTTTTTGCGATTTATCGCAGCGCGAAATGACGAAAGCGCTGACCCTAAAGGGGTGTCATCGGGGCTACCTTGAGGCTCCGGCTGGCTTTGCCCAGACGGAAGTTGGGCAGGAACCGCCGACTGGATGATGGTGATGCGGTCGACCGCGCCAGGCCCGAGATAGCGGTTAACACGGGCCTTTAGCGCCTCGGTCTGCATTTGCAGCTGGGCGGCGGCGGCGCCTGAGGGGGTGTGGATTTCCAGCGTTCGGCCGGGGCCGCGTCCGGTGAGCCGACCCGGCCGGCACAGGGCTGCGATCTCCGATCCGGCAATATTCGGCCAATGATCGCATAAACCCGGATCGGCATAGCTGGTTTTTTTCAACAGCCGCGAGAACACCGAAGCGCTGGCGCGGCCGATATTGGGCGCAGCGCGGCGGACGGGTCTGGTGGTCTTAAAGGTCATGACGGCTTTACGCATTGGCTCTGCGCCACCATACAGGCAAGCGATGGTCTATGAAACGCGCGGCGCGAAAAACATTTCCCAAATCGCCGGAGCGCTGTTGCGCTGGTACGACGCCAATGCGCGCACGCTGCCATGGCGGGTCGGCCCGCATCTGCGCAAGGCTGGACAAAAGCCTGACCCTTACGCGGTGTGGCTGTCTGAAATCATGTTGCAGCAGACGACGGTTGCGAGCGTGGCGCCGCGGTTTTTAAAATTTCTGGCGCGCTGGCCGGATGTCGGCGCTATGGCGGCGGCCGAAGCTGACGATGTACTCGGCGAATGGGCGGGGCTTGGCTATTATGCAAGGGCGCGCAATCTCCACAAATGCGCGAGCATTATCGACGGCGAGCATGGCGGAGAATTTCCCTATACGGAAGATGCGTTAAAGGCGCTTCCTGGTATTGGCGACTATACCGCCGCCGCGATTGCAGCGATTGCGTTTGACCAGCCGGCGGTGGTGGTTGACGGCAATATTGAGCGCATTGTTGCGAGGTTTTTTGCAATCGACGAGCCGCTGCCGGTCGCCAAAGCGCGGATCAAACAGCGCGCCGGCGCCATCTGGCCGCAGCAGCGCAGCGGCGACTTTGCGCAAGGGCTGATGGATTTGGGCGCCGGCGTATGTAGGCCCCGGGCGCCGAACTGTTCCGCCTGTCCGCTGATCAATCATTGCGCCGCGCAGCGCCTCGGTCGCGCCGAAGACTTTCCGGTCAAGCCGGCGAAGAAACCAAAGCCATTGCGCAAGGGTGCTGTCTTCGCGCTGGTCAATGCGAAAGGCGAAATTCTGTTTGAGCGCCGGCCGGAAAAAGGGTTGCTCGGCGGCATGCTTGGTCTGCCTGGAGGTCCGTGGACGGATAAATTAGGAAAAACTGTCACTGATGCGCCGGCGGTGGCGAAATGGCGCCGTGCGGGAGACGTCACACATATATTCACGCATTTTCACCTGACGCTCGATGTCTATGTCGGGAGGGCGCCAAAGGGTTTTCGACGCACGCGCGAACAGCAATGGATTGCACCGAAGCAAGCGCGGCTTCCCACCGTCATGAAAAAGGCGCTAGATTTGGCGCTGACAACAAAGGGGTTTGAAAAATGATTATCCGATTGGCAATGCTCATCCTGCTTGGCGCCGCAATGTTGGCGCCGGCAAATGCACTCCAACGCGAAGGTGATTATCTCTATCGCGTTTCAACCGTGCGCGCCGAGACCGGCAAGCTGGAGGGGCTCTTGGATTGGATCGCGGAGATGAAGGCCTCGGATTATTTCAAAGAAGCCGGCGAGCACCCGCCCTTTGTGATGCGCCATAGCCAAGGCGATCAATGGGATCTGTTGAAGATAGAGCCGATGGAAAGTTGGACGGCGTATCATTCAAAATCGAAAACCAAACGACGAGCGGCCGCAAGGGAGAAATATGGCGCGCAAGCCGCGCCGGGTTTTGCCATGGTTGCATTTCAGGAAGATCACTTCGCCTATGGGCCGCCCCTGGCGGAGATGGAACGCGAATTTGCTGAGAACGGTTTTTTTCATATCGAGATGTTTCACGCCGCGCCCGGCAAGACTGGCGAACTCGTCGGCCAACGACGCATGGAAAACACTTATCTCGACGCAACCGGCCAGACCACCAACATGATATTTCGTCGCGCCGCAGGCTCAGATGTTGATGTCTTCACCATAGGCTTTCACAAAAACCTCGTGGCGTTCGCCGCGCCGGCCTCTGCAACGGATGAAGAAAAAGAACAGGCGGCAAAGAATGCAGGTTTCAAAGGCCGCAGCGATATTTCTTTTTATCTCCGTTCACTAATTTCCGGCCATCACGATACGTTGGCGGTGAAGGTGGAGTAGTGGGTCGAAAGTTTCTACTGTGGTGAAAATTTTAACGGCAGACTTTAACACTTCGGCAATAATCATTTATTGATTATTGCGTGGTAAAACTAGTCTATTATGGATGGATTCGGTTCTATATCTGCATTCCCCTCGCGCCAGATTTTGGCGGTGACGGGCGTGCAGGCCAAAGGTCTCGACCGGTTGGTAAATGATCCGGGCGCTGCGCTGCGTCAACTCGGCGAGCAATCGTTAACTCAGCGCGCTGATGACGCTAATGTCAGCCAGCGCCCGGCGCCAATCCCGACCGCGAGCGACCGTTCGCTTACCGGCACTGTGGTGCGTAGCGCGATTGAGGCCACGCGTGAAGGCGGAGAAAATCCCACCGCAGCACAAAAGCCTGATCAGACACCGGCGCCGGAAGCCGTCGCCACGCAAGCCAAAGCTGCCAATGCTGAGGCTGGAGCTAAGACTGCTGAGGGGCTGGAAAAAGCCCGCGTGAATTTCGCCGATCAGACGAAGGCTGCCAGTGAAGAAGTTGCAGTGGCCCACGACGAAGAGCGCGGGTTCGGCGAGCTTTCGAAAGAAGAAGAGGCGGCCGTTCAGGAATTGAGGGCGCGCGACCGCGAAGTCCGCGCCCATGAGCAAGCACACAAAAATACCGCGGGCCGTCATGGCGGCGCGATTTCCTTTTCCTTTCAAAAAGGTCCTGACGGCCAGCAATATGCAATAGGCGGCGCGGTGCCGATCGATATGTCGCCGGAAGCCAGCCCCGAGGCGACTATAGCCAAGATGCGCATCGTCGCAGCAGCTGCATTGGCGCCGGCGGATCCATCAGGACCGGACCGCGCCATCGCGCAAGCCGCGCAAGCCCAGATCATTCAGGCGACCTCTGATGCGCGCGCCGAACGCCAGGCCGAAACTGAGGCGTTGCGCGAAGAGGCGCGTTCTGAAGAAGAGGGCGGCAGCGCTAGTGCGTTTGGCGTCGCAGAGACTGAGTCTGGCGCAGAAAATGCGGCCGGTATTTTTGCTGCAAGCGACCCTGACAATCCGTATACAGCGCTAGGCGCCGTTGATGGTGGTGCGTTCAGCCCACGCGACGACGAGGGCTTTGTCGCTGCTGCCTAGCGCAAACTTATTTAAAGCGAACGCTGCGCCAGTTCCGCAAACTCACATAATAACGGCCGCGTCTCCCGTGGGTCGATTATGTCCTCAACGAGAAATTGCTCCGCCGTGCGGAATGGCGACGTAACTTTAGAGAGCCGCGCCTTGATTTCGGCTAGCATCGCGGCGGGGTCGTCGGCGCGTTCAAGCTCCGCCTTGTAGGCGACCTCAACGCCGCCTTCCATGGGGAGCGAGCCCCAGTCGCCTGACGGCCAGGCGAAGCGATATTGAAACCGCGTATGATCGGACATCGCAGCGCCGGCGACGCCGTAAGCCTTGCGGATAATCACGCTCGCCCAGGGAACCGACGCCTCATAGACCGCGTTCATCGCTTCGACGCCGCGGCGGATCGTGGCGGCTTTTTCCGCCTCAAGCCCGATCATGAAGCCCGGATTGTCAACGAGATGGACAACTGGCAGGCGGAATAGCTCTGCAAGGGAAATAAATCGTTTTGCTTTTTCCGCCGTGTCCGCCGTCCATGAGCCGCCGAGAAAGGTGGGGTCAGATGCCAGCACCGCGACCGGCCAGCCGTTGAGCCGGGCAAAGGCGGTAATCGTTGCGCGGCCCCAGCGCTTGCCCATTTCAAAGACCGAGCCCTTATCGGCGATCATCTCCAGAATTTTGCGCATGGAATAGGCTTCGCGGCTGTTCTCCGGCACGGCGGAAAGTAGCTTTTCTTCTTTGCGGTTCGGTCTGTCATGGGGCGTTGTGCGCAGCGCCCGCGCGCCTGTATGTGCAGGCAAATAGGATAGGAACGCCCGCGCCATCTCAAAGGCTTCATCCTCGCTTTCCGCTTCATCGTCGATGACGCCGTTGCGGGTGTGGATATCGACGCCGCCCAATTGCTCTTTGTCGAGAGCATTGCTTCCATTTGCGGAATTTGGGCCCATGCCTGCAACGACGGCGGGGCCGGCGGTGAAAATCTGGCTAAGCCCACGCACCATCACCGAATAATGGCTCGCGACCATGCGCGCCGCGCCGAGCCCCGCCGTGGGCCCAAGCGCGAGCGCGACAACCGGCACGGTTTTGAGGTTTTCAACCACATGCTCCCAGCCGGGCACGAACGGGACGTATGTGAACCCCATATCTTCGAGCATTTTGACCGAGCCGCCGCCGCCCGTGCCGTCAATCATGCGGATGAGCGGGAGCTTCAACTCATGGGCCATCTGCTCGGCCATAGCGAATTTGCGGTGGATCGCAGCGTCCGCCGCGCCGCCGCGCACCGTGAAATCATCGGCGCTGGCGACGACGGGCGCGCCATTGATCCGCCCCCGGCCGAAAATGAAATTCGATGGCGAGAAGTCTTCTAAGTCGCCCGCCTCATCGTAACTCCCCCTGCCGGCGATCTTGCCAATCTCGCGGAAGGAGTTTTTGTCGGTGAGGCGGCGCAAACGTTCGCGCGCATCAAGCTTGCCGCGGGCCTTCTGGCGCTCAAGCTTTTCCTCCCCGCCCATCTTCTCGGCGAGCTTTTGGCGGCGGTTTAATTCTTCGCGTTCTTTGTCCCAGGGCATGGGGACGTTGTAGAGCGAGCACGCTATTCGTAAAGCGTCCTGCGCAGGCGCCTCGCCTATTCGTTAACCGTCCAGCCGGTGAGGCGGTCGATCTTGCGGCGGCGCTTTTCTTCCTCGGAGAGGGCGTAGTCGCCGCCGAAAGCCGCCGCTTCCCATGAGCCATAGGCCGGGTTCGGCAGCATCAGCCAGTCGCGGCCCCAATGCGCGCTATGGGCTTCATAGACGGCGCGGCGCTCTTCCGGCGAGCCGCTATAATCGTCGGTGAAGTCGCCGAAATTATCGCCTAGGAGAAGCAGGACGCGGTAGTTTTTCGCAACGGCGGCGCGGCGCGTTCCCTTTTTCGAGGTCCAGTTGGGCTGCTCGTTCTTTGTCATCAAAGTATCGACGTTGCCTCCCATGGGGAAGCCGAGCGCGGCGAGGTTCCTCGCCGTGGCTTCCTCGGTAACGACGTCGCGATTGGTGACGTAAAAGACCTTAACGCCGCTAGCCGCCGCCGCCTGCGTAAACGCGACAGCGCCGGGGACCGCGCCTGAAACCGCAGCATTCGCGAAGGCGTTCCAGCTTTCAGAGGAGTAGACATCACCGGTCTTAATGAGTCCCGCCTGATAAGCGGAATTGTCGAGAACGGTTTCGTCCGCATCGAGAATGATCGCCGGCGGTAAGTCGCTGAGATCGCCGCTCTGAATATTCGGCACAGCGGTCCAGGCGGGATCGGCGAGCGCCTCAGTGAGGCGGATGGACGCGAGCGCATAAACGCTGTCCGTCGTCGCCTTGTATTCCACCGCCTGTTGCATCCACAACGTTGCATTGAGCCGGTCGTCCGGCGTCGGACCGCTGGCGCAACCAGCGAGTGCAGCGCATGTCGCTACAGCAACGAAGAGTGCGTTCAAATGGCTTGTAATCTTGGCGGTTTGCTTGCCCATTTTCGATTCCCCTGCCGCATGCCGAAGCGGAATTTGACTGTTCGCTGTTGTTTCAGAGCGCGAAGTTAAAATCCACACAAGCCATAGCTGTACGGAAACGGATATTCCCTAATCGCGCGCCGCAGCACAACCATGCCGTGTGTAATGACGCGAGTCGTACGGCGGAAGTTGTGAATATCGATTGCATAAGCAACTGAGTCTGTTGGGAAATCTTTTTAACCGCAATTGACTTAAATTTTCGCAAGATATATTTGTGGGATATGGTGTGGCGGATTCGCCGCTGACCATTATGTAGGGGGACGTTTATATGCGTTTTGTAGTCGCGGCGATCGCCGCAATTTTCTCTATCACAGGTGCTGCGAATGCAGCATTCGTGGGTTCAACATCTGGTCCTGATACCAGTTTTTCTATCAACTTTTCCTTCTCAAACCCTGAAGCGCTGTCGGTTGCGAGCCTTAGCGTTGACGGTTCAACGGCCACTGCGGGCAATATTATTTGGGACGGTATCGGTTCTACGGGCGGCACAGCTGTTCTTTCCGGCGCGCCGACGGGTGAAGACACGGCGCTCATGTCATTCGCTTTTTCGTCGTTTGGCACGGGTGACACGTTCACATTGAGTGGCATTGATCCGGATTTCTCGCCTGGCCCCGCCAGCGTTGCTATTTCCGATTTGGTTGGTGTGATGGTTTCGGTGATTTTCTCCGATGCATCGACTTTCCTTGGCCAGTTCGTTGATGATCCGACACAGGGCGCCGGTCTCGTTCTGGCTGAGGTAGGCGAAATACCGGTTCCGGGCGCACTGCTTTTGTTCCTTTCAGGTATTGGCGGCATGATTGCGGCCCGTCGTAAGAAAGTGGCGTAAGCGAGCGTTTGTCTAGTCTTGAGACTTCACGTCAAATGAAAAACACCCGGGTGACCGGGTGTTTTTTTATGTCTGCAAAATTTGTGAGAGCGGCTACCCCCGCATCTCTTTCCTGATCTTATCTCTTAAAAAATCAATCGGCTTGCGGCCGGTCTTGGCCTCAAAGTGCCAATAGGTCCAGCCGTTGCAGGCTTGGGCGTTTTGGACTGCTGCGCCGACCTTGTGGATGGAGCCTTGAATTTCGTCTTCCCCTTCTTTGACGTAGAGCGAGCCGTCGGCGCGGACTTTGGCTTCGTGGTTGCCGCGCGGGGAATAGAGTTTTGCGCCGGGCTTGATGAGGCGGTTTTCGACCACCGTTCCGAACGGGACGCGCGGCGCGGCTTTCGGGCTTGGCTGGGTCTGTAATTCTTCGTCGCCGAGCGGTTTGACCGCCGCGATGCGCTTTTTCGCCGCCGCGATATAGGTCTTGTCGCGTTCAATGCCAATATAGCGGCGGCCGAGATATTTCGCCGCCGCGCCGGTTGTCCCGGAGCCAAAGAACGGATCGAGCACAACGTCGCCGGGTTTGGTCGCGCCGATCAGCACCCGGTGGAGCAGGGCCTCCGGCTTTTGGGTCGGATGGACCTTGGCGCCGCCTTCGTCCTTGATGCGCTCCTCTCCGGTGCAGATCGGAAATTCCCAGTCGGAGCGCATTTGCAGATCGTCATTGGCGGTCTTCAGCGCACGGTAATTGAACGTATATTTCGATTTTTGGCTTTTTGCCGCCCAGATCAGCGTTTCATGGGCATTGGTGAGGCGCGTGCCGCGAAAGTTTGGCATCGGATTGGACTTGCGCCAGATGACGTCGTTCAAAATCCAAAAGCCGGTGTTCTGAACAGCCGTCCCGACACGGAAGATATTGTGGTATGAGCCGATCACCCAAATCGCGCCGTCAGGTTTCAAGATGCGCCGCGCCTCGGTGAGCCATTGCTCGGTAAATTCATCATAGGCTTTGAACGAGGCGAACTTGTCCCATTCATCATCGACGCCGTTAACGCGGGAGTTGTCCGGCCGCGTCAGATCCCCGCCGAGTTGCAGATTATAGGGCGGGTCGGCAAAAACGAGATCGACGCAATCATCCGGCAGCGCCTTCATCGCGGTGATGCAGTCGCCTTTGATGATTTTATCGAGATGTTTTTCGATATCGCTTTTGTTAGGTTTGTTTTTACGCGCGGTCACAGCCCATTCCCTCTATTTTAAGGAAAGGCACTTTGAGTCGGCGGGGATTCGCCGTCAAGAGTCGAAGTGAAATTTTTTAATGGATTCAGGGCGTTAACCAGTGTTAACGAAACCTTTCAACACATTGCCGGCGAAGAGTCCGCATACAACATATTGTGGATTGGGGCGAAGCTCTTGCGATGATGTGGGGTGACGCCGTGGGCGGCGAGCGCCTCACGGTGCCTGGCGACGCCATAGCCTTTATTTCGCTCCCATGCATAGGCGGGAAATTCGCGGGCGAGTTCGCGCATCATTTGGTCGCGGGTGGTCTTGGCGATAATCGACGCGGCGGCGATCGAGAAGGATTTTGCATCGCCCTTGACCACCGTATAGGCGGGTACGACGAGCCGCGGCTTGATGTTGCCGTCTACAATGCACGCCGCCGGGCGCACGGGAAGGTTTGCCGACGCGCGGGCCATCGCCAGGAGCGTTGCTTGCAAAATATTGATGTCGTCAATCTCATCGACGCTGGCGACGCCGACCCCGACGGCGGACGTCTTCCAGATTTCTGTGGCGATTTCGCTGCGGCGCTTTTCGGTGAGGGTTTTAGAATCGCGCAAACCCGCCGGCATCGTCGCCGGATCCAGCGCCACCGCGGCCGCGACCACCGGCCCCGCCAACGGCCCGCGCCCAGCCTCATCAATCCCGGCGATGAGGCCGGGGATTTGGTCTTCTATTTCAAAGCTTGGAGCATGAGCGGGCATCGGTAAATCCATTTCGATATCGCAATTATCCCCCGAGTCGTGCGCGGCGCCAAACCGCCCGCCTATTCAAACAAACCCAGTTGTCCGGAGGCTTCTGAGGGGATGCGAAACTGCGACAGGTCAAGCCGTGAGCGCTCGCGGTCAAAGCCGAGGCGTGCGCGGGCCGCCTGGTTGCGCTGACCGATAAGCAGCGCATAGGGCGTTTTAATCTCGCCGCCGCGACTCCAGTAGGGATCATAATCCTTACCGCCATTCATATCGCGAATATGGCGCATGATGCGCCTTGCGCGATTGGGCGCATAAGCCTCCAGCCACTCCTGGAAGAGGGGCGAGACCTCGAGCGGCAGACGGATGATGGTGTGGGCGGAAAATGTGGCGCCGAGGTCGGCGGCCTTTTCCATGATGGTTTCCATTTCGTCGTCATTCAGCCCGGGGATCATCGGCCCTGTCATAATCCCGGTCTCGACGCCGGCGTCGACCAGGCGTTTGATCGCTTCAAAGCGTTTTGGCGGCGCCGACGCGCGCGGCTCCATCGAGCGGGCGAGCGCTTTGTCTTGCGTCGTGATCGACACCATCGCCCGGGTGAGGTTCTTTTCCGCCATCGGCGCCAATATATCGAGATCGCGGGTGATGAGATGGGCTTTGGTGAGGATGGTCACCGGATGATTAAAGCGCGCAAGCGTTTGCAAAATGCCGCGCATGATCAGGAATTTGCGTTCTATTGGCTGGTAGGGATCGGTGTTGGTTCCAATAGCGATAACGCGGGGCTTGTAATATTTATGCGACAGCTCGTTTTGCAATAGTTTCGATGCGGAGGGTTTGGCAAACAGCCGGGTCTCGAAATCGAGCCCGGCCGACAGGCCATGATAGGCGTGGGAAGGTCGTGCAAAACAGTAAATGCAACCATGCTCGCAGCCGCGATAGGGATTAATCGAGCGGTCAAACCCGACATAGGGCGACTTGTTGACGTTGATGATTTTCTTCGGGCGCTCCAGCGTTACCTCGGTGCGCAGGGGCGGCAATTCTTCGCCGTCATTGACCGGGTCCAGCAGCTGACTGGCATTCCAGCCATCATCTTGCGCCTCGCGGCGCTCGCTTTCATAGCGGCCAGATTGGTTGGACCGCGCGCCGCGCCCTTTCCCCGGGAGGGGCGGTCCCTTGGGCGAAGGGCTGTCCTCATTTGGGCTCGGAGGACGAAGGGAAAGATGCGCGGCGCGGGCCATGAGCAAAGCTATCACCACGCCAGAACAAAGCAAGAACAAAATTTCACCAGACCAGGAAACGCGGACAATTTAAAGGCGCACCGCCAAAAGCAGGCGCTTTGAAGCATTTGAAACAGGCTCTAAGAGGAGGTCATGCTCACGGTTGTCATCCCCGCTCTTAACGCAGCATCGCGGCTGCCTTTGTGCCTTGAGGCGCTGGTCGCGCCGGCAGTGGAGGGGCTGGTGACGCAAGTGATCGTCGTCGATGGCGGCTCGCAAGATGCGAGCGTGGCGATCGCTGATGGTTTCGGCGCGACCGTGTTGACGGCGCCGCCGGGCCGCGGCGGGCAGTTAAAGAAAGGCGCCGCGGCTGCGCGCGGCGCCTGGCTGCTTTTCCTTCATGCGGATACGGTTTTGGAGGCAGGGTGGGCGGATGAGGCGCGCGGGTTTGTCGCCGGCGAAAATGCGGATGTGCGCGCCGGTGTTTTCACGTTGCGTTTTGATGCGGCGGGGCTGGCTCCACAGCTGCTTTCAGCCGGTGCGATGTTGCGCACGCGGGTGTTCAAAACTCCGTATGGCGACCAGGGATTGCTAGTCTCGCGTGCGCTTTATGACGCTGTCGGCGGTTATAACGATATGCCGCTATTTGAAGATGTCGATATCGTCCAGCGCATCATCGCGCATGAAGGTCGTGCGGCGCTCCATGTTTTTAAATCCAAAGCCATGACCGACGCGGCGCGTTATGAGCGTCGCGGTTATTTGCGCCAGGCGACAACAAACCTGTGGCGTTTGCTGCGTTATCATGCTGGAGCCGCGCCGGAATATCTTGCGAAATCCTATCGCTGATGCGCGGGACCGTCACCATATTTGTCAAGGCGCCGCGCGCCGGCAAGGTCAAGACGCGGCTTGGAGTCGGTATTGGCATGGGTCGGGCTGCGGCATTGTTCCGTATCATGACGGAGCGGACCGTCGCTGAGGCGGTCAAAGGCGAGTGGCGGACATGTCTCGCGGTCGACCCGCCCTCGGCGGTAACCGGCTGGGATCGCCTATGGCCGCCGCAACTATCGCGGATGGCGCAAGGGCCGGGTGATCTCGGCGCCCGCATGGTGCGCGCCTTTAGTGCAGCGCCGCCGGGGCCGGTTCTGATCATCGGCGCCGATGCGCCGGGTTTGCGTGCGCGCCATCTGCGCCAGGCTTTCAAAGCGCTTGGTCGCGCTGACGCCGTCTTCGGTCCGGCCGAGGATGGCGGCTATTGGCTAATCGGCTTATCGCGGCGACGTGCGGCGCCGGGTTTGTTTAATAATGTCCGTTGGTCAACCAAATATGCGCTCGCAGACACGATGAAAACTTTGCCACAGTATTTTCAGGTCGAAATGCTGGAAAGCCTTCAAGACATTGATGTTGCAAAAGATTTATCAGCCCTTGGCGCCCGCTCAACGATGCCCGCCTAACAATACGTTGACCGTTGCGGTTGGGTTTTGCAACATGCCGGCAGCTTATCTGTTGTGTAGAGTTCATATCACCGAGACAACGATAACGGCTGCTTTCAATTCAGGGGTGTGTCGCCATGATCAAGCGCATAATTTTTGTTGGCATATTTGTTTCTGTACTAAGTGTAGTTCAAATTCATTTACCAGCCGCGCAGGCTCAGGCCGAACCTGCTCGGCTCGGAAATTTGGAATTTATAAATTCCGGCGCCACGAAGGCGCAAGCGGATTTCATTGACGGCGTCCTCTATTTGCATAGTTTTGAATACGCTCCAGCGAGGGCGGCGTTCCAGCGCGCGCAAAAAATCGACCCCTCTTTTGCAATGGCATATTGGGGCGAGGCGATGACCTATCATCATGCTTTGTGGGCGAGGCAATGGCCTGAAAATGGACAGGCCGCGTTGATGAAATTGGGCGCGACGCAAGAGGAGCGTGAGCAAAACACGCCAACCCGGCGTGAGCAAGGCTTTATCCGCGCGGCCGAAACCGTGTTTGGCATGACCGAGGCTGCGCGTGGGCGCACCAAGCTTGAGCGTGATGTTCTGTATCGCAATCAAATGCGCCAGCTCTATGAGAGTTATCTGGATGATCCAGAAATCGCCGCGTTTTATGGGCTTTCTATACTGGGTGTCGGAAGCGCCAACCGGGATTACGCGACATACATACGCGCCGCCGCGGTGATCATGCCGGTATGGGACGCCAACCGGTCACATCCGGGCGCTGCGCATTATCTTATTCATTCGCTCGACGATCCTGTGCATGCAATTTTAGGTCTGCCAATGGCGAATGCGTATATTAAGATTGCGCCGGATGCGGCCCATGCGCAGCACATGACCTCGCATATATATACAGCGCTTGGGTTCTGGGATGATGTTGTGGCGGCCAATTTGCGCGGCTTCACGGTTGAGTCAGCAAAGACAACCGACACAGAAGTCATGAGCAAAGAGGAGTCGCACTACACCTATTGGCTCCACTATGCCCGCCTTCAACAAGGGCGCTGGGCGGACGCGGAGATCTTGCTTGGCAAGCTTCGCGGCCGGCTTAACGATAACCCGACTGGGCGGGAGCGGTCCTATTATGGCGCGATGCTCGCACGCTACATGTTTGATACCGAGGACTGGCACGCGTTCGACACTTGGTCAGCGCCGGAAGGCGTGGTTGTTCCGACAGTGCATTATAATTTTGCCCGCACCTTTGCGGCCATCAAGAGAGGCGACATCAAAGCGGCGAAACAATTCTATAAGGAGATACACGCCGGGGGCGAGGGCGATCCCGAAATTATCATCAGGCAAGAAGAGGTGGATATTTTGCGCCTTGAACTTGATGCAATGTTTGCCTTGGCCAAGGGCAAAAATAAATCTGTCGAAGCACTGATGCGCAAGGCTCATACGAGCGCCCAGACGATGCCGTTTAAATATGGCCAGCCGCGCCTCGCTAAACCAAGCGGAGAGCTGCTTGGCGACGTGCTGCTGGAGCTCGGCAAAACGGAGATGGCGGCGCAGGCCTATAAGGATGAGTTAGCAAACTCGCAGCGGCGTACAAATAGTCTGTTGGGGTTGGCGCGTGCTGCGGCGGCGCATGGCGATCAGCGGATGTCAGAAGAGGCGTATCGCGAGCTCGGTGACATCTGGCACAATGCAGATACTTCCTTGCCTATGCTGGATGAGGTTCGCGACGTGATAGGCCATGATTAGTCTTCACGCTGCGTTCGGCCCACCTGCAACATCGCGTTGACATCTAGTATTTGCGCGGGCCAGTGTTCTCCCGGGACCGGGAGACTCTATCATGAAACGGATTGCTTACAGTGCGCTGGTGCTGATTATCATCGGCGCAATCGTATTTTTCGGGGTGATTCCGCAGCGCTTTGATGCGACCCACAATGTGGTGTTGGCTCATGAGCCTTATGTGGTGAGTGATGCTGCGCGGGTGCTCCATGCGACCATTCCGGTCGCCGATCTGCATTCCGATATGTTGCTCTGGCGGCGTGATCCGGCCAAGCGCCAGAAACGCGGCCACACAGATTTACCGCGGCTGCGCGAGGGCGGCTTTGCGCTGCAGATTTTTACCGCCGTCACAAAAACGCCGCGCGGCATAAATCTGGATGAAAACAGCGCTGACTCAGATGGCCTAACGGTGCTGATGGTCGCGCAAAGGTGGCCTTTGCGCGTGTGGGGCTCGATCTATGAACGCGCCGTCTTTCAGGCGAGCCGCCTGGATGTTTTGGAAAAGCGGGCTGGAGAAGACTTCATCTTTGCCAAGAACAAAGCAGATTTACAATCCGCTCTCGACAGGGGCGTGCTTGCAGGGGTCTACGGTATAGAGGGTGCGCATCCGCTAGAGGGTGATCTAGGCAACATTGATCGACTTTATGATGCGGGGCTGCGGGTCATGGGACTGCAACATTTTTTCGACAATGCGCTCGGCGGCTCGCTGCATGGGATCAGCGGCGAAGGATTGACGCAATTTGGTCGCGACGCCGTCGATAAAGCGGTTGCAAAAGACATGATCATTGACGTGGCGCATTCATCGGAAGCCGTGGTGCGCGATGTGCTCGCCCGCACCGGTAAACCCGTCATCGTTTCTCATACGGGCATCAAAGGTCATTGCGACAGCCCGCGTAATATTTCCGATGCGTTGATGAAGCAAATTGCCGATGCCGGCGGGCTAGTCGGTGTCGGGTTTTGGGAGGGCGCAATTTGTGACCCAACGCTGGATAGCATCGCCAGTGCGATTGTCTATGCGGTCGATCTTCTGGGAGCGGAGCATGTGGCGCTCGGCTCTGATTTTGACGGCACGGTGACCGCGCCATTCGACGCCTCAGAGCTTGCTGCATTGACGCAGGCGCTGATCGATGTGGGCCTCGACGACAAAACCATCCGCGCCGTCATGGGCGAAAATGCCATACGTTATTTTCTGGAAAACTTGCCCGCGGAATAAAGGCCTACTGCACCGCGCATATTTCCGCCGCCGCAAAGCACTCGTCAAACAGCCCGACATCGGCAGTCATGATCGCTGCGGGGATGGCGAACGCCATCGCGATCACGCCAACCAGCACATAGAAAGCTGCGCGCGCCGCGTTCGGTCCAAATTTGATTTCCGACGCCGCAAATTCACCGGGATGCGAAATAGCCGCCATGACATTACTCCTAACGCCCTGTTTTTCAGCGATGTCATCGCCTGAAGAACGGGGTAGTCATAAAACTGTCATAATAATATGCGCACTCATTGCGCAATGTCAAGGGAAAAGCGCAAAATTTGCGCTTATGGCAGTGCCAGAGCCGGGACTGTGGAAACATATAAGGACAGGGAGCCCATAATTTCGCGCGCTTGCGGGATAGCCCGCTTCGTCGAACTTAGCTGCACACACTGCATTAATGTATTAATACAGTATGGTTGTCGTGGCGCATACTTGATAGCGTTTTTACCCGCAGCGCGTTACTGAGTTAAGTCTTGTGCAAAGCCGCGCGTATCGAAAAATCAGTTAACTTTTTGCGGCAGCACGCACTTCAATTCAATAGGTCAGGCTTTGCCGTCCCGCCGATAGATGCTCATCGTCGCCCCTGTCGATGTGGTGTCTGCTTTCACGAGCGTCAGGTCTTTCGGTATGGCGCCTTCGTCAAACAGGCGCTTGCCGGCGCCGACAATGACGGGAAATGTCCAAATTCGAAATTCATCGATCAAATCATTGGCCAGCAAGGTCTGGATCAATTGCCAGCTGCCATGAACTTGCAACAAAGGACCGTCTTGAGCCTTGAGGCGAGAGACTTCCTCTGTGATGTCTCCAGACAAGATGAAGGAGTTTCCCCACTCAAGTTTCGTCAGCGTCGAGGTGGCGACAAATTTTGTCGCCTCGTTCATGGGGTGCTTGTCGCCGGCGGCGGAAAAATGTGGCGCGAATGATTGGTAGGTCTTTCGGCCGAGTAAAATATCGTAAGGCGCGGCCATGGCCTCTTTGCGAACCTGCTCCATCACGCCGTCCCAATGCGGCTCCGCCCAGCCGCCATGTCTGAACCCGCCCGATGTATCCTCCTCGGGCAATTTTGGCGACTGCATGACGCCGTCAAGAGTTTGAAAAGTTAAAACAGCGAGGTCTCTTTTCATAGGACCCTCCTTGTTCTGTGGTGGTAATGTCTGCGACCTGCCGAAACGAAGAAAAAGACCAGCTCAGCCAGAGGCTTCACGCATGGCGTTGGCCAAACGGTCGAGGCACTCTTTTCCGCCGTCATCGGCGCCGAGTTCCCTGGCGTGATCAGCGGCGTCCGTTGAGGGAAAAATCATCCGTAAGGTGAGCTTGGTCTTGCCGGCGACGTCCTCGAACGTGACAATCATTTGACAGGTTAGGTGCGGGTCATTCGCCTTGCCGCCGATATTGGAGAAAATCAATCGTTGAGGTTTTTCAACTTCGGTGTAAACGCTGTTGCTCGGGTAATCTTCGCCATCTGGGCCGTGCATAACATATTCCCAACGGCCGCCGACTTTGACCTCCATCACCTTCGTTGAGGTGGTGAAACCGTTCGGCCCCCACCATTTCCCGATATGTTGCGGGTCCGTCCAGGCGTCAAACACAAGTTCGCGTGGCGCATCATAGATGCGTGTGAACGCTAGCTCATTTTCAGCGCTTGTTTTTGCGGCTGCCGGCATGTTCTGTTTCCGTTGATTGAAGGCCTTGCAGATAATCACCCAGCCGATCGAGGCTCTCCTCCCAGGACTGTCGATAATCCTCGACCCAGGCTGAGACCTCTTTGAGCGGCGCTGCTTGCAGTCGGCACGGGCGCTTTTGAGCATCCCTGCTGCGTTCAATAAGGCCGGCTTTTTCTAACACTTTGAGGTGTTTGGTGACGGCGGGCAGGGTCATTTCGAACGGTTCCGCCAAATCGGTGACGGTTCGCTCGCCCGATGTAAGCTGAGCGAGAATCGCCCGCCGCGTTGGATCCGCTAGAGCGGCGAGGGTAGTGCTGAGCTGGTCTGTCGCCATGGAAGAAAACCATCTAGTTAATTTACTAGATAGTAAAATAAAGTCGGAAACCTGTCAACGATCAGGAGAAGCGTCGAGGCTTTCGATTGCGAGCAAACCGGTTGTCGCACATCTCCGGTGGCGGGATCAAAGCCCCTTCGATGGAACGACAGCGCTTGGCCGGCTTTCACGGCATGTCCGAAAAATGGCTTAGCCCTTCTTCGGCGCGGGTTGTAGTCTGGTGAAAATCCATTCGTCATCGGAGGAAAGGGTTTTTGAGAATTTGTATCCGCCGACCTTGAATTTTTTGAGGTCGCTTGCCTTCTCGATACGGTTTTCTATCGCCCAGCGCGCCATCATGCCGCGCGCTTGTTTGACGTATAACATGATTGCGCGCGCCTTGCCGTCTTTGACCTCTTTGAAGTTGATCATGATGAACGGCGCGGCGAGTGCTGTGCGGTCCACCGCTTTTGCGTATTCGTTTGAGGCGAGGCAGGCAATAGTTGGATCGGCATGGGTTTTGACCGCTTTGTCGAGCGCGGCGGCGATCACTGGGCGCCAGAAGGCGTGAAGGTTGGCCCCGCGCGGATTTTTCACCCGCGAGCCCATTTCAAGCCGGTAGGGCTGGATTGCATCAAGCGGGCGCAACAATCCGTAAAGGCCGGAGATAATGCGTAAGTGGCTTTGCGCAAAGTCGAGATCGGCTGGGCTAAGGCTATTGGCGTCGAGCCCGCGATAGACGTCGCCGGCAAAGGTCAGCGCCGCTTGTTTGGCGCCGGGCGCCTTGCCGGATGTCTTTAAAGCCTGAAGTCGCTGGTAGTTCAAATCGACCAACGCGTCAGAAATCCTCATCAGCTTTTTAAGTTCGGCGGGTTTCAACCTCTTCGCCACTTCCGCAATCTCGGCGATATCTTTCGCCAGCGCCGGGCGGGTCGCGTTAGGCGCATCAGGGACTGGGTCAAAATTCATCATCTTCGCTGGCGACAATAACATCAGCATAGGTAGTATTTTCCTTAGTTTTAAAGCATCTTGCCGGGGTTCATAATCCCTTGCGGGTCTAGTGCATTTTTTATCGCCCGCATCATCTCGAGCTCAACCGAGCATTTGCGTTTGGCGAGCGTCGCGCGGCGGTGGCGGCCGATGCCGTGTTCGGCGGATATCGACCCGTTGAACTGGTCGATAATGTCATAGACCGCCGCTTCAATGTCGCTGCGTTTGTCGTCAAGCGCATGTTTGCCAGCGCCCTCGGGCCCAACCACGTCATAATGGATATTCCCGTCGCCAATATGACCGAAGGCGACGACGCGCGCGCCGGGCGCGAGACGCTCAACGGCGGCGTCGGCCATATCCAGAAAGGCGGGGATGTCGCTAGTCGCGACCGAGACGTCATGGCGTGCGCCCAGACCCTCGCCGTTGATCGCCTCGGAAATCGAATGGCGGATGCGCCACAGCATTTGGGTTTGCGCCTCACTCTGCGCAATCATCGCGTCTTTGATGATATCTTTTTCAAGCGCCGTCGCCAGCATCGCCTCAATGGCGCCATTCAACGCACCGGCCTGCCCTGATGAGACCTCCATCAGCGCATACCAGGGATGGCGCGCCGCCAGCGGATCGCGCACGCCCGGAATATGTTTCAGCGCCAGATCAATGCAGCGCCGGCCCATCAGTTCAAAACTCGTCGCGCCGCCGCCGGTCGCGGCTTGCACATGCGCAAGAAGTGCAACCGCATCACTGGCGTTCGCAACGCCAGCGCAGGCGGTGACTTTTTCCGCCGGCTGCGGGAATAGTTTTAACACTGCGCCGGTGACGATGCCGAGCGTGCCCTCACCACCAATCAACAGTTGTTTTAAATCATAGCCTGTATTGTCCTTGCGCAGGCGCCGCAGCCCGTTCCAGATTTCGCCATTCGGCAACACCGCTTCCAGTCCCAAAACCAACTCGCGCATATTGCCATAGCGCAACACATTGACGCCGCCGGCATTGGTGGAGATGACGCCGCCGATCTGGCACGAGCCTTCTGATCCGATTGATAGGGGGAACAAACGCTTCGCTTCCGCCGCCGCTGCTTGCGCAGCGCCGAGCGTTATCCCGGCGTCGACGGTCATAGTGTTGTTCAAGGGTTCAATCTCGCGCACCCGGCGCATCCGCCCCAGCGCCAGCAAAATCTCGTCGCCAAACGGGATCTGGCCGCCAACAAGGCCAGTATTGCCGCCTTGCGGGGTGATGGCGACATTGTCTCGCACACAAATCTGAACCACCGCGGAGACTTCCTCCACTGTCGCCGGCGCAACGATCAGCGCGGCTTCCCCCGGCCAGCGTCCGCGCCATTCCGACAAAAAAGGTGCGGCGTCATCACCGGTCATGACGCCCTTGGGGCCGACGGCGCGGCGGATCGCGTCAAGCGTTTCCAGGGCAGGCATATTGCGTTCAAGCGGGGGGCGTTTTGCGTTGGTCATGAAAGACATTATGGGGCCTGTCATTCCCGGCGCCTAGGCTGGCTGTCGAGGAGCGCAAGCAATGTCAGGAGATAAACGGCGGACCGGGTATGTTTTGCGCGCCGCCAATATTCTGATATTAGAGATGGTCGGGATTTAACTTGGCGCGCTTTAGGGGAAATCGAGAGAGAGAAAAATGAATACTATAGCAACATGCAAAACTGCGCTTGCCGCTTGCGCCGTGCTTGGTTTGCTGGCCTGTGCGCCAAAGGCGGACACGGAGACGGCAGAGTCGGCGGCAAGCCCTGATGCTGGCGAGGCGGCGGCCCCTGCGCCTGTGGATTATGCAGCGCTTGCTGCGGCTAGTGTCGCCAACCCATCGCGTCCCGACACAGACGTGGCCGACGATGAAATGCGCAAGCCGGCCGAGGTTTTAACCTTTATCGCAATGGAACCGGGCATGAGCGTTTTCGAAATGGAGGCGGGAAGCGGCTATTACACCGAGATGTATTCGCAGATTGTCGGCGAAAACGGCGAAGTGATTATGCAGAACCCACAAGCCTTCGATAATTTCCTTGGCGATTCGGTTGAGGTGCGCCTCGCCGATGATCGGCTAGCCAATGTCCGCTCCTCGCGCACCGATTTTGATGAGCTTGATGCGGCGGATGGCTCGATGGACATCGTCACCTGGATATTAGGCCCGCATGAGCTTTACTTCACGCCGGCTGGAACTGACGGCTTCGGCGACGTTGAAGCGGTCTATGGCGAAGTGATGCGGGTGCTCAAACCTGGCAAAACTTTCGTTATTCTCGATCACGCAGCGGCGCCGGGATCGCCAGAAACTACCGGCGGGACGTTGCACCGGATCGACCCAGCCATCGTCAAGGGGCTGGCGGAAGCGGCTGGATTTGTCCTGGTCGATGAAAGCGACATTCTGCGCAACCCGGATGATAAGTACGACATGGGCGTGTTCGATCCCGTAGTCCGGCGCAAGACCGATCGGTTCTTGTTGAAATATCAAAAGCCAGAATAGTTTGCGGCGCCTGTGAGGGCGCAGTTATTCTTGTTGTTCGAATATGCGCCCGCCCCAATCGAGGACGAAACCTTGTTGTTCGTCCGTACGGAAGACAAACAGCTGTGGTGGTTCATTCCAGGGCTCGAAGTCCGCAAGGTAACCGTCGCCGCTGATATGTGTTAAGGGTCCGGAGAGTGCGCCGAAAGTTACGGCAAGTCCGCCATCATGGCGCGCAATCGACATCTTGCCGAGGCGTGGATCGATATAATCGCCGATGAGCTCGTTTGACGTGAAATTCAGTTCGCCATCGGGCGCCTTTTGTTTCAGGTGCATCAGGTATCTATTCAGCCGATCTGTGACGTATGCCTTTCTGTCGTCTATTTCTTTGAGGCGGCGCCCGATGCGCTCGTCGATATCCGGTTTGTCGAGCAGCATGTCGTAAATTGTTGAGGCAAGTCGGTGCGTGACGGCGTTCCCGAAGCCAAGCTCATTCGTCAATACCACAACACCGAGTTCATGCTTAGGCATGAACGACATATGGGTCTCACCGCCAAAATGATGGAGCAATAGATCGCCATCATAGTCTGCGCTGTAAAGGCCGAGGCCGTAGGCGAAACGAATATATTCCGAATAACTTGCCTTGAGTTGCGCTTGGCACGCTTGCACCTGTTCGATGGCGCGCTGGGGGATGGCTTGTGCGCCGTCTATCATGCCGCCATTCAGGTTGATAATGAGCCATCGTCCGATATCGGCAACAGTAGAGACCGATCCGCCGGCAGCGTGCATTTGGCTGTCTGTTTTTGTCTGCGTCATCTCATAGACGTCGCCTTGCCCCCCGATATAACCTACCGCCATCGGTCCTTTCATGGCTTCTTTCATCGATGTGAAACTGTTTGTCATGCCTGCGGGGGCGAAAACTTTTTGTGCAATGAAATCACGCCAATGCGTTCCGGTTTTCGCGCCGATAGCATGAGCGGCCATGATCGGGCCGAAATTGGAGTACTGGTATCGTGTGTCGTTCAGGCGCGAATATACATTCACATGGGCGACAAGTTCCATATCCGGTAAATTGCCGGGATAAGCCGTCCGGTAATTCACGCCGCCGTCGAAATAAGGCTGAGTGTGAGTGAGATGCGACCGGATGGATATTGCGGTTCCCGGGGCGCCCTCAGGAAGCACAAGATCAGGCAAATAATCCGCAATCGGCGCATCGAGCTCAATGGCGCCGTCTTCGTGCAAAACAGCCGCTGCGGCGCCAAGGAAGGATTTCGTGGTCGATTTTAGATAATACCGCGTATCGGGCGCCGCTTTTGCGCAGTCCTCGAGATCACGAAAGCCAAACCCGCGGGCATAGACGACGCGATTGCCTTTAACGATCGCGATGCTTGCGCCGGGCGTTGCGTCTGCGTCTTGAAGAAATTCCTCAATATGCCGTTCCATTGCGCGCGAAACTACCCGCCCGTCCCGGACCCCTTCATCCTTGTTGATCGTAGCGCCGCCGCAGACGTCCGCTGACGGATGCGCCGCATGCGCAGGGGGGGCGGTGATTGCTGCAAAGGCGCCCGAAAAAACGACAGCGACGAAAGTCCTGAAGGCCATACCAATCCTCATGAAACTGAATACCGGAAGGCGCCATGTTCCGAAGAAAGGGCTTTGGCGTCTAGAACGCTTGTAACATCATTGATGGAGCAAGTTTCTGAGCGTCGTGGGCGTCAACCCAGTTTGTTGCTGCATGGTGCGGGTCAAGTGGCTCTGATCGGCAAATCCGGCGGCGTAACTCGCTGTGCTCGCAGCGGCGCCATGTTGCGCCAGATGGCGGATCGCCAATGACAGCCGTGCTTGACGGCGGCGCTCAATAATGGAGCAGCCAAAATAGCGCCGGAAAGACCGCGAAAGGTGCACGCGGTGGACGCCGACGTCACGGGCGATTGTCTCGATACTCTCATCTGTTTCGATGATGGCGTCATAGGCGCGCCGTAGCCAGGCAGGTCGCGCCGATGCGTCAGGCGTGCCTTCAGATTCCATGAGCGCGACCAAAAGGTCGGCAGTGATCGTTTCCATTTCATCTTTATTCGCATTACCGCTTGCGGCAATATTCCGGGCAAGGAGCGCCCATTCCCGTCGAACGTCAGCGGCAGGGCTGAGCCGCCATTTTTGCGTATGAAAATAGTCACGCAGGTAAAATGTATCTGGATTGATATTGATCGACAGTAACAGAGCGCCGTCAGGACCGAATTCATTCGCGTGTGAAAAATTTACCGGTTTGAACTCCATCAACATCGCACGGGAGTCAAAGTCGCCATGGCGCGTGGTTTCGCGCACCTGCCCGGACAGAAGAACAGAGAGTTGAGCCACGTCATGGCGATGCATTTTCATGCGCACGCCAGGCGGATAATAAACCAGTCGCCAGGCTGCGCTGACTTCAGCACAATCGGGCGAGAGAGAGCGAATGATGACGCCCTCATCATCTTTGATCAGCGTTTCCCGCATTAACGGTCCAATCGCTCTTGTCTTTATCGCGGCGCCGCAGCACGGACCAGCCGGTCATTTATGGCTTCCCCCAATCCTGCCATGGGAATGGGTGCGGCCGCAATTCCTTTCAGGCCGTGCGTTGCCGCAATGCGGTCAAGCGCGTGCAGATAGGCAAAAAGATTGGCCGCCGCTTCTGTAAGGTCGCCGCTTGCGCTCAGATTAAGCGTGAAGGGCTCACCTGTGCTGACCTTTCCAAAACCAAGAAACGCCTCATTCGGTTCCGGCGCCGGCGCGTCGAGCCGCAAAGGTGCGTGCGGCGCATAATGGCTGGCGAGCATGCCGGGCGCTTGCGGATTGTCTGTATGCGGCGCCTCTGAAAGGGGCCCGCCAATGATTTGCTCAATTGCCTCGCGGGCAACACCGCCGGGACGTAAGAGAGTGACTGCGTCGCCTTCAATTTTGACAATGGTTGATTCAACGCCAACCGGACAGGGGCCGCCATCAAGGATCTTATCGACCTTATCACCGAGCCCGTCTCGAACATGGTCGGCGAAAGTTGGGCTGATGGCGCCGGAAGGATTGGCGCTTGGCGCCGCGAGCGGACCACCGACGGCGCTTATCAACGCTTGCGCGATGTCATGATTTGGCGCGCGTACGCCCAGCGTGTCGAGCCCGGCGCTGGCGAGGAGAGATATGGCGCAATCGGCTCTGCGTGGCAGGACCAGTGTTAAGGGCCCAGGCCAGAATGCGCGGGTGAGCTTTTCTGCGACAGGCGAAAATTCTACATAGCGCGCCGCCATGTCGGCGCCCGCGACATGAACGATCAGCGGATTGAACTGCGGACGGCCCTTGGCCTCAAAAATCCGTGCAACCGCAGCGTCATTGGTCGCGTCCGCCGCCAGCCCATAGACCGTCTCGGTCGGCATGGCGACAAGCCCGCCTTTGCGAATGATCGCGGCTGCGTCGTTAATATCAGTGTTGTTCAGCGTCGACATCAAACTGCTATATCAGCCTAACAGTAAAGTTGCATAGACGGCTATGGGTTTAAGATTTGCTGCACGCAAAGCTAGCGGGGGAGCAATCAACGCGGCATAAGATGTCTAGAAAGCAGCGCCTGAAAAGAGGAAAACCCCATGACCTTCGCAACGCCTGTCCGTGATATGCGGTTTGTTCTCGATCATATGGCGGGGTTTGGGGCGCTGGAAAAAACTGGCGGGTTTGACGACCTCTCTGATGATCTGGTCTCGGCGATCCTTGAGGAGATGGGCAAGTTTTGCGACCAGGTGGTGGCCCCTTTAAATGAGGCGAGCGATGCGGATGGTGCGGCGCTGGAAAACGGCGTTGTCCGCACGACGCCGGGCTTTACTGACGCCTATCGCCAATATGTCGCTGGCGGCTGGAACGCGCTGGCGTTCCCGGAAAAATTTGGCGGTCAGGGCCTGCCGACGACGCTCGCCGTAGCAATGGTTGATGCGCTCAACGGCGCCTGCATGAGTTTTGCGATTGGCACGACCTTGACCACCGGCGCCGTCAAGGCGGTGATGCATGCGGGAACGGATGAGCAAAAGCGGCTCTATCTTGAAAAAATGGTCAGCGGGGAGTGGACCGGGACGATGAACCTCACTGAGCCGCAGGCGGGCTCTGACCTTTCCGGCATCCGCACCAAAGCTGAGCCGGTAGGTGATGGCCGCTATAAAATCAGTGGGCAGAAGATTTTTATCACCTATGGCGATCATGACATGACCGACAACATTATCCATCTGGTGTTGGCGCGGTTGCCGGATGCGCCAACGGGTGCGGGCGGCATTTCGATGTTTATCGTACCGAAGGTGCATGTCGGTGAAGACGGATCGCTGGGCGAGCGCAACGATGTTCAATGCGTCGGGCTCGAAGAAAAAATGGGCCTGCATGGCAGCCCAACTTGCGTGATGGCGTTTGGCGAGAATGGCGAATGCTACGGCACGCTGCTTGGCGAAGAGCACAAAGGTTTGCGCAATATGTTCGTGATGATGAACGCTGCGCGCCTTGACGTGGGCATGCAGGGCGTTGGCGTTGCTGAGCGCGCCTATCAGCGTGCGCTGGCCTATGCGCAAGAGCGCAAACAGGGGCGCTTGCCGGGTGTAAAGACTGGTGATCAGGCGGCGATTTATGAACATGGCGATGTGCGCCGCATGCTCTATTCCATGAAGGCGCTGACCGAGGCGTCGCGCGCAATCTGTTACGCCAACGCCGTCGCCTATGATTTAGCGCGCCATGCGCCGGATGAAGGCGCACGCAAAACGGCTTCCGCGCTGGAAGGCCTGTTAACGCCAATCTCCAAAGCGTGGTCCACCGACCGCGCCAATGACGTCACTTCGCTTGGTGTTCAGGTGCATGGCGGCATGGGCTATATTGAAGAGACGGGCGCCGCCCAGCATATGCGTGATGCGCGCATCGCCGCGATTTATGAAGGAACCAACGGTATTCAGGCGATCGATCTTGTCGGCCGCAAATTGCAAGGCGATGGCGGCGCAGCGGCGCATGGGTTCATTCAAAAAATCAAAGATGAAGCCGCCCTCGCCAAAGTCGCCAAGCGCCCGGAGATCGCCGCGATTGGCGCCCGGCTCGGCGAGGCCGCCGATGCGCTAGAGGCGTCCACCGACTGGCTGTTGGCCGCCGCCAAGCGCGGTCAAGAAGGTGTGCTCGCCGGCGCAACGCCCTATCTCAAACAATTCGGCAATGTCGCCGGCGGCTATTATCTTACCCGCGGTGCTCTCGCTGCGGCGATTGCCGCCAATGATGGTGATGAGAGAGCAGCCGGTTATTACCAAGCCAAAATCGCCATCGCAAAATTCTTCGCCGACAATTACCTTGTTGAAGCGGCGGGCTTAACACCCAGCATTACCGCGGGCGCGGAAACTGTCGCGCGGCTTGATCCGTCGCTATTGAGTGCATAAGCGGCGGCCCCGCTACGGCTTTCATCGTCACCTTCAAAAAACCGGAACAACACACAACCCTGTTTTGCGGATCGCCGCCTGAAGTCTCTCGGGGCCATGCGGTGGTCTGCCGCAATTGCAAGTCATTCTCAATTGTTCCATGTGTGGGAAAGATGGAGTTCCACATGAAATTAACGGAACTGAAAAAGGGCGAGATCGCCCGGATAGTATCAATTGCGCCGGAAGCGGCTGGCATGGAAGCGAAGCTGCGCGAAGTCGGCTTCGCCGAAGGCGATGAAGTTGAGTTGGCGCATGTCGGTCCTATCGGCGGCACGCCTTTATGCGTGCGCCTCAACAAGACGCTGATCGCCTTGCGCCTAGATGAGGCGGTGGCGATTGAGGTGGAGACCGTTACATGACCGCCTTGCGTCTGGCGCTTGTCGGCGCGCCCAATTCCGGAAAGTCGACGCTCTTTAACGGGCTCACTGGCGGGCGCGCCAAGGTCGCCAACTATCCGGGGGCGACGGTTGAGATGCGCGTCGGGCGCTTCACGACGCCCAGCGGTCGCGATATTGAGCTTGTCGATCTGCCGGGTATTTACGGGTTGACGCCGCGGTCCATGGATGAGCGCGTTGCCGTCGATCACTTGACCGGCAAGACGGTTGATCAAAGCGCGCCAGATATGTTGCTGGTTTTAATCGACGCATCGCACCTGCGCACGCACCTTCATTCCGTTCTGCAATTGCGCTCTGTTGGCGCGCCGATGATTGTGGTGCTGAACATGTTCGACCTTGCTGAGCGCGACGGGTTGAAGCTAGATCTGGATATCCTCGAAAAGCGCATTGGCGCGCCGGTAGTCAAATGCACCGCGCCGCGAAAAGCCGGCCGTGCAGCGCTTATCGACAAGATAGATCAGCGACTTGAAAATGGCCTGCCTCCAACCCCGACGCACAAAAGAACAGGGGCACTGAAAGATATCCAACGCGAGGCGCGGGCGATCGCACATGAGGCGATCATCAGCGAACCTTTGTTCAACAAGGTGACGCGCAGCGTCGATAAAATCGTGCTGCATCCGGTTGCCGGGCCATTCTTCCTTGCGACTATCCTTTTCTTGATATTCCAGGCGGTGTTTTCCTGGTCCGCCGCGCCGATGGATATGATTGACGCCGGCGCGGTTGCGCTGGGCGAAGCCGTCGGCGTCGCCTTGCCCGATAGTTGGCTGAAAAGCCTGATTGTCGACGGGATCATCGCCGGGGTCGGCAGTGTTGTTATTTTCCTTCCACAAATTCTTATCTTGTTCGCATTCATTCTTGCGCTTGAGGCGTCGGGCTACATGGCGCGCGCCGCCTTCCTGATGGATGAGCTGATGCGGAAGGTCGGCTTGAACGGGCGCGCCTTCATTCCGCTGCTCTCAAGTTTTGCATGCGCGGTTCCGGGCATCATGGCGGCGCGCGTCATCGAAGGCGAACGCGACCGCCTCACAACGATCCTGATTGCGCCGCTAATGACGTGTTCGGCGCGACTGCCAGTCTACACGCTCATCATTGCGGCGTTTATCCCGCGATCCTCAGTGGGCCCATTCAATCTGCAGGGCGTCGTCATGTTTGCGCTCTATATGGTCGGGGTCGCCAGCGCGATCCTTGTTGCTTTCGTGCTCAAGCGCACACTCGCAAAAGGCGCCATGCAGCCTCTATTGATGGAGCTGCCTTCCTATAAATGGCCCAACCCACGCGATTTTTTCGTCGGCCTCGCCACTCGCGCCAGCGCTTTCTTGAAGCGCGCCGGAACGGTTATCCTGGCGACATCCATCTTGCTCTGGTTTCTCGCAAGTTATCCAGCCTCGGCGGCGTCCTTGCGCGAGACATTTGCGGGGCGCATGGGAGCATTGCTCGAACCGGTCCTTGCGCCCATTGGTTTCAATCTGGAAATTGCCATCGCATTGATCCCCGGCATGGCGGCGCGTGAAGTTGCTGTCGCCGCCCTCGGCACTGTTTATGCCATTCAGAATGCGGAGGAAAACACTGCGGGTCTGGGTGCGGTGCTGCAATCGGCGTGGAGCCTGCCGACGGCGCTTGCCTTTCTTGCTTGGTATGTTTTTGCACCGCAGTGTTTTGCTACGCTTGCGACGATTAGGCGTGAGACGAATTCCTGGCGATGGACAGGTTTTGCCTTCACCTATTTGATTGGCCTTGCATATACAGCGGCCGGGTTGACCTATTGGACCGCCAAGGCGCTTGGCTAGGTCTTGGTCGTCAGCGATAGGGCGCGGCGCCGTCAGGCTAGCGCCGGCGGTCTTCTCAATGCATCAGTGCACAGCAATATGAACGTGTGTTTGTGCGAAATGATTATCGGCAGTTTTTCTGGTCAATAATGCGTGAACGCGCAAGGGCTGGAGCCGATTGGCGCGATGGGATAACGTCGCTGGAACCTGCCGCCGAATCATTCAGTTCCGGTCAGGCAAAACTAACAAATAGGGGCGCGCCGCAATGAATAGAGCACTTCTCACTTTTCTTATCATGTTGATACCGGGGCTTTCTGCCGCCGCCCCCTCTGAGCGCGCTATAGAACTGGCGCAACAAATGATCATCGTTGACGGTCATATCGATGGGCCCTCGACCATCGCCAATGACGGCGCCGATATCGCTACGGGCGAAAAGACCATAGATTTTGATTATGCCCGCGCCAAAGCCGGCGGGCTTGATGCCCCGTTCATGTCGATTTATGTCGCAGCCGCCTTTGAGGAAAGGGGCGGCTCGCGCGCCCGCGCGGATATTTTGATTGGCCTGATGGAAGGCGTCGCCGCGCAGAATCCGGATAAATTCGAGATCGCCTATTCGCCGAAAGACGTGCGCCGGATCGCCGGCGAAGGCAAAATCGCCATGCCGCTGGGGATGGAGAATGGTTCGCCGATCGAAGGCGACCTTGATACGCTGAAGCATTTCTATGATCGCGGCATTCGCTACATCACGCTGGCGCATTCCAAAGCCAATCATATTTCAGATTCATCCTATGATGAAAACGAGAAATGGGATGGGTTGTCGCCGTTCGGCTTTGAGGTCGTCCGTGTTATGAATAATCTTGGCGTTATGGTCGATGTCAGCCACGTTACCGATGCGGCTATTGAAGACGTTTTATCGGTTGTGCGCGCGCCGGTAATCGCGTCGCATTCCTCGCTGCGGTATTTTACGCCTGGTTTTCAACGCAACCTGTCGGATGAATTGGTTGTGAAGATCGGCGAGAATGGCGGTGTCATCATGATCAATTACGGCTCGCCGTTTCTGACCGAGGAAGCCAACATATATTCCAAGCCACGCGATGCCGCACGCAAGGCGCAAGAGGAACAAACTGGCCGCGCGATGACCGATGAGGAGCGCACCGCCTTCAACGACGCCTGGCGCGAGAGCCACCCCTATCCGTTCTCCGGGCTGGACGATGTACTTAACCACATTGACCGCGTGGTCGAGCTTGCTGGCGTCGATACTGTCGGCATCGGCTCGGACTATGACGGCGTCGGCGACAGCCTGCCGGAAGGCCTGAAAGATGTTTCAACTTACCCGATGCTGATCCAGGGCCTGATCGATCGCGGCTATGACGAAGCGGCGATCGAAAAAATCCTCGGCGGCAATGCGCTCCGGGTCTGGGAAGCGGTGGAAAAGGCGCGTAAACGCCGCTGGCGATAGGTTGTCATTTGGGGTTCAGCAAACCGATCACTATGTGACCTGAATGTTGCCATTTACCGGCCCAGTTCAGGCCTTAGGTAAGTGAGCCATGACCGGCATAGGCCTATTCGAATGGATCAAGCTCGCAATTTACTATGCGAGCTATCTTTATGGTATCGCCGCGCCGCTCGCGCTTTGGCTAATCGTTAGGCGCAGCGGCTCCGTTCGTTATCTATGGGCGGCGTTTCTAACGGCGATATCGCTGCTTGCCTATGCCCGCTTCGTTGAGCCGCGCATTTTGTTGACGGCGGAGCATGAGATCGCCCTTGACCGTTGCTTTGAGCGTGCTGGGCGCGTTCGCATCGCGGTCTTTTCCGATACCCATAACGGTCTTTTCGCTAACGCCATGCCGATCGCTCGCATTGCGGCGGCGGTGAACAAGGCGCGCCCGGACATCGTTCTTGTTCCCGGCGACTATATTTACTTCCTTCACCCGGACCGCTTTGAGGAAACCTTTGCAGCGTTCGCCGATATCAAGGCGCCGATCTTTGCGGTTCTCGGCAATCACGATCTCGGCCTGCCGGGGCCTGATTTAAGCGCGCCGTTAAACGACGTCTTACCGGCGCTCGGCGTTAAATTGATCGACAATCAACCCTTAACACTGTCCAACAGCGGCTTTACGATGGAGCTGGTCGGGCTATCGGATCAATGGGCGCGGCGCCAGAAGCTGTCGCTGCTTGAAGGCTCTTCGCCCAGCCCGCGCTTAGTCCTCACCCATAATCCGGAGACATTGCATGATTTCCGGCCCGGCATGCATGCTGATTTGCTGGTCAGCGGGCACACCCATGGCGGTCAGATCCAATTGCCAATCGTGACCTGCCTGATGACCGGCGTGTGCGGTGATGCCGCTTATGGTCTGCGCGAGGAAAACGACGTGCAGGTTTTCACGACCTCCGGCACGGGCATGGTCGGTTTGCCGATGCGGTTTCGCGTACCGCCGCGCGTGGATATCTTGAATGCCGCCTGGGCCCGTTGCGACAGTTAGTCAGCATTTGATTTAAATTATTATACGCTCTTTACCAAGATTAATTCTTGTTATTACTCGGGCAAGGCGCCATGTTGCGATCAACAGGAAGCGGTTTCAATTAATCAAGTAATGGTGCTCGCCTTTAGTATAGATTGTAAGTATTGTTTAAATAGATTTGGCAAAGAAGGCCGAAACGTAGATTTTAGCCGCTTGCGCATTAGTGTGGAAATTTTGAAATGGATGCGTTGGAAAGGATTAAGCGGCATGTCGATGAAAGGGGTGTCGGATGCGTGGTGATGGTCGATCATGTGGCGATCTATCAGACCCGGATTACGCGCGACGCGGATGGTGCTTTGCAGCGTTCCGAGACGGTGCGGCGCGTCCGCACGATGCAGGAGGCCTGCAGCGTCCTTGGTTGTGATTGCAGCGCGCCTCATAATGGCGATGGGAGGTAGTGTCCGATGATAGATTGATTGCATGACCCGCGCAGGTGTTTATGGTCGCATCAGCGCCGCATCAGGAGGATCGCTCGTGCAGTCACTCAAAGGCAAAACCCTTTTCATCACCGGCGCCTCGCGCGGCATCGGCCTTGCGATTGCCAAACGCGCGGCGGAGGACGGCGCCAATATCGCCGTTGCGGCGAAAACGTCGGAGCCCCACAAGCACCTGCCGGGCACGATTTATACGGCGGCGGAAGAAATTGAGGCCGCAGGCGGTCAGGCGCTGCCGCTGATTGTCGATGTCCGCAATGAGCAATCCGTCATAGAAGCGGTCGCGAGAACTGCAGAACGCTTTGGCGGCATCGATATTTGCATCAACAACGCGTCGGCGATTTCTCTGACCGGAACCGAAGCGACGCAGATGAAGCGCTATGATTTGATGCACCAGATCAATGGTCGCGGGACATTCCTGACGTCAAAAACATGCATACCTTTCCTGAAAAAGTCCGACAACCCCCATGTCTTAAACTTGTCGCCGCCGCTCGATATGAGTCCCAAATGGTTTGCCGGCCATGTCGCCTATTCGATGGCGAAGTTTAATATGTCGATGTGCACGCTGGGCATGGCGGAAGAATTCAGAAATGACGGGATCGCTTTTAACGCCCTGTGGCCGCGCACGGCGATTGCGACCGCCGCGGTTAAATTCGCGCTTGGCGGCGACGCTTTGGTGAGCGCCTCGCGAACGCCGGAAATTATGGCTGACGCCGCCCATATGATTTTCACGAAAACGGCGCGCGACTGCACAGGCAATTTCTTCATTGACGACACGTTGCTCTATGAGAACGGTGTTGCGGATTTTGAAAAGTACCGGGTCGACGCCTCGAAGAAATTGTTTGTCGACTTCTTCGTGCCGGACGATGCAACCCCGCCGCCCGGCGTTGCCGAGACCTTGACCCGCAATCTCCTCGGTTGAGCGCTGATGCACGTAACGTCCTTGCAGATTTATCCGGTCAAGGGTGCGCGCGCTGTCAATTGTGATCAGGTGATGACAAATGCGCGCGGCTTTCGCCATGACCGGCGCTGGCTGGCGACCGACGCTGACAATAGGTTTCTGACCCAGCGAGACTGTCCTGCATTGGCGCGGTTGATGGTGGCGCCCGTCGCGCAGGGTCTGTCTTTATCGTTCAAGGGCCGCGACGACATCACCATCGCAACGCCAGTGGATGGTAAACGGCGCAACGTCACGATTTGGAACGACCGGGTCGATGCATTGCATGCCGCCGCCGCCGATGCGTGGCTGTCGGATGCGTTGGGTCGCGCGGTGCGGCTTTATTATATGGATGACGAAGCCGCACGCGACACTTCTGGACGCTGGGGCGCGCCCGCGCCGGTCAGCTTTGCCGACGGGTATCCGTTTTTAATCACCACCATTCAGTCGCTGGAAGCGTTGAACCAGGAAATCATCCGCAATGGAGGCGCGCTCGTCGGCATGGAGCGATTTCGTCCCAACATCGTTATCGACACAGATAGGCCGTGGACGGAGGATTGCTGGAAAGTGATCAAGATCGGCGAGGTCGTGATTGATCTCGTCAAGCCTTGTGTGCGCTGCGTGGTGACGACAAAAGACCAGACGACCGGCGAAAGCCCCGGCAAAGAGCCGCTAAGAAGCCTCGGCAAAATCCGCCGTTCCGCCCACCCAGATCTATCTGGAGCCCTGTTCGGTTGGAATGCAGTTCCGCGCAATGGCGGCGAGATAAATACTGGCGATGCGGTTGAGGTGGTTGAGCGCCGTCCGGAGGGGTGGCCACTGGCTTAAGGCGGGGCGGCGTTATTGTTGTTCAGTCACGCGGCCGATCCTTCGTGACGCCTTTGTCGCTAACGCGCCAAAGGCTCCTCAGGGTGAGGCTTGTGTGGTTTTAATCTATCCAACACCCTCATCCTGAGGAGCTGCCGATAGGCGTCGTCGCGAAGGATAAGCCGCCAAGAACGACCGCCGGTTCAGCCCGCCGTCCGCCGCATCAACGCCTCATACCAGGCCGCCGCATTGGCGAGGTTTTCAATTTTTACACGCTCGTCGGTGCCGTGAATGCGCTGCAAATCATCGGGCGTATAAACGAACGGCGTGAAGCGGTAATTGTCGTCTGCAATCTCTGCATAATGCCGGCTGTCCGTACCCTGAAGGGTGAGGGCCGGGGCGAGAACGATGTCGCCGAAGATTGCCGTCGTTGTCGCGGCGATGGCGCGATAGCCTTCGCCCGATGCTGAAGATTGCGGGCTCGGCTCGCGCCCGCCAGCGATCTCGACCGTGACCCGGTCATCATTGATCAGTTTTACAGCCCGGTCGCGCACAGCCTCGACGTTGTCGCGCGGATGAATGCGGTAGTTGACAATCGCTGTCGCTTGCTGCGGCAGGATGTTTGACTTCTCGCCACCCCGGATAATGGTCGGCGCTGTCGTCGTATGCAGCGACGCCGCTGTCAGTGCATCGCCTTTCAACTGGTTTTTCACAAGCGGCCCGGTCAACCACAGATTGGTCATGATGAGGCGTCGGGAAAATGGCATTTCGCCGGCAAGCGCATGCAGAAAAGCAATCACGTTGTCGTCGAGCTTTAAGGGATAGGGGTTATCGGTGACGGCGAGGACCGCGCGCGAGAGAATACTGACGGCGGTGTCCGGCGCCGGGGTTGAGGAATGCCCGCCCTGACCGCGCGCAGTAAAGCGCAACGTAACCGAGCCCTTTTCGGCGGTGGAGATCAGGGCGACCGGTTTTTCAATGCCGGGAACAATTCCTTGCGCGAGGCCTGAGCCCTCATCAATGGTCCAGGCGAGACTGACGCCGCGAGCTTTCAGGCGTTCGGCAATCGCGCCGGCGCCTTTGTCGCCGCCCAGCTCTTCGTCATGGCCGAACAGAAAATAAATGTCGCGCGCCGGGGCAAAGCCTTCGCCCGCAAGCCGCTCAACTGCTTCCATCAACGCGATGACCTGGCCTTTATTGTCGAGCGCGCCGCGACCCCAGACAGAGCCGTCATGAACGGCGCCAGAAAAAGGCGGCCGCGTCCATTCATCTTCCGTACCCGTCTCAACCGGGACAACGTCGAGATGGGCGATGAAGCCGATGGGTTTTTGCGCGCCGGCGTTTGCGCCAGTATCCGTGCCTTGCCATTTATAGATCAGCGAATATTCGCCGACGACATCCCGTTCCATTGCCGCATGGGCCGCCGGGTAGGCTTCGCTCAGAAATTGTGCAATGCCGGCAAACGCTTGCGCATCGGGGGTCGCCTCTAGGCTTTTTGATACCGCCTGAAGCCGTATCGAGGTCCCAAGCCGCGCGGCGATGGCGGCGCCGTCATAAGCGACAAGGTCGGCGCGCGTGACCGCTGCTTCAGGGCCGCCGCCACTCAGACCGGTGCGAACCCCCATAACCAACACTAGGGCTGCAAGCCCGCCAATGACGACGATCAAGAAATTCTTCATAACCAGAAGTCGCACCCCAATTTGTCCCAGAAATTGGGGCTCCTTATAGACCGTGCCGCTGCGGCGGTCGAGCTTGCCGCGCACCGGCGCCGCTGCTTGCCCGATGGACGCAGATCGGCGATAGGTAGAAGCAATGACAACCTTGCTGTTCTCCCATCCCGTCTTTCAGCGCCATGAAGTTCCGCCCGGTCATGTGGAACATGGCGGTCGCTATGCGGCGGTGGATCAGGCGCTAAAGGCTGAGGAATTTGCGGCGCTGGACCAGCGCATGCCGCCGCTGGCGACGCGCGAACAGATTGAACTTGTGCATTCCGAGCAATACCGCCTGGCGATTGAGGAAGCCGCGCCCGAGGCTGGCCTCGCGCAACTTGACGCCGACACCTTCATGGGACCGTCCTCGCTGGAGGCGGCGATGCGCGCCGTGGGCGGCGCATGCGCCGCCGTCGATGCGGTGTTTGCCGGCGACCCCGCGGGCGCCGCGACGAACGCCTTTGTCGCGTCGCGCCCGCCTGGTCATCATGCCGAGCCGGAACGGGCAATGGGCTTTTGCCTGTTTAACACCGCCGCCATCGCCGCCATCCATGCCCGCACCCATCTTACAAAGCTGGGGGGCGCCAAACGCGTCGCCGTGCTCGACTTCGATGTTCATCACGGCAACGGCACGCAAGCCGCATTCTGGGACGATGAAAATGCGTTCTACGCCTCGTCCCATGAATGGCCGCAATATCCGGGTACTGGCCGGGAGGGAGATCGCGGTTCGTTCGACAATATCGCCAATGCGCCGCTCGCCACCGGAGAGGGAAGCGAGGCGTTCCGCCGCGCCTGGGGAGAAATACTTCTGCCGGCGCTGTCCGATTTCGACCCCGGCTTTATTGTCATTTCCGCCGGATTTGACGCCCACCACGCCGACCCGGTGGGCCGGCTTAAGCTCGACGAGGCTGACTTTAGCTGGGTCACCGGCGAGATTGCTGCGATTGCGCGAGACAAGGCTGACAGGCGTCTGGTCTCGGTCATGGAGGGCGGTTATGACCTTTCAGCGCTGGCGGCGAGCGCTGCGACCCACGTTAAAGCCTTGATGGCGGCTTAAAAACTGCGCCATAAAGCGCTCCCAAAAGGCGGCGGAAAGAATTTATGACTAGCCGGATCATCACCGCGCGACATGGGCGCCCTGACCTCTCTCGTGATCTGAAGATCACGGCTGCGGAATTTGGCGACTGGTGGGCGCGTTATGACCGCGCCGGGCTGCACCCTGATGAGCGCCCGCCGCAAGGCCTGGTTGATCTGGCGGGTGAGGCGCATACGGTTTTGTCCTCAACCCTGCCGCGCTCGATAGAGACCGCGCGCCAGGCGACCAGTGGCGAGCGCGATGTCGCGGCTGATCCGTTATTTGTCGAGGCGCCGCTGCCGCCGCCGCCGGCGCCATCATTTTTAAAGCTGCACCCAACCGCATGGGGCGTCATCTCGCGCACATTCTGGTTTTCAGGCTATGCGCCAGGCGGCATTGAAAATCATTTTGAGGCTTGGGACCGTGTACGGAGCATCACCGCGCGGCTTTCGCGCCACGCCCATGATGGCGACGTGTTGTTATGTGCTCATGGCTATCTCAACTGGATGATCGATCAGCGCCTGCGCCGCGAAGGCTGGATACAAACCAGCAGAGCCGGCGGCAACCGCTATTGGTCATGGCGGATATATGAAACGCCGCGCGCGCCGGAGAAGGCGGAGGTTGAGGCGACGACGTAGGCGCGTGTAGTGCAAATCATTTGCTGTTGTGATTATTGATCGATCTTGAAGCCATGCCGGCCATAAATTTTAAGGTGTGGCAAACTTGGGTTTGCCCATCACAACAGTTCGCCATTCTCCATACGAGCATTCGCCGTCTTGTGTCTCTTAGGGGGTTAGCAATACCGCCAATTTTGTTTGCAGGCTGGAAATGACATCTCGATCTGGCTTGTAGAAAACCCAGTTCTTGATCTTCTTCTGTGTGACCAATCCAGCCTCAGCGAGCACTTTCATATGCGTCGTAACCGTTGGCTGAGAAAGGCCGATCTTTTCAGTGATGAATCCGACGCAGACACCGTCTTTCACAAGGTCGCCATCTTCCTGAGGTGGAAAATGAGGGCGTGGATCGATTATCCAGCTAAGGATTATCAGGCGGTTTTCATTCGCCAAGGCCTTAAGCTGTAGGGTTGTTGACTCAAGGCTGGCATTCATATAGTTATTCTCCTATATAGGAAGGTAACTATATGATGGATCGAATGCCAGAGAATGTCCAGAGGGTTTGTGAGCCTGCCGATGCTCTTAGGTTCATTCACTGTGACGTATTTTCGCCCAAGCCTTATTCGGGCAACAGCTTGGCCGTATTTCCAGAGCGCGGCGCTCTCACTGCGCCGCAGATGCTCGCGATCACACAGGAATTGCGGCATTTTGAGTCGATTTTCCTCCACCGTGACGGGGATTTCATTTCTGCGCGCGTGTTTGATCTGTTTGAGGAGTTACCATTCGCCGGGCACCCCATTATCGGTGCGGCCTGCACCCTCCATAAATTGTATGGCAAGGCGGATACGCAAACATGGGCGTTCAAATTGATGGGGGATCGGATTATTAATGTCGTGACCTGCAAGAATGACGACGGGTATTGTGGTCGCTTCGATCAGGGTCGCCCGGATTTTCTTGCCACGCCCTCCAACGATCACCGCAGCATATTCGCAAAAGCTTTTGGGTTAAGCCCGCAACACCTCGCCGATCTGCCTTTGGAGGTTGTCTCAACGGGGCTGAAATATCTTGTGTTGCCCGTTCGCGATGGGTTGGAGACTGCGCAGATTGTTCGGCCTGACCTGGAGGATCTATTGGCCGAGATCGGCGCCGAGTTCGCCTATGTTGTCGATGTTGAGCGCCTCGAAGGGCGGCATTGGAACAATGACGGCGTCGTTGAAGACATCGCTACTGGCAGCGCCGCCGGCGTTGTCGGCGCATACGCTCTCAAACATGGCCTGGCGACTAGCGGTCAATCCTTTGCCTTAAAGCAGGGACGGTTTGTCGGCCGCCCGAGTGATATCCATGTCACCGCCTATGGCGCCCCTGACGATGTCGAGCGCGTAGAAGTCGCCGGCGCCGTCGCCTTTGTCGGCGATGGCAAGGTGCAAGCACCATGACGGCTTTGCGCGTTGTGGGGCCAGATGAAATCCGCCCCCATCTTGATATCGTGGCGCTGATTGAGCCCATGGAAGAAGCTTTCCGCGCAATTAGCGAAGGTAGAGCGCAAGCGCCGGTTTATGTATTGCACCCGAACGCTCTCGCCGACATCCATGTAAAATCTGCTACGATGACGGACTGTCCCATCCTCACGGTCAAAATGGCGGGGTGGTCGCAAGTCCTGGCGGATCGCGGCGAGCCGTCATCAAGCGGGATGATTGCTATCTTTGACGCTGAGACCTGTCGTCCCATCGCGATTTTGCAGGATAATCATCTTATCTCGGACTACCGCACTGCCGCCGCCGGCGCATTGGCCGCCAAAACCCTGGCGCGCGAAAATGCAACAAGCGCGGCGATCATTGGCGCCGGGGTACAGGCCAGATTGCAGGCCCAAGCTGTCTGCCATGCGCGCGAAATCAAGACATTATATGTCTGGGGCCGTAATCATGAAAGCTGCGTGACGTTAGAAAGCCATCTTCGCCGCGACCTTCCAAACGTGACCATAAAAATTGCCGAGACCGCCGAAGCTGCCGTGCGGATGAGCGACATTGTTATCGTTGCGACAACGGCAAAGGCACCCATCATCGAAGCAGACTGGTTGTCCCCCGGTCAACACGTCACTTCTGTAGGGTCTGACGATTCGATGAAATGTGAAGTCTCACCAGCGGCATTGGCGACGGCTGACATTATTGTCGTTGATGAAAAATCCGCCGCTCGAGTCTACGGGAACGTCCATCGTGGCTTGAGTGAACAACGGTTTGGTCCGGAGACTGAGCTAGTTGAGATCGGCGCCATACTCAACCGGAAGCATGTTGGCCGCGCCTCGCCGGAAGACCTCACGATCGCGAGCCTGGTTGGTCTGGGCGTTCAAGATTTGGCCGCCGTCAATGCGCTTTATAAGAAACTGTTCTGAGCAGCCGCTTGCGAATTATTGCTCAGTAGACGAAATCGAATTTCCAACGGAGAATTTTGATAACTCGTCGCCGCACAATCGGCGCCCGCGGAAAACTCGCCGTAAACCGGAGAGCCGGCGCCGACTTAGACAGGCGCAACCAATATTGGACAAATCAGCTGGTGAATGGTGTAAACTTGTTGTTTGTACGGAGATTACGATGTGACGGAGAATGCGCTCAATAATCCAGAAAGTCCCGAAAGCGGGTTTTCGTGGAAGGTGTCGGCGGTGATTGCAACATCGATTGTTGTTTTCCTGATGCTCTTCCAGCCTTTTGGCATGGTGATCAACAGCGCGCTGGAGGTGCTTATCATTGTGGGGCTGGCGCCGCTCAATTTTGCAGCTCTTATTCTTCTACATTTGGCGCCTTTGCCGCGCGGCCCGATACGGATGCTAATTGCAGCGCTCGTGATGGTCAGTTTGAATTATATTTATCTCGCATTGTTTTCCGCACCTGAGGCGTCGCTCTTCTTGCGCGTAATGCTGGTCGGCGGGGTCGCTATTGTGGCGATCGCAGCCTGGCGTCGGCAAGAAAACCTTAGGCGCGAAGTCATCGAACTGCGAAATGCGCCACGCCAAGCATCGGAAGACATTGTTTTGCGCGGCGAAAGCGACAGTGAGGTGTTGACGATCCCACGGGCCAACCTTCGATATGTTGAGGCCCAGGGAAATTACGCCCGGGTCGCCTGGGCCGGGTCGGAGCGCCTCTCCGAGCGGCTCTTGAGGGCGACCCTCAAAGATATTGAAGTCTTTGCTGGCGGTGCTCTTTTGCGTTGCCATCGTTCCTATCTCGTCAACCTCAGCGAAGCTGAGCGCATAGAGGGCAACTCAAAAGGCCTGACTATCCATTTCCCCGACGGTGTAACGACGCCGGTCTCTCGAAAATATGTTGACCAAATCCGAATTGCTGCACTGGCGGAGCAATCCGTTTAGGCGCATTCGTCCCGGCAACAGGCATTTCGCCCCATTCGGCTCGCGGTTTGATTAAGTTTGTCATTTAACGGCCTCCTGACATATCGGGAGAGTTGATGATGAATTTGCGTTTCGGCGGCGCCGCCATGGCGCTTGGTGGTTTCCTTTTTATTGCGCGGATCGGTCCGGTCGTGGTGGTGAAACCTGAAGATGTCGGGTTTCCGCCGGAGACAACTGCAGAGCTTGTTCGTCTAGCGACAGCAAGCGGCGGTGCGTGGCCGGCTGCGCATATTGCAGGCCTTGTTGCAGCAGCATTGATGATTTTCGCCTATTGGAAGCATGCCAATGTGCTTGCGGCTGCTGGGCGCCCCACTGTCGGACGGGCCGCCGCATTTGCGGCGGCGGCAGCGTTCGGCCTCTTTTCGGCGGCGCTTATAATTGACGGCTTTGTTGTTTACGCAGCAGCGCTTGCAAGCGCCGCCGCTCCTGATAACGCGCAGTTATTGACCAGCGTTGCCGAAGCCCATGCCCGCGCTTTGTTCTTTTTTACGCCGGCATTGTTCACGATGTTCATCGCTATGGGCATCCTCGCCTCGCGGATGATCCATGGATATCTTCATTCACGATGGCTTGGATGGTTGGGGCAGGTCATTGCGGTTCTCGCCATTACCGCATTTTTGACAGGCGTCGCCGGGCCAAATTGGTCCAACCTTCAAATCGGCGGATCAGCAACTCTGGCCGGATTTGTTTGGCATATTTTTGTCGGCCTTGCCGCCCTGTTTGGACGTGGCGTCAGGCAATAGCCGAAGCCAAAGGCGAATAAGCAGTCTCATCTTGTCTGGCGCCTTTGGGGTCATTGAAGGATCGATGAACGCCTCTGGCCTATGGTTTAGATCTCATGTTGCGCGCCGGTTTGTGCGCAAAGGTGGGCTAATGATAATTCGACCGCCTTCACGGTCGGAGGCGAAAAACCGGCCTCTGCTTTATCGCCGATGCATAGCCCTAACTCAAACAACCTGCCCGGCGGCCCAGCCGCTCGACCAGGCCCATTGGAAATTATAGCCGCCGAGCCAGCCGGTGACGTCTACGGCCTCGCCGATGAAATAGAGGCCTGGCGTGCTGCGCGCTTCCATGGTTTTGGAGGAGAGGCCGTCCGTGTCGATGCCGCCGAGTGTGACTTCAGCGGTGCGATAGCCTTCCGATCCGACCGGTTTGACGCGCCAGTGATGGACTGCGTCGGCGAGGGCTTTGAGGTGCGCATCGGAATATTCGCCGATCTTGCCGGCGGCGCCAGCGCGGGCCGCCACCGCTTCGGCAAGGCGCTTTGGGAGGGTTTCTGATAACACCGTATACGGCGCGAGTTTGCCGCGGGACTGGCGCGCCTCGCGTAATGTTTTGAAAACATCGATGCCGGGCGCAAGATCGATTTCAATCTCGTCGCCCTCACGCCAGTAAGACGAGATTTGTAAAATAGCTGGCCCTGAAACGCCGCGATGGGTGAACAACAGCGCCTCGCGAAACTCTGCTTTGCCGCATTTGACTTCAGCTTGCACGGAGACGCCACTCAGCACTTTTGTCTGGTCAAGTAAGTCTTGCGCAAACAGGAGCGGGACCAGCGCCGGGCGGGTTTCCACAATTTTGAGACCAAATTGTTCGGCGATGCCATAGGCAAAGTCGCTGGCGCCCATTTTCGGTATTGATTTGCCGCCTGAGGCGATTGCCAGCGCGTCGCACTCAAATCGGCCGGCGGAGGTTTCGAGCCGAAAGCCGGGTCCGCCTTTTACAACCTCTTCAATCGACACTGACAAGCGTAGCTCTACACTGGCTTCGCGGCATTCATCCGTCAGCATCGCAACAATCTGTTTTGCCGACTGATCGCAGAATAGCTGACCAAGGGTTTTTTCGTGCCAGGCGATGGCGTGGCTGTCGACTTTGGCGATAAAATCAGCGGCGGTGTATCGCGACAGCGTGGATTTACAAAAATGCGGGTTTTGCGACAGGAAATTGCCGGGGCCGGCGCCGGTATTGGTGAAGTTACAGCGCCCGCCGCCGGATATACGGATCTTCTCGCCGGGCGTAGATGCGTGATCGAGCAGCAAAACGAGCCGCCCGCGCCGGCCCGCCTCAATCGCACACATCAACCCCGCAGCGCCGGCGCCGATAATCACCACATCGAACTTTTTCATGATGCGGGGTTTAGCGCATTTTGATCATGATTTGAATTACAACGAGTAGTTCGTCCTTCGCGACGCGGCTTTCGTATTTTATGAATACGAAAGCCGCTCCTCAAGATGGGGGTATTTTGTTTTTCGATCCTTATACCCTCATCCTGAGGAGACTTTAATGCAAAGCATTAAGGTCGTCACGAAGGATAGGATTTTCTCGACACCATATACGGATCTGGCGATCGCCCTGTCAGGATAGCGGATCGCACCACCATTCTGACACGGAGTAGTTACGCAGCTTTGGTTAACACCACCGGAAAATCAATGTCGGTATGGGCGACATGATTGATGTAATTGGTGAAGATGTTGGCGACCACATTGGCGATGGTTTCGACAATTTGCCCATCATTGAGGCCAGCGTCGCGAGCGGCTTTGAGGTCGTCATCACTGACGAAACCGCGTTTTTCGATCACTGCGACCGCGAAAGTCAAGATCGCCTGAAGGTCTGTATCCGCAGATTTGCCGAGCAGGCGCGCTTCGATTTCGGCGCCGTCAACTTTCAGGCTTTTCGAGATCGCCGTGTGTGCAGAGGCACAATAGTCACAACCATTGGCGCCGGCGGCGGTCAGTGCGATTGCGTCGCGGGTGGCGGCGTCAAACTCGCCCTCGGCCAAATTTTCGTTAAGACCCAAGAGCGCCTTTAACGCGGCCGGCTGGTTGGCGACGACGCGGTATAGGTTCGGCGTCATGCCGACTTTTGATTTAATGGCAGCGAAAAGTTCCGTTGCCGCAGGGCTCGCATCCTGGTCGGTGATTTGTTTCAGTCTCGACATTTTATTCCATCCTTTTCTCCGGGCGGTTTTGCCCGCCCGCTTGTTGTTTTTTCGGTGACCGCCCGGGAGTATTGTTGCGGGCTATCTTCTGCTTGGTCCTTCTGGCCGCTCCTTGACCGGAGCAACGATGCTGCATATAATGTTACTGACTGGTCCGTCAACAATTAATTCAGGACCAATCGGTAACAAATATGTGAGGGCCAAAACCATGGCGCGACCAAGAGGATTTGAACCGGACGAAGCCCTGGCGGCGATCAAGGATGAGTTCTGGCGGCGCGGTTATGATGCGACTTCGCTGCACGATATCGAGCAGGCGACGGGACTGAAGAAGCAAAGCCTTTATCGTCTGTATGGCGACAAGCGCGGCATGTATTTGAAGGCGCTTGAGCATTACGCGGCCCATGAGGCCGCCGAAGCGGCGGCGTTGCTCAACAAGGATGCAACGGCGCGGGCGCGGTTTGCTCGGTTTTTTGGCCATGTGGTTGAGGTTGCGGCGGCTGGAGACCGGCGCGGGTGTTTTTTCTGCAACGCCAGCATTGATCAGGCGCCAAGCGATGAACAGGCGCGTAAGGCGGCAATGCGCGGCATGGAGGCGGTGCGCAGGTCATTTGAAGCAGCACTTGGCGCAGCAGATGGAGGGAGCGAAGACATTAGGCAAAAAGCCGCCGGACTGCTCGCCGCCTATCTCGGGCTCAGGGTCATGGTCCGCGCCGGCTTCGAGGCGGCGGCGTTGCGCGAGGTGGTGGAGGGCGCGCTGGCGAGGATTTAAGCACGGGCTGTGCGCGCTAGCGCTCATTGCAAAAGAACCGTACTGGGTATTCATCCGTTAACGGATATTTTCAATTTTCTCGGCGACATGGATCGCCGCGCCGGGCGCCGCCCCTGCCAATGGCGTAGAAAGTCCTATGGATCGGCCTTTTAATGAGATTTCCAGCGTCTGGAGCGGTTTGGGCGCCGGGCTTATAAATTTGACTTGTACCGGACCAGATTCAACATCTTCCGGGGTGACGAAAAACCCAAGCAGTTTCCATTGGTCGTTACGTTTAACGAGATTGAGCTTATAATCAGCGGCGGCGCGCTGATGGGTTGCGCGTGCAGTGCATGCCGCCAAAACAAGCTCGCCAGAATCCGTATTAAGCTGGTAATTTGTAATCTGGCAGGCGGCGGCCTCATAGGCTGTCATCTCGCCAAGCAGGCGTGAACCTTCAGCCATAAGGGTTTCAAGAACTCCGTTTTTCAAGAGGTCCGCGAGTTCGGGCGCAGCCCGGCTGGAAAGCGCGGCGCTATCCCACTTGGTTGCGATGGCGGGAATGGCGTCATCGGCGTAGTCATGAGCTTCTTGCAGGAGCGGGCCCGCCTTTTGAACTCCGATAAAAAACAAAACAGCGAAAGACCCGACGATCAATAACGCCAGACCGCCAACGATGGCGAGAAATGTTTTCACTACGCCCCTCCAAGAACAACCCCGCCAAAAGCGTAGCAGTTTTGTAAGAAGGGTCAAACATAACTATAGTCGCTCAAGACATGCTTGCGTTTCGCGTCAATCCACCGCACAAATCCGCCATGGCTAAAAAACCTGATGACATTGAAAAACTGTCCTTCGAAAAAGCGCTTGGCGAGCTTGAGGAGATTGTCCGCAAGCTTGAAAGCGGTGCGGCGGAGCTTGAAGCCTCGATTGAGCTTTATGAGCGCGGCGCGGCGCTGAAAGCCCATTGCGAGGCGAAGCTGAAATCGGCGCAGGAAAAGATCGAAAAGATCGTCGTAGGCGGCGACGGCAAGCCGGCGACGCAAGCGGCGCGTTTCGACTAGAGCATAATCTGATCGTGCCGATTCAGATCATGCTCTAGATTTTTAGCTAGTGGCATTTTCTGGCGCCCAACCGGCAGCCGACTTGGTCGGAAAATACTCTGGCATGTTAGAGAGGGGGCTTGGGATGCGCATAGCGGTTCTTATCATTGCCGTATTGGCCGGTCTGTTCGGCGCCTGGTGGATGGCCAGTGCGCCGCCCGCCGCCATCGTTGTTGGCGACCGGCATGAGTTCTTGGCGCCGCCTGCATCGCTCGACGCGATAACGCCTGCAGGCGATTATATTTCATTGAATGCCGAGCGCATAGCGTTGACGCTGCCTGCCTATGACGAGGTGGTGTTAAACACAGCCGAGAGCCGGGCTTATGTAACGGCTGTGGACGGGTGGTTTTGGGAAGTTGATCTGGCAGCCGGTGTTGCGGCGCGGTTTGTCGATGTGCCGATGATGCCTGCTGGTGCGCGCCGCGCGCCGGACAAGGATCAATTGATCTATTTCTGCGCATCGCGGCTTTATGGCGCCGAATATCCAGCGTCTGACCGGGTTGGCCTCTACCAATTGGATGTTAACACGAAAGCGGTCACACCGCTTGTCCTTGATGTGCCGCTGGCGCCGGCGCCGGGCGGCGCGGCGGTGGTGTATTTGCGCGAAGGCGGACCGCGGCTGCGGCGTGATGAGGCGGAGGGTAAAAACTCTCGGCCCGTGGCGTTTTGCAATGACCTTGATGTCAGCGCTGACGGTCGGCGCATCTATTTCACCGAGCCTTTTGCCTATGACAATCCCAGCATGGGCGGGGCGGGAACCTATCGCGAAGCGATTTCCCTGGGGCGCAATGGTTATATCTGGCAATATGATATGGATGCGGATGAAATCAGCCTGGTTGCGCAAAACTTTACGTTTCCGGACGGCATTCTGGTCGAAGACACCCCCTCTGGCGGCATAGAAGAGAGCATCCTTGTCAACGAGACCGTCAAGTTTAAGCTGGTGCGGATGTTTACCGGCGGCGCGCGGGCAGGAAGCCATGAGACGGTGTCGGAAAACCTGCCCGGTATGCCCGATGGCCTCGACCGTGATGACGCGGGCCGGATTTGGGTCGGGATGATTAAACAGCGCTCGCCGGTGATTGACTGGATCCATCAAAACCCGTGGATCAAGCCCTTGTTGCTGCGCCTGCCCTATAATTTGATGCCGTCGGACCGGGCGACAAGCTTTTTGGCGCTTAGCTCGGATGCAAGCCAGCCGCTGTTTTACTCAGAGCATGATGGTTCCGTCTTGACCGAAATCTCGGTCGTTATCCCTGGCGGGGCAGGGCTCTATTTGGCGACGGTCGGACACGACTCCCAAGGGCTTTACAGCGTTCCGTATCCCGATGGCTTGACGCCTTAGACCTTCCAACACGATTGGTTCCTGGCCGGGTTTAATTTCCAGTTATCGGCGCGGTGCGCTGCAGCAGCTTTGCGTAGCTCTGGGGAAATAGCCGCTGCACAAAAGATATAAACTTGGCGTCGCGCCCGACAATGATGCGGCGCTTTTTCTTCGCCGTTCCGGTCAGAATAATGTCGGCGGCTTTGGCTGCGCTGGTGATCGCCGCCTTGTCGAAGTTTGCTTCCGCCGCGCTGCGGTCGCCTAATGTGTCCGGTAAAGCATCGATTGCGGCGTTACGCACGATATTGGTGGCGACGCCGCCGGGGTGCACAGAAGTAACGGCGACGCCCTGGTCTTCTAATTCGATGCCTAGCGCTTCGGAAAATCCGCGTACGGCGAATTTCGAGGCGCAATAGTGGGTCTGGCCGGGATAGCCGATCAGGCCGAACAGGCTGGAGATATTGACCAGCCCGCCTTTGGTCTCGATCAGCTGCGGCAGGAACGCTTTTGCCAGCCGCACCACGCCCCAGAAATTGACATCCATAATCTGCTCAAACGACGACAGCGGCGAGGCCTCAAACGAGCCGATGCGGGTGAGGCCGGCGACGTTGAAGAGATAGTCAGCCGCGCCAAGGCTCGCGCGGATAGTCTCGGCATATTGCGCAATCGCCGCGCCATCAGCGACATCAAGGGGGTCAAAGCGGATGCGGTTGGTCGGCGGATCGCCGATTAAGCGTTTGGTTTCTTCCAGACCCGCCGCATCGATGTCCGAAAGCGCCAGCGCCGCACCGCGCGCCGCCAGATCCAGCGCCAAAGCCCGACCAATGCCCGAGCCGGCGCCGGTGATCACACAGAGTTTTTGTGAAAATGGGTTGGTCATGGGGTTTTGTGATTAGTCTTCAATAACGAAAGTGAACTGAGTCAATTGGTTTGTGCGGCAGGCGGGGTGATCGACCGAGGGCGCTTTAAGCCGCCATGTGTGCATGTTGTTACGGACCTTTTTGCTGAATGCAAAGGCCGGGACTTCGGCGAGTATGCGCGGATTATGAACAACGAGATCATCGCCGAGATCATAAACAACCATGACCGCGCCGATATATCCTCTACGTCCCGCCGCAGTTGGGTATTTCGGCGGTATTCTTGTCTCCCATTCAATGCCGCAATCGTCAGGACCATTTCGGGCGCTTTCGAAAATAAAGTGTGGTTCCGCTTCAACTTCATTTAGCTCGCTCTGCTCTTCCGGCAGGTCTTGAGGTTTCTTACTATGAGACCTGAACGCGGCATCTGTAGCGGCGCCCCATGCAATAGCGCTAGCAAGTATCACGTCAAAATCTTCGACGCTTTTTTGTGGCGGATAAAGCTGAATTATGCGCTCAAATAGATCTGATGCGGCCAGCACATCTTCGATTGTCCTTGGAAAGGGCACTAGGGTCGCGATGCCCTGTATCAATAGGACCTCGCTCATTTTGTCGATATTATCGGGCCAGAGTGTGGCGATGGCCGCTTCGGCTTTTTCCGCCGCATCTATGGCGCTGCTGTAGCGTTCTTTCTTCAATTCTCCAGCGGCCAACTTAACCCACATAACAACATCAGTCGCGGTCGGTTCGCCAAATTCGGCTTCTAACGCGAGCAGCGCCTCACGCAATTTCTTGGCTGCGCGGAGTCGTGTGTTGCCGGCAATATATTCCGCATAAGCCAGATACGCCCGGACTTCGCTTTGCGGCAATTCAGCGATGCCGGCGTCCAGTAATTCTTGTGCTCGCCGCAAAGGCGCCCGCGCCGTTGCCGGGTCGGACAGCGCGATCAGGCGCCCGTAATTGAACGCCAGAGTGGCGGTCAATTTATGGTCGCCAAGGGCGGCTTCGGCAGCCTCCCACGCGGCCTTGCCATGTTCGATCGCCGCAGCTCTATCGCCGTTCGCCAGCGCCTCGGAATGAAGCTTATATTCGACCAGATAGTCCGGGGTTTCGTCAGCGTTGGCTTGCGAAAACAACCCTGCGGTGAGTACAGCGGCGCATGCCAGGACGAAAACTGTAAAGCCCATTCTTTTGTACTTAAGCATTCACGCCCCCGTTTTAGGTTCTATATTACCGCTATCGGCGTCCGGTTTGGTGGAGATTGCGAAACATTTGCGTGTTGATGTCAAGCCTGCGGCGTAAGACCTACAGATAACTCGTAGGTCTTGTGCAATACCGGCGCAGCCCCGCCGGTCTATTCGCTGCGGTCACCGCAGGCGGCTTCTGAGACCCCGTTTAGGCAGAGCAATTGGTCGCTGGTTTCATCAGCCGGATTATTGTCTGTATCCGCGGAAAAATCGAACACGATGCTCTCGCCGAAAACGACAACCGCCGATGATGCGCTTGGCCCCTCAGGGGTGCCTGGCTCATAGGGCGTCACCGGCGTTGTGGCGGCGACTTCCGAAATCGCGTCAGCAGCCCGGTCATCGACTGCCGGCGGCAAGATAATGATCGGTGCGGCGCCGGCGTCGATTGCGCCGGTGTCGGGTAGTCCGCCGACCGCGCCGCCGCCACCTGTACTACCGCCGCCCGTACTACCGCCTCCTGTGCCGCCGCCAGTACCGCCACCACCTGTACTGCCGCCGGTGCTGTTGCTGCCGATGGTGATTGTACCGGCGCGCGGCGGCGCGCCCGCGCGCGCTATGCCGGAAAAAATCACCAAGCCGTCAGAGGTGATGGCAATATCACCGCCCTGGCCGGAACTTGCGCCGGGCTCGACCGAGGCGAGGCCGGCAAAATCCGTCCGCTCGAATGAGTTGACGCGGATCGCGCCGCCATCGCCCATTCCCTGATCGGCATCGGCCAGAAGGCGTGCTGTCGATGCGATGGCGACGACGCCGCCTTCAATATCGATTTCACCGCCATCGCGGCCGGTGGCCTCAAGATCGCCGGCAATGTTGATTTCACTGTTTTCGCCGCCGGAAAGAATGATCTTGCCGCCGACCATAGAGGCGCTGTCCGCGACCAGATCGGATTCCACATTGATCACGGTATTGATGAAATCACGCGCCGCGCTGGCTGTCAGAATGATCGACCCATCAGGCGCCTCGATATCGCCGCTGACATTGATCGAGCCGGTTTTGGCGCCGCTTGCCGCTGATGCGGCGAAGGCGACCAGATTGTCGCCGAAAAAATCAAGCGTGAAGGCTTCACCGGAGGCGAGCACAACCTTGCCGAGATTAGCGCGCAGCAACCCGGCATTTTCAACATTTGGCGCGACGAAGGCGATAAGCCCTGCGCTTGCCGCGTTGATGGCGCCTTCATTGACGATCGCGGCGCCAACCGTTCCCGGTTGATCAAAGACAAAATTATCCGCCATGAAGTCGGCGTTAGCGATATCCATGGTTGTCGCCAGGAGGCTGTTGACGTCAATATTGGCGGTGGAAGTAAAAACGATCCCGTCGGCGTTGAGGAGAAAGACCCGTCCATTGGCGGTGATTTGCCCGGCAATCATCGATGGCGCGCCGCTCAATATCCGGTTGAGCGCGATCGCATCGGCATTGGGCTGATTGAATTCGACACGCTCATTGGCGCTGACGCCGAAACTCTGCCAGTCAACGATAAGCCGGCCAGAGGTTTGATCGATGGTCGTTGTCTGGCCAATTTCGGGGTTCACGACGCCTGTGCCGGCGGCGATGACGCCGCCAATGGGCTCGGCGAAAGCGGCGCCGCCGGCGACGCCCGCAATACAGCTCGCGAAGATGGCGGTGCGCAACATCCTCATTTTAATATTCATCTGCATACGCACCTCCCTTAAAACCGCGCTTCGACGCTGAAGAAAAAGCGCGCGTCACGACCACTGCCAGGCGATGTGTCCTTCAGCGGCAGCGCGCCCTCAAGACCCACAGCGACGTGTTTCGTCAGCGAAATCCGAGCGCCGCCGCTTAGCGAATAAAGCGAACGGCTCCGGTCTTCGCCGGCCGCCAGCGGACCGATCTGCCGTACAGCGCCTGCATCAATACCGAAATATGGCCGTGCGACGACCTTTCCGAACTGCAAAAACTCCGGGCTGGCCTGAAATTCCAAAAGCCCGACAATGCAGCGGTCGCCGGAAATTTCAAACGGGTCGAAGCCGCGGCCAAACCCGGCGCCGCCGTAACCGCATTGCTCGGATGAAAGAAGCTGATTATTGGCGGTCTGCGCCTCGATTGCGACGAGCGCGTTGAGCCACTCGCTCAGGCGTTGCTTGCGGCTGATATTGGTGCTGAGGGAGACGAACTCTCCGCCGGCGCCGGCGCGGCTGGCAAGCGCGGAGCCGGCTTGCGTCGCGTCGAAAATGTCCCAGCCTCTGGTGAGATTGACGCCGATGACGTTATTGCCGCCATGACGGTCTGCAAGCGTGAAAGCTGCGCCAAATGAGGTGGTCCACAATGTGTCTTGGGTATTTGGCGATACTCCAAACGCGCTCTTGAATTCTTTCCACATCGCGCGCGAGGTTAAGGTCAGGGTTTTGTCGCGGCGCATGATGAGCGGATAGGCAAGCTCGGCTCGCGCCGTCCAGCCCATCGTCTCAAATCCAAGATCGCGCAAAAAAGGAATGCCGGGCGCCGCCTCCGAGCGGGTGGCGGTAAGCTTCAGCGCGAGGCCCTCGGTGTTCAAAAGCGTTCCATAGGACGAAGAAAAATAGGTCAGCTCGTCGAACTCAGTGCTTTGTACGGCGGTAAAGCCGAAATGGTCGGTTCCGGTGATTAGGGTGTTGGCGTTGAGCTGGCCGTAGAATTGTTCGCGCCCGACGGCGGTGGATGCCCGGTTATTGACGCCGGCCGCGATTGAAAAGCGTTTTGGGGTAACGCTAAGGGTAATTTTAACGCCGTCCTCAGGCCGCTCGGCGCGCTCAAGAACACCCGTGACCGACAGGCCAGGCAATTGGTTTGCAAGCAGCAGATACCGCTCCAGCGCGCGTTGCGTCAGCGGGCGTTCCGCTTTTAGCTTTTCGCCAAGCTTGCGCAGATGCGCTTCGGCGCGTTGCGGCGCGCCTTTAATATCGATCTCGCCGATAAAGCCTTCCAGGATCCGTATCCGCACGACGCCATCGTTGATTTCCTGTACCGGCACATAGGCAAGGCTTAAGGGGTAGCCGTTCCGGGCATAGATCTGGGTAATCGCCCGGGCGATATTGAATAGCTCAGACAGGCGGATTTGCGTTCCGATCAGATCAGAATAGGTCGCTGTGATATCTGCGGCCGGGATCGCGCCACCGCCGTCGATGACGATCTCGTTCAGGGTAAGGACGATGGTGTTCGCATTGGCCGGCTGCTCCGGCTCATAAGGCGATAAAATAACCGGAGCGCCGGAAAAGTCCGGAGCAAGATCGACCTCCAGCTGAGTTTCAATGACCCCCGGACGCACCGTTGAGGGAATGTTGAAAGGACTTTCAATCTTGGGCGCAGGGCTGTCCTGCGCGAGCACGCCAGGTGGTGCGGCAAGCCCAAAAGTCAAAAATGTTGCCCCGTAGACAGCCCGACATGCTCCCCGCATGCGGCCGTATCCCGCAAATACAGTCATCCCCTATCCCCTGTTACATACAGGCTATCTGAGAAAATCATGAGTGGAAAGGGGCGTCCGTCATTGGTCGCAATGGGCCACGGTGATGGTCGCGCGGCGGCAATCTGCACCCAGGCCGCCAAGGCCCGCGGTGTTTCCATGGCGACATTCTACTGGTGCAGCGCCACAACAATCAGCGCGAATTCGCCCTCAACTTGCCGCGATTTTACCCCAGAAGGGGTGGAGAAATTCGGCTGAGGCGCTAAAACATCCGGCCACCATGCTGCGTTGCGCCATTTATGACGCTGCGCGCGGGGCTTTGGTAAGAACAGTAAGGGGATTTCCCATGGTCGTTGAAACGCCGCTTTTGGACACCGTCAATTATCCGGTTGACCTTAGAAAGCTGGAGAAAAGCCAGCTGCGCCAGCTCGCCGATGAGTTGCGCGCGGAGATGATTGACGCGGTCTCGCAGACCGGCGGCCATCTCGGTTCCGGGCTTGGCGTTGTCGAGCTGACCACGGCGATCCATTACGTATTCAACACGCCGGACGATAAACTGGTATTTGACGTTGGCCACCAATGCTATCCGCACAAAATTCTCACCGGCCGCCGCGACCGTATTCGCACGCTGCGCCAGGGCGGCGGGCTGTCAGGCTTCACCAAGCGCTCCGAGAGCGAATATGACCCGTTCGGCGCAGCCCACGCTGCAACCTCGATTTCCGCGGCCACCGGTTTTGCCGAAGCCTCGAAGCTGCAGGGCGGCCACGCCACCGCCATCGCTGTCATCGGCGACGGCTCAATGTCCGGCGGCATGGCTTATGAGGGCCTCAACAATGCCGGCCACCTTGGCTCGAAACTGGTGGTGATCCTCAACGACAACGATATGTCGATCGCACCGCCGGTCGGCGCCATGAGCGCCTATCTCGCCAGAGCCACCTCCTCCGGCGTCTATCAGGGCTTCCGCTCGCTCGGCAAACAGCTCGCCAAACGCCTGCCCAATGCGGTCTATAAACAGATCGCCAAAGCTGAAGAATATAGCCGAGGCATGGTCTCCGGCGGGACTTTGTTCGAAGAACTCGGGTTTTATTATGTCGGCCCGATCGACGGTCACAATCTCGATCAGCTGGTCCCTGTCCTGGAAAATGTCCGTGACATGAAAGACGGCCCGGTGCTGGTCCATGTCGTCACCCGCAAAGGCGCCGGTTATCCGCCCGCGGAGGAGTCGGCGGATAAATATCACGGCGTTGCGAAGTTTGACGTCGTATCCGGCAAGCAGAAAAAGGGCACGCCCAACGCGCCGGCCTATCAGAAGGTTTTCGCCAAGACGTTGATTAAGGAAGCCGAAACCGACGACAAGATTGTTGGCGTCACCGCGGCGATGCCGTCGGGCACCTCGCTTGATATGTTTGCCGAAGTCTATCCGGACCGCTGCTATGATGTCGGCATCGCCGAGCAGCATGCGGTGACCTTCGCCGCCGGGCTTGCGGCTGACGGCATGCGGCCGTTTGCTGCGATTTATTCGACCTTCCTTCAACGCGGCTATGACAGCGTCGTTCACGACGTTGCACTGCAAAATCTGCCGGTGCGGATCGCAATGGACCGCTCGGGGCTGGTTGGCGCCGACGGGGCGACCCATGCGGGCGCCTTTGACGTTGCGTTTCTCGGCTGCCTGCCGAACATGGTGCTGATGGCGGCGGGCGACGAGGCGGAGCTTGTCCGCATGACCTCAACCGCAGTCGCCTATGATGAGGGCCCGATCGCGTTTCGCTATCCTCGCGGAGAAGGCGTTGGCGTTGATCTGCCGGAGATCGGCCAGCTGCTTGAGATTGGCAAAGGCCGGATCGTGCGTGAGGGGACTAAAGTTGCGCTTCTCGCCTATGGCGGTCGGCTTGCCGAAACCTTGAAAGCAGCCGAACTGCTGGAGGCGCAAGGGCTCTCAACAACGGTTGCAGATGCACGTTTCGCCAAGCCGATTGATCATGAGCTGGTGATGCGGCTGGTGCGCCATCACGAAGTGCTGATCACGGTCGAGGAGGGCTCCTATGGCGGTTTCGGTGCGTTCGTCTTGCATTACCTCGCCGAACAGGGCGCGCTTGATGCAGGGCTGAAAATCCGCACCATGACATTACCGGACAGCTTCCAGGACCACGACACGCCGGCGAAGATGTATGACGAGGCGCGCCTTAACGCCGCACATATCGCCGCCCGCGCACGTGAGGCGCTGGGAATGTCGGCGGAAGTTGTGAATCTGCGAGGGTAAATTGCTCTCCGCCCACAGAATACCGGCTGAAAAATGCTGGCGGCGACAATATTTGCCCATGGTTTTGCCGCATTGATGACACATTGTGGTTAATTCACAATCAGAAGTTGTTTTTATCCGTTAATTTCGTGTGCAGGCCAAGAAAACTGCGGATTATTTTGCCTTAACAACATAATTTTGTTGCGCTGCGGCTCTGTAGTGATGTAAATAAATAATTAATGTCGGAATGGCCGGCAGAGTTATTTTATTGGGGGTTCGTATGATGAATCTAAAACGGGCCGGCTTAGCGGCTATCTTTGCGGGCATGATGGCGTTCGGTACTGCGAATGCAGCTTTAATTTCTGCGGGCACGCCTGACGCATTAGGCAATTCTGACGACACGCTGGTTTCACAGCATGGCGGTCCTTTGAAGTTTACCTTTACCAACCGAAATGCAGTTCTAAACAGCGATGTTTTCTTGCAAATGATGGTGGGTCCGGAAATCTTCGTATTCAACAATTCCGTATCGGTTGGCGATATGGTTACGTTGTTCTCCACTCCGCTGGCGGGTCAAGAAATTTACTTCCGCCTCGGCGTTGAAAACGGTGACTCATTCTTCTCCGGTGACAAAACGCGCGGAAACAATAACGGCTTTACGCACGCTCTGATTACGTCGCTTGGCGGCGGTGTCTTTGAAGTTGGCTTTGAAGATCTGAAGGATATTGCTTTCGGCGTAGGCGAGCCTGACTTTGACGATTTCGTCTTCACGGTTCAGGAAATTCCTGTTCCTGGCGCAGCGATCCTTCTGCTTTCGGGTCTTGCCGGTCTTGGTTTTGCTGGACGTAAGAAAAAAGCCTAACACTAGACTAAATTATATATCGATCAGGAAACCCCGCTTTTAGCGGGGTTTTTTGATGTCTGCTTTTCTGTAGCCGGAAACTACGGCGGCGTAGTACGCGCAAGCGTGGTGCGCTATGGGTTTTTAGTGATGCGGCTTGATCAATATCTCATCGACGCCGGCCGGTTTGCGAGCCGGGCGCGGGCGCAAGCGGCGATCCGGGCGGGGTTGGTGCGGGTCGCCGGAGCGGTTGCGCAAAAGTCGTCGTTAAAGGTTGCGCCCGGCGCTGTGGTCGTGGTTGACGGTGATGTCCACCCCTATGTCTCGCGCGGCGGGGTCAAGCTGGACGCAGCGCTCCGCACGATGGAGATCGACCCCGCAGGAAAAATCTGCCTCGACCTCGGCGCCTCGACCGGCGGCTTTAGCGATGTCCTGTTGCGGCGCGGCGCGGCGAAGGTCTATGCGGTCGATGTCGGAACCGGACAGCTTGAGGGCAGGATCGCGCGCGATCCGCGCGTGGTTAATCTCGAGCAAACCCACGCGAAGGACTTGTCGCAAGCGCTGATCACCGAGCCGGTCCAGATCATCGTCTGCGATGTCAGCTTCATCTCCCTGAAAAAGGCGCTGCCGCCGGCATTGGCGCTTGGGGCCCCCGGCGCTCGGCTCGCCGCGCTGGTCAAGCCGCAATTTGAGGTCGGACGTTCGCAGATCGGCAAGGGCGGGCTCGTCAAGCCTGGGATTGAAAACTCGGTCGGCGTCGCGCAATCGATTGGTGAGTGGATCGCCGCCCAACCCGATTGGCGCTGGACCGGCTATATGAAAAGCCCGATCAGCGGCGGCGGCGGCAATACGGAGTTTTTACTTGGCGCCATTAAATCCGCATAGGGAATATAGGAAAAACTGGCCGTCAATGGCGGCGCATGCTTCTTCAATGCGACGCATTCGCATTTCCTGAATTGCAATAGATGCCTGATTTTGCAGCTGATTTTGCTTTCCCGAACGCCTTCATAAAATCTTGTAGGCAAGTGCTTTGATTGAGCGCAATCTTGTTCTAGTTTTTACCGATCACGCGCCAGCGGGCGGCGCGCCGATCAGCGGCGGGCCGTGCCCAGTAAATTGTGGGGAGGCAGGTTATGGCTGTTCAATTTTCAAAAATCGTTGCATCTGTTGCGGCGGTCCTGGCGGCGGGCGCGACCAGTGCTTATGGCGCAGACCTCGCTTATGCATGGGCCAACAGGCCAGCGAGCGCGACATATACGCCGGATGCAAATTATGTCTTTAATGACGGCCAGCCGGTGCAAATTTCCCGGCGGTCGCTGGGGCGCTACAGGGTCGCCTTTGGCCGCGTCGCCGGACAGGGCGCAAATGTGCAAGTGCAGCTCTATGGCGCCGATGCCGGCTATTGCAATGTGCAAGGCTGGGACAATGGAACCGCGGATGTGCGTTGCTATGACGCCGCCGGCGCGTTGGCGGACCGGCGGTTTGTCATTCTTGCGATCAAGGCGGCGGCGGGTGAGGAAAGTCAGATCGCCTATGCCTGGCTCAGCAATCAAATAGCGGCAAGCTACAGCGCGGCGGGCGGGTATAGTTTTGGTCCGGGCGATATGAATGTCACGCGCACCACTGCGGGCAACTATAAAGTCAATCTTGCGGATAATGTCCGTAATCGTCATATTTCTCTGGCGACCGGTTATGCGACCCCTGCGCGGTGCGACACTACGTTGAATACGCGCGGGCGGGTTCAGGTGACATGTATCAATCCAAGCGAGACCCTGGTTGATGCGCGCTCATCGGTGTTGTTGTTGCGCGAGGGGATTGCGCGCATGTCGATGGCGTTCAATGTGGCGTTTGACGGCGAGCTTGGCGCCGCGCATGGGCTCGCCAGCGACGGCTCCGCGCAAAGCGTCCAACGCGTTTCTGAGGGCCGTTACCGGGTCGCGGTCGGACCGGAGGCCAATCCCGGCGGCCATGTTCAGGTCTCGGCGATTTTAACCAAAGCCCATTGCTGGCCAGAGAGTTGGGGCGGCGGCGCGGTGATGGTGCGCTGCGCGCGTAATGGCGCGCTGACGGATGCCGGTTTTGGTGTGATTGCGCTGGCGCGCGGCGGCGTACGAGCGGCGACCATCGTTGCGCCGCCTGTGGTTCCGGCGCCGACCGGGCCGGCTTTGGAAGGGCCAGAGAGCAGCGTGATTCTCCCGCCGGTCATTCTCGGCCCCAGTGGGCCGATTGGAAAGACGCCAGACAGCGGCGTGACCCTCCCGCCGGTGGTCGCTCTGCCGACGATTGTCCGCGTGGAAGAAGAAGCCTATGCGCCGGACCGTACAGGTCCGGGCGCGAGCGTTGCCTATAAGCTCGCCGGCAAAGGTTCAGTGGTCGATATCAATTACGAGATCATCGACGGGCTGGCGATTGCCGAAGGCGATATCATTCTTGGCCGTCATGATGCGATGACGCGCGCAGATACCGAACGGCGCAGTTGCAGCGGCGATATCTGTTCGGTGCAATCGCCGCTGATCCGCCGCTCGGGCGAGAACTATCTGTGGCCGGGCGGGGTGATCCCGTATGAAATTGACAGCGCCTTTCCAGCCGATGAGCGTCAGTCAATCCTTGACGGTATTGCCTTAGTCGATGGCGTTACCAACCTCATCGTCAAACCGCGCACCGGGGAAAGCGATTATGTGCGCTTCAAGCGGGTCAATAACGGATGTTCGTCGCCGGTTGGGCGTCAAGGCGGTCGCCAGGAGATTAAAATCAAGAAGGTAGATGACACTTGGTGTCCGCCGGGTACAATCGCCCATGAGACCCTGCATTCCGCTGGTATCTGGCACGAACAAAGTCGCGAGGACCGCAACACTTTCGTGCGGATATTGAACAGCAATATTCGCAGCGGCAAAGGCCGCAATTTTGATCGCCATGTGAGCGATGGAACCGATATCGCCAATTACGATTATGGATCGATCATGCATTATGGCGCGACGGCGTTCGGCAAACTTGACGCCGCTGGCAACCCCAAGATAACGATCGAGGTGTTGACGCCGGGCGCTGTAATCGGCAATCGCACCGCCCTGTCGGCGCGCGACATTTCCGGCGTCAATGGTCTTTATGCGAATGAAGACTGTATCTACTTCAATCCCGACGCTGTGTCGGTCTCGCGCCAGGGCAGCGCCTGGAATTTGAACGAGCGACTTGCTGACGGCCGGACGCATAACATTACCAAAGCCGGCGACACTCGCGCGGAGGCCAACCGGACTTTGGCGCTAGTGCGCAACTACCGGCTCGATCAGGTGTGTTACGTTGGTCGGCCGGATCCGTCGGCGGTGTATTTTCTGACCGCGGGCTCGGCGCCATCCGGCGCCTATAGCGGCGAGGACTGCAATCCGATCGATCCGGCGGGCTCGCGCGTGGTCAAGGACAACGGCAAGTGGAAGATCGTTAAAGATACGTCTGCGGGGCGTGAAGCCATCATGGAATTCCCCAATCCGGGCGAGGCTTATCGCACGCTCGATATCTGGCGTCAGCGCGATTTCCGGTTCAGCTGTTATGTCGGCCGCCCGGACCCGGCGGTGCGTTATTATCGCCGCTAGAGGGGAGCGAAGTGTAAAAAGGCGGGCGGCCGTTTCGGCGTCCGCTTTTTTATGGCGCCAACGCCAAGCTGTCGCGGGCTCAGGCGCTTGAACCGCGCGAAGATCATGGGCACTTTAGCTGTGTAAATCGCAGGATCTAACCATGGCGCTGTTAACCGCTACACTGACCACAGGAGCAAAGCACGCTGCTTATGTCAGCGCTCAAGCGGCGCGCATTCTCTGGTACACAGGCCATTACGCCGCTGGCCGCCGGCTGATGGGCCCGCTCACCGAACCGGGCGAAGCGCCTTATGCGGAGGAGTTTGCGCCGCTTGACCGTCAGCGGCTGAAGGATGCTTTTCGCAGCGCGTTCCGCCAGGACTGGAAAAATATCGAAGCCGGGCGCTACCGGATGCCGGCCGAGTTGCGCCGCCTGCCGTCGCTGCCAAATCTTTTAAAACAAAGCCGCGACTACCTGCGCGATTCCAAAAAGATTGCCCGCCGCAAACATGCGCGCGGTCATTCAGAAGTGTTGACTGAAACCAGCGCTGCGAAATATCCGCGCTACTTCCTGCAGAATTTTCACTACCAGACCGATGGCTGGCTGACCGCCGCGTCGGCCGAGCGCTATGACATGCAGGTCGAAACCCTGTTTACGGGCGCTGCCGGGCCGATGCGCCGGGCGAGCCTGCCGCTGATCGGCGATGCGCTGCGCGGCAAGGATGTCGCGACCGCCGCGCTTTTGGATATTGGCTGCGGTGGTGGGCGCTACTTGCAGGGCGTAAAAGAAAACTGGCCACAATTGAGCGTGACGGCGCTGGATCTGTCGCCGGCCTATCTCGGCAAGGCGCGCGCGAGACTCGGCCGCTGGAATGACGTGCGCTATATCGAGGCGAACGCCGAGGCGACCGGACTGGAGGGCGGCGCTTATGATGTGGTGACGGCGGTCTATCTGTTTCACGAATTGCCGCCATTAGTGCGCGCGATAGTGGCTGCAGAAATTGCCGACTGTTAAAACCCGGCGGCGTTCTGATCCTTGTCGACACTATTCAATATGGCGACGAGCCCGGCCTTGATATCTTGTTGGAAAATTTCCCGCGGGGCTTTCACGAGCCCTATTATGACAGCTATTGCCGCACAGATTTAGGGGCGTTGTTTGAGGATGCCGGGCTCAAGCAGGAAAATGAAACGCTTGCGTTCCTCACTAAGGTTTCGTGCTTTGTAAAAAGCTGATCGCCCCTCGCGTTAAGGCGTCTGCCGGGTTGCGACATAGCTGTAAAAGCGTTCGGCGTCGGGGTTGTTTTGATCTTCCATATAACCGCTCAAGACGCCATCTTCGACTTGCATGGTCAACATCCAGTTCTCCTCGCCGATAATATTGAACACGGCGTGGCTCTCTTTGGCGCTGACAAGCTTTAAGCGTGTGGTTGAATCAACTGAGAACGTTTCTTCATTTTCGGTTTTTTTATAATAGTCAAAACGATAAATAATTTTACCGTTCATGTCACGCATCGTGAGGATTTCATAAGCGACGAGAGCGCCATTTTTAACTTTGCGCCATGAGCCTATCATGGCGCCGCCCATGGCGGGGTTCCATTGCACTTCGACCGGGTTTTCCGGATCGCGCAAATCGACCCAGTTGCCAGTCAGCCAGGAAAGGTCATCAAGTTTATAATCGCCCGCAAAAGCGCTTGCTGGCGCCAGGCATAAAGCGACAGCAATGGCGACAAGGCGCTTCGAGAAAAGATTCATATCAAATTCCAATCACAGTCAGTCCGTTTCATGATTATCCCACGCCTGATATTGTGTTCACGTCTCACAAATTAGCCGGGGCTTGTCGATGCCCATAACGTCAAAGTGTTATCACGCATAAGTGAGTGCGTTGTTATCGAGTTTGAACATCATAATGCGCCAACCATGGTAGTGAGCATTTCGTTGCGGGACTTATTTTTGTGGAGACGCAGATGTTTGGCAAGCCCAACGCCTCCAGTAAAAAGCGTAAAAGGAAGAAAATCCGCAAGCGCGATCTGTTCGCAGCACCTGGTAAAAAGCTCACCGCTGCGGCGCTCCGCGCCCTGCGCGAGGCGGCCGAACGTCGGCGCAAGTTTGACGCCGCCTTCGAGCGCTCAGGCGATAGCGACGAAAACCGCCTCGAGCCGACGCGCTATGGCGACTGGGAAGCCAAAGGCAAATGCAGCGATTTTTGACTTCGGCGCGCGCCTCTTACGCCGCTGCGCTGAGTTCTGCAGAGTGTTGATAGGCCGGACGCGCCATGCAGCGTTCAGCATAGGTTTCAAGGATTTTGCTGTCCGGCAGCATCTCGAATTGCTTCAGAAAACACGCCGAGGAGCCGACCATAATGTCGGCCGCCGAAAATTGTTCACCCAATATCCAGGGGCCATCTCCGACGCCTTTCTCAAACGTTTCGATCATCAAATCGAAACTCCCCCAGGCGTGGCTCAGCGGATTTGGCTCCGCGCCGGAAAATTTCTCCGCCATCGCCGGCTCAATCACCCCGGGCGTAAACACCATCCACCAATAATATTGCGCCCGTGCCGGGTCATCCGTTGCAGGCGCGAGACCAGCTTTGGGATATTTGTCAGCGACATACATTGCAATTGCCGCACTGTCGGCGAGCATTGCCTCGCCATCGGCAATCGCCGGGACCTTGCCCATGGGGCTTGCCTTGGCGAAGTCCGGGTCGCGCGGGCTGGCTGGATCGCGAATATCAATCAGTACACGCTCATAATCAACGCCGGCCTCTTCCAACAGCCAGAGCGCGCGCTGGGAGCGGGTTTGCGGGCACCAGAAAAGCTTCATTGTTGTAACTCCAATTGCGGCTCAAGGACGGCTTGTAAAAACGCATCAATATCGCTTGCGGTTCGGTCTGGCGCCTCTTCCATAGGGATATGCCCGACGCCGTCATAGACGATCACATGGGCATTGGGCAGGCGCTCATCAAAAGTCTTTGCCGCGGAAGCAAAAATAAGCTGGTCTTCGGCCCCCCAAAGGATCAGCGTTGGCGCGGTGATCTCGCCAACGTGGTCGGCGTAATGCGCGTCCCGGTCAGCCATCGCGCCAAGCGCGGCTGCGCGCCGATTGCCGGGCAGGCGGATAAGTTCCCAATAGCGGTCGATCGCAGCCTCATCCATCACAGACTGCACAGACACGGTCTGGCGCGCAGACTTCGCGACCAGCGGCCGCGGCGTATAATTTTGCATTAACATGCGTCCGAACGGGGTTTGAAGAAGTTTAAAACCGAGATTAAGCGGCGGCGCTTCCTCGCCCGCACGCAATGGCATGCCCGAGGCGTCAAGCAGGATGAGCGCATTGATGCGGGTCGGATTGGCGAGCGCATAGCGCCAGGCGACCCAGCCGCCCATGGAGTTACCGCCAAGGGTGAAATGGTCAAGCCCGAGTTCTTCCGTAACCAGATCAAGCGCTTCGGCCATGCCGGTATAGGAATAATCATCGCGCGGATGCGGACCGGTAAGGCCGTGACCCGGCTGGGTGTAGGTGATGATGCGGTAATCTTCGCCGAGGCGCTCCGTCAGCGGCGCCCAGGTGTGGAGCGACGCCGATGTGCCATGCACAAAAATGATCGGCGCGCCTTCCGGGTTTCCTCCCTCACGATAATGAACCCGCAAACCTTCAGTGTTTTCGACAAACCGGGATTGTGCGTTGGTATATTTATCAGTCATCGCCGCCGGGTCCGTGTCCGGCGTGCGCAACAGCCACAGACCGGCGAAAACCGCCACAAAGGGCAGGGTCAATAAAAGTAATTTTTTCATAAGGATGAGCTTAGCGTGCTATCTCTGCAGTGTGAAATAGTAATCTCACTGTGCATGCATCCATATACATAGACGCGGCCTCTTGCGCCGGTTAGGCTTGCCTTTCTTACCTGAGAGGAGAGCCAGAATGGGCCGTGAAAAAAGCGTGCTTAGCGCAATCGTTGCCGCATCATTGTTGATCACGTCGCTAATGGCGATTGCGCCGGCACGCGCGGGCGATCCTGTGGTTGAGGACCCGACGAGAATTGATCTGGATTACCCGCCAGCGGTGCGTGAGCTGCGTATCGACAGTGATGGCGCAATGATGAACGCACATATCTATCTCGCTGACGGCGCCGGGCCGCACCCGACCGTGATCTTGCTGCATGGGTTTCCGGGGTTTGAAAAAAATCTCGACATCGCTCAGGCGATCCGGCGCAGCGGTTGGAATGTTTTGTTCTTCCATTATCGTGGCGCCTGGGGCTCTGAGGGCGTCTTCAGTTTTACGAACGGCATTGAGGACGTCGCCGTCGCGCTCGCGTTTCTGCGCGCCCCGGCGAATGCCGCGCTGCGGGTCGATACCGGCCGCATCGCCCTCATCGGTCATTCCATGGGCGGGTTTATGGCGTTGCAGGGCGGGGCGGCCGATGCGGGCGTCAAATGCATCGCCGGCATCGCCGCCGCCAATCTTGGCGACCGCGCGGCAATCGCTGAAGCCTCGCCGGAAGCGCTTGAAGGGTTCAAACAATATTCCAATACGCTCGGTATGCTGAACGGTTTTTCGGGCGGCGGCGCCATCTCTGAACTCGCCGCAGCGGGCGCCAGTTTTGATCTTCGCCAGCTAGAGCCGCGCCTGGCGGGCAAAAGCATCTTCCTGATCGGCGGCGAGCGTGATCAGGCGGTTGATATTTCTGTCTTTGAAAGCCTGGTAGAAACATATAAAGCTGCGCCCGGCATCGACCTTGCCGAATTACGACTTGATGCTGATCATTCATTCTCATGGCATCGCATCCGACTGGCGGGCGAGCTGGCCGGCTGGCTTGATCAGTCCTGTCGCTAGGGCGCAGGCTATTTCTGTTAAAAAAATTGTGCGTCTGCGTAATATATTTGTGCACTGCACAGTTATTGTGCGGGGCATACAGAATAATCTCTTGGTGGGCAATTTTATACTATTCCGAGAGCGCAAAATGACGTAAGGACCCCGCTCCGATAAGTTGCGTCATCACATACAGCAACGGGAGGGACCGATGGGGATCATCGCGCTCATTTATAGTGTTGTCGTTTACTTGATGTTTTTTGCATCGTTTTTGTATCTCATCGTTTTTATGGGCGGCGACATGACGTCGTTTGTAAACGTCCCAAGCACAATCGACAGTGGCGGTCTGGCCGTGGCGGCGCCGGCGGCGTTGGTCAATATTGGTCTTCTACTTTTGTTTGGCGTGCAGCACACGGTGATGGCGCGATGGGGCTTTAAGAAAGCTTTGATCAAATTCCTGCCCCGCGCCTTTGAACGCAGCACTTATGTGCTTCTCACCGTTGTCGTGCTTGTGCTGTTGTTTCGTTACTGGCAGCCCATGCCCGCGGTGGTCTGGTCGGTCGATGCGCCGCTGTGGTCGGGACTGTTAACGGCGCTCTATTTCGCCGGTATTGGCCTTGTCCTCCTGTCGACTTGCCTAATCAATCATTTCGAACTTTTTGGCCTGTTGCAGGGTTGGCTCGGGTTCAAAAAACAGGAACCGCCAAAACCTCATTTCGTCACACCGTCACTATACAAATATGTTCGCCATCCGCTTTATCTTGGCTGGATTATCGCGTTTTGGGCGACGCCCCATATGACGGCGGGGCATTTGCTGTTCGCTGGGATATGGACGACCTATATTTTCGTTGCGGTCGGCTATGAAGAACGCGACATGATTGCGCTATTCGGCGACACATATCGCGACTACATGGCCAAGGTGCCGGCGATCTTGCCTTTTGGCGGGGGGAAGTAGGCAAGAATCAGCCTCCTTATTCGCAAAGCCTCAACCGCATTGGGCGCGGTGCAGCAATGCGTGGTCGGCAAGCACCAGCGCCATCATCGCCGCGCCGACGGGTACGCCCCTGATGCCGACGCAAGGATCGTGACGGCCTTTGGTGGAGATTTCGGTTTCCTCGCCGCCCGCGGTAACGGTCTTGCGCGGGGTGGATATCGACGAGGTCGGTTTAACCGAAAACCGCACGACGATGTCCTGGCCGGAAGATATTCCGCCGAGAATGCCGCCGGCGTGGTTTGAGAGGAAATGCGGGGCGCCGTTCTTTATACGGATTTCATCGGCGTTTTCCTCGCCGGTGAGCGCCGCCGCGCCCATGCCGGCGCCGATCTCAACGCCCTTGGCGGCGTTAATCGACATCATTGCGGAGGCTAGATCCGCATCAAGCTTGCCATAGACCGGCGCGCCGAGGCCGGCGGGAATGCCGGAGGCGACAACCTCGACAATCGCGCCGAGGGATGAGCCGGCCTTGCGCGCGTCGTCGAGTTTTTCTTCCCAGAGTTTCGCTGCAACGGGGTCGGGGCACCAGAACGGATTGTTGTTTATCTCTGCCCAGTCGAACCGGGCGCGGTCAATTTTGTAGGGGCCGATTTGAGTGAGGTAGGCGCGGATCATGACGCCGGGGTGCACATGCGCCAGCGCCTTTTCCGCAACCACGCCGGCGGCGACGCGCGCGGCGGTCTCGCGCGCGGAAGAGCGCCCGCCGCCGCGATAATCGCGGAAACCATATTTAGCATCATAGGTGAAGTCGGCATGGCCGGGGCGATATTTATCGCGGATGTCTGAATAATCCTTCGAGCGCTGGTCGACATTATCAATCATCAGGCTGATCGGCGCGCCGGTGGTGCGCGGTCCATCGGTGCGGTCGTCTTCAAACACACCGGAGAGGATTTTCACCGTATCGGGTTCTTTGCGCTGGGTGACGAATTTCGAGGTGCCGGGTTTGCGCTTGTCGAGCGCGGTTTGAATGTCCGCGGCGCGCAGCACGATCCCCGGCGGGCATCCGTCAATCACCACGCCAAGCGCGGGCCCATGAGACTCGCCCCATGTGGTGATCCGAAAGACATGGCCGAATGTGTTAAAAGACATTTCGTTTTCCGCTCTAGCGTCAAATTCTCAAGCCGCGTAGGTCTAACATGACGCATCCACGGCGCATAAGGGTTAACGCGCGCAGATTTTGGAGATAATCGCCATGACCGCCGATGAATTAATCCCGCCAAGCCCCTCGGAGGAGGCGTATTCGGCCGACGAAGATCAGGGCGAGGTCTTCACCGATGACGATCCGGTTGCGCTGTTCTCCGACTGGCTGGCGCTGGCGAAGACAACCGAGCCCAACGATCCCAACGCCATGGCGCTCGCTACGGTCGATGCGGACGGCCTGCCGGATGTGCGCATGGTGCTGTTAAAGGACGTCGATGCGGCGGGGCTGACTTTTTACACCAACACAGAGAGCGCTAAGGGTGAACAGCTCGCTGCTAACTCAAAAGCGGCTATCTGCTTTCATTGGAAGACCATCCGTCGTCAGGTGCGCTTTCGCGGGGCCGTCGCGCCGGTGAGCGATGAGGCCGCCGACGCCTATTTCAAAACCAGAGCCCGCAGCGCCCGCATTGGCGCCTGGGCCTCGGCGCAATCGCGCCCCATGGCCGGCAAGTTGGCGCTCGCCAAGGAAGTGGCGATAAAAGCCGCGCAATTCGGCCTCGGCGAAGTTCCGCGCCCGCCGCATTGGTCGGGCTACCGTATAGTCCCGACACAGATAGAATTCTGGGTCAACCGCCCATTCCGTTTGCATGACCGCCTACAGTTCAAACGCAAGAACGCGCAATCCGAATGGACGACGGAGAAGTTGTATCCGTGAGTTAGACCGCCAGTCCCTCCACTATATGCATAAGGCCATGGTAATAGTAGTAAACGGGAGAAGACTAGGCTGTTGTTCCACTAGAACAAAACCATTTTGAAATAGCCTCGCTAGCAAAATATGGGTGGATTTCAGAACGGCCTAGAAGTTCTTGAGAGTATGAATTCTCTCTTATCCTTGCCGGCACCTCTATTTGTTTGAAATCAGGTCCGTTTGCAATTCTAATTGTATTTAGTGGGCTATCCAATAACCACTGATATAAGCATTCAGTGATGTGATCGTCTTTTAATGAAAACCCAATTATACTGATCCTATCTGCCTTTTTTAAAGCAGCCTTGAATGATATATATAGTTCGAGAAATGGGCCGTAGGGGTCTAATTTAGCATTCTGACCAAATAAAAGTTGTCGACAAGCTGACATGGATGAGCGGTTTGGATGATTGCTGCAAAATGTATCATTGTAGTGCCATATCCCGGACTCAAGCCACCACTCAAACGATCCATGCAGTTTGATCAAGTTGAAGCTTTGGGTATCCCATGTGAGCTTCTTACTTGTTTGCCAGGATTCAATTCCAGTACAGGCCTTAATATTAATTATCTCAGCCGCCCTTTCAACGAAGGGATCATAATTCAATGTAGCCACACATACTTTTTGTTCTTTGGCATAACGAATTAGCGGTTGTAGATACGCCAAAGGTTGGACGTTCGCCATTTTGGGCCAACTCAAAAAGTCAAACACAGTAAGCAAATCATCTTTTAGAAGTTGGTACTTTGTATATGTTGGTTGGCTGGGTGGTTTAGCTAGGAATCCAGTTTTGTGCACAGGGTTTTTTGTTCCACAGAAAGTATCAACAAGATCCGTGTCCCATTCTTTCACAAAGGGGGCGATGTCTTGTTCCTTTGCGTTATTAAGGGCATCTAAGCTACGAAAGACTTGCTCAATATCTGGAGATCGATTGGCGGTTTTCAATCTATTTAAAACATAATCTAAAGTCTTTATGTGTTCTTCAAACCCTTCATTATCTACCATAGCCTGCCTCAAAACATCCGGTGCTTGAATTGCGGTTGGCATCCCCGCCTCTACGGAGGCGCCAGCGCCTAGTAATATCAAATCTCTCTGAGCGGCAGCCATTTTCAATAAACTTCAAGGGCCTTGTATTTGCGGGCAACTGTTATGATGTCTTGATTGTTAGGGGTGTAGCAACTTGCTTGTGCCTCTAAAAAAATATTACGTTTCGTCGTGATGTGAATGCTAGTTTTAATGCATAATCTGCACACATGACTACTATTTTCATCGAATCTGTGTTTAGAAAAATACTAACTAATTTCACGTAAAGGGCAGCCGTGCCACCCAAAGTTGAAACCTTCACGCCGCTGGATGTGATGGCGCCGATCGGGCCTTACAGCCACATTGCCAAAACTAACGGTTTCATTGCGATCAGCGCAACGGCGGGCGTTGATCCGTCGACGCAAAACCTTGTCAGCGATGATGTGGCGAGCCAAACAACACAAATCATCAAGTCCTTTGCGAGCATGCTCGCAACGGTCAACTCTGACCTTGCGCATATTCTGCATGTCAATGTTTTCCTCACCGACATGTCGAATTTTAAAGCGATGAACACCGCTTACGCAGCGGCAATGGGGGAGCATCGCCCGGCGCGCACAGCGATCGCGGTAACGGCGTTGCCCAAACCCGGCGCCCTCGTCACCATGAACCTGACGGCGGTGGAAAAGGGCGATCCTTAACTACTTCCTCATCGCGAGGAGCGAACCGAAGGTTCGCCTCGCGAAGGATCGGCTACATACGCTGCGCTTCGCATCTTATCCTTCGAGACGCCTTCGCTTCGCAAAGGCTCCTCAGGATGAGGGTAGATGATGGCGTTAAAGACGCGATGCGGCTTCTTGCCCGCCCTAATCGTCCCGGGTCATCGACCAGGTGATCTCGCCCGAGCCGCCGCCGCTATTGACGTTCAGCGTATAGCTGAGCGCATCCGCCGTGCACGTATAGCTGAGACCGACCGGCGCCGTTTCGGGGCGCAATGCTTCGGGCGGCGGTGTGCGCCTGTCCATCACAATGCCGAACTCCATTGCGACCTGAAACAAATACTCGGTGTAATTACTCTCGATGTTGAAAAAGCAAAGCTCGCCGGTTGTGCGGTCGGCGCAAAAATTCGCCTCCATGGTTTGAGACTGGGCGTCTTTAACCGTCCCCGTCATGGATTCGCCGCGGCCATACTCATGACGAAAACGCCGCTCTCCGCGCTCGGAGAAGGCGCCATTGGCGTTGTTGGGCCGGGAAAATTCCAGCACGCCGTTGACCTCGCGGCTGATAGTGTCCCATTCGATGGACTTATCGCCACGCCTGGCCGAGCCTGAGCCCGACATCATTTGCGCAATGTCGAGGGTTTCTCCGCCGCCACTCAAAAAGCCGGTGCGTTGGCCCGGCGCCATGGTCCAGCGGCCGATGACGCATTGATCGACCTGAGTTGTGCAGGCGCACCCCTCTGCGACCTCCTCTTCTTCCTCGCATTCTTCATTTTCGCCGGCGGTATAGGAAAACGACAAGGTCGGAAAATTTAACTCTGCGCTTGTGGTGCTGATGAGCATCAATAATTCCTGTGCGTCGCCATCCTCGCAGCCGGTGGTGATGTCGAGCGGTTCGGTAAAGGCGCGCCAGCTGCCGCCATTTTTCACCGATGCGCGCAAATTTGTTGACGAGCTTTGCGGCATGTCGATGCGGTAGACGCCTTTCGGCGCCAGTTTGATGTGCTGCGGGTAGCCGGCGAAGGTGTTGTTTTCTTCCATCGAAAGCGTTCCGTCTTCCGACGATGGCGTCAGCTCCAGATCTTCCGCCAATGTCGCCACGGCGCCGCGCGCCATGGTTCCGTCGCTGCGCCCGCCGGCGCGGTCGGCAATCGTGTTGTCGACAAGGGCCTTGGCGAAGTCGTGCCACAGAGTTTCGATATCGGACAGGCCGTTCAGGACCGGGTGAAAATCCAACTTGTCTGGATGCGCGGCCAACAGTTTGCCGAGGTCCAACATCGCGCGCGCGCCGCCGCGCTGGTTGGCGTAGTGCTGAAAAAACAAAACATTGAAATAAGGTGTGTCGAACACGTTGTCGGTGATGACATAGTTGGATGCGTATAGGTTTTCATAATCTGCCGAGAGATAGATCTGGTTGGCGATAAATTCGGCGACGCCTTCAAACCACACATCCTCATTGTCTTGTAGTTGGACGCCGGCATAAGTCTCGATCAGGCAATGGCCGACCTCATGGGCGATGATGAATTTGAGTTTTTCCGCCGGGGAGGAAAGCCCGAGGCCGGTGGTTGATATCCAGCAGGCATCGGGAAAGCGCCGCGAGATATGCGGGTCCTGAAAGGCTTCGAAGTCGGCGACGAATGTCGGATCGTCCGCGCGCCTCGGCGCTGGAGAGTCAGTTACATAAAACACAAACGGAACCGGCAGCTCCGCATAGCGGCGGTAGAAACTTTTAATGTCCGCAAAGGCGCGTTTGACCGTACGCAGATCGTTCTGTTGGGCGGCGCTAGGCTCCGCGCCCCAGCTTTGGGGGTAGAGAAGATAGGCGTCCCGAGGGCTGCCGTCCCATTTGTAACAGGGCGCGAAATAGTCCGGCATCTCGGATGCAAAAGGCAGCGTAGTACAGGATGTGTTTTCCGCCAGCGCCGAGCTGGATGTGATCGCGCTTAACAAAAACGCCAGCACGGTTAGCAATTTTCTCATAATCTCCCCCTGATACTTAATCTGTTTTGCAAACCCTATCCGAGCCATGCAAGATCGACAAATCACCGCCTGAAGGCTTTTGTGGTGTTTAAGACAAGCCCATGCTTTTGCTTCGCAATAACCGCAAACAGTGTTTAGAGTTCGCTTCAAAGGAGCCTGGCCATGCACATCATTCTCGCTGTTTTAGGCGCCGCTGCGGCGGCCTTCTGGGCGTTTACCTATTTCGTTAACGCAGCGGGTGAAGGCCGCGAGGCCATCCGCGATGTGAAGGGTGTTATTCGCAGCGGCAAGTGGAACCGGAAAATCGACCAACGGTTGATTGAAAACCTCTCCGACCCGCGCGAGGCCGCGGCGGTGATGATCTATCAGGTCATGGCCTATGACGGCGCCGTTACTGAGCGCCAACATCATGCGATGGTCGCGGATATGCGCGCCGGCTTCGATGCGGACGAAGAAACCGCCGAAGGACTTTATGCGTTTGCGCGGATGGCCGTCGGTCAAATTCACGACGCTGGCAATTCAGTGCGCAAGATTTTGGCGCCGGTCATGGAGGTGTGCACGCCAGCGGAAAAGCAATCGCTCATCGACATGCTCGACCGCGCGGCGGAAATTGAAGCCCCGCCAACAGATATGCAGCGCCGGCTGATCGCCGAAGCGCGGCGGATGTTGCTCGAGGCCGCCTAGACCATCGCGTGACTTTTGTTAATCACCCGATGATCTAGATTGTTTATTGCGCGCCGGCCCGCGCGCGAAGGCGCGCCAACTATGATCTGACCGCCTTCGCGGTCGGGGGGGCGAAAAACCGGTTTCCACTTTTTCTCCCGGCGCTAGTGATGAGTAAATCAGGTTTATCCGAGTCTGCGTTTGACCGCCTGATAGAGCCGATCGCCGAGTTCTGGACCTTGCAACGGATAGAGAAACGGCTCCACCAGTTCCAGTTCCATGAGGAGCAAATCGCCAGTTTCGCCGCGCAGCATATCGACGCGCGCATAAAGCGGCGTTTCGCCCGGCGCGGCTAAGAGCGCGCTTATCGCTGTGGCGATATCTTTTGGCGACGGCGTGATGGCGACCTCTATGCCGCCATATTCCGATTGAATTCTGTAATCCCCGTCAGCGGCGCGTTTCATCAACGCATGGGAAAAGGCGCCGTCGACAAAGATAAAACTAAACTCACCTTCGCTTTGAATGGTGTGAAGAAACGGCTGGGCCATCATTGGCTCGCTCATGGCGGGGATCGGATTGCCGCGGCGGATGCGGTGCTGTCCTCTTGCGCTGGCGCCGACCTGACGTTTGAAGACAACATCGTCCGCATCAAGCGCATCAAAAGCGGCGGCGGCCGCATCCACATTGGCGTTCTCAAGCCACAAGGTCGGGATCAATTTGACGTCTTTTGCGCCAAGATCGCGGAGGTAGCTTTTGTGACTGTTCCACTGGACCATTGCGGTGGAGTTAAACAGCTGCGTTGCATCGGCAATGGTTTGAAGCGTATTCAGGAATTCCTCATGCCGATCCCAATAGTCCCAGGTCGTGCCAATGATCGCCGCGTCATAAGTTTTCCAATCGGTATCGCGGTCGTCCCAGGCGATATCGTCAACCCGCGCGCCTTTGGGTTCAAACGCCGAGCATAGGCAATCCATCATTGCGTCATGTTCATAGGCGTCGGTGCGTCGGTCCAACGCGCTGGGCAGGGTTGTTTGCGAGGCGAGATAGGCGACTTTCATAGGGAGCTCCGGACAGCGCGGCTGGTTTAACGCAGCGTGTATATTGATTTCATCCCGGGTTCACCCTCGCAGCGCACTGTCTCGTTACGGACAAGCCGGATGAGATGGGCGAGGACGTTGAGCGCCGCGGCGCCATGCAGCCGAGGGTCGATATCGGCATACATCGCCGTAACGATCTCTTTGATGCCGCTGCGGCCTTTTTTGAGCTGTTCAACAATTTGCGCGTCGCGCATCAGCCGGTGGGTTCTGACCGCGCGCACGAAACGATGCGGAGTTTCAATTGGCGCGCCATGGGTCGGAAAATAGATCGCATCATCGCGCGTGAGCAATTTTTCCAGGCTCTCAATATAGGCTGTCATATCGCCATCGGGTGGCGCCACGACGGTGGTCGCCCACCCCATCATATGATCGCCGGTGAACAGCGCATTTTCCGCCGGCAACGCGAAGCAAAGATGGTTCGAGAGGTGTCCGGGCGTCCAGACCGCTTCAATTTTCCAGCCCGACCCTTCGATAAGATCGCCGTCGCGGAGTAAAATATCGGGCGCGAAGGAATAGTCCGCCCCTTCATCAAGGGCGGGGGCGTCATCTTGCTTGTCGCCAACCGGATGCGGGCCGAAAGCGAGGATTGGCGCGCCGGTGCGCGCAGCGAATGCGCGCGCCAGCCCGCAATGGTCTGAATGGGTGTGCGTGATGAGGATATGGCTGACCGTTTCACCCGTCGTCGCGCGCAACAGCGCATCCAGATGCGTCGGATCGTCCGGTCCCGGATCAATCACCGCAACCTCGCCGCGCCCGATTATGTAGGCGCCGCTGCCGGTATAGGTGTAGGGGCCGGGATTGTTTGCGATTACCCGCCGCACGCCGGGATGGACCCGGTCGGGCGCGCCGGGGGTGAAGTCGATATCTTTAACGAAGGGAATGCCGGCCAAAATCGGGACCTTGCGTGTTAGCGGTTGGCGTTGCGGTGTGTGTTCGCGTTATTTCGCAATCGCGTCATCGACCATCGCCGCGAAAGCGTCGGCGAGCCCGCGCATGGCGCGCAGTTTGTCCGGTCCGCGCATTGCCGCTGGCGGGCCCATATCGGTTTTGTTGGCGTCGACAATGTAGATGCGGCCGTTATTGCGGTCGCGCAAAATATCGAGGCCGCCGAAATCCATGGCGATGGCATGCGCGAAGGCGCAAATCTTTTCCTGCTCGTCAGGCGATAAAAACGCATCGGTTTCTACCAGATCGACGCGATGATTGTCGTTGGAAAACCGCAAATCCCGGGTGCGGCGTTTTAAAAACACATTCGGAATACTACCGCCGACAATTGGCGTGCGGATATCGACATGTTCGTCGCCATTAAACGTGTTGTCGACCAGCCGCTGATAGACAAAGCCATGGCGCGGCGCATCAATCGGGCACTGAATGATGCGGCCGTCATGTTTGCCGTTGGCTTCCGATTTTTCAACCGCCGGCCCCACATGGGCGGTTGGGTCAATGGAAAATCCGTAGCCGAAGGTTTCTTCAAAAATCCGCGTGACGACGCTTTTGCGAATGTCGAAGCAACCGATATTGAAGGCTGGCTTGTCGCTCGGCGTCGGATGCGGTGCGATCAGGAATTCGCGGTCCTCGAAATAAAAATGGAGGTCCGCATCAGCCGGGTCATCGACGATCTTAACATCGGCAAGTTGGCACACCGGCCAGATTGCATAATAGGAACGCGGCTTTTTCGGGTAGAAAGAAATCCGCGCCCGCGGCTCGCGGCCCTTGACGATGCGCGAGGCGCGCAAGCCATTGATGAACCACACAAAGCTCGCAATCCGCAACGCGTCGCGGGCAAAGCCCGCCGTCAGCGGAATCTGCGCGCCGGTTTCCTTGGCGACCAGCTGGGTTCCGTCGATTTTAAAATCGTCAAAAAGAGACATTCAAACTCCGCAGGCCCATACCAAAACCAGCATGTTCTTTACACCATGGCCATTCAGGCGATGACAAGGAAATAAACTGCTCGTGAGCATCAAAAACAGTTACCGCCTGTTCCCGCCTCCTCTAATGCGCCAAAACACTGGCGCGATGCGGCCCCAATAGCGTTGCGCCAGGCATAATCATTAACCAAGAACAACCCTGACGGGCGCGCATTCCGCGCGACAACAGCGACCAATATGGCGCTTCGGCGTCTCCCGATATAGGGCGCGCGCGCCCAAAAAGCGGCCAACGGCGCGGCTTTTGCGATGAAACGGCCATGTGTCCCGATCGTAAACAAAAGCTTAAGACGGCCAGCCAAATTTTAGCGGCCTGGTTCATCCTTGGCGCGCCGGCTTTCGCCGCCGCCGATGGCGATCCGGCGCCGCGCGAGGGATCGGCGGGCGGTGTCGTGGTTGGCGCGGGGGGCGGGGGCATTACCGACCGTGCATATGTCACCGCCCCGCCGAACTATCTCTATGTTGTTGAGCGCGAGCGCGGCAGCTTTCTTGATTGCGGCGAGGGCCAGGAGATGCGGGCGACGGACACAGATGGACGTGATCTGGCGACGCTGCGCTGCGGCGTGACACTGACGGAGACCATCGTCATTCCCGCCGCCGCATCAAGCGCGCGGATTATTGTTCACTACTGATGTTAACGCGCGGCGAGATCAAACATTGATCGGTTTCAAATTCACCGTCATCAGTTGTACGTACTGGGACCTCATAGGTTCGTCCATAATCAAACGTAACGCCGCAGCTTTTTTCGCTTGTCGTATGCCAGATGCGGGTGCGGCCCTTAATGTCATTGTCGTTGTCGCTTGATTTTGCGACATCCATAATCGTCGCCTGGCGGTCGTTGATGGAGAGCCGGTCGGGCGCGAGCGTGACCTCGGCGTCAACAATCAGGCCTTCAAGAACGATAATGCCGGTCTCGCGCGCATCTGAGCAGGTGCATGTCTTTACCGGAGCTTTGCGCAAGACCGGCGGCGCAGTAAGCGCATCATCCGCCGACTGACCGCCGAGGGCTGAGACTAAAAAAAACAATCCGGCGCCGATACTCAACATAGCAACTCGTTCCCGTAAATTACAATATACCAACGGTCAAAAAGAATGACCGTTGGGCGTTCAAGCGCCACGCAGGCTTTCGCACCATAAGGCGCGGCGGCCAGTCGGCCTTGCCAAAGTACAAAATGAAAAGCTCATTTTGCACTTTGGCGTTATACCGGCGGCTCGGTGCGCGGCGTCTTGCTGGCGTCATGCAATAGCGTCATCGCCGGCTCATGTCCGGAAATATCGTAACCGGCGTCGGCGGCCTCTGAAATGATCAGATCGACCGGCTTGCCGAAGCGCGCCTCAGCATAAGAGCGCACCAGAATAGAGCGCATACCGGAGCGGCAAAAAGCGAGCACCGGGCCATCTTCAGCGTCGTTCATGGCGGTCTCAAAGGCGGCGGTGTGGTTCGGCGAAATGCCGGTGCGGTCGACCGGAATATTGATGTAGGCAATGCCGGCAGCGGTTGCCGCAGCCTCAATGTCGGCGCTCTTGGGCTGACCGATCGCCTCTCCGTCGGGGCGGTTGTTGATGATCAGCTTGACGCCCATCGCCGCCGCTTTTTGGATGTCATTGACGCTGATTTGCGGTGCGACCCAGAATTCATCGCTGACCTTTTTGAATGTGTCAGTCATTTGTGTTTCCTCTTGAGGGGCTGCTTCAGACCCGTTCGCGCCAGACCCCGCATAAGCGCCAGCCTCCGCAAAAGCAACGGAAGCGGTGAGCGCCAAGGGTGCAATAAATATTCTCATGGGCTTAATTTCGTCCTTCGGGGCCGCTGATGCAAGACCTGATGGCTACGGCGCGGGTAAAATCGGCCCCCCTGTATCCGACCTCCATCATATCCTGGTGCAGATAGCCGAGCCTATTTGACCAGGGACCGGCAATTTCGTATCGATCCCGGTAACTTGATCGCCAATTAACGCTGAGTTTAAATGCATGAAAAATATAGACCGTTGCCCGATTTGCCAGTCCCCGGATATTAAATTTTATTACAAAGGGCAGTCGGAAAGGGTTCCGGGAAACTGGTTTGATTTGTCCATATGCGATCCTTGTCAACATTATTTTATTAATCCTCAGCCGGACTGGGAAGAGCTTGAGCCGTTTTACCATTCTGGGTACAGCCAATATTCATTTCGGCTGAATAGTGAAGAAATGGATTCGGTCATTGCAAAGGCAAAACAAACATCCTCATACAGACATATTAAAGTTACCCCGGGTACGGAGGTTTTGGATATTGGCTGCGGGAGTGGGGAATTTTTATATGTGCTGAAAAACCTTGGCGCTGTAACGCAAGGGATAGAGCCCAGCAAGCATGGTGTGAAGACAGCAAAAGAAATGGGAATAAATGTATTCCACGGCGATCTGACAGATTATTTAGAGCAGGTTGGCGATGAGAAAAAATTCGATGTCATCACCGCAAACCACGTCCTGGAACACCACCCCAATCCAGCAATGATGCTGGCTGAAATGCGCAAATTGTTGAAGCCGAACGGTATGATTTGGCTGTCAGTGCCTAATGCAGGGTTTTATTACGCAAAAGCTTTGCGTGACCAATGGCATAGTCTGGATCTGCCTTACCACTTGATGCATTTTAATACGAAAAGCTCAGCGATTTTAGTTGAGAAGTCAGGGCTGAAGCTGAAGCGCCTGTACACATACTCGCTGGAAAGCGCCATCACCGCGACCTTCAAATCCTATCTACGGAAAAAATTCTTAATTCCAATCCGAGTTTCCGAGAAATTGTCTTTTGTAATAGACCCGATTGCCCGCCGGGTTGGAAAACGTCTCGACCGGAACGATGCGGGAGAGGCGTTGATGATAGAAGTGGTGGCGCCGTAAAGCGCCCGGCGGATTTTACAGAGGCTTTCCTATGACCACAAAACTGCAACCGTTTCATCTCGCGATCCCGGTTGATGATCTGGAAAGAGCCGAAGTTTTCTATCGCGAGGTGATCGGCTGCGGAACCGGGCGGCGCTCGGCGCGCTGGGTCGATCTCGATTTCTTTGGCCATCAACTTGTCATTCACCTGGCGCCAGAAGAATGCTTACGTGTGACGACCAACGAGGTTGACGGAAAACAAGTTCCGGCAAGACATTTCGGCATCGTGCTTGAGCGCGGCGACTGGCAATCTCTTGCCGACCGGCTTCGCGCGGCGAAGGTCGAGTTTATCATTGAGCCAGGCATACGGTTTGCCGGCGAGGCGGGCGAGCAAGGCACGTTCTTCTTCACCGATCCAGCCGGGAATGCGCTCGAGTTCAAATATTTCGAAGATTTAGACCAGCTTTTTGCGGCGTGAAGAGGTCCTGAGCAAATCCGCCTCAACCAGTGAAAGCCGCATACCCCGTAATCGCCGCAACGGGCAAAAACAACACCCAGGACAGATGCGCGCCTCGGGACAAGACCAACGCCGCGGCGCCGCTGATCGCAAATAGCACGGCGACCATAAAGAGGAACGCCTTGCCGGCGTGGTCCGGCGTGAAGTGGAGATAAGCCAGCATGGCGGCGAGCCCCAGCCAGGTCATCGTCAGCATATGCCATCCGGCCCATAGCGTCAGCCTGGTATTCTTCAGACTACCGAGAATGATCGGCAGGCCTTCCATGCGCAGGATCGGCGCGATCAGCCGTCTGCCGCCGAGAACGGAGTGCATGAGGCTGACGAGGATAGTTACAAGGGCGGCGACGAGAAGCATGAAACCTCCTTTATTGCCCCGCAAAAAAAGCGAGCCAGCCGAAGGCGGCTATAATTGCGAACAGTGAGGTCGATGGAAATTTCAGCGGATGCATGCCAGCTTTGATGGCGACGCCGGCGCTAAGCAGGGAAAGAACGGCGGTGAGCGACGACAAGGCGAAGATTATATCCGTCTGCGGAGTGGTTAAGGCGAGCCAGGCGAACATTACGGCAATGAATGCGATGACGACTGTGGTGATGTGCCAGCAATAATAGTTCAGCCATTTCGATGCTTTCGGCAGGCTCTCATCGGCCAGAAGCGGACGAGCGACCGCCTTGCCGCCGGCGAAAGTGTGTAGCGCGAAGGTTACGATTGCGCTCGCTGCCGCGCCCCAGAGGAATAATGTCATCACCAGCTCTTTACTAGAATAATAATTCTAGTATATATATTTTGCATGGGACGCCTGTCAACAGTTCACGACGACGAGGTCTTTTCGGCGGTGGGCGCGCGCCTCGCCGCGGAGGGCGCAATAACGTTGCAGACGGTCGTCGCTGAGACCGGCGTTTCCGTAGGGTCGCTCTATCATCGCTATGGCTCGCGGGAAGGCCTTCTTGCGCTAACCTGGCTTGACGCCGTCAAGGCGTTTCAAGAACGCTTTCTGGCTGAGCTGGAATCTGGCCACGAAGACGCCGGCGAATGCGCGGCGCTGGCGACGCCGCGGTTCTGCAGAAGTGATCGTCAGCGCGCAATCGTGCTTTCCTGTTGCCGCGCGTCGGAGTTCTTTTCGCCCGCAACGCCGCAAGATCTGCAAAAAGAAATTACACGCGTGAACGCGGCGGGCGCCGCTGCAATTCGCCGATACGCTAAGCACACCGGCCATTCGCTTGAGGCTTGCCGGTTAGGACTGGTCGCCTTTCCGCTCGGCGCCGTCAGGCTTTACCTCCCGGCGCGCGCCGTACCCGAAGCAATCGATGATTATGTCTCTGCAGCGTTTTGGTCGGCTATGGGGAACGGGTAAGGGCGCAGATTTTTGCATAGCGGGGGCGGCGGTCCTTATAATCAGTTCGCCATCAACATCGCGATGAGCCGGCGCGCAGTGCGCAATGTAGATGTTTGCCGGGCGGCTTTGTGAAGGTTGGCAAGCGCCTCTTCATCGAGCCAAACACCGCCGATCATGACCGCGCTCGGACGCTCAACCAGGCTAATATCGTTCAGCGGATCGCCTGTCAGCAAAATGAGATTGGCGCGAAAGCCGGGGGTGATTTGGCCGCGGTCGGCAAAGCCGATTGCCGGTCCGGCGGTTGTGGTTGCTGCGGCGAGCGCCTCGTAAGGCGTGAGCCCCGCCTCAACCAGCAATTCAAGTTCCCGGGTCAGGGAGGAGCCTGGAATATTGGTGAAAATACCGGCGTCGGATCCGGCAATGAGTGGAACGCCCGCTTCATGAAGCATGCCCGTCGCTTTCAGATAAAATGCAGCACGCGGCGCCTCGCGGGCTTCGGGATCAGCATTGCTCCAGAACTCATAAGTTCTCTGCTCAATCCGGCTGACCAGCGGATTGAGCGTTTGTGTGCCGGGGCGCGAAAGATAGGCGCCGTCAGATTTCGCGACGCGCACAAGATTGTCATGGGCGATCAAGGTCGGCGTAACGGTGACGCCTGATTGCGCGATAAGGCTGGCGAGCGCACGCATTTTCTCTTCGTCGAGCTGATCGCGAAGCCCATGCCAGGCGATGGATTCCACATGCTCGATGGTCGTGAAGCCGTCATCCAGCACCTCCTCGAAAGTGATGTCGAATGGGCGCATATGCGGAACGCCTTGCTCGCGCACGCCTTCAGGCGTGTGGCCGGCCACCGACATATCGAGCCGCTCAGCTTCGGAGAGGATCGCCTCATAAGCTTCGCGGTAAAGATTTGAGTAGACCTTGAGCGAGCGGTAGCCGGCGTCATATTGCGCCTGCACCGCGGCGCGCGCCTCTTCCGCCGTTGAAACAATCTGGTGAATGTCCTGCTGGTTCGGGCCGGGGCTGTTTAATATCGGTCCGGTGGTCGCAAGATCGGGCCCCAAAATCCGCCCCGCCTCGATCCGTTTAATAAGATCGCCATGGAGCGGCATGCCGCCCATATTGCGCAGCGTCGTCACGCCGTAGGCGAGATAACCTGCAAGCTCGGCCTCGTCCCATAGGTGAATGTGAGCGTCGATGAGGCCGGGCAACAATGTCTGCCCAGCCCCATCGATGATTTGCATATCATCTGTAGAAAGATTGTCTGGACTTGCGAGCGAAGCTGACGGGCCCACCGCCGCAATTTCTCCATTGACGATCAGAACCGACTGACCCTCCTGGACCTCTTGCGCGCCGGGAACCATGGAGATCAGCCGCACATTGTCGATGCGCGTGACGGCCGGTAGCGTCTTCGGCGGCGAGAGCGCGGATGGGAATCCGGTCGTTGCTTTGGCGAGCCAGGCGCACAAGCCCAGAAGGATTATCGCGGCGATGATCGTGATGCGTTGCAAGGACATGCGGCCTCCCTTTTATCGGGCCACAAGCCCCAAAACTGTCAAAGGCGCAACCCCGGCCTATGACTAAGTCGAATTGCCTGCTTCTTTCGATTTCTATCCGCCGTCGCAATAGCAAGATATTTATGAGGGGCGTGGCCCTTTCTTTTCGCGGCGCCCGCTGTCGGTTTGTCGAATGCCGTTGGTTTCATCCGTCTGTTGATGGCGCGGGGATTGTCCCGCCTTAAGCTTAGTTCCATCATTCAGCGAGGAGAGTTCAATGCCGAAATTTTTGTTTGTTTATCATGGCGGAAAGAAACCGGAGGCGCCCGAGGAAGTTGAAAAAATCATGGCCCAATGGGTCACATGGGGTGAGAAAATGGGCTCGGCCGTTGTCGATGGCGGCAACCCGGTAGGTCCGTCAAAAACCGTCTTTAAAGGCCGTCTTGCCGATGATGGCGGCGCCAACCCGGCTTCCGGCTACGGGCTATTTTCCGCAGCCAATATCGATGCCGCGATCGGGCTGGCGAAAGGCTGCCCGATCCTTGAGGCCGGCGGCAATGTTGAGGTTGCAGAAATAATCGAGATGTGAGAGCGCGCGCTTTTTTCGTGTAATCGCAACGATGACGCGCCGCTGGATATTATTCCGGCGGCGCAATTTTTATTGGTTGAAAAACATCTCGTAATTTTGTGAGTGTTCTTCCTTTTCCAAAAGATACTGATCGTCTTCCGGGTAGTATTTCGCCTTGTTCGGGTCGTCGCCGGCAAAGCGGATGACGGCGTTCATGTCGTCCCAATGGGTGACGAGCAGAAAATGCGCAACGTCCCCCTCATTACGTCGAAGGAAGTAAAGTTTCTTCAGCCCCTCGACCGAGCCGTAATCGGGCGCGGCGCGGTCTTTCATAAACCGCTCATAGGCGTCGCCGTCAGACAGTTTCGTGCGTCCATGCCAAAGCCTTACGATCATCATTCCGCCTCCAGATGGGGTTGCTAAATTCTATACGAATAAGCGACAGGCGGAAACAAGACCTCAGCGATGTTCAAATTTTTCGGCAAAGCGACTGTCCCCGCGCTGCGTATTGCATCACAGCGCTTGCATCAATTGAGTTTCGGGCCGCAACTATTCTCGTGCTAATCCTCGTCGCCAATGTCGCCAAGGGAGCGGATCGCGATCCAGATGTTCCAGAGCACAAAAACCATCAGCCCGAAAAAAATTACGAACTGTAGAAAGGCCATCATAGCCACTAGATGGGGAGGGTGCTGGCGGTGCACAATAAGCGGCGGCCTCAAAATATAGTGATCACGGGGGAAATTTGGCGTTATGCCGCCAGCGCGGAAATGCGGTCTGGCGCCGTCAATCATGATAGGCCGCGGTTCAAATCCCTAAAGGTCGGCCCTTTTGGTATTTTCGTTGCCCACACAAATTGCCCCGAATTGAGCAGTGGCGCAGGTGTTTCAATCCTATGCAGGCTTTCGAAACGGTCCGTTCGTCGCGCTGCGAGACCGTTTTGTCGATTACGACAGGTTAGAATGGCAAATTTTGTTAGCGTCCCCGGCGGCTGAAATTTCAGAGGGACTGGCATGGCGGTGAATTTTTTTCGACTTTTGACACTTGCAATCGGCGCAGCGCTTCTTTCGGGGCAAGCGGTCGCGCAGACATTTGATCTTGAGCGCCATGAGACGGAAACGCTGGAGACCAGCGCCGACATGATTTCATGGGGCGGGATGGGCGGCGTCGCCGTCGATCGGCAAGGTTATATCTGGCAGTCGAATTTCGGAGAGTATTTGTGGCGTATTCACCCAAAAAGCGGCGAGGTTAAAGAGTTTGGTGACGGGTTTCTGTCCGCCTCCGGCAACGCCGCTTTGCCCGGCGGCGATATTTTGCAGGCCGAGTTCGCGACCGGCCGAATTTGGAAAATCGATCGCTTCAAAGCGGGGGAACGCACGCTGTTTTCCGATGAGGGGTTGAGCGGCCCGGTCGGCATCGCCGTGTTGCGCGATCGCGGCATTTTTGTCACCAACTGTTTCGCCGGTAATATTGCCCGCATCCCGCTCGAAGGCGGCGCAGCGGAAGTTTTCGCAACCCATGAATTGTTTAATTGTCCAAATGGCGTGACGGCGGACCCGGACGGCAATTTATATATCGTGAATAATCAGGATACGTATGTGTTCAAGATCACGCCTGAAGGCGAGACGACGGTGTTTGCGCATTTGCCTGGCGGCGGTCACGGCCATATCGCTTACGCGCAGGGCGCGCTTTATATCGCGCAGCTCTGGAATCACAAAATCATCCGCCTCGAGATGAATGGCAATCATAAGGTTGTGGCCGGAGACGGGCGGCCCGGCCTTAAAGACGGTCACGATAGGGCGGCGAGCGTGACGCATCCGAACGGTCTTGCTGCGGCGAGCGGCGGATCGGTGCTGATCCACAACAGTATTGACGGCCCGATGATGGTAGGCGACCGGGCGCGGCTGGTGATCCGCAAAACCTATCTTCCCAGCCTGTCGCGGAGCATTCGCAAGGCGTTTGAAGCGGGCGGCGTCCGGCGGATGCTGGCGGTCTATGACCAACATGCGAGCGCGCCGGGCGCGGCCAGTCAGGTCTCCGGCGCCGCAACAGTTTTGTTGCAGCAGGGCCATCATGACGCTGGCGTTCGCCTGCTGGAGCATGATTTGAAACAGGCCGGCGAAAATGAGCAATCGCTGATGAACCTTGCCGACGCCCATGCACAATATGGCGATCGCGAGCGCGCGAAGGAGCTCTATCAGGCCGCCGCCGTAATGAAGCCGGACGATTTATCGCTGCAAAAGCGGATCGAAGATCTGCAGTAATTGGCGCCCGCCCTATTCGCGGCGATAAACAATCTCGCCGTCAACGACAGTCATCACCGGCTTGGCGGACAGGATTTCTGCTTCCGGAACCGTCATGATGTCTTTTGAAAAGACCGTGAAGTCGGCGCGCTTGCCGGGCTCGATCACGCCAAGGGTTTCATCCTGGAACGAGGCGTAGGCTGGCCACAAGGTGAACATCTTCAAGGCTTCGGCGCGCGTGACCGCCTCCGCCGGGCGCCAGTCTTCGGTTTGCACGCCGTCAAGGCCGCGCCGCGCGACGGCGGCGTAAAACTCGATCAACGGATCGCCGCGCTCGACCGGCGCATCGGACCCGGCGGCGATAATGACGCCGGCGTCAATCAGCGAGCGCCATGCATAGGCGCCGTCGAGGCGGTCCGGGCCCAGACGATCTGGCGCGAAATAAAGATCGCCAATCGCATGGCTCGGCTGCATAGAGGCAATCACGCCCATATCGGCGAAGCGTTGAATATCATCCGTGTGAAGAATTTGAGAATGCTCAATGCGCCAGCGAAGGTCGCTTGCCTCCGGGTGGGCGGCGAAGGCCTCGGCGTACCAGTCAAGGACGAGCTTGTTGCCTTCATCGCCAATCGCATGGGTGTTGACCTGCACGCCGCCGGCGATTGCGCGCTCAAAAAGATCGAGCGCTTCGTCGCGCTGCATCAAGAGGAGCCCGCTGGTATCGGGCTGGTCGCTATAGGGCTCAGTGAGGAGGGCGCCGCGCGAGCCGAGCGCACCGTCCATATAAAGCTTCATCGCGCGGGTCAGGATGCGTCCATTCTCGCTCGCCTGCGGACCGCTGGCCGCAAGGGCGTCGAGGCCGGGTTTGTCTATTGAATTATAGACCCGGATATCAACCGTTCCGTCGTCGGAGAGGATCGCAATCATTTCCGCATTGCCGGGATCGACTGACATATTGTGGAGGCCGGTCCATCCATAGGCGGCGTAAACGCTAGAGGCTTTGGCGTAAGCTTCCCGCTTCTTTTCTTTTCCTGGTGCGGCGATGAGGTCCGCAACCAGCCCTTGAGCACGGTCGATCAACAACCCTGTCGCGCGTCCGGCGCCATCGCGTTCAATGCGCCCGCCATCGGGGTCGGACGTTGCGTCATCTATGCCGGCGGCGGCGAGGGCGGCGGAATTGGCCACCAGCGCATGACCGTCGGCGCGCCTGAAAACTACCGGATTGTTCGGGCTCGCCGGGTCGAGATCGTCGCGTGTCGGCATCCGCCCTTCCGGCCAGCCGGTCTCAATCCAGCCGCGGCCATAGACCGTCTCGCCTTGTTCAGTGCCCTGAACAGTCTTCGTAAGGATCGCGACAAGCGCGTCGATTGAGCCGACGTCTTCAAGGTTAAGCGTAAGCTCGCGCATGCCGATGCCGAGGAAATGCGCGTGGGAATCAGTAAAGCCCGGATACATGGCCGCACCGTCAAGGTCGACGATCACCGCCTTGTCGCCGGCGCTCTCTTCGATCAAGGCTCTCGTTCCGACGCCGAGAATAATTCCGTCGGCAACCGCCACCGCTTCGGCGGTCGGCCCATCATCAAGCCCGGTGTAAATCATGCCGCCAGTGAAAACCGTCACGGGCGCATCGCTTGCGGCGTCGGCGGGTTTGTCCGCGCCGCCGCAAGCGGTGAGGGCGAGCGCGAGTAAAGCGACGGCGGGCAGTCTAAGGTCGGTCATGGCGAGGCTCCTGCGGGCGGCGAACATACGCGTTTCAATGGCTACGCTTTGGTATCGTTGCGCGCCCGCGCGAGCAAGGCGCCGGCGCCGGATGCGGCCGCCTGGAGTGGTGAGCCAGCGTAGCGGCGATCAACTTATTGTGTGTCATGATAAAGAAAAATGGTCGGAGTGGGGTGATTCGAACACCCGGCCCCTGCCTCCCGAAGGCAGTGCTCTACCAGGCTGAGCTACACTCCGACATGGGGCTGTTTTGGTAGTGCGGGGGCGCTTCCTATAGCCGCCGATATGGCGATGTGCAATGACGTATAGCCAATGCTGCGGCGGCGCGCGCAAGGCGCTGACGCATTGCAAAGGCGGGGTTGGAATTTTTCGCGGGCGGCCCCATTGCAAGGCGTGGTGGAAAGCGCTATTTCCCCGCACCCATCGGCGTTTGGGGGCTTGCTCAAAAACGCTGGAAGCGAGTAAAATTGCGTTATTGGGGCGTCGCCAAGTGGTAAGGCATCGGTTTTTGGTATCGACATTCCCAGGTTCGAATCCTGGCGCCCCAGCCAATACATTCAATCTTATGACATTACTTCTGGCTTTCTTCTGGCGTTAACCACGCCTTTAGAGATTGGCGCCAACACCTATAAATTCGTATTTACCGTATTCTTTCGTTGCCAGCACGTGAATGTGTTGTTACAAATTAACGGGGATAGCCGAGGGGTGGCTAAAGGAAACGGCCGGTTGCAAAGTGTCTTGGGAAAAAAACGCGTAATTGACTCTTTCGTCAAAACGCCGTTTCAATATCTACGCAATCTTCGAATTCAAAGGGGCCAGGGGCGCTGGCAGGGGCAGTATCGGGGTGGAAGTGATTTTTTCTATACAATTTACGACGCCCGTTTTGAGGGGCTGTTTCGTCCCGTTGTCCATAGGGGCTCTGCCAAGTTTCAGGCGTGGCCGCACATAATTTTTCGTCGGCGTTCGCGCCGTAAGCAATCAGCCGTAACAATCCGGTAGGTGAGGCAAATATGAATAGAGCAGCGATTTTAGGTTCAGCAGCGGTAATGCTCGCAATGATATGCGCACCCGCCCAGGCGCAGTTCAAGCCTGCGATTGACACCAGTCAGCAAACCCAGCGCGACACCGCGAGGTCACAGCAACGCATCGATCAACTCGATGATCAGACTGCGGCCTTGCTGAATGATTACCGCGCGAATGTGAAACAGCTTGATGCGGCGCGCCGCTACAACGCCTCGCTCAACCGGAACATCGATGCGCAAAACAGCGAGATTGAGCGACTGCGCGAAGACATCGACAATGTTGAAGGTCTGCAACGTGCGATGCAGCCTTTGATGGAAGATATGGTTGCGCGCTTTGGCGATCTGGTGAACGCGGATTTGCCGTTCATGATTGGCGATCGCGGCGCGCGGGCGGCTCGCCTCTCCACGATTTTGGATAATCCTTCAATGTCGGCGGCGCAGCGTTACCGCCTGATTGTTGAGGCCTATCAGATTGAAAATGAATATGGTCGCACGATTGGCTTTTATGAAGGCACGATCGGCGATGGCGAGGATGCGCTCACCGGGGAATTCCTCCGCATCGGCCGCATCGCGTTGATGTTTAAAACCCCCGACGATTCGGAGTTGAAGATTTACGATGCATCCGCGGGTGATTTTGTCGACCTCAATCGCAGCTATCTGCAGGACGTGAAGTTCGGTCTCAGAATGGCGAAAGAACAAACTGCGCCGGACATTTTCTTCGTGCCGGTCAAACCGCCAGTTTCGGCTCAGTAACGCCAGCTTAAGGCAAGGGATAAACAAGTCATGAAATTCTTCAAACTTGCAGGTCTTTCTCTGGTTGCCGGCGTTGCCGCTCTCGGAATGGACATAAACGGTCAACTCGTACCCGGTGCATTGGCGCAGGAAACAGCGGTGACCCTCGATCAGGTGTTGAATGCGGTGCGCCGCGAACGCACCGAAGTCAGCCAGGAAAACCAAGCGCGCGAGGCGCAGTTTCTACGCGAGCGCAATAATCAGCGGGCGGCGCTTAATCGCGTCAAGGCGCAGGTCGCTGCGGCGGAAGCAGAATCCACTCGGCTTGAAGGGGTGATGGAAGCCAACAAGTTGGTGATCGAAGCGCTCGATGAGGAGCTTGCCGACAAACAGGGCGAGTTCCAGGAGCTTTTCGGCGCCGCGCGTTCCGCCGCCGCCGATCTTAACGCGCAAGTCACGCGGTCGATTATCTCCACTCAGTTCCCGGGCCGGGGCGAGACGCTAATCGAGCTGGCGCAAACGGAAAAACTGCCGAGCGAAGATCAGCTCCGCGATCTCTGGGACATCATGATCCAGCAGATCGCCGAACAAGCAAAAACCACGACCTACCAGACGCGGGTTGTGCTTGCCAATGGTGAGACTGCGGACGAGACAGTCACACGGGTTGGTCCTTTTGTGGCGTTTTCGGGCGGCAAATACCTCACCTATGGCGACGGCCGGTTGAAGTTCCTTGCACGTCAGCCCGCTGGCGACATTACTGGCGCGGCGAGCCGGGTTGAGAGAGCCACCGGCGACAATTTTGTGCGCGCCGCCATTGATCCTTCGCTGGGTCAGTTGCTCGATCTTAGTGTGCAATCGCCAACCGTGACGGAACGTATCGATCAGGGCCGGTTTATCGGTAAAGTGATCCTGGCCGCCGCCGCCGTCGGCATGCTGATCGGTATCTATAAATGGGTGACCTTAACGATGCTGGCTGGCGCCGTGCGCGGTCAGGTGCGTCGTAAGAAGCCGTCAAAATCCAACCCGCTCGGCCGCGTTATGCTGGCTTACGAGAACACCCAATCGAACGATGTCGAAACGGTTGCGCTCAAGCTGGACGATGCGATCTTGAAAGAGCTGCCGAAACTGGAAGGCGGTCTTAATCTGGTGAAAGTGCTGGCCGCGACCGCGCCGCTTCTCGGTCTGCTCGGCACGGTCATCGGCATGATCAACACCTTCCAGGCGATCACGTTGTTCGGCACCGGCGATCCGCAGATTATGGCGTCGGGTATTTCCGAAGCGCTGGTCACGACGGTGCTCGGTCTGATCGCGGCGATACCGCTTCTATTGCTCCACTCATTTGCGTCAGGCGCCTCCAAGCGCGTCAGCCAAATTCTTGAAGAGCAAGCCGCCGGCATCATCGCCGAACATGCAGAAAGCGGCCGGGCCTAAGGCCCGGCGGAAAGGGACCCTCGAGAGATGCTCGAGCTATTAAACCCTGCAATTGCCTTCGATGCGCTGAGGGACTTTCTCTCAGCGGGCGGCAACGTCCTTCGCATCATCATGGTCACAACCTTTTTCATGTGGGCCATGATCGTTGAGCGGTTGATGTATTGGTCCGGCGCCCATTCCGGCGTCGCCAAGCGGGCCTCGCGGGCATGGGCTGCGCGCAGCGATCACAAATCCTGGTATGCGCATGCCGTGCGTGACAAGTTGATCTCCGAAGCCATGCAAGAGGCCTCGCGCTTCAATGGCGTTATTCGCGCGCTTGTCGCGGTGACGCCTTTGCTTGGCCTGCTCGGAACCGTGACCGGCATGGTTGAAGTCTTCGATGTGATGGCGGTCACCGGCTCGTCCAATGCGCGGCTGATGGCGGCGGGCATTTCCAAAGCGACGATCCCGACTATGGCTGGCCTTGTGGCGTCTCTGTCCGGGTTGATCTTTATCAACACCTTTGACAGCAACGTTCAAAAAGCCTCCCACCGCATTTCTGACGATTTGTTGATCGAGTAGGGCGATGAGAAAAAAAGCCTCCCACGCATCCGAAGAAGCCGACGTTAACATTACGCCGCTTCTCGATATCGTCTTTATCCTGCTGATCTTCTTTATCGTCACCGCGACGTTCCTGCGCGAAAAGGGCATTGATGTCCGCACGCCGGAAGATACGCCTCCGGATGAGCCGACTATTCTGCCCCCCGCCCTGTTGCTTGCTGTGCAGGAGGACGGTTTTGTACGCGTTAACAATGTCCGCGTCATCGATCCGGCGTCGGTCAAGCCTGTGGTGCAGGAGTTTGTCGCGCGAGAGCCGCAAGGCGTTGTCCTCGTTAGCGCCGCACCGGATTCAGAATCCGGCGTTGCGGTTCAGGTGATGGACCAGGCGCAGGACGGCGGCGCCGGCGCGGTATCTCTCGCGTTGCAGAAAGAACAAGAATAAGCGGCGAGGCTCGCGCCTTTCCGACAATTGTGTATTTAGTTTGCAAACGGATTAAACATGGCCAGACGCAACACATTCCAACGGGAAGAAAATGACGAGGACGTTAACGTCACGCCGCTTCTGGATATCGTCTTCATCATGCTGATCTTTTTCATCGTCACCTCGACCTTTGTCAAAGAGCCGGGCATCGATGTTTTGCGGCCCGAAGCTGTCTCGGCGACGGACCGAAAGGCCGCCTCGATCATCGTTGCGATTTCCGCTGAAGATGAAATCTGGATCAACGGCGACCGGGTCGATCTTTCCGAGGTGAAAACCATTGTTGCTCAGCTGCGGGTGGAAAATCCTAAGGGGACGGCGGTGGTGCAAGCTGACTCTGCCTCAAAAACCCGCATGCTCGTAGAAGTCGTCACCCAAATTCGCGCCACCGGCATCAGTGATGTCGCTGTCTCAACTGAAGACGTATAGAGGAGGGCCGGCATGGGATCTCTCATTCGCTTGATAATGGGCGTGCCTGTGGCCTTTGCGGTCACGGGGTTATTGTTCCTGTTTATGGCGGCGATGATCAAAGGCCCGACGCGGCTCAATGACGAGGCGGATTCTGTCAATATCAGCATTACCGCGAAGATTGACGATACCGACCTCAATAGCGCCAATAAGGAATTCAAGCGGCCGACGCTCGATGCGCCGCCGCCGCCACCGCCTGCGGTCAACGATCCGTCAAACCGTCCGGCTCTGGACGGTGTGCGCGCTACGATCCCGACAATTGACGCCAATCTCAGCATTGGCTCCGGCTTCAACCCCGACCGCGACGCCCAACCGCTGGTGCGGATTCCGCCGCAATATCCTGATCGGTGCATGTCGCGTGCGGGACCGTCGGAATCTGTTGTTGTTCAGTTCGATGTGACGCCGGAAGGCCAGACCACGAACGCCAACGTCGTTGACAGCTCCAACAGTTGCCTCAATCGCGCTGCGGTGCGCTCTGTTGAGCGGTGGAAATATCAGCCGAAAATTGTCGACAACGAGGCGCAATGGCGGCGTGGCGTGCAGACAACCGTGACATTCGTTTTGGAAGAATAAAAATCGTCAAGAAAGGCGTTCCGGCAACAGGTGGTAGAAGAAGGGCCGTTTTCGGTTTTAGAGAAAATCACTGGGTTTAGGCGGCGAGATGATCAACATGCGTATGAAATATAAAATGCTTCTCCTTTTCGCCAGCACGAGTTTGCTCACTGTGGCGACTGCCACTGTTGCGCCTGCAATGGCGCAACAGTGCGAAGCCGATCAGGGCGGGGCGTCAAAGACGCTCAACCCCCGCATAGCGCAATCGCTGGGGGAAGTGTTTGAGCTGATGCAGGCCGAGCAATATAATGAAGCGCTTGCCTCACTGAACCAGTTGATTGCCCAGCGCGGCGACGGCATGAGGGACTTTGATAGGGCCACGACCTATGAATTGCGCGGCTCGGTTAAAGCCAGCTTAGAGGATTATCGCGGCGCCCAGCGTGATTTTCAGGTTGCTCTTGATACCAATGAACTATCCGCTTCTCGTAATAATAATCTGCGGTATTACATATCCCAGATAAGCTTTCAGCTGGACGATTTTCAGGGCGCGATCCGTGGGCTCAACGCCTGGATTCGCAACGCCACAGCTTGCGGCGATAAAGTTGATTCAAATGCCTATTATCTTCTGGCTGCAGCCTATGTGCAGTTAACGCCGCCGAATTATCGCGCGGCGGTGCAGCCGGCGGAGCAGGCAATTGCAGGGGCGACGGAGCCGAAGAAGAGCTATTACGATCTGGCGAACCTTGTTTATTCTGAAATGAACGCAAGGACAAAACGAGAGGCGCTGCTGGAAAAAATGGTCAATTTTTGGCCAGGTGAGAAGGGATACTGGACGCAGCTCTCCGGCGCCTATTCCACCGCCGGTAAGGACCGTGATGCGTTTTCGGTGCTGGAAGTCGCCTATCGCGCCGGCCTTTTATCGACGGAAGCAGAGCTTAAAACGCTGATCCAGTATTTCTCGTTTTTTGACAATCCCTATCGCGGCGCAAAAATGCTTGAGCGCGAAATGGCCGCTGGCAATATCAAGCGCACTAAGGACAACCTTGTCTTGCTGTCGCAATTGTGGTCGCAATCGCGCGAGCACAAAAAATCGATCCCGATCCTGCGCGAAGCCGCCCGCGGCGCACCGAACGGCGATCTATCCTACCGTTTGGGTCAAGTGCTGCTGGCGGATGAAAAATACGCAGACGCCCAAACCGCGCTTGAAGGCGCCCTTAACAAGGGCGGTATGAATCGCAAGAATACTGGCGACGCCTGGCTTCTTCTGGGGACGGCCCGGTTCAGCCAGGCCGGACCGGAAAGTACAGCTATATGGGCGAGCGCGCGGCGCGCTTTCGTCAACGCCCAGCGTTATGAGACCGCACGCAGACGCGCCACCGACTGGATCACCTATATTGATGCTGTCGTGGACACATACAGGCGTGGGAAAGAATTGGAAGAGCGCCAGATTCGTGAGCGTTGCGAGCAGGATCAAGGCCGCCTCGACCGTGATCAGCGCATTCGCGATCTGCAAAACCGGCCGGAGACAGCTGAAGACCGGGCGTTCGAAACTGAATTCCTGGAGCGTTGCACTGGACCGCTTGGCCTGGATCAGGCTGCTGAGACCGGCGGTGGCGGTGGTGGCGACGACGCTGAAATTGCGCCCGAAGAAGGTGAGAGCGAGGGTGCGAATTAGAAAATTCGCAGGTTCAAATTAAAAAAGCGGCCCTTGGGCCGCTTTTTTTATGCGTATTGTTTGTAGGAAGGCCCCGAAATATTTCTATTCGCGATGCACGCCTTAACGCCCTCTTAATATTCGTTGCGCTCGCCTAAGATCCGTCCGCCATCACTAGCGTCCGGCGTGCGGTTGTTGCATTCCAGATAGCCTTGGCGCCAGCCCGCACGATAGGCCTTGTCGTTCTCGAAGGCGTAAGCGTCGCGCTCGGATTTGGTTGAAAAACTCTTATCTTCCTCGTTAGAGGTAGCGCATCCATCGCCATAACCGACATGAAAGCTCGGTTGCTCGCGCAACGCCTGATCTTCAGGAGACAGAGCGCAGCCGGCAAGGGCCGCGACGGCGGCAATCGGAACAATACGATACAACAAGGCGCGGATCCTTTTCATCTACCCCCGATCTATAGCAAAAGGCCGCCTCGGCGTCTTGGAAAACCCGTTCAAAAAGTGAAATCACCCGTTAACGGTGTTCCGGTTACAACGATTGGCAGGAAACACTGGAATTTGGCGGAAATGGCCGATTTTGACATTGCGGGCAACGGTGAGCCCACACCCGATGCAGAAACACTGCTAACGCCGATCACCAAGATCGGCCCGACGCCGCGCGCCCAATTGGTGCGCAAACTCTCTGATATCGTGGTTTTGCCCACGGGGAGGATATCCTCGAATGAACGCGCGCTGGTGGCCGATATTCTGCTCCAGGTTGTCGATAATGTTGAAATCGAGCTGCGCATGGAAATCGCCGTACGGGTGGCCAGAGTGGCCGAATGCCCGCCGGCCTTGATCCATGCCTTGCTCATCGACGAGCCCGAGGTCGCGGAGAAAATTATTAGCGGCGCGCAAACCATCCCCGAAGCCTTGTTGATCGAGGCTGCGCAAGAGGGGGGGCAGGCGCATCGACTGATGATTGCAAAGCGCCCTGATCTGACGACGGCGGTGGCGGATGCGGTGCTGCGAAAAGGCGAGCCGGACGTTTGTATTGCGGTGTTAAAACGTGATGAATGCCGGTTGTCGCCGAACGCGATCAACACGTTGGTTGCGCTCAGCGCAACCCGTAAGGATCTGCAACCCTTGCTCCTGCGCCGCAGCGAGTTGGAGCCGGCGCATGGCTTTATGATGTTTTGGTGGGTGGATGCGGAACGGCGCAAACGCATTCTTGCACGGTTCTCGCTTGACCGCCGGATCATTCAGGACGTGCTGGCCGATCTCTACCCGAAAGTGTTCCGCTCAAAGACCGATCCGGACCCGTTTGTGCGCGATATATTGATCCTTGCCGAGCGCCGTCATCGTCCGCGCGGTATGGACGGCGAGCGGGTGGGGATGGATGTTGTTTTGCGTACGCTGGCGGCGGCGCAAAAATATCCCGCACAGGAAATTATTGATGCGGTTGCCATGGTTGCGGGCATTTCTCGCGAATTGGCAGCGCGCATCCTGCGCGACCCGGGCGGCGAGCCGCATGCGGTGATGTGCAAAAGTCTTGGCATTCCGCGCGATGATTTCTTTGCTTTGTTTGAAACCGAGGACGGAGAAGACGAGCAAGCCACGGAAAAAGCCGAATATCTGTTAGGGATTTTTGACTCCATGGCGCGCGATTTCTCCCGCGCCGTCTTGCGGTACTGGGATTGGGATTCCAATCCGCGCATCGCCCTCATTACCCGCCTGTTGGGCCTTGAGCAGGGGCTGGGGATTGAGCAGGAGGCCGACCTTAAGCAAAAGCTCGGCCTCGCCGAGGAATTTGTTGATTAGAGCAATCGCGACAAGCTCAATCGGCAAAACAATACAGCCTTAGAAGTAATAAAGCCCAGCCTTAAGTCTCGCTTAATCGTACTGTGGCAGAACATATATGCGCTGGTCGCGGCCTTGCGTATCTAGGCTGCTTCCGGCGTTTCTTTTTTTAGCGTTTACCATCTCCGAACAATTTGAATGAAATTATGGCTGTGCGTTGCTCGCCGTGTTAACGCGGCTTGTGACACACTCGCCTGCGAACATTCTGTTCGAAGATGAACTTCTGGAGGGCGCATGTTTCCATCGATGCGTGTCATCGTCTTTGCGTCGCAAAAGGGCGGGTCTGGCAAGACGACATTGTCTGGCCATATTGCGGTGGAAGCCGAGCGTCAGGGTGCGGGGCCTGTTGCGTTGATCGATACCGATCCGCAAGGCTCGCTGGCGAAATGGTGGAACGTACGCAAAGACCCGGCGCCGGCGTTTATTCAGTCGGTGTTTTCAAACCTGTTCTACGACCTCGACAGCGCCCGCGACGAAGGCTTCCGCATGGTCGTCATCGACACGCCGCCGGCGGTGACGCGGGCGATTTCGGAAGTGGTGAGCTTTGCCGATATTGTCGTTGCGCCGACCCGGCCAAGCCCGCATGATTTGCGTGCTGTCGGGCCGACGGTCGATATCGCCGAGGCGCGCGGCAAGCCGCTGATCTTTGTCGTCAATGGCGCAACGCCGCGTGCGCGCATTACCTCTGAGGCCGCCATCGCGCTTTCCCAGCACGGCACTGTCGCGCCGACCACAATCCATCATCGCGTAGATTTCGCCGCCTCGATGATTGATGGGCGCACGGTGATGGAGATTGACCCGTTCTGCCAGTCGGCGCTGGAAATCAGCGCTCTATGGAAATATTTATATGAGCGCCTGCAGCGCGCCGATGGAGGCTATAGCGCCCAGGAAGACGCCGCCGCCGTCGCTAACCCACAAAACCGCGTATTTGGGCGCCGTGCGTAATGAGCCCCTATGCGCCGAACCCCACCCCGGGCGCTGAAGACGGCGCTGCTTCGCTGACCGCGGGGCTGCTCGCACGCAAGGGCGAAGCCGCGCCAGCGGTTGACGCTGAGGCCCATGCCGGCGTCGATATTGCCAAGCTTAAGTTGAAGCCTGCGCGCGAGGCGCCGCGCGTCGTCAGTCAGCAGGCGATCGAGACGCTTTATCCGATAAATGCAAGCGGCGAGGGCGATGCTGCGCATGCGAGCGAAGAGGCGCGCGGTTTTCCGGCGTCGCCGGGCGTTCACATTCCGCATACAGAAGGCGGGGCCGATCAGCCGCCGGCCAACTGGACAATTATTCCGCCAAGGGTGCGCTCGCGCCTGGTGCGCCGAAATATACGGCGCGAGGCCGCCGTAGAGGGTGATCGCAGGGCGACGGTGACGTTTCGCATGCCGGCGAAAGATTTTGTCCGCCTGCGCTTTGCCTCACGCGACTTTGAAATGTCGTGCCAGTCAATCATCCTCGATGCGCTGGGCGCCTATCTTGACGGCAACGATGTGGAGCCGGTCTCGGAAGATGTCTGCAAAACCGAAGTCGAAAAACTGATCCGGTCGCTGGGGAAAACCAGGCGCCGATAGGTGGTGAGCGGCCGCGCCCGTCGGATTGTCATGGCAGCTCATGGCCGTTTTCCCCATGCCCGATCCTGCTGCGCCATCTTTTCATTGCGACAACCCGTTGATTTCTGCGCAAAATCTGCGAAATTCCATATTCTTTTTACGCCGCTCTGATTTTTTGCGTCCGTCCTCGGCCTTGCTTGTTGTTGCGCAACGGACCGACTCGTATTGCGGTGTTTTACATGGGTTTTCGCCCTTCAGGGCGTATCGAACGGGGCTTTTCGAGGCTTCAAACAAGTAAGGTCGATGGGCAAAGCAGGGTCGATGGGGCGGTTTATCATTCTGGTTGTGGCGCTAGCGGCAGTTTGGCTTGCGCTATCGGGCTATTTCGACAAGCCGCTGCTGCTTGGTTTCGGCGCGGCCTCGGTGTTATTTGCCGCCTTTCTGGCGCACCGCGCCAAGGTTCTTGATTCCGAAGGCGTGCCGCTCGGGGTTTTCCCGGGCATTTTGGGCTATATGGCCTGGCTCACCTTTGAGATCGGCAAAGCCAACCTCATAGTCGCGCGTCAGGCGCTGGCGGTTGAGCCAAAGCTCTCGCCGCGGCTGTTTCTTGTGCCCAACCCGCCACGCTCGACCCTTGGCAAGGTGATTTTCGCCAATTCCATCACCTTAACCCCTGGAACGGTGAGTATCGATCTGCGCGAGGGCGAAGTCCTGGTCCACGGTTTGACTGATGAATTGTGTGACGAGGCTGGCATCAAGGCGATGGGCGCGCGGGTTGCAAAAATTGAGCGGGGGCAAGCATGACCATGTTCGCCGTTGCAACCACCGCGATTGTCATCGCGATGGTGCTGGCGCTTATCCGGGCGATTGCCGGGCCGTCGCTCTATGACCGGGTGCTGGCGGGCAACTCCTTCGGTACAAAGACAGTGTTGCTGATCGGGTTGATGGGGTTTTTAACCGGACGGCCGGACTTTCTCGATATTGCGTTGCTATATGCGCTGATAAACTTCACCGGAACGCTGGCGATTTTGCGGTTTTTCTCCTACCGCACGCCGTCGCGCGCGCTCGCAGAGCCATCGTCAAAAAAAGCGCCGTCGCAGAAAGAAGGCGCGCCATGATCGACTGGTTGCTGGTGCGCGATATTGCCTCCTGGGCGCTGATCCTGATCGGCAGCGCCGGCGTTGGCGCCGGCGCGCTCGGGCTGGTGCGGTTTCCTGATTTCTACACAAGGCTTCACGCCGCCGGCGTTACCGATACCGCTGGCGCGGAGCTGATTATATTCGGCATGATGCTGCAAGCGCCAAGCTGGGTTATCGTCGCCAAGCTTGGCTTCATTGCGGTGTTTCTTGGCCTCACATCACCGGTCGCGACCCATGCGATTGCTCATGCGGCGTGGATGGTGGGTTTCCGGCCAATGCTGGGTGCGGACTTGCACTATGGCGAGGACGGCGAATGACCGAGTTCACCGCCCATATCAGCCCGATTGTGCTGCTTGATCTGTCGCTATTGACGATGTTGATCATTGTCGCCTTTGCGATGCTCCGTTCACGACATTTATTCGCCGTGGTGATGCTTTCCGGAATTTACTCGCTGCTCTCCGCGGCGTTCTTCGTTTCGCTGGATGCTGTCGATGTCGCCTTTACGGAGGCGGCGGTTGGCGCAGGGATTTCCACGGTGTTGATGCTGGGCGGCATGTTGTTAACAGCGCGGCGGGAAAAACCAGCAGCGAAGGGGCGCGCGCCCGTAGCGCTTGCGGTGGTGGTGGCGACCGGTGCGGCGCTTCTTTATGCGACCACCGATATGCCGGCCTTTGGCGATCCGAATGCCCCTGCCAACTCGGCTGTCGGCCAACGCTATGTTGAAGAAACACCGAACGATATCGCGGTTCCGAATATCGTCACCGCGGTCCTGGCCAGCTATCGGGGGTTTGATACGCTGGGCGAAACCATGGTGATTTTTACCGCCGGGATTGCGGTGATTTTACTACTCGGCGCAGGCTCCGGACGCGGCGGCCGCAAGGTCGCTGATCGCGGAACCCCTGACCATGACGCCGCCAACCGGGAGGCGAAATAATGGAACGCGCGATTTTAAGAGTGACCACCAAGATCTTTTTTGCGCCAATCATTCTCTATGCGCTCTATGTGCAGTTTCATGGTGATTACGGTCCCGGCGGCGGTTTTCAGGCGGGGATCATTTTCGCAGTGGCGTTTATTCTCCACGCTTTTTGTTTCGGCCTTGACCAAACCAAAAAGGCGCTGCCGCAACGCGCATTGATTGTCGCTATGGTGATCGGGCTGTTGTTTTACGCCGGGACCGGCGTTGCGACGATGCTGCTCGGCGGCAACCTTCTCGGCTATGACGTCATCGTTCCGGGCTCGACCCATCATGCCGGCCAACATTACGGCATCTTGCTGGTGGAGTGGGGCGTCGGCGTTACTGTCGCCTCGACCATGCTGACGATTTTCTACCACTTCACCGGCCGCGAGCCGGATATCGATCAAGAGGACTGGTAGGGCCATGGACGGTTGGATCGATTTCGCGCTCGGGCGATATAATTACTGGATCGCCATCATCTTGATGATGACCGGGCTCTATATCGTTTATGAGCGCGGCAACCTGGTGAAGAAAGTGGTTGGGCTCAACCTGTTCCAGACCAGCGTTTTCATTTTCTACATCACCATCGGCAAAATCGCCGACGGCACCGCGCCGATTTATATTGGCGGCGAGCTGGAGCATGGTGAAAGCGAGGGTGAACCCGCCGGCGTTGGGCCCCTGCACGAGGCGCCCGCCGACGGCGCCAATACGCTTGGCGACAGCGCCGGCGCAGCAACGCCGGATCTGGCTGACAAGATCAACAATAGCGAGCCAATATTGCATGGGAAAATCGCTAACGACTTTCCCGCCAATGATTTGAAGGCCGGTTTGGAAAGCCTTAAATCCCCCGCCGACACAACCGCAGATGCATCTTTGCATGCGGCGCCGGATATCGATGCGGGCAAGATTGCCAATGACGCGCTGGCGGCAGTTGAAAAACCGCCGGCCCTGGCGCTCGACCTTGCTGACCCGGCGGGTCTGCACGGCGCCGACGCCGCCAACGCCGCCCATAATGCGATTGGCGCAGCGGTCCATCATGTGAGCGAAGTGACTTACTCCAACCCTCTGCCGCATGTTTTAATCCTGACGGCGATTGTCGTCGGCGTCGCGACCACGGCGGTGGGGCTTGCCCTCGCCGTGCGCATTCGCGAGGCCTATGGGACCATTGAAGAAGACGAGCTGGAGGCGATCGACAATATCGCCGAGTTCGGCGAGGGCGCAGCGCCAGCAGGGGCGGCGTCATGAATCTGGCTGAACAACTGCCGGTCCTGCCGGTCATCATTCCCCTTGTCGCGGCGCCGATTACGCTGCTCCTGCCCCAGGGTCGCGCGCCGCATCTATGGGCGACATTGATCAGCTGGCTGACATTTGCCGCCAGCATCGCCCTCGTCAGAATGGTCAACGATACTGGGCTGATCTCCTACCATCTTGGCGATTGGGCCCCGCCGCTCGGCATTGAATATCGCATCGACCTTGCCAATGCGCTTGTGCTGGCGCTGGTCTCAGGGATTGCCTCGGTGGTGTTTGCCTTCGCTTATCGCTCGGTCCGGGTCGAGGTTGATCCGCGCCAGTCAACATTTTTCTATTGCGCGATGTTGATCTGCCTGACCGGGCTGATGGGTGTGACGATCACCGGCGATGCGTTCAATGTCTTTGTCTTCTTAGAGATTTCCTCGCTCTCGACCTATGCGCTGATCGCCATGGGCGCCAATCGCGACCGCCGCGCATTGACGTCGTCGTTTAACTATCTGGTGATGGGCACGATCGGCGCGACCTTCTTCGTTATCGGCATTGGCCTCCTTTATCAGGCGACCGGCACGCTTAACATGGCCGACCTTCATGACCGCCTCGCTGGTCAGTCGAACCGCATGGTTGAGGCGGGTTTTGCGTTTATCGTCGTCGGCATCGGGTTGAAGCTGGCGATGTTCCCGCTCCATCTGTGGCTTCCTAACGCCTACACCTACGCGCCCTCGGCGGTGAGCGCGTTTATCGCCGCGACGGCGACAAAAGTTGCGGTCTATGTGTTGATCCGGTTTTTCTATTCCGTCTTCGGGTTTGACTTCGCCTTTGTCGGCCACGCTTTCACCTATGTGTTGTTGCCGCTCGGCCTTGCCGGCATGTTCATCGCCTCGCTGGTGGCGCTGTTCCAGGACGATGTGAAACGCATGCTCGCTTATTCGTCAGTGGCGCAGATCGGCTACATGCTGCTGGGCCTGTCATTCGCAACCGTTGAGGGGCTGACAGCGTCGCTGGTGCATGTCCTCAACCACGCCTTGATGAAGGGCGCCCTGTTTATGGCGGTCGCCTGCGTCGTCTTCCGTACGGGCAGTCATTCGCTGCAGGCGTTTGCGGGATTGGCGAAACGCATGCCGGTGACGACCTGGGCGTTTATCCTCAGCGGTCTGTCGCTGATCGGCGTGCCCTTAACGGTCGGATTTATTTCCAAATGGTATTTACTGACCGCAGCCTTTGCCGCCGGTCACGGTTATGCAGCGTTCTTGATTGTCGCCAGCTCGTTGATCGCGCTGGTCTATATCGGGCGGGTTGCAGAAATGATGTTGTTGCGCGAGCCGCCGAGCGAGGGGCCATATGCGATCCCCTTAAAAGAGGCGCCGCTGTCGATGCTAATCCCGATGTGGGTGCTGGTCGCCGCCAATGTCTATTTCGGCGTCCGAACCGACCTCACCGGCGATCTCGCGACCCGCGCCGCTGAAGCCTTAATGCTGGCTGCGGGAGGCGCGCCATGAACATGTGCTCCCCTCTTAATATGATGATGTCATTGCCGGGCTTGTCCCGGCAATCCAGAAGTGTCGTCGTGTTATGCAAGCGGCAATGCAACAATTGGATAATCCTGGATGCCCGGAATAAATCCGGGCATGACGATGGGAGATTAAGTTATAAAAGCGGGAGAAGACTATCATGATCTCTCCCGGTCTCGCCATTCCTTTGGCTTTGTGGGTTCCGTTGCTCGGTTGCCTGGCCATCTGGCTGCTCGATAAATCGCCGAACCTGCGCGAAGCGGCGACGTTGATTACCGGCGTTATCCTCTTTGCACTGACGGTAACTATTTTCATGGCGGTGAGCGAGGGCCATCGCCCCGGCTTTCAGGTGCTGGAAGTTATTGACGGCTTGCCGATTGCGTTTCAGGCCGAACCCTTGGGCGCCTTGTTTGCGGTGATCGCCTCCGGCCTGTGGCTGGTGAATTCGGTCTATTCCATCGGCTATATGCGCAGCAACAATGAGCAGCACCAGACACGATTTTACATGTCGTTTGCGGTCGCAATCTCGGCGGCGATTGGGGTGGCTTTCGCTGCCAATCTCTTCACCCTGTTTATTTTTTATGAGGTCCTGACGCTGTCGACCTTCCCGCTGGTCACCCATAAGGGCGATGAAAAAGCGCGCCGCGGCGGGCGGATTTATCTTGGCGTCTTGATGGCGACGTCGATCGGATTGTTATTGCCGGCGATCGTCTGGACCTATGTCATTGCCGGGACCACCGACTTCATGCCGGGCGGTCTCCTCGCCCAGCATGTCGATGCGGCGGGCCCGCTGGTCGGTATATTGCTGGGGCTCTACGCGTTCGGTATCGGCAAGGCGGCGCTGATGCCAGCCCATCCGTGGCTGCCCAATGCGATGGTCGCCCCGACGCCGGTCTCGGCTTTCTTACACGCCGTGGCGGTGGTCAAGGCGGGGGTGTTCGCGATCTTAAAAATCGTCATCTATATTTTCGGCATTGAATCTCTGCACGATACCGGCGCCTCGGTTCCGTTCATGTGGATTGCTGCGGGGTCGATCCTGCTGGCCTCGGCGATTGCCATGAACCAGGACAATCTCAAAGCTCGGCTTGCCTATTCCACGGTCTCGCAGCTTTCCTACATCACCCTTGGCGCGATGCTCGCGACCTCCATGGGGGTGATGGGCGGGGCGATGCAGATCGCCGCCCATGCGCTCGGCAAGATGACGTTGTTCATGTGCGCCGGCGCGATTTATGTCGCCCATCACAAGACGCTGATATCGGAAATGCGCGGGCTTGGCCGGGTCATGCCGTTCACTTTTGGTGCGTTCTTTTTGGGCGCCATGTCAATCGTCGGCCTGCCGCCCATGGCCGGGTCGTGGCCGAAGTTTTTCCTGATGCTCGGCGCCGCTGACGCCGGACAGCTGGCGATCATCGTGGTGCTGATTATCTCATCGATCCTCAATGTAGTGTATCTGTTGTCGATCCCCGTGCAGGCGTTTTACATGAACCCAGCCGACGGCGACGTCAAACCCCAGGGCGCCGGCGGCGCTTTCATCGACTGGGGCGCGTTGAAAGAAGCGCCAATATTATGCATCGCGCCGCCGATGTTCACAGCGGCCGGCGTCATCGCGTTGTTTTTCTTCATCGACCCGCTTTATCGGTTCTTGTTGCCGCTGATTGGGGGTGGATGATGGGTCATATCAACAATATCCGTCATCCCGGACCAGCACAGCAGCACCCGACTGCGAAGGCGGTCGAATCATATTCTGCGTGCCTTCGCACGCGGGTGCTGCAGTGCATCCGGGATGACGAAGAAATGAGTGAGCTATGAGTGACAACCACACCCCCGATGAAAAACCCGGCTGGGCCGACAACCCGACCTTTATTCGCATCTTTATCGGTATACTGACCATCTCGGCGGTTGCCGCGGCGCTGGCCGGGCTCAACCCGGCCAGGCATAACCCGCACCCGCATTTCGGCATAGAAGGTTTCCCGATTTTCTTCGCAATTTACGGCTTTGTCGCCTTCGCTTTCATCGTTCTCGCCGGCCAGCATTTGCGCAAGCTTGTTGGCCGCAAGGAGGAGTATTACGATGAGCGCGAGTAGCATCTTCGCTTTCTTCGCCGGCAATCCTGCGATCATCATGATGGTCGGCGCGCTCATGTGCATCGCCACGCCGCGCCATCTGGCGAGCCCGATCCTGTTGATCGCCACGGCGCTGTCGGCAATCAAGCTGTCGATGCTCGGGCTCGGCGAATATGGCGCGATCACGCTGTTTGACAATCAACTGACGACGCTGCGGCTCGATCCGTTATCGCGGCTGTTTGCGATCGCCTTCCACATCGCCGCGGCGCTCAACATTATTTACGCCTGGGGTCAAAAAGATCGGGCGCAGAATTTTGCAACGCTCGCCTATCCGGCGGCGGCGCTTGGCGGCGTGCTCGCCGGCGATATGATCACGCTGTTTGTGTGGTGGGAGATCGCCGCGATCACATCCGTCTTCCTGGTCTGGGCGCCGGGCACGCGCGCGACTTATGTTTCCGGCATGCGCTATCTGGCGATCCAGGTGCTGTCCGGCGTGATGCTGCTCGCCGGGATTGTGCTGCTCTTTCGCGAGACCGGGTCTCTGGCGTTTGACTTTGTCGGCCTGCGCGACGCTTCGGGCGTGATCAAGCTCTCTGCGCTGGTCATGTTCCTCGCCTTCGGTATCAAATGCGCGTTCCCGCTGCTGCATACCTGGGTGCAGGATGCCTATCCGAAATCGACCATCTCAGGCACGATCATTCTTTCGGTGTTCACCACCAAGCTTGCGGTCTATGCCCTGGCGCGGGCGTTCCCGGGCACAAATGAGCTGATCTATATCGGCGCGGTGATGACCATATTCCCAATCTTCTTTGCGCTGATTGAAAACGATTTGCGCAAGGTTTTGACCTATTCCATCAACAATCAGGTCGGCTTTATGGTGGTCGGCATCGGCATTGGCACCGCCGGCGCGCTCAACGGTGCGACGGGTTATGCGTTCAGCAACATTATCTTTGAAAGTCTGTTGTTCATGGCGGTGGGGGCTGCAATGTTCCGCACCGGCACGTCGAAGGCGACCGAGCTTGGCGGTCTTTACCGCACCATGCCGCTGACCATGACGTTCTGCATCATCGGCGCCTTGTCGATTTCGGCGTTTCCGTTCTTTGCCGGCTTTGTCACCAAGGGGCTGATTGTCGACGGCGCCGGCGGCGTCAATATCTGGATTTGGCTGACGCTGTTATTTGCATCCGCCGGCGTTCTGGAACATGCCGGCATCAAAATCCCGTATTTCACATTCTTTGGCCATGACAGCGGTAAGCGCCCGAAAGAGGCGCCGATCGGCATGCTGGTTGCGATGTCGATTGCCGCGGTGCTTTCCATCGGCATCGGCGTCTTCCCCGAGCCGCTTTATGCGCTGTTGCCGAACCAGGATCAGATCGCCGGCTATGAGCCCTATACCGCCTATCACATCATCGAGCAGTTGCAGCTGTTGCTATGGGCGGTGCTGGCGTTTGCGGTCTTGGTGTTGATCAAGTGGTATCCGCCGGAAATCCCGTCGACCAATCTTGACGTTGATTGGTTGTGGCGGGTGCCGGGACGGGCGCTGCTGTCATGGGCAAGTGGTGCGTCGCGCGCAACATGGAACGCGCTATGGGCGATTTTCACTGGCCGAATACAAGCTCTGATGGCAAGAATTTACGCTGTCCATGGTCCGGAAGGGCAAATGGCGCGGTCCTGGCCAATAGGCTTTATGGCGCTGTGGACTGCGGTTTTGCTTGGCTTTGTTTTGATCTTGTCTTTCCTCGCCTAACGCCCTTTCGGCCCGGCTTAAGGTTAAGTTTTAACCGCGCGTCAAACACGCTCGTAAACTTATCCTCAACTTAAATTCAAGTCTTATCCTTACTCATGTGAGCGGTGCGTTTTGCCGCTTTAACATGAGCGGGAGTAGCAGATGGTAGAACACCAAAACGCCTTTTCGGAACATGCGTGCCGGGTGATCGCGCGCATGGCGAGAGAGGTTGTTTGCGAGGCTTATGGCATACCCCACGCGGCGCTGAGGACGGAAAACCGTCTGGGCGGGCTTGCGCTCGCCCGTCAGACGGCAATGTATCTGGCGCATGTGGTCGGCCAGCTAACCCTCAATGAGGTTGCCGAAATATTCGAGCGCGAGCGTTCTACGGTGAGCCATGCTTGCATCAATATAGAAGATCGCCGCGACGGTCCGATATTTGATCTGCAACTGGAATTTATGGAAAAGCGAATGCGCACCCGGCTGCGTGAATGGCGGTCCGGTAAGGTGATAGAAAAAGAACTGACACAGAAGGGCAAATCTTTTTTGACCCGGCGTTAAGCACGACCGGCTTTTTCAGCGGCGATGGCGCGAATGCGGTTAACCATCGAATAGAGCCCGTTTGAGCGCTGCGGCGTCAGATGGTCCTTGAGGTCAAAGGGCGCCAGCGCTGCAGCGGGATCAATGGCGATAATTTCTGCGGCGGTTTTGCCGGAATATAACGCGATCAACAAAGCCACCAGGCCTTTGACGATATGCGCGTCGCTATCGCCCTTGAATAAGATCATCGCGCCGTCATGCTCGGCATGGAGCCAGACCTGGCTGGCGCAACCGCGAACCTTATGGGCGTCGTCGCGATACTCTTCCGGGTAAGGCGCAAGGTCGCGGCCGAGATCGATGATATATTTATACCGCTCGTCCCACGCATCGAGGAATTCAAAGTCGCTGCGAATATCGTCGAATTTGCTCATGGCGACCAAATAGGCGCCTTGAGCGCAATAGGCAATGGCGCGGTGAGGCGAGCGCCTCATGCGGTGAGCCGAATTTGAGGGATGCTGCCGAGCACGTATGATCATCGCGCAAGATTTAAGCATAACAAGGAGAATGCCGTGCGCGCCATAGGCTTTGTCGCCGCTATTATTTCCGCGTCGTTGATCGCGCCCACCAGCGCCGTTGCCGACACTTATGGATCGGCCGACCGCACCCGTGACCATGTGGTCAGTTCAGATGTACTCGGTGAGGAGCGGCAAATTTATGTACGCACACCGCCAAATTATAATCCTGACCATAGTTATCCGGTGGTTTATGTTCTGGACGGCGAATGGAATTTTGAGTTTGTCGCCAGCTATCTCGACTATATGTTCGACAATGAAGTCTATCCGGATCTGATCGTTACCGGCGTAAAAAATGTCAATCGCAATCGCGACTATGTTCCGAGAAGCGACGCCCATTTCTCTGATACCGGCCAGGCCGACAAGTTCCTGGCTTTCGTCGAACAGGACTGGATACGCGATGTTGAAAAAAACTATCCAACGAGCGGCGAACGAATTTTAATCGGCCACTCATTTGGCGGCGTGTTTACATTGCATACGTTGTTCCAGAACCCGAAATTGTTCGACGCCTATATCGCATTGGGGGCCAGCGCATGGATTGGCGATCGCGTTTTGTTCGAAGAAGCGAGCGCATTTTTTGAGCGCAACACAACAGATGCGTCATTTGTATATATGGCGGTCGGCGAGGGCGATGGCGGCCCGACCGTTCCGTCAAGCCAGGCGCTTGCCGAGCTTTTTAAAACCCATGCGCCAACTTCGCTCGAATGGGTATTTGACGTGACGCCAAAGGCGGATCACTTCAAGAATTTTGCAACCGGCATGCATGATGCGTTTATGGCGCTTTTTCCGGCATGGAGTTTTGACGCTGAGCTTATGGCGCGCGGTCGAGAACAAGGCGCCGCCGGTATTGATGCGTGGTTCTTGGAAAAGGAAGCAGCCCTCGGCTATCGGTTTAAGCCGTCCTGGTTTGACCTCGGGGTCGCTTCATTGCGCTTGTCTGGAACCGGTGATGGCGATGCGGCGATGGCGCTGATGGCGCATTTGAAGAGGCACTATCCGCACAACGCGCATGTCGCTTCTTTCGCGGGTTCCGTGTTTGAGAAAAACGCGCGCTATGGGCAAGCCGCAGCGGAATATGAACGCGCCATTGCCATCGCGCGCGATAACGATTTGCATCCCAATGTCATTCACATCGATGGGTTAGAGCGCGGCCTCAAGCGCAACCGCGATAAGGCGGAGGCGCAATAAGCGCGCGGTTACTTCTGCGCCGCCTGCTATCATAGGTCTCCACCGGCGAGCCGCCGCTCAGCTAACTTACGCTGAGGCGGGCTCGCTCACCAAAATCCGCCGGGCCAGCAGTTTTGTTTTCTCGATATAGTGCTTCTGGGGCCAGCCGCAGTCGATGGTTAGTTGTTCCCAATTGCGCACCGAGAGCATAGTCCACAAAATATCCGTCGCTTGCTTGGGGCTGTGATCGGGCGATAGGGCGCGGTCTTTCTTCAGTGCAAGGATCGCCGCCTCGCAGCCATGACGCATGGCCTGCATGCGGTCGTCCCAGGCCAGCGCTGCGGCATCGTCAGTATCCCGCATCGCCAGTAGCGCTTTGATAATCGGATATACCTCCGGGATATAGTTGCCCCACGCCTCGATATAAGCGTTGAGCCGTTCGGCGCCGGTTTTCGCGCTGCGGCTTGCGGCGAGCCGCTCATCGATATTCTTGACTTCGTCGACATAGCGCGTCGCCGCGATAAGCAACTCTGCCCGGGCCGGGAAATGAAGGTAGAGCGCCTGCCGGCTGATGCCCGCCTGTTTGGCGATATCAGCCACGCGCACGGCCTTGCCGTGCTCGGCCGCAAGGAGGGCGCAGGCGGATTTCAAAATGCGGTTTCGGGTTTGAAGATTTGTGCTTGACATGATGTAAAGTATCACCTACTTGACGCCATGTCAATTGACACGATGTCAAGTGGCGTAGTTTCAAGTGAAAGGGACTGACAATGGCAAAACGAATTTTCATATGGGCGGCCCACCCGAAAGCCGGCTCGCTGAGCGAGGGATTGGCGGACGCCTATGCGGCCGGGGCCAGGCAAAAGGGCGCCGAGATCAGGCGGATGAACCTGTCCGAGATGTCTTTCGATATGGCGTTTGAGGGCTATGGCGAGGGCGCGGCGGCGCTGGAGCCGGACCTCGATGCCTGGCAAAAGGCGATCGCATGGGCCGATCATCTATTGATCGTGCATCCATATTGGTGGGGCGCCATGCCGGCCAAGGCCAAAGCCGTTCTCGATCGCGCGCTCGCGCCGGGGTTTGGCTTCAATTATCACAGCAAGACCGTTGCCTGGGACAAGCTTTTGAAAGGCAAGACGGCGGACGCCATCATTACCTCCGATACGCCGCCGCTGGTCGATCGCTTCATCTACAACAAGCCCGCCCGGCGAGTGATCAAGAACCAAGTGTTCGACTTTTGCGGGATCAAAACAAATAAAGTCGTTCAATTCGGCTCCGTTAAGACCGCGAGCGCGAAGAAGATCGGCAATTGGGTTTATGCAGTTGAAAAAATGGGCGCCAACGCTGCTGGCAATGATTTGCGAGGCGCAAAATGACCATTCAATTGTTATTATTCGTATACGGTGTAGCCGCGATTGTCGCCGCTGTCATTGCGGGCGTGTTTTTGACCTTTTCCGATTTCGTGATGACGGCTCTGCGCGCCGCCAGCCCGCAAAGCGGCGCTGAGGCGATGCAGCAAATCAATCGGAAGGTTTATGGCTCGGCTTTTCTGGTTCTACTATTGGGGATGGCGCCGGCATCGCTTGGCCTTGCGGTCTATGCCTGGTTTTTCTTGCAAGACCCGGCCGCCATCTGGATGATCGCTGGCGCCGTGGTCTATCTCGTCGGCGTTGTGCTCGTCACGATGATTTGCAACGTGCCGATGAACAAGCGGCTCGATGTGATGGATCACACCACCGCGAAAGCCCAGGGTTACTGGTCGATCTACGCGGTCTCATGGACGTTATGGAATCATGTGCGGACCATTGCGTCTGGCGCATCGGCGGTGTGTTTTTTTGTTGGGTGTGTTTTACTCGCCGCCGGTTGAGAGTCGCGGGGCGCGGTCGGTCGGGGCGAGTTCACCGCAACCGCCAACGCCCTCGCGGTCAGCTTTTCGCCTGTTTTCGATATTCCTCTACCGGCAGGCCGCCGATCCCCCAGTTTTCCAGCTCGACCTCGTCGATTACTACAAAGGTCGTCGCCGGTGACTTGTTGAGAACGCGCTGCAGCAGCTCTGTCGCGCCCTTGATAAGTTCGGCTTTTTGTTCCGACGTCACGCCGCCTTCGCGGGTGATCTTGATATTCACATAAGGCATGTTCGCCCTCCTGACAGTGTGTGGCGGCGCCATACGGCGCCGCCAACTGGTTCAAGTTTATTGCAGGATGCCTTCAGCCTTCATAGCCGCTTCGACCGTAGGCCGCGCGGCGACGCGTTTGGTGAAGCTGGAGACATTCGGCCACTGGCCAAGCTCGATGCCGACAAGGCTCGACCAGTTTGCGACCACAAACAGATAGGCGTCGGCGATGGTGAATTGATCGCCCGTCAGATAGGCGCGCCCGTCGGCAAACTGGGTCTCAATATAGTCCATGCGTTTGGCGAGTTTGACTTCGGCGGCGGTGCGCGCCTCGCCCTCAAAGTTGCTGGCGAAGAATGGTGCAAAAGCTTTGTGTAGTTCCGAGCCAATAAAGCTGAGATGCTGGTTGACGCGGGCGCGCTCGCGGGTTCCGGTTGCGGGCAATATCTTTGCATCTGGGTTTTGTTCCCCCAGAAATTGCAAAACCGCCACGCCCTCGGTCAGGATCTCGTCATCATCAAAGCGCAGCGCCGGGACATAACCGTTCGGGTTGACGGATGAGAAATCCTCGCCGCTTTCGGTTTTCTGTTCTTTGACATCGACTTTTTCGAGGACGAAATCAGCGCCAATTTCGCGCAACGCGATATGAGAGGCGAGAGAGCAGGCGCCGGGCATGTAATAGAGTTTCATGGGGATGGTCCTTGGGGGTTGCTGCCAATGAGGGCGCTGAATTACGATCCATGGTTACCTTTGTAAACTAGATTATTTATTGAAACTAAATTATAGAGTTTCCACCTGGTAACGGATGGACGTCCCATGGCTTTGAAAGTTCGAAAAAATAACAGCCCGCCGGTCCCCCATGATTGCCCGCTCTCCGAATGCATGTCGGTGATCGGCGGCGCCTGGGCGCCGAATATTTTGTGGAATCTCAGCGCCGGTCCGCGCCGATTCAGTGAGCTGCGGGTCGATATTCCGCCGATCTCGGCGAAGGTGCTGACGGTGCGGCTGAAACAGCTTGAAGAAAAAGGCATTGTCAGCCGCGCGGTCAAGCCAACCTCGCCGCCCTCGGTCGAATATGCGTTGACGAGCGATGGCCGCGCCCTGTTGCCAGCGCTCGAGGCGATCGCCGAGGTCGGCCACAAGCTCAAACTGCGCGCCAAGCGCCGGGCGCAAAAAAAAGACCGCTCATAACAAGCGGCCTTTTTTCATGCGTTTATGAGTGCAAGTCAGTGTTAAGAGCGTGTTCCAAAACGAGATGAGTTATTTCTATCCGTTAGCACCGGTGAACCCTTCCTCGTGTCATCACCGGGCCTGAATTGCTTGCTCAATCCAGCCCGGTGATCCAGAAAGTCTGCTTTATTTTCTGCCCTGGATTGCCGGAACAAGTCCGGCAATGACAAGAAGAAAATTCTTCTTGGAGCAACCTTAAGATGAGGGCGCGCCGACCCAGCCGACGCAGGTGGCGATGTCGTTGAGGCCGTGCTCGCCGAGGCAGAACGCTTCTTCATAGGGCGTGCGCGTGGCGGCGATACATTGGTCGAGCGTCAGCTTGGCCATGGAAAGACAGCGGTCGGACTTGTTGTTCTTGGCGTAGACGCTGACGACTTTGGAATTCAGCGCCCCGGTGGAATAACGCGCCGCCAAATTCAGGACACGGTCCATGATCACTTGCGCATTTTTCTCGCTCATGGCGCTGGCGGGCGCATCCTCGCCCCAGTTGGCGCCCCAATTCTCGTTAGCGCTGGCGAGCGACGGCGCAATAGCGCCGCCATCGGTTGAGCGCGCCAGGGTCGGCGCCGCGGCGGCGCCGCGTTTGCGGCGATAGGTGGAGGCTTCCTTGATGCGTTCCTGACTGCCGGCAATGCGCTGCTTGCCCCATTTGGTTTTCTGCATCGCATAGGCCTGGGTCTTAAACGCTTCGCCAAGCGCGGCGATGCGCGCGCCATCATTGGCGGTCATGGAGAGGACCGCGGCGATGGCGGTCTTGGCGCCGGGGAGCTTGCGGGCGTAGGACGGGTCCTGCGCCAGATTAGAGAGCAGTCCCTTAGCGCCGCCAAGTTCGTTGCGGCGTTTTTTCTTCTTCATTTCTTTTTTGAGCGCGTTGGCAAATTCCGGCGTGTCGGCGGCGACCAGCGCCGCATAGGCGACCCAACCGGCGGACAGCTCGCTGGAATCATGCGCGGCGAGACGGCGATGGGCCTCGCGCGTGACTTTGGCATTGTCAAAGGTCATCGCCTCAATCGCGGCGACGTCTTCACGAAAGCGGATGTAATTGGCGGCCGTGCGCTCCAGCGCTTCGTCCTTGGGTTGCGCGAGCGTGTCGGCTGAAACCCCGGTGACGGCAAAGCCGGCGGCCAGAGCGGCGATCATAATCAGGCGTTTGGAGGCGATTGGGCGGCGTTGTGTAAGGGGGGCAAAACGCGCAGCGATGGTGGCCCGGTGTTGCAATCTGTTACGCGACATAGATAACTTCTCCCAGAATGTGACAGTCCCATCGGGCGTGCAAAAGCCCCCCCGACATGCCCGTCACATTACCGCCCCAGCGATTAACACCGCGCTGACGATCCTAACTGAATTATCACCAAATTCGACCATTCACGGGAGCAATATGCAATTTTTGTGGGGCTTTGCCTCATTCAGTCTTTATTAACGACAATTGCTCCATGGTGAACCGACGTTAACGAATCTGTCGAAATAGTTAAGAAGGCAGCGGCCCCCAGACCCCTGATAGCCCATGGAATTTCGCCCATTCTCCCTGTTTAGAAAACTCGCTCTGGGCGTTCGCGGCGCCCCGGTCTGGCGCGGCGGAACCGGCGATATGGTGGCCTCGCTCTATGATGACGGCATCTTCCTTGAGGTCTCGCCATCAGCGGCCGAGATGATCGGCGCGGCGGGCAATCTGGTTGGCCGCTCGCTATTTGATTTTGTCCGCCGGGAAGACCGTGCGGCGGTGCGTGCGGCGATGGCCCAGGCGACGACCAGCCCTTATGCGCCGGCGAGCCGGCTGCGCGCTGATTTCCGGCTGTTGCGCGTGCGCCGGGCGGCGGCGTTGGCGGAAATCACCTTTAAACCGCTTGGCCGCGGCCGGCTGATGGCGCTGATCCGCGACCGCAGCGAGGAGCTGGCGCGAAGCCGCGAGATCCGCATCGAGGAAGAGCGTATCGCCCGCCAGGCGATGCCGCATTCCATTGCCGCGCAAACCGCACCGCAAACGCCGCCTGAAACAATCCTTTCACCCGATCCCGCACCAACGGCGCAGCCTGAGCTGATGGCCAATTTGAGCCATGAGATGAAAACCCCGCTCAACGCCATTATGGGTTTTGCCGACTCTATGCGGGCGGAGACCTACGGCCCGCTCGGGCATGAGAAATATGTCGAATATGTCGGCGATATCCACGCGGCCGGCGCGCATTTACAAGATCTCATCGCCTCGCTGTTCGACTACGCCAAGGTCGAGACCGGGCGTTATGATTTACATCCGGTGTTGGGCGCGCCGGGGCCGGTGGCGCGTGAATGCGCGGCGATGATCCGCGACGAGGCGGCGCGCGCCGGGCTTTCCTTGCGGGTTAACATCGCGCCGGATCTTCCCGAAACCATGATTGATGTGCGCGCGGTCAAACAAATTTTGATCAACCTGCTCACCAATGCGGTCAAGTTTACCGCCGAAGGCGAGATTGAATTGTCGGTTGAAGAAAAATGCGGCGCACTTGATTTCACGGTGCGCGACACCGGCATCGGCATGAACGCGATAGAGCTTGCCAAACAGGGCGGGCGCTATTCCGACACCCATAAAGACGGCGTCCGCGGAGCAAAAGGCTCTGGCCTCGGCCTGTCCCTGGCGTTCTCACTGGCCAAACTGCATGGCGGCGCGCTTAGGTTGCAATCGGAACTCGGCAAAGGCACCACCGCGCGCCTCACTCTGCCGGTGCGGCGCTCGTTTGCGGGCGGGCAGGAAAGCTCCGCCGTCAGCGCATCGGTTTGCGATATTCAAAGCCAGCTTGACCGCGTCAACGCCTATCGCCGAGACCGCGCCGCGGATGCGGCATAGAGCGTTTTCGATTGATACCGAGTGGCCTGTTCGTCTAAAGCAGGCGTAGCGCTTCGCTTTGCACAGGACGGGAATGGGCGCAAAAGGAGACATTCGGATTCGAACGCTCGACCGAGTATTTCTGGCCCAAAACGGTCGATCGCGGAGTCGCCCATGAGTGGCGAGTTTTGGGAAATGCGGACGCATCTGTTTGCGACCGCTAAGGCGGATCAACCGTTTAAAAATGCGCATCGAGAAATTCTAAAAATGCTGGCCAGTCTTCCTTCACTTCGCCATGCGTGCCGGGCCTAATCCAAAATGCGATGTCGGCATCCGGATCGAATTCATTCAGGCGTTCCGCGGTCAGGCCTTCTGAGTCAAATAGCCCATAAACCAGGTCTGCCCCTTGAGCTGCGCGGAAGGCGCCGTTCGGATCAGACCATTTATCACGCCGCGCATGTCCCAGCAGAACCGGCCGGGGGGCGAGCAGCGCGATCAGCTGGTGTTGATCAAACGGCAGTTCCGGGCTGTCTTTCGCGCGCTTTGTATACGCTTTTGAAAACCAATCAGGGTATGTCGCAGTCATTTCCACGATGGGCTCACCGACTACGCTGCGGGTCAGCGCGGCGCCGCCTCTACCTGATTGATGTGCAATGACGGCGTCAATGCGGTCATCAAATGCGCCCGCGACCAGCGCTGCTTTTCCGTAACGCGAATGGCCGTAAATCGCTGTCCGATTAGTGTCAAGGTCTTCGTCTGTATCAAGATAGTCTATTGCACGTGAGAATTGCGACGCCCATGCTGCAATGGCGCCCCATGCGGCATTTCCGTCATGGCCGCGCGATAACAACTCCAATTGCTTGCGGCCAAAATCTGAACTATCAACGACGTATTCAAGCACGTTAATAGCGGCGAAGGCATACCCACGCGCTATCATTTCTTCAATCGGAGGCGATACGTGGTACCGCCCCAAGGCATAAGACGCCAGCCGATCAAGAGGACTAAACCCCGTAATTGCGCAGCTCACGTTTGAGTTTCCTGTTCTTTCAGGCAGGATTACCTCGATCTCGCCATTCGGCAGGCCGTCATGTCGAAATGTTTCATTAAACGGGCAAAAGTCCATTTTTAGGATCACTGGTGAGGGTGTGGTTGCCGCTTTTGGTTTTGCCAGGACAAGCCGAATCGTTCGTTCAACCCATTCACCTTCTCCAAACCGAGTGCGGATTGTTAATGGGACAAGTTCGATCGTCGCCAAACCCTCATAGGCGTCGTCGTCAATCAGCTGAACGTCGCCGACCACGACTTCGGAGTCGTCCGGGAAATATCCGTACAGGTCACGTTGAAACGCCTCGCGCAATACAGACGCGCGACGGTCTCGCCATTCGTCGGCTGAATTCACCGCTGCGTCACCTTCAAACTCCGCCAACACGGCTGGTTGCGCAGGGTCTCCATTCGGGTCCAGCGACACATTTGAGAGATACCTAAGTTGACCAATGTTCTCGCAGCCAGAAACGGCAAGCACCAACAGAGACACGGACAAAACTGCCTTGATTTTACGCACTACAAAACGCTCCTGATTTTATCGCCTTAATCCTGGAAAGTCTGATTTTGTGGCCCCACACACTCAACCGGCTTTCGGTTCTGACGAGCGCCTTCACGGGGAAAACTCAATTAAAAACAGTTAATTCTGCACTTTAATCGGCTAGACGGTGTTGGTTTTTGGATTATCTGCGGTTCGTAATCTGGCAAGCGAAGGATATTAACCAGTTCCTGGAGCAGTTTACTCGTACCGGGGCTTGTCTCGTTCGTCATATAAATGACTGCCCCATTGGCGTCGACATAACGCAGCACGTAGGCGGAAAAAATACCATTGCTGCCGTCATGCGTTGCCACTTTGCCCCTTTTGCTGCTGGTGAGGATTCCCCATCCATAAGCGTAATGTCTTTTAGGGTTAACTCCAGTTACAACATGCGGCGCCTGGTATAATTCGACTGTTTCAGGTTTGAGCACCTTTGCGGTCTGGATGGCGCGATGCCACTTATACATATCAAGTGTGGTCGACAGAATGCCGCCATTGCCTTTCAAATGCCAAGAAACCCCGCCAGCTTCCGCCCAGCGTTCAACATTGGACCCCCACGGTTTGTTGTTTCTATAATTACGGCCCTGTGCAACAACATACTGACTGTAATCAAGCCTCAGGTAGCCGGTATTTTCGAGCCCTGCCGGGTGGAGAATATTTTCATAGAGGAATGTTTCGTAAGACTGGCCAGAAACGCGCTCAACAATCATTGCAAGAAGACTGTAGCCGACATTGGCATAGATGTGTTTCTTCCCCGGTTTTGCCTTTAGCTTTCGTTTGAAAACCTGCTTTAGAAAATCGTCGGATGATAGATATTCATAATCGTCGCCAGTATAGGCGGAAATCCCCGAGGTATGCGTCAGCAGTTGATGAAGGGTGATGTCTTTCTTGTCGGCAGGCGCCCCGTCAAAGAATTTTGACAAGGGATCATTCACGGAAAGCTCGCCGTTTTCCATCAGCTTTAAAATGGCTGCAGCCGTGAACTGCTTGGTGATGGACCCTATATCGAATAATGTTTCCGGCGTATTCTTGATTTCCTTTATTTTGTCGGCATACCCGAAAGCCTTGTTATAAATAAGCTTGCCTCTTTCTTCGACCAATACGACACCCGAGAAGCCATTTTCTTCGTTTTTTTTCATTAATGAATCATAGCGAGCAACCAGTTGTTCCTCGGATTGCTGTGGGCTTTTTTCGGTTTCAGTTGCACGGGTCTCATCCATATCAGCGTAAGTTGCATTTGACGCCCCTAACAAAACCGAACCTGTAACCACTGCCAATACCATGGCCCAATTTTCCGCTGCTCTAATCATTTTTTTGAAATTCTCCTAGACTGATTTTCCGGTGCGTGCCTTCTCGCAAAGCGCCCACCCCAATACAAGCCCCTCACGGTAAAGTGTTGCGTAATGGGTGTGGGCCAAGTGCAATATCGATATTACCTCCACCCGAATTTCCCCTATTTTGCGCGCTCTCCTCAAGTCCTGAAACTTGAATATCGGCGATAATGTTTGCATCGTTTTTAAGATCATTCGTGTACGGTGATATGGCTTTGAGGTAGAAAGGTGATCAGCATACACAGTGTGCGATGTGCCCGGCAGGTCCTCGACTGCTTGGAAGCGCCTCGCGCTTGTGGTTCAAACACAGTGGTTCTGCACTGGTGTACCGGCGGAATGACCGAGGTCCGGAGAGCGATTGACATGGGTTGTTGGTTTTCTGTGAACCAACAGATGTTGGCAACCAAGTCAGGCCAAGCATTGATAGCAGTGGCGCCGCGAGGCCGGGTCTTGACGGAAACTGATGCTCCGTTTTTCGAGGTGTCAGGTAGCCCCTTACGAGCAGGAGAAGTACTTGGCGCGGATGAAATAATTGCGCGTGAATGGCGTGTGGAATTGGACGATGCACTAGATCAAATTTTCTCAAATGCCTTGGAAGTCTTAGCATGATGCAAAACCGCGATTCTACAACGCCCAAAACTGCTGGCAGGTTATAGAACTTACGTTTTGTTATGTCCGCTTCTGAGATGAACCTACCACTCATGCCAAGCTATGCGATTGTCTCAAAAGGGCCAATAACGGAAATTAGCAAGAGCATAAGCGCTCTAAAGCAAACTCCACTGCCCAAAGACAATCGCCCAGAAGGCGATCACCGCATTGGCCGACATATGCGCGATGATGGCGCCCGTGACTTTGCCGGAACGATAAAGCGCGAGCGCGAAGGCGGCGCCGGCGAGGCCGCCGGCGAGCCAGCGGTCGTGCAGCAGCGCGAACAGAACCGTTGAGATGGCGAATGCTTTCCAGGTGAAGGCGGCCTCTTTGACCGTCTCAAAGTGGTCGGCGATCAGCTTGCGGTGAAGATAGCCGCGAAACACAAGCTCCTCGGCAATCGGTACAAGGATGATTGTACCGATGGTGCGCATGGCGATCCAGAAAATTGCCGCCGCCGCCGGCATGCCCGCCAGCCAGATCCCGAGATCGCTGGTCTCGCCGCGTCCCGGATCGGTGGCAATCCACGCCACGCCGACAATCGCACCGATCAGCGCCGGCTCGGCGTAAGCGCGCAAGTTCTCTGGTAGGGCAAGATTGCGATAAAACCGCCAGCCGACAACAAGCGCCGCGCTAATCGCAATCACCCGTAAGCTGTAAAGCCAAAAGCCGTCGGCGGTGAAGGCGGCGGCGATGATGCCCGCGGCGGTCATGGCGAGGAACGGCGTCAGTAAAAACATCGCCTCGCGAAAGCCCGGGGATGGCGGTGCGTCTGACGCATGGGCGTTTTCGTTGCGGAAAAAACCAATGCGGTGGGTCGCCAGCATAATGCCGATGGTGACGATCAGGAACATCATCCACCCGGCCTGGGAGTGAAATCCGGCGCCGGCGATCTCCGGCGAGACATGCGCGCCGAGGCTGATCAGCGCGGCGATGCGCACGCTGTTTAAGGTCCAGATTGCGGCGATGCCGATTGGCAACACCAGATAGGCATTGGGAAACCGCAACGCTGTGCGGAAGATCCACAGATAAATTGCGAGAAACGCGGTCACCAGGCCGATCCCCTCATAACCGGAGCAGGCCGCCGCAATATTGACGACGAAGCCGTCGGCGCCGAGCAGCCGGCGCGCGGGATCGACGAACACATCTTTTTCATAAAGCCCAAGCACAAAGGCGGAGACCTGGAACGTCGCTTCGGAGAGGAAGGTCCAGGATTTTTGCGACATTTCTGACGCTATGGCGACAAAGCCGGCGGCGCCGGCCGCCAACAAGACCAGCCATTTTTGGCGCTCAACAATCTGTATAGAGAATTTAAATGGCGCCAGCGCCAGCGCCAACAGAAAATAGAGGCCGAATACGCCGACGCACCATAAGCTGAACAAAACCCAGGGCGGCTCGCTAAGGCCCGCGCCATGGGTGTTGAACAGGACGGTCGCGGCGGCGAGGGCGGCAAATCCGACAAGATTTGCGCCTGCCCAGGGCGCCCAGCCGCGATCGGTCGCGACTGCCCGCCAGTCCGCAAACAGCGTGCGCCACTGCGGCGCCAGCAAAACGCCGAGCGCGGCGCCAAAAAAGATCGCTACCGGGACCATTTCCCGGAGCCCCGCGCGCACGGTCAGCCAGAGCGGGTCGGCGGCGTTAATCGCCAGCGGATCGTAAAGGAAAGCCAGAACCGGCATCTCAACCAGCGCTAGCACAAAGATTAGCGACCCGCGCAATGCGAGAGGAGGGCCCGCAGGCGCTGCCGCAACCGGATATGAAGATGTTTCAGCCACGTCTGTTTATACCCGCGCTCGATTTGGAAGCAAAAGATTACCGACTAGAGGCCTGCGAGAACTGCGCCAAATGATATGCCTGGCATATGCCAATCGCAGGAAAGAAAAACGGCCCTCCACAAAGGTGAAGGGCCGTCTTAATGGTTAACGAAACCAAAGCCTATTTGCGTTTGCTGCGCTCACGAATGATTGCGGCAACGCCGATTAGCAACGCCACCGCAGCAACGCCGGCGCCGGCGCTCATTTCGGGCACGTCTGGGATGTGACCGTTGCCAGCCATAGCCACCGTTGAAACCAGAGCCATGGCTCCGCCAAGAATATATTTCATCATCTTTCCGTTCTCCCCTATTTACGTTTGCTGCGTTCACGAATGATTGCGGCGACGCCGACAAGCAACGCAACCGCTGCAACACCAGCGCCAGCGCTCATTTCAGGCACTTCATGCATCGGTATGCTAGCCATAGCCGTCGTCGACATAAAAGCCAGGACGCCCGCCAGAATATATTTTGTCATATTCATTACTCCTCTATTTCCGTTTGTTTCGTTCACGAATGATGGCGGCGACGCCGACAAGCAACGCGATCGCGGCAACACCAGCGCCTGCGCTCATTTCAGGCACTTCATAGCAAGGGTTATCCAGGACCAATCCCTTAATTGCAGATGTGATGGTGATGTCATTGCACCCTGCTACTTGCGCGTTCGCGGGCGTCGTAAGGAGCGCCAGTGCGCCCAAAATCGTCAGGTTTTTCATCGTCATTGTCTCCCCGTTTCTATCAGCTTTGTTTATTTACGTTTGCTACGCTCACGAATGATCGCAGCAACGCCGATCAGTAACGCAACCGCGGCAACACCAGCGCCGGCGCCCATTTCAGGCACTTTCACCGCTTGGCCAGCCATAGCCGCCGTCGACATAAACGCCAGGGCTCCAGCCAGAATATATTTTGTCATCGTCATTTCTCCTCAATTTACGGGTTTTATTGTCGTCAGTGCGGGCGGCAAAGCCATCAAGCCGCGCTGCGCCGACGCAATTTGAAATATTTCATTCCCCCATTGTCCCGCCTTAAACACCGCAATCCTGCAGTCCCCAAATGATACAGTTTGGTAAGGTTGAATGCAACGCATGGCCCGTAAAGGTTGTGAGCGGTGCGGGAGACTCGCGTAACACTTTTGCGTTTGCACGCCAAAACGGCTTAGTAATTACGGTTGTTGCACGGCACAAAAATTCGCCGCCCGTCCGGCGGCGATAGAGTTTTATGCTAATACGCTGAAAAGCGACTCATTATGAGGTCAGCAGGCAAAAATCTTATGGAATTTTTCAAAGGCGTAACGGGGTTATATTTTGCCCTTGGAGTGCTGGCGTCGGCGCTTGTGCTCGAGGCGATCATGCCATGGCGGCGCGGCGTTAAAATTAGTCTGGCGCGCTGGACGCGCAATGCGTCGATGAGTTTTTACGGATTTATCCTGTTAGGCATGCTGCCGTTTTTATCGACGTTTGGCGGCGCGCTGATCGCGGATGCGCACGGCATTGGGCTGTTTAACCAGATCGCCGCGCCGCTGTGGGTGACAGCGCTAGCGACGATTATCGCCTTTGATCTGGTTGCTTATAGCGTTCATCGCTCTTTACACAAATGGTATTTTCTGTGGCGCACCCACCGCACTCATCATGGCGATGGGCATATTGATGCAACCACCTCGTTGCGATTTCATCCGTTTGAAACGCTGATCCGCGCGGTCATCGATTTGCCGGTGGTGTTTGTTCTCGGCCTGCCGGCCGAAGCGATCGTGGTGAATTTTGTGGTGCTGATTCTGGTCAATACATACACCCACACGAATATCGCGCTGGCGCCGGCCGTGGAGCGCGTGGTCTCGCGCGTGTTTGTGACGCCGCATATTCACCGCCTGCATCACTCAGCGGCGCCGGAGCGGCTCGACACAAATTTCGGTACGGTGTTCTCGCTGTGGGACCGGATGTTCAACTCCTTTACGCCGTCTGACCGTCTGCGCGAGGGCGAGATATTCGGCATCGAAGGCCCGGAGGCGATTACGCCGGACAGTTTCGCCAATCTTGCGCTCGATCCATTCCGCAAGCCGGATCATGCGGCGATCCCGAAAACGGCCGCAGCGGATGACGACAGCGAGCATGCCGGCCGCGAACATGCCAGCCATAAACATGATTGAGCCGCGGCTCAAAACCGAAATCCGCGTCACCGCCCATATGCGCCGGGCGCAGGGCGAGGGCGCGTTTGCAACAGTGGCGCGCAAGGGTGATCCCGACGCGGGCGCCGTTGCGGTCAAAATCTATCTTGGCGCCGGGGAGGCGAAGCTGTTCGTTCAGAGCCGCGATCTGGACGGCGTCCCGATCTGGCGCGAGCCGTTTGCAGATGATTTGAGCGAGAATAAGATCGACGCCTGGCTCAAAAAAGAGATCGCCATCGATCCGGATCTGTGGATCGTTGAAATTGAGGACCGTGAAGGGAGGGCGTTTTTGGATTGAGCAAGCTTTGCGGACCGCCCGCCGGCGCTCTCCACAACCGTCCTTAAATGTGCAACCCTTGAATGCGTATAATTTGAAAGGTTCCCCCCTATGTTCTGGCCGCGCTCCTTCTCTCTTGCTTGCCTTGCCGTGCTGATGCTTGGCGGCTGCGCCAGCCTGTCATCGCTCGGCCTTACCGGCGAGGAGGAAAACTATGCCGCCGGCTCTGCCCTGTCGGCGCGGCTTGCCTCTGGCGATCGCAAGGCGCTGGGCGGCGCGGTGGTTGCCGCGGTGGAGAGCGGCCAGCCGCAGCGCTGGCGCGGCGTGCGGGCGGCGGGCGTGGTTATGCCGGGCGATTATTCCATCGCCAATTTAAAGCCCGACCCGAATGCGCGCATCACGCTTGCGCGTGAAGACATCGATATCGGCTATGTGATGGAGACCGAGCTTGGTCTGTATGTCCTGACCCGCAATTCCAACGTCCGCATCGGACCGGGCACGCAATATGCGATTGCTGAAAAGCTGCCGGCGGGCTCTGGCGTTGAAATTGTCGGTAGGCTGACGGATGGGATATGGATGTTGGCGGCGGTCGATGGCAAGGTGCGCGGCTATATCCATAAAAGTCTGGCGATTAAGGCGCCGGGAACGGAGCTGTTGCTTGCGGGCGGGCCGCGGCGGCGTCCGGTCCGGTGTCGTGAATTTACCCAGCGGATCAGTGTTTCCAGCGAACAAGACGAATGGGCGGATGCGGCCTGTCATGACGGCGTCGCCTGGCGCCGCGCCGGTCCGGTCGCCCCGCCACCGGCTGCTGATGATGACTTGCTCGGGCTATAATTGAAACGGGACGCGCCGATGTTGTTAAAAGTCATCAGATATCCGCTGACGCGGCTTATCCTCGGTATTGTCTTGCTGCTCGGGTTTTTGTCCGCGGCGGGATATGCGATCCAGATCCTGATTGTGACCCTTGACGTGAAAGATCAGCTGGTCGCCGCGGGGCTGAATACGGGCCTTATGGTCCTTGCAGCGTGTTTTTCCTATTGGATATTGGTGCGCATTATTGAAGGGCGCGTGGTGTCAGAGCTTACCGCCCGCTATGCGGTTCCGGAATTATTGATCGGCATGCTGATCGGCGTCGCGTTCATCTCATCGGTGATGGGCGTTTTATATCTGCTGGGGTTTTTTGAGATCAACGGCGTGCGCAGCTTAGATCTGTTGCTCGCGCCATTGATTGCGGCGATCGCAACCGGGTTCGTTGAGGAGATCGCCCTTCGCGGCGTGATTTTTCGCATCATCGAGGAATGGCTCGGCACCTGGATTTCGTTGTTGTTCAGCGCCGCGTTGTTTGGCGCGCTGCATCTTGGCAATGACAATGCAACGCTTATCGCCGCGGTCGCCATCGCCCTTGAAGCCGGCGTTTTGCTGGCGGCGGTCTATATGGTCACGCGCCGGCTGTGGGTGGTGATCGGCCTGCATGCCGGCTGGAACTTCACCCTTGGCGGGGTTTATAGCGGCGCAGTTTCCGGCTTTGAGCAAGAGGGTTTGCTTGATGCGACCATCGCCGGCCCGGAATTGATGACCGGCGGCGCGTTCGGCGTCGAAGCGTCGGTCGTCACCATCATCATCGGCCTTGTTCTGGCGCTGTATTTTCTGTTTCGCGCGCACCAAAAAGACCGTTTCGTCGCCGCGCCATGGCGGCGTGCGTCGTAATTCAAAGAACGGCATGTGATTTAATGCATGTTCAACTGCGCTGCCAAACCCGGCGGGACATCACCCGCCGGGCCCGGCTTCGACTATGCGCGGCGCAATTTAATCAGCGCGATAATGTGCAAGATAAAGAACGCCGGGACGATGAAGGCCGGGAACATGCTTAAAGGCGCAACGCCAAGCAGGCTTGAGGCGACATGGCCCTCAAAATCGAATGGGCCGCCTTGCCGCGACAGGATGCCGGTCGCAAACGCAACGATAAAATCGAAAATCCCGGCGGCGATCAGCCCATAGGCGCCGAGGCGCCAGCCTTTGCTGCGGCGTTCAACGGCGAGCGCGACAGCCGGCGCGGCGATGCCGACGGCCATGTCGCCAATGCCGGCGGGCAAGGCGAACACAGCCGGGATCTCGCCAAGTCCCCAAATGGCCACAAACGCGAAGCCTATAATACGCCAGGCCTGCAACGCGATGATTTCGGACAGGTCGAGCCCATCAACCCAGCGCCGTAGCGGCGCAAAAACACTGTATACAGATAAAAATAATACTGCCGGGCCAATGGCGGCGATGGCAATGGCGATGGGCGGGGTCGCCGCCGTGCTTTGAAAGACGCCGTTTTGGCTTAAGGCAAAGGCGGCGTAGCCCCAGACAGCGAGGATCGCCCAGACAAAAGGCGTCCGCGACAGCTTGGTTGCGTTTATAACATCAGCGCCAGTAGCGCCATAGGTTTGGGTCGTCATCGGGTTTTCTCCTTTTAGGTGTAAATACACGTATATCGGTAAAATTTTTATTCCAGAACCGTGACCACGCCTCGGCTGCGTTTCAGCACGCTTGCCGCATTCACCTCGCCGAGTTTTGTCGCCAAAGATTTTTGCGCAGCACGCCACAGGGGAAACGCCGTCTCAAACCGGCGTCGGCCCCGCGCCGTGATTTCGATCAGCCGGACGCGTTTATCGGCGCCGGCTTTGCGTTTGACGAGGCCCTCGCGCTCCATCAAAGCCAGATTACGCGTTGATGTGGTGCGCTCGGTTTCCATCGCTTTAGAAAAGCTGCTGGTCGCTAGAGGGCCGGTCTTGGCAAGCACGGCGAGTGCGGAAAATTGCACCGATGTCAGCGCCGCTGGCGCCAGCGCATCATCATAAGCTCTGGTCGCCGCCCGCGCGGCGCGCCGCAGATTGAAGCACAGGCAGTCTTCAGGGTCGGTCATATGGGGTCGGGTTTTGGTCATAAGAGTGTGTCTACACATAAATTGCGAAACGACAAGAAAGACTTGCTTGTTGTTCGATCACAAGACCGAGATGTCCATGAACATACCGGGCTGGTGATAGCCCCATAACCGGTCATCCCGGAAGCCGAAAGTGCCGAAATCTTTGATTTCGTAGTACTTTCTAGCTATCCGGGATGACGGAATATCGGTTTTGAGCCGGTGGCCCAGCACGGCTTCCGGCCAGACTGCAGTGAAAGCTCGCGAAATGCGGCTGTGCAAAGCCATTGACGCTTGGTCGCAATCTGCAGGAGGCTCTTCTTGCGTAAAAACGAGGAGGGCGTGCTCATGGTAAACGGCAAGATTGTCTTTACGCTCGCTTTATTGGCGCTCGCCGCTTGCGAAAGGGATGGCGAGGCGGAGCCCGCCGAGCTGGCGTCGGCCGCACCACCATCGTCAAGCGCCGCCGTAAAAGGCCTTGAAAGTCATTCCAACGAGCTGCGCCGCGATGTTATCAAAGTCACCGATAGCGTCACAGTCGCGATCGGTTTTGGACTGGGCAATTCCATATTGGTCGAGGGCGAGACTTGCGCGTTTATTGTCGACACCACCGAGAGCCGCGAGATCGCGCAAGCAATTGCCGCTGAGTTTGATCAGCTCACGGAGCTGCCGATTGAGGCGATAATCTACACCCATAACCACGCCGATCATGTATTCGGCGCGGAGATCTTCGCAAGTGGGCGTGATATCGATATTTACGCCCATGCGACAACCGCTGCTGAGGTTGACAAGGCGGTCAATATTATCCGGCCGATTCTGTCGAAGCGTTCGGCGCGGATGTTCGGCACCTATCTTGATGCCGGCGATAATGGCTTCATCAATGCCGGGCTCGGTCCCGGGCTCGGCGTGACCGGTCCCAATGGCGGCTCAATCGGTTACCTGCCGCCGACAAAAACATTCGCCGACCGCCTGGAGACGGAGATCTGCGGGCGCGAGGTTATCTTGCAGCACGCGCCGGGCGAGACCGACGATCAGATCTATGTCTACCTGCCCGATGAAAAAATCCTGATGCCGGGCGACAATATCTACAAGGCCTTCCCCAATCTCTACACCATCCGCGGCACAAGCTATCGCGATGTCGTCAAATGGGCGCGGAGCCTTGATACGATGCGCGTGATCGGCGCGGAGCATCTTGTCCCGAGCCATACAAGGCCGGTTTCCGGCCGCGAGACAATAAACGATCTGTTGACCGCCTATGCCGACGGCATTCGCTTCGTACATGATCAAACTGTGCGCGGTATGAATATGGGGATGGACCCCGGTGCGCTGGCTGAGTTTGTCCAACTGCCGCCGCATCTTAAAAACCATCCCTATCTACAGGAATATTACGGCACGGTGCGCTGGTCGGTGCGCTCGATCTATGCCGGCTATCTCGGCTGGTTCAACGGCGACGGCGCGGCGCTGAACCCGCCGACGCGCGCCGTGCGCGCCGCCGCAATGGCGAAGATTGCGCGCGAACAGACGACGCTGGCGAATGCCGCCGCCGAGGCGCTGGCGGCAGACCGGTTTGCACTGGCCGCCGAGCTTGCAACATTAGCGATTGATGCGGGCGAGCATGCAGATCTCGCCCGCGCCCTCAAGGCCGACGCATTGTCGGCGATGGGCTATCACAGCATTTCGCCCAATGGCCGCAACTACCTCCTCACCCAGGCGCATGAGTTGCGCGGGAACCTTACAATCAAGGAAATCCCCGACGAACGCAGCATCGCGTTTACGCGTGCGGCGCCGATTGCGAATTTCATGGCCTCCCTGCCGGTTAGTCTGAATGCGGAAGATGCGCTGGAGGTGGAGCGTATCGCCGAGTTTCGTTTCACCGATACCGGCGAGGTGTTCACCGTTGAAATCCGCCGCGGCGTCGCCATCGTCACACCGGCGCCAGCGGGCGCGCCGGACCTTGTGGTGGAGACCACAAGTCTCGTCTGGATCGACCTCCTGCTTGGGCGGCGCCGTGCGGGCGTTGCGATTGCAACCGGCGCGATCAAGTTTCCGGGCGGTCTCGGGGATGTCGCCGCCTTCGGCGATTTCATGAAGTTCTTTCGCGCAGCATAAACGCCAAGCGGATAGCGGCGCCATAAACATCTCAATGCAGATGAATGAAGCCGCATGCACAAAAATTTGAGCCCGCCAGAATATTCGCCTTGCCGATATTTCCCTTGCCGATGGCGGGGTTCTGATATAACTCCTACATTGTATAATAAATCAAGGAGAGGTCAATGCCGACCACAGCACAAGTCAAATTTACCGTCGCTCTTGCCGTCGCCGCCATCATCGCCGCTTGCTCTAGCCCCAATACGGCGATCGCTGCGGACCGTTATGAGATCGACGCCGGCCACACCCATGTGCAGTTTTCGGTGCTGCGTTTTGGCTTCAGCAATACCATCGGCACGTTTACCGGCGTCAGCGGCGTCATCACTCTCGACAAAAACGCCCCCGAGAACAGCAGCGTTGAGGTTGAAATCGATGTCGCCAGCCTGGTCAGCGGCGACGCCAGCCGCGAGGAAGCCGTGCTCAGCAAATTCTGGTTTAACGCCGAAGAATTTACCACCATGAGTTTCAAATCCACAGCGGTTGAGCTGGACGGCGAGGATCACGCCCGCGTCACTGGCGATTTGACATTGCTGGGCGTTACCAAGCCGGTCACGCTTGATGTCACGCTCAATAAGATTGGCGATGACCGCGCAGCAAAAAAAGAGGGCGCCGGATTTTCCATCACCGGCACGCTAGACCGCCTCGACTGGGGCATGGAAACCGCGGCTAATTTCGTCGGAACGGATGTTGCGATCCGTATCGAGACCTTAGCGCATAAA
>JAJFGA010000006.1 GCA_021776375.1 Hyphococcus sp. | reverse complement strand
AGCTTTTGTGAATTCACTTTCTGTTCGCACGCTCAGTTCTTGATTTAACACAACTGCGCCCTATGTGAACTCTATAAGCGGAGGGCGGATGATCTTAAAAAATCTTGGACGCATTATTAGCTGGCCATTCAGGGCTATATTGAAATTGTTTATGCGCGGCGCAAAAGCGGGGCCGCGCGGCTCGGCGGCAGTCTCGCGAACGGCTACTAAAACCAGCGGTTCGGCGATTGCCAAACAGGCCGGCGCTAATGTGGACGAAAACACCGTTCTTGATACGGAATATCGCGACGCGCCGCCCAGTGGCATTGAAGCGACGTTGTTCACGCAATTGCCGCGCCCGCGCCTGACCGAAAAATCAGCATCCGATCTTACAATAGAACAGGCGCAAAACTACGCCGAGCAGGCGCAGCGCTTTTACGACTATAATTTTCCATTATTTCCGCGCGGAGACTTCTTCTACGAAGAAATAGAAGAAGAGTTTTTAAACGCAGCGCTAGGGTTTGATGAACAAAGCATTGACCGGCGATTTATTGAAGTGACAACGCTATTCCGCAAAACACTCAACGCCAACACAAGGCGAATGCTGCTTTATTGGGCGCCGACAATTGGCGCGGCTGTATTTGCGGCGGCGATCGTCGCCGCGCCATTCGCATTCATTACCAGAGTAGGCGACCCAGTGGCGCAGGCCGGCTTCCTTTATGGCGCGGCGGCACTGATTGGCGCGGCGCTGACATTTCTGATCTATAGCTGGCCCTATAAAGTCGTGCAGCAACGCAATTTGATGAACCTCGACAATTACGTCACTTCAAAATTCGCGCGTATCAACAATAATTTTCAGGTCGCCAAACGCCGTGCGCTTAATGTCGAGCGCGACAAACGGATGTCGGAGCGAGACGCCTTAAAAGACGAGGCCGGCGCATGGACCTTGTCCTATCATTGGTTCGCGTCAAGACTATTCTTGTGCGAAACCATGCTGCGCAACAAATTCTATCAGGTGCGGCGCAATACAACGCTTTACTGGGTCGGCGGCATGGCCCTCAGCGCTGTACTGTTGGCTGGAATTTGTGCGTATCTGGTTGTTACCGGCGCCAAGCTGTTTGTGATCGGCGCCTTCGCGGCGGCGGCGGGCGCTTATCTTGTCGCGACGGGAGCGATCACCGCGCGGGCGACAGGGATGATGTTCGGTGTGCTTGAATCCAACGAATGGAGCCGGTTTCATATTATCAATCTCGATCGCACCATTCGCGACCATGTTGGCGAGGATAAGCTTCAGATTGTCACCTTCCGCGACCGCAATCGCATTGAGTAGCGGTGTCAGCCACCCTGATCGGTGATGCGGCGGACTTCTAAAGTAACTTCCATCGCCGGTGCATTTTCAAACTGAAGCAACAACACCGGCGCGTCGCCGGGTTCAAACGCCTTCTCCAGTCCCATCAGCATGATATGCGCGCCGCCCGGAGCAAGAGTTGCCGGCGCGCCCGCTGGCAGCGCCAGTCCGGGCGATGACGTCATCGATGCGACGCCGTTTTGCTTCATGGTTGTCTGATGAAGCTCGGCATGTTGCGCTCCGGCGAGGGAGGCGCCGATCAGTGCGTCATCTGCGTCGGCGCTGTTGCAAAGCGTCAGATAAGCCGCGCTCATGGGCTGATTTTCGCGCGCGGCCCGCATCCATGCTTCGGAGACGACTACGCCTGGGCCCTCACAAGCGACGGCGTTGCTGTTATCGCCGTCCGGGGAGCATGCGCCAAGGGCGATGACGGGTGCAGCGACAAGCGCTGCTATGATGACTGGCCGTTTACCGGGCTTTTGGATGCGCATTATCAAGCTTCCTCCTGATTTGGTCGGAATCGTTATGGCGGCGCAATAATGCGCCATCTCGTCGCCCATAACGCGGCGGCTGCCGGCGATCAATGCGGCATGGTTGGCTCGCGCCGCGGATGCGTCTAGAACATCGGCCGATTATGAGGAATCGCCCGATGTCCTAAATTCTTTGCTGCGCGCCGGCCCGCGCGCGGATGCGCGCTAACCATAACTTGGCCGCCTTCGCGGTCGGGGCGAAAAAAAATCGGTTTCCACTTTTACGCCCGTCGTTCTATGACGGGGCAGAAGACAAGGATTATGGATCATGGACCCAATTGATATCGCCCGTTTGCAGACCTATCTGTGTAAAAAATTCGCTGTTCCCGCACTAACGGTGCGAGCGCGCCCAACCAAGGATGATTCGGCTGAAGTTTATATCGGCGAGGAATTTATCGGAGTGATTTTCCGCGACGCTGAAGACGGCGATGTGTCTTTTGACTTCAACATGGCGATCCTGGAAATCGATCTTCCAGATCGCTCTTCTAGCTAAGAGACGAGTTTTGCGCGAACCCCCCGCCGGCATCGTCGGTAATGTCGCCGCCAGTCGGCCGATATTGTCTGTTTGCGTGATGTTGGCGGGGCTGATCGCCCTTGGCGTTGCTGGCGCACGTCAGCTCAGTGCGGAACCGGCGGCGTTGATTGGCGCTTACGCGGCGACTGCGCTTTATGTTGTGGCGCTGCCGATGGCCCTGGCGGCGCTGCAGCCGCGCCGGCGGTTTGGCAAATTCTTTTTTTATCTGATCATCTCTATTTTCGCGGCCGTAATGATAGCCGTTGATGTCGGTCGTCTCTCATTGCCCGCCTTCGCGGCATCGTTGCCTCCGCCGCCGGCTGTGTTGACCCTGTCGGCGCTCGGCTTGTTCGGATTTTTTTCCGTGCTGGCGCCATTGGGTTTCAATGTGGCGCGCCATAGCGTTGCCGCTGCGTTCGCTGCGATCATTGGCGCAGTTGGCGGTGCGGGTTATCTGGCGATTGAGGACTTATGGGGCTCGGCGCAGGGGGCTGTGGCGATCGCTCTGGCGCTTACGCTTGGCGTCGGAGCCGGTGTCAGCGTCGGGGCTGATTTTGCGAAATTCTTTGCTGCCGGCGCACCAAAACGCCGCGCCGCCGCCGCTGCCGGCCATGGCGCGGTAGCCATTACGGCGTTCTCACTGCTTGTTGTCGCGGCCTTCTTCGGGGTGCAGAGCTTTGACGCTAATTTCGGCGCGGTTGACTGGCGCATTGTTTGGGCGGGTATCACAGCCGCCGCCGCCGCGATGACCGCATCACTGGTCGCGGTTACTGCATCGCTTGCGGTCGCGCCAATAAGCGAACAGGCGGCGGTTGATGAGAACTATCGGCGCAGCTGGTTCGCCGCCAACTGGCGGCCGATCCGGCAGGCGTTGCCGCCAACTACGGCGAGCGCGGCGGGCGCGATTGCCGTGATCGTCGTTATTATCGCGCTCTTTGAGGCCGGGTTTGCGGCGCCGGTTGCGCTGGCGTTATTTTTCGTTCTGGTCTGGCTTTCTGCAGTGATCGCCTTTGTATCGGTGCGCACGGCCACACTGATTGTCGCGCTTCTCGCCGTCAGTGCAGTGCTTGCCGATTATGGCTATACGATTTTGGGCGTCGCGCCGCCGAGCCTGACGGAACGCCTGACGGGCCTGACATTTTGCGCCATCGCGCTTGCTCATATGACGGTGAGCTGGCGCAATGCCGGCGAGGTCTGGCGCAATGCCCGCGATATTACGGAGAATGCATTGAGCGATGGCTTGCGCCGGTTCCTGTTTGTCGTGGGGGCGGGGGCGGCGTCGATATTTGCCTCAGCGCAGAGTTTTGCATGGTCGGGCGGCGCAGGCGCGGCCGCCTATTTTTTAACCACTGCGCTCTTTGGCCTGGTGCTGGCGCCCGTGATGATGACGGCGATGAGCGCCCGGCTTGCGCGTTATTGAGGTGTGGTCGCAGAGCGGTCGATGCTGGCGACAAATTTGCGGACTTCAGTGTCGATTGCCCGCCATTCCGGCAAATATGGCCGCTTGAAGCGGTAGCTCACTTCTATTTCGTCGCTATATTCATAAACCCGCCAACATTCCGGGCTCGGAATATCGACGCGCTCCTTATAGCAGAAAAGTGCAATAGTACTTTCGTCTTCATCCGCACCGACAAACAGTTCGGTATCGCCATAGCCGTTGGTCGGCACGTTCACACGCCGCTCGACAAAAGCAAATTTCGTCAGCTGATAGGGCGTGCGCACGCCGCGCCTGTCTACCGTATGCGGAAGATAAAGCGTATCCAGGCGTTCGGATTCGGTGATTGGCGCTGTGCGTTTGGAAATCACAATATTGATGCGCCGGGTTTGGGGTTGGTCGTCAACGAATTCGCGACGGTGGGTCGGCGCATAGCCGCTCATATTCGGCCAGAGCGCATAGAGTGAAACTTCGTTTCTTATTCCGCCGCGCCGCGCACGCGGATAGACGGTGTAGTTGGCCGCGGGAGCAAACACATGGTCGGCTATCTCGATAGAAATAGCCTCTTCCGTAATCGCCGGGCTCGGCAGGTCGCCTTTGAATTCTTCAACACTTGGGCCGACATAATAATAAAGGAAGATCGCGCACAGGACGAGCGTCGCCAGGAAGATGCCGATTGGATATCGCCAGCTTGATTCTTCCTTGATTTCCTCGCCGCCGAAACCGTAACCGTTGCCCATTGTAAAAACATCTCCTGGCTTTGCCTGGGGAGCGCGCTTCCTATCACGCTGAAGCGCCCGTGAAAATGCCCGATTGGAGGCAAAGGAGAGTGTTGAACCTAAGCCCGACCCGGCCTGCAGCGCGTCCTATAGAGGATGATTTCCCAAATTTCCCAGTGGCTTCGAGCTTTTCGGCCCAGCGCCTGCGTTCACCCGTGTTTGGCTACTTTTGTTTATTGGCGCGTGCGACAGTGTAAGCGGCTGAAATTTTTGAATGATGTTCCGGTGCAAAATTTTGCCAGGACGTCCGTCCATGCGTTGCGTCGACGACGAAGATTTTCTCGGTCGGCGACAGGTAAGGCGCCAGCGCGTTGCGCACGCCGACAGCGGTTAGCTCGCATGACAGGTTCCAGACATTATCGGCAATCCGAAATGCGTTGCCGAGACCGACGACCGCCGCTTCGATGCGGCTGGCTGTTGCCGCCACAGCATCAAAGATGATTACGAAATTGGCAATATCGACGGTGTTGGTCTTTGCCAGTTTTCTCACTGTGATGGGCGCATCGTTCTCCGCGATATCACATTTTCCAAACACCGGATCTCCGGCGGGTTTCTGATCGGCAAAGGAGTTGTAACCGAAGAAGTTTGCAAATGCGGCTTCACGCCTTGCCTCGCACCACGCGCGGCTGCCAGCGGGCGAAATCAATGACCGCGCCGAGAGGCGTCCTTCATGAGCGTATTTGCGCATTTGCGCTGATGTGTAAGGGCCGTAAACCTTGTCTACGACTTTGACACACCAATTTTCAGCAGCAAGCATTAACATTTCCTCGCGTTTCAGGCGCGTTCGCCCTTCTTGCCAAAGGTTTTTGCAATCGGGGCGCCAAGGTCGGGTGTAGGTTCGACCTTGGAGGCTTCGGAAATGACATCGTCCATGCGTGCGGCCTCGCCGGTAAACACAACGCCAACGCCCTTTTCGTGGCGGCGCACGACCTTCGCGGTCATGCGTCCCAAAATGAGACGGGCGCCGAGCGGCGGGCGCGGGTTGATTTCGATCGAAGCGCCGGTGAGTGAAATATCCAATATGGCGCAATCTTCCGCACGCCCATCGTCAAAATAAATCCGGGCAGGGGCGTCTTGTTGTATGCGCGGGGCGATGCGACGATCGTGGGTGCGTTTGCCGCGGTTGACGACCTGCGTCAGATCATCAGCGGTGCGTGCAGACTTCGCCCGCTTGCTGTCATAAGTGACCGCGAAGCTGGCGGCGCTTGAGCGAATGACCGTGCCCTCAAACCGTCCCATCTGATCGACATAAAGCACGACGGATTTTCCAAAGGCGGGGGGATTTTTTGCTCGCATATAGGCGCCGCCCGCGGAAATATTGATTACCAGGCATGCCTGTTCGTCACCGTTCTCATCGAGAAATCTTCCCTTTAACGGCAGATCGACGCGATGATATTTGCGACGGTCGGCGTCGCTTTTTGGCGCGGGCGGCGCCTTTGTGGTTCCGGGTTTAGGCGGTTTAACCATTTGATAACCTGCTAGTGTGCCAAGCGTCCTGTTTCTAGACGGGTTAGGTGAACAAAGCTTTGCGGCGGTCGATAAGGACTGCTAGAATTTAAAAATATTGCGGGCTGGGTTTTGTTCCCAGGCGCGTCTTCGCCAGCGGCTTTAACGCGCCAGCTTGTTTTGTTTATAAGTCATGTTTTAAGACTGGTTCACCAGGGAAAAACCGCAGCAAATGTCTGAGCCTCACGACCAACCGAATTACAGACTGCGCCGTCCCGGCAGCGAGACGGACCCAAGTCGGATTTTCAATACGCCCGGTGTTGTTCTCGCCGTTGCATTGTTAACCGCCGCCATATTCGCCTTGATGATCATCCTGCCGGAGCGGACCGTATCGATCATCGAATACGCCGCTGCGGTTTTGCCTGTTCGTCTTATGGCGGGCCCTGCGGCGAATGGCGGTTTTCTGGCGATGGCCTCGCCGTTAATCGCGCATATGTTTTTCCATGCCGGCATCGCTCATCTTCTGATGAATATGGCCTTCCTGCTTGCTTTCGGAACGCCGGTTGCGCGGCGCATGGGCGCTGATAATGTGCTTAAATCGTCTGCTGCGTTCGCCAGCGCGTCATTGTTTTTGACGCTATATTTTCTGAGCGGCATCGTCGGCGCGCTGACTTATGTTGCTATGCATGTGAACGACTACGCGCTGTTAATCGGCGCATCGGGCGGGGTGTCCGGATTGCTGGGCGCGCTTGTTCGCTTTGCGTTTAACCGCTCGACATTGTTTGGCCCGGAAGAGGCAAAGGTTTCCCCTCTGTTTAGTCCCGGTGTGTTGACCTGGTCTGTCGTATTTATCGGTACAAACATCGTTTTCGGCGCGTTTGGCGGCGCGCTATCGGGCGGCGGCAGTATTGCCTGGGAGGCCCATCTTGGCGGTTATTTCTTCGGCCTCCTCGTGTTTCCGTTTTTTGATCGAGCAGCGCACGCCTTTCGCTAATGGCGCGGTTGCAAGCTATTGAAAATTGGTAATTTTTAGCGCAATATAGCGTCATAGCGGGCAAATCGAGAAGGAGGACGAAAATGAAAGCCGAACACATCCTTCAGTCCAAAGGGACCGATGTATTCGCGGTCAAGGATAGCGATTCGATTGCCGATGCGGTGGCGGTCTTAAACAGCAAAAATATCGGCGCTGTGATCGTCCAGAATGATCGCGGCGGCACTGTTGGTATTTTGTCCGAGCGCGACATCGTGCGCCGGCTGGGCGCAAAGGGCGTTGATGCGCTTTCGATGCGGGTTGCAGAATGCATGACCGCCAAGCCCTATACCTGTTCACATGATGCGAGCGTTGACGACATGATGGCGCAAATGACCGAAAAGCGTATTCGCCATCTGCCAATCACCAATGGCGCCGCCGTCGTCGGCGTTATCTCAATCGGCGATGTCGTCAAAAGAAAAATTGAACAGGCCGAGCAAGAAGCCCAGGCGCTCAAAGAATATATTTCTTCATAATAAAGAGGCCGAGAATGGCCTCTTTATGGAGTGTATAAGTTATTGTGAGAGGCGTCGCACTTATTATTCCAGCTTCGCGGGCGTGTAGGTTACGCGATAAAATGGCTGCCAAGTCTCTCCTTTATCCGCTGACAGATTAATATCGAGAACATGTTTGTCTTCAGACACCGGCATGTTAAGCCGGAAGAACAGCTCTCCACCGCCTTCGAGCGGAAAGCTTGTGCCAGAGCGAATGTTGGTGAGAGAGATGGCGCCGTCTTCAAGGTCGCCTTCGTAAATATCCATAATACCCCAGCCACTATCGATGACAGAAACCCTGTAGACTTTTCTATATTGATCAAACGTGTAGTCGATTTTCAGCTGCGGACTTGTTGCATCGCCTGATATGCGCTCGATTTCACTCTCGGTCAAAAGGAGCCCCCCCAAGCTTTTTTCAATAACGACGAGAGTGACCGATTGTTCCTGCCAGACGCCGTCGCTCTGGATGATTTCGGTTACGGCTTTCCATTCCCCCTGTAACGCATCAAGTTTCGCCATCGCTGCGGCGGGCGCTTTTGCCGTTTCTGGCAAATCTTCTGCGAAGGCGGCTGTAAAGGCAAAAGCGGTTATGATCGTCAATATGGCTTTCGCGAGCATTCGGTGATGAAACATTTTGGTCCCCTTGCGGCTATCGAACAAGCAAAGCGGACACGGTGGTCGGATTGGGCTTAAGGCTCAATAGACGGTAGTTGTAACGTCGATGAGGCGATGGCAATGCGTGATGAAGTGAAGGGCCGTAGTTCCTCCATGTGCCTATGCGAGGTAGGAGAGGGCGCTTTCCAACTCGCGTATTTGCTGGTCAACGGCGTTGCGGCCGAGTTTGATCAACTCATCGGCGCGGTCGAAATCCAGTAGCGGAATATGTCCGGCCTGCGGGGTCATCAAAACATCTGGCGGCTCGCCGGCAATGCGCGCGCGTGTGACCCGGTCCATCAGTATATTGAATGACGCCAACATCACTGAGCCAACGCCGGGTGCGTTTTGGCCGGCGTGAAACAGCCGCCGCATCATCAGGCGTTCTGTGAGTTTTCCTTTTGCGGCTTTCTCCAGGCCTTCCTCGCCTTCTACAGCAAGCTGATCGAATCTCTTTTTACGCTGCATGACGCCCTGGCCGAAAGCGTCGGCATGGAGACCGACGGCGATGACAATGCGTGCGCCCAGCGCCCGGCAGGCCGAGACCGGAACCGGGTTGACGAGCGCGCCGTCAATTAGCCAACGGCCATTTTGGGCGCGCGGCGGGAACACGCCGGGCAGGGCGTAGGCGGCCTGGATCGCCTCAGCGAGGTCGCCGTCCATCAGCCAGATCTCGTGACCCGTCGCCAGCTCACAGGTCACGGCGATAAACTTCTGCGGCAACTGGCTGATGTCGGTTGCGGGCAAGTATCGGCGCAGCGCCTTTTCGAGGCGCTTGCCGCCCATAATGCCTGAGCCGCCGAGCATGACATCGAAATAGGTCAGCATCCGGGTTTTCGTGAGGCTTCGCGCCCATTCCTCCAGAGCTGGCAGGTGGCCGGCCACCCAACAGCCGCCAACCAGCGCGCCAACCGAGGTGCCGGCGACGATATCCGGTCGAATGCCGAGTTCATCGAGGCGCTGCACAACGCCGATATGGGCCCAGCCGCGGGCTACGCCGCCGCCAAGGGCGAGGCCGATCGACGGTCGTTTGGGGCTGTCCGCGAAAGGCAGCTTTATATCGTTGGCGTCAGGCGCTTTCACACCATTCACGTTCGACTCTGAAGGCTCTTGGTCTCTGATATCCGTCATGACGGGCGAGAATATGCGCAGATTCGATAACGAAGCCCTGAAATCCGCTTTGAAAGTCAAAAATTTCCGCGCCGGAGGCGAGGGGCCGGCGCGATCGCCTGCGGCCTTTCGGCCCGTTGTTGAGGTGTTTGACGCGGACGCTAAATTGCGCCTTGAATATTCACCAATGCCCGTCTAAATAAGGCTTCTCCCGTGGTTAAGAGACGGGTTGCCGGGGCTCTGGCGCCGGCAAAATGCTGCTGAAAAAATTGGGGAAAAACACCCTAAAACTTTCAGCAAAAAAAAGTTTGAATAATGCGTTGACAGGGCGGTATCGGATGGCTAAATCCGCCGCTCACCGACGCGGCCGGATTGGCCGCCAGGAGCCAGACTTAAGGGCTTCAGGGCGGTCTCGGGAGTGTCGGTTTTTTGTCGGCTTGATTTCGTTAATACGGAGTTAATTCGGCGGGTTTCCAAACCTCAAAAGGGGGCGGGAGCCAGGCTCTTTGAAAATTGAATATTGAGGAAGAGAAACGTGGGCGGCGGCGTCCTGGCGATATTCTGGCAACAGAATATGAACCTAATTTAGGTTCAAACAGGACTGACCATCACTGACGTTTTTCAGTTTACAAACCAAACTTCGTTTATTCGAAGTTTTGTTTTGTGACGTACTAATGTCAGTAATTATGCAGATATTTCCATCTGCTCGGTCAGATCCAAACTCAAACTTGAGAGTTTGATCCTGGCTCAGGACGAACGCTGGCGGCAGGCTTAACACATGCAAGTCGAACGAGAAGCACCCTTCGGGGTGTGGAAAGTGGCAGACGGGTGAGTAACGCGTGGGAACGTGCCCTTCGGTACGGAACAACAGTTAGAAATGACTGCTAATACC
>JAJFGA010000050.1 GCA_021776375.1 Hyphococcus sp. | reverse complement strand
TGGATATTGGACGCGCGGGCAAATATTCAATAAGGATCAATGCATTCGGCGTTGCATAGCCGATGAGGCAGGATCTTAAAAGGAGTGCGCCATGCGCGCGGCCACAATAGAGCGAAAAACCCGCGAGACGGAAATTTTCGTGGCTATGGAACTCGATGGCTCTGGCGAATACGATATCGAGACCGGCATTGGTTTTTTCGACCATATGCTGGAGGCGTTCGCCAAGCACGCGATGATCGATCTTAAGATCCGCGCCGAGGGCGATTTGCATATCGACATGCACCACACGGTCGAAGATGTGGGCATCGTCATGGGTCAGGCGGCGGCCAAGGCGCTTGGCGATTGCGCCGGCATTGGTCGCTTCGGCCATGCGTATGTTGCTATGGACGAGGCGCTTTCCCGCGCCGTGATCGACATTTCCAAACGCCCTTATCTGGTCTGGAACGTGAATTTCCAGCGCCCGAAGATCGGCGATATGGATACCGAACTGTTCCGGGAATGGTTTCACGCCTTTGCGACCCATGCCGGGGCATGCCTTCATGTAGAAAACCATTATGGCGTCAACACCCACCACATTGTGGAAAGCTGTTTTAAAGCGACGGCGCGGGCGTTCCGTGCGGCGGCGGAGCCTGATCCGCGGGCCAGCGGAGACGCGCCTTCGACCAAGGGCGTGCTTGGCGGCTGACAGCCTCGCAGAGGACCGCCCTGCCCGCGTGTCTAACCAAAAATTATGTAGCCCGGCTGTCTCGGCGCATTGACGCCAGCGCCGCCTTTGGGTCAGATCGCATCCGGCTGGGGAGCCTTCTTGCGCCGCCGCCTTGTTGCGTATTCGTTTTTGATCAGTCTGGCGCATGACAAACAAGGTAGGAAACATGAAATTCAAAATCCAAATATCAGCGATCGCTGCGGCGGCATTCATGGCGTCTGGCGCCTATGCCGGCGAGATGGCGGATGCTTGCATTGCGGCGCTGGAAGCGGACGGCCGCGAGACCTCGGGCTGCACTTGTCTTGAAGAAGAAGTAACGGCGGATGCAGCGTTGCAGGAGGAGTTTTTAACGCTCGGTGAAATCGCCGACCCCGCAGAGCGCTATGCGGCCGGGTCCGATGCGGCCAAAGCAGCGATGGATAAATGCACCCGCTAACGGGGATTATAATCAACAGGAGACGATCAGATGATGAAACAACTAGCCGCCATTGTGCTTGGCGTAAGCTTTGTGGCCACACCGGCTTTAGCCAATGACCTTGAAGCCCAGTGCGTCGCCTATGCGAATGAGACCAACGGCGATGCGTCGGGCTGTTCGTGCCTTGCAAAAGCTGCAGACGACGGGATGGCCGAGGAGTTGATGGCGGTTCAGTCGGAGGCTGATATTGAAGGTTTGAGCCAGGCTTCAAAAGATGCGATCGCTTCGTGCTGGTCGGGCGCTTAGCGCTAAATTCCTGAGAAGACTTCATCAAGCGGCGCGTTTCATCGCAAATGCGCCGCTTTTTTTGTTTGTAGGGGTGGGGCTCGAATGACTGGCATCCTGGCGATTGCCCGGATGTCTTGTCTTGCTCTAAAAGCCCGCCATGGCGGAAACGATTGCGATTATTGATTACGGCTCGGGCAATCTGCGCTCGGTGCAGAAAGCACTGCAGCGGGCGGCGCGCGAGGCGGGTGTGGCGGCGGAGGTCTGCGTCACGACAGACGCTGACGCCATCGCCCAGGCCGACCGTATCGTCTTGCCCGGTGTTGGCGCTTTCGGCGCCGGAATGGAAGGGCTTCGCGCCCGCGCAGGCGTTCTGGAGGCCATGGAGCATGCGGTGCTGGCGGCGGGGCGGCCGTTTTTGGGTGTTTGCGTCGGCATGCAATTGCTGGCCGATTGCGGGCGCGAGTTTGGCGCCCATGACGGTTTGGGCTGGATTGCCGGCGAGGTGACCGCCCTGCCGACGGGCGATCCGTCCTGTCGCACGCCGCATATGGGCTGGAACACGGTGCGCACCCAAACCCCTCACCCGGTGCTCAAAAACCTCACTGAAGAGGCCTTTTATTTCGCCCATTCTTATCATTTCGCTCCCGAAAATGACGTTCATCTGGTTGGCATATGCCATCATGGCGTTCGCCTTGCCGCTGCGGTCGCCCGGGACAATATTTTCGGTGTCCAGTTCCACCCGGAAAAGAGCCAGACCGCCGGTTTGGCGCTGTTGGCGAACTTTCTCCAATGGGCCCCGAAGTGAGCCGCGCGCTGACCATATATCCGGCGATTGACCTCAAATCCGGCGCCTGCGTCCGGCTGCTCCATGGTCGCATGGACCAGGCTACAGTCTACAATGAAGACCCAAGGGCTCAGGCAGATATTTTTACCGAAAACGGCTTTTCTTGGGTCCATATTGTGGATTTGGATGGCGCCTTTAGTGGTGAGTCCAAAAATCAAACTGTAGTAGAGGCCATACTTGCAAAAACTACTCTGAAGACCCAGCTCGGCGGCGGCATCCGTGATATGGCTGCAGTAGAGCTGTGGCTCGGGCTTGGCATGACCCGCATCATTCTCGGTACGGCTGCTGTGCGCGACGTTGATTTTGTCAAAACCGCCTGCCGCGCCTTCCCCGGCCAGGTAGTGGTCGGCATCGATGCGCGTGACGATCGGGTGAAGACCGACGGCTGGGATGGCGACACCGGCCATACTCCACAAGAAATTGCAAAACGCTTTGAAGGCCAAGGGGTTGCGGCCATCGTCTATACGGATATCAGCCGCGATGGCGCGCTGACGGGGGTCAATGTTGAGGCGACGGCGGCGCTTGCAGACGCCGTCGCCATACCGGTGATTGCCTCCGGCGGGGTCGCCTCGCTGCGCGATATCGAGCAGCTGGCCGGCGCCCATGACAATATCGAGGGGGTGATTATCGGCCGTGCGCTTTATGACGGCCGAGTGGACCCAGCCGCCGCGCTGAAGGCGGCAACACCGGCAAAGTAGGGCCGATAGTCGCTCATTGGCCGCCGCCGATACCGTTTTGCTGTCTGATGTAATATGGTGTCTTGAGTGTGGTTTAGCACCCAGGGGTGAATTCTGAGCCCCAAAAGGGCGCGACTGCGCACCGGCGTATATACGCCGCGACCGCGAAGGCGGTCGAATATTCGTTAGCGCGCCTTTGCGCGCGGCTCGCGCAGGCCCTCGCGAAGCGAGGATTAGCCGTGAGCGAAAATAAAATATAGCGAAATCAATGCTCAATTGATTTCGTTTTAAGTGGAGTATTCGCCAGCGATGGGCCGGGGCGCGATCGAGTTTGAGCTGAAATTTGCAGGTGCGCCGGCGGATATCGCCGCCCTGCCGCGCAGCCTGTTTTTGCGCGCCCTGACTCCGGCCAAAGGCGTCTGGCGACGGCTCGAAACCACCTATTATGATACGGAAAAGCGCGAGCTGGAGTATGCCGGGCTCAGTTTGCGCCTGCGTATCGAAGCTGGACGCCGCATCCAGACAGTAAAGCGCGCCGGTTCCTCGCCGGTCGAACGCAAAGAATATGAGCGCGTGCTTGGCCTTGCGGAGGTTTTTCCGGCGTTCGTGGGCAAGAAGAAAATCGACGCCAAGATTGCAGATTTGGCGGATGCTTTGCGCCCGACCGCCCACACCATTATTGACCGCTGGACCGCGACGGCGAATTTCAGGGCTTCGCAAATCGAGATTGCGGTCGACCTTGGCCGGGCGGAAAGCCGGGATAAGACGGGCATGGCCCATGAGGCGCCGCTTGGCGAGATTGAGCTGGAGCTCAAAGCCGGCGAGCAGCGCGATGTTTTCGAGCTCGGCCGGCAATTGGTCGCCAATGCGCCGCTGCGTTTTGTGATCCGCAGCAAGCAGGAAATGGCGCTCGGCCTTGCTGATGGCGGGCCTTATGGCCGGCTGCAAGGAAAGGCCCCGCTTTTGGCGCCGGAAGATACCGCCGCGCGCGCCTTTGATGCGGCGCTTGGCGGCCTCGCGGTGCGGATGGCGCTCCTCACCCCGCACATCACCCTGACCCGGCGCCCCGAGGCCGTCCACCAGATGCGTGTCGCCCTGCGACGCTTGCGGGCTTTGGAACAAGGCCTGCGTCCATTTTTGCTGAGCGAAGAGTTGGCGCAGCTGGGCGCACGCGCGCGAAGTTTCGCCAGCGCGCTGGGCCCGGCCCGTGATTGGGACGTGTTTTTGAACGAGACAGCGGTTTTGCAAACCGCCAAGCCGCCAGACGGCGCTGCGCGGTTGAAAATCCGCGCCGAAAGCTTGCGCGCTGCAGCGTGGCAGGGCGCGGTGGAGGCCATCAACAGCGCGGATTTCACAAGATTCCTGATTGACCTTTTGGAATTTACGCATTCGCGCGCGCTGCAAGGCGAAGCGGCGTTGCTGGCGCCGACCACCGAGCTTGCCGCAAGGTTGCTCAAGCGCAGCTGGAAAAAAACCCGTCGCACCGCGCGCGAAATCGACTTTGAAAGCCCGGCGACGACGCATCCGTTGCGTCTTGCGGTAAAAAGGGTGCGCTACCAGGCGCAGATGGCGCGCGGGCTCTACCAAAAAGATCAGCGCGCCGAGTTTATGACCGCCCTGTCGCGGTTGCAGGAAGGGCTTGGGCGCATCAACGATGCGATAGCGGCGGGGCGGCTGGCGGAAGAAGCCGCGCTCGGCGAAGGCGAAGCGGCGATGCGCGCCGCCGGGTTCATCAGCGGCTATATGGCCGCCGAAGCGGGCGCCAACACGCGCTATATCGCCGAGGAGTGGGATGCGGTACGAAAAATCAAACGGTTCTGGCGCACATAGACAATGCTGAGCATAAGAATAATTCCCTGCCTCGACGTCAAAGACGGTCGTGTCGTCAAGGGCGTCAATTTCGTCAATCTGCGCGATGCGGGCGACCCGGTTGTTGTGGCTGAGGCTTATGATGCGGCGGGCGCGGATGAAATTTGTTTTCTCGATATTTCCGCCAGCCACGAGGGCAGGGGCGTCCTCCTCCATAAGGTCAATCAGGTTGCCGAGCGGTGTTTCATGCCGTTGACGGTGGGCGGCGGGGTTTCGTCGATTGAAGATTTCCGCAATCTTCTGCTCGCCGGCGCCGACAAGGTCGCGATCAACACCGCGGCGGTGAAGAACCCCGGCCTCATCAACGCCGCCGCCGAACAGTTTGGCGCGCAGTGCGTGGTGGTGGCGATTGATGCGAAAGCTGTGGGCGCTAAATCCACCGAACAAAGCCGCTGGGAAATCTTCACCCATGGGGGGCGAGAGCCAACCGGAATCGATGCCGTTTCTTTTGCAAAAGAAGTTGTCGCCCGCGGCGCCGGGGAGATTCTCCTGACCTCCATGGACCGGGACGGGACCAAAGCCGGGTATGACCTGGCGCTTATTCGTGCGGTGGCGAATGCGGTAAATGTGCCGGTCATCGCCTCCGGCGGCGCCGGCGGTGCGGCGGATATGGCTGACGCCGCGGTCAAAGGCGGCGCTTCGGCGGTGCTGGCCGCCTCGATATTTCACTTCGGCGAAGTGACCATGGAGGAGGCGCGCCAGGCGCTGGCGGCAGCCGGCGCGCCAGTGCGCGTTCCCGCGACGGCGAACAGCGCGGCCTTGAACCCTGTCGACTGAAGGGCTAGGCGCTACCGACTTACAACAAGGACGAGATTCATGCCCCAAATGAAAGCACCTCTCGGCGACGTCCTGACGCGTTTGTTCACGACGATCGAGGCGCGACGCGGCGAGAGCGCCGATGCGTCTTATACGGCCTCGTTGCTTGCCGGCGGCAATGCGCGTTGCGCCAAGAAGTTTGGCGAGGAAGCGGTTGAGGCGGCCATCGCCGGGGCGATGGGCGATAGACCTGCGCTGACTGCAGAAGCGGCGGATGTTTTGTATCACCTGATGGTGCTGATGGCGTCCGCAGGCGTTGCGCCGGATGAGGTCGCCGCCGTGCTTGCAGCCCGCGAGGGTCAGTCCGGCCACGCCGAAAAAGCCGCGCGCAAGGACGGCTAAATCCGGAGCGCCGCACACAAAGACGGCCAGAGTACAAAATCTGTATTGCGCTAAAGTCATACCCTCTGCAGGCCTCCTTTCCGGTCCGTGCGGGATTGGAAGGAGAGGGTAGGGCCGGGCAAGCCCATGAGGATGGCGGGGCCGAAAAGACGGGGCTTTTACACCGTTTAGGGGCTGCATCCCTTATGGGGCGCAACGCTGTGGAGAAATTCGACCCGGCAAAACTACCACAAGTTGAATTTTGTCACGCGCGGCGCAACATCCCGGCAGCCACGCAGCGATTAAACGCGTGAGTGGGTATTTTGTGGGGCGTTTGAAAAAAGGCGGGTGTTGGACAGGCGGCTATCCTTCGCGACGTGGCTTGCGCATTCTGCGAATGCGAAAGCCGCTCCTCAGGATGAGGGTTTTTCGTGTTTTAAATCTATCCCTATCCTCATCCTGAGGAGCGGCGAAGCCGCGTCGCGAAGGATAGCCGCATGCGAAACAGTCAAATCTGCTTCTTATGCCAAAGCGCAAAATAAGCGCTTTGGCATAGAGTCAGTAGCGAACGCTAACCGTTACCAGCCACACTGCCGGTCGGCATTTTGCTCTTTGAGGTAGTCCATCAGCGGGGCAAAATATTCAACCACCGCCGAGCCGTCCATCTCAGCTGTGCCGGTAAAGGCTTCCAGCGCTTCCGGCCAGGGCTTGGAGGCGCCCATCTCCAGCATGGTATTGAATTTTTCACCGATCTCACCTGCGCCGTATACAGAGCAGCGGTGCAACGGGCCTTCCCAGCCGGCCATGTCGCAGGCCGCTTTATGAAACTGGAATTGCAGAATGTTGGCGATGAAATAGCGCGTATAAGAGACATTGCCGGGGATGTGAAACTTCCCACCCGGATCAAAATCATCCGATGATCGATCCACCGGCGGGCGAATGCCCTGATACTGGGTCCTGAGCGCCCACCAGCCTTCATTATAGGTTTCAGGCGTTAACTCGCCGGAGAACACCTGCCAGCGCCATTTGTCCATGAGGAGACCAAACGGCTGGAACGCGATTTTCTCAAGCGCGGTGTTCATCAACAGGCCAACATCGGCCGATGCATCAGGGATGTCGTCGAGACGGCCAATGGTTTTGAGATAATCCGGCGTAATCGACAGCGCCACCATATCGCCAATCGCTTCGTGGAAGCCGCCATTGGCGCCGGTCTGGAACAGTACCGATTGGTCCTGATAGGCGCGTTGATAGTAATTGTGGCCAAGCTCGTGATGCACGGTCCCGAAATCGTCAGCGTTGACCTTGGTGCACATCTTGATGCGGATATCGTCTTTCCAGTCGAGATCCCAGGCCGATGCATGGCACACGACCTCGCGGTCGGCAGGTTTGGTGATCTGTGAGCGTTCCCAGAATGTTTCGGGGAGCGGGTCAAAGCCGAGCGAGGAGAAAAACGCCTCGCCGGTCTCGACCATTTTCTTGGCGTCATAGCCCTTGGCGACCAATAGCGCGGTCAGGTCATAGCCGGGGTCGGCATCGCCTGGAGAGACCAGATCAGAGATATTGCCCCAGCTCTGGGCCCACATATTGCCCAACAGGTCAGCACGGATCGGCTGGTCGAGCGGCACGATGACATCGCCATATTGCTCGTTGAGTTTGGCGCGGACATGACAGTGGAGTTCGTCATAAAGCGGCTTGACCTGACCCCACAAACGGTCGGTCTCGGCGGCAAACTCCGCAGGCGGAAGATCATAGCGCGCACGCCACATCGTGCCGACATCGTCATAGCCAAGCTCGACAGCGCCCTCATTGGCGATCTCGACCATGCGCGCATAGTCGGTCTTCATGGTCCCGCCATCGTCATTTGGCGCAATCGGCACTGCGCGCCATTTGGCCCAGATTTCCTGCAGCCGGGCCGGATCGCGGACCGTGCCCATCATTTCTTCAAGGTCGTTGCGGGCAACTTCCTCGCCATCGAGTTCAATCTTGCCGGTGGCGTAAGTCGAGCCCATGCGGGTGTTGATCGCGGCCAGTTCCGCGGCCGCGCCCGGGCGCTCCGGCGCCGGCAGGTTAAGGCCGAGCTTGATCGCCTCGATCTTGCGGCGCATCTCGGCGGGCAGTTCGAGATTGTTGAAGCGTTTCGCCTCATTGGCGAACTTCACGCCCATCTCGGTTGATTCCGTATCGACCCGGGTAACCAGCCAGTTGGTGTCGTAATTGATATAGGTCGCCTGGACCCAGGCGACGCGCGCGTAATATTCACCGAAATCACGAGTCCATTCCTCGACACCCTCGATAAAGGCGGCGGCGTCCTCGACGCTGGCGACAGCGCCGGTTTCTTCGGCGGCGGCATTGTCGCTGGCGCCAGCCGTGGCGGGCCCTGATGCGGCGGGATCGCTCGCCTGTTGTTCGCTGCAGGCGGCGACAAGCGCCAGCGCCGATACGGCGGCAAGCGCGCCAAGGGGGCGCTTAAAGTTCCGAATTGTCATGAAATCTCCCTGATACGACTGAGAACAAAATGAATTGCCGCCACCATAGCGGAGGCGCGCCACAGAACAAAATGGCGGATTTACGCAATCTGCCGCCTTTTGGTGAAACCCGTGTAAGATAGGCGCGCGGGCAAACAGGAGGGCCATATGGTGATACGCGTTGTGAAGATATTCCTTGTGATAACCTTGGCGTTATGGGGCTTGGCAGGCGCCTCGGGCAATCTCCAAAACTGGGGCGAGACCGTGGGCTCTGTCCAGGCGGTCACCACGATGGTGACGTTTGAGGGCGGTGCTACACGCTGGCAGGCAACCAGCAACCCGGTGATTGTCTGGTCAGGCGCGATATTTATCGCCGGGTCAAAACTCCTCATGGGCCTGATGTGCGCGCTTGGGGCCGCACGGATGTTGGCTGCGCTGCGCGCCGAACCAGCCAGCTTTAACGCCGCCAAGACAATTGCCCTCGCTGGCGCCGGCATCGCTGTGATCATGCTGTTTGGCGGCTTTATTGTCATCGCCGAGAGCTGGTACGAGCTATGGCGCTCTCAATCCGAACTGGGCGGGGCTCTGGATGCGGCCTTTCGCTATGCTGGAATGATTGCGTTGATCGCAATCTTTGTCGGCATGCGGGATGACTAGTTAGAATATTACCTAGATCTTTTCAGCGATTTTGATCGCCGCCCGGCAGCCAGCACGAATGACGCCGGAAAGAAGCGGGTAGCCGGGCGCCTCTTCGGCCCCGGCCGCCTCGGCCGTGGCTTTGTGCTCAAGCTCTTCGTCGCGGAATTTGGTGATGGTTGCAGATAGCTCTGGCTCGTCATCACCGAGGACTTCGATCTGGTCGGCGTAGTGCTTTTCGATCACCTCCTCGACCGCTGCGGTGCAGGCCATGGCGGCCTTCTCGCCCATCAGCGCGGTGGCCGCGCCCAGGCCGAAGCCGGCGATATTCCAGAACGGGGCCAAGAGCGTCGGGCGGACGCGCCGCTCGGCCAGTATCCGGTCGAAGGTTTCAAGGTGTTCTTGTTCTCCGGCCTCCATTTCCGCGATCATCGCGGCGGTCTCGCGCTTGTTGGCGAGGCCTGAGAACACTGCGTGCTGTCCGCGATAGATCGCCACCGCGCCATATTCTCCAGCATGATCGACCCGCAGCATCTGCGCCAGGCGGCGCCCATTTGGGCCCGGTTTTTTAACCTCGGAAGATGTCATGTTGTTACTCCGGGTACGGAATTTCGGACATTCCGGGCGGCGCGTGTTTCTGCAAGCGCCGCGCTCATGGTCAACGCAAAAAGGCCCGCAGACGCCAGCAGATTGTAGCCGGCCATGGAAATTCCCAAAAACCGCCACTGCACATCCGAACAAGATGGCGCGTCAGTGGGTTGATTAAGTGAGGCGGCAAGGTTTTGAAGATCGACAATCGCCGGCCCGCCGGCAGCGCAGATTGCCGGACCCGGCCAAAACTCATACTCAACGCCAGTATGGTAAAAGGCGAGGCCGGCGCTCACCGCAAACACCAGCGAGACCGCGCCTACCGCCGCCGCGGCGCCGAGCCTAGATTTAAACAATCGTGCCGCGATCAGGCCGGCAAGGGCGACACCCGCCGCCGTCCAATGCGCCTCGCGTTGATCAAGGCATAAAATGCAAGGGACAAGACCGCCGACATGTTCAAACAGGTGCGCGCCAGCCAGCAATGTCGCGCTCACGATAAGCGAGGCGGCAAGGGCGCGTTCGGTAAAGGAAAGGCTGGAGAGAAACTGTAACATGGCGATGATAATAGGCGGGGTGAAGCATCCGCGCGCCCGCGCAGATCGTCACACGCGGGGCATAGCAAAATCAATGAATATTGATTTCACCGTGGTTTGTTTTCGCTCGCGGCTAATCCTTGCTACGCAAGGGCCTGCGCGGGCGCGGCGCATAAGCGCCGGGGCGCAGTCGCACACTTTTGGACCGTTGGTAGAGTATTGTCGCGCGTCAAACCTGTGCGGTGAGCCAGTCTTTAATCAGGCTTGCCGCCTCTAGCCCGAGCGTGGCGAGCAGCGCGACCCAGGCAAAACCAACGACTAGGCCAATAATGACCAGCACGCCGTCGCGCTCAATCACCCCGAGCGAGGCAATGGCAACGCCGATCCCCGGTATGGTGTTAGTCCCCGGCAGCGGCACCAGGATCGACGCCGTGGGGATCATGAGCAATGCGCCTGCCAGCCGGCTGCCGTGATGGCCGGTGATGAATGACAGCCGGGGCCGGGCGAAACGCTCAACCCAGCCGACATATTTCTCACTGCGGTCGAGCACTTTTTGAAACGACCGCAGGGAAAAAGACCGTTCATGCAGCCGCGCCGGCAGCCACGGATGTTTCCGGCCCGCCGCCATCTGCCCCGCCAGCGCCAGCATCGGCAGGGCGACCAGCTGCGGCAGGAGATAAACGAAGGGCAGTGTGCAAGGCAGCGCCAGCAGCAACAGGAGAAGGCCAAAGGCGCGCTCATCCAATCGGTCGACGATATCGCCGAGCGTCGCCTTTGGGCCGGCGTCATCGTCTTCGTCAACCGCCGCCGTGCCCGCGCTAAAACCAGCGCTTTGCGCGGCGTCAAGCTCACGGAAGATATCGCGCAAAAACTGCGTGGCGCCGCGCACGGGGCGGCCGGGTTGGGTGGGCGCGTCAGGGCTCATTACTGTTCCACAGATTTGGACATGTCTTCAGCTAAGGTGTTGCGCGCCTATCTTCAAACCGAAGCGTAAAGAAATCTATTCACCCCAGCTTGATCTCATCATGCGCCGCTCTATCATGCGCGGCCCATTCTCAGAGGCCCCTCTGGCGGAATTGGTAGACGCGCTGGATTCAAAATCCAGTTCCTTTGCGGGAGTGCCGGTTCGATTCCGGCGGGGGGCACCATTATAGATTTTGGGCTCGGCGCTGAAGTAATAATATAACAAACAGATTCTAATCTATACTTAGTTCTTTATTTTTCGTACGAGAATTTTTAAATAACCGCCAAGCTTGCTCGGCGCCTGTACATTTGCAATATTGCAATAGCAATTATTGTCGGGGGCGGCGCGGTGCGGTTTGGTTTCAACATCGTAATTGTTATTGGCGCGCTGCTCATATTTGGTGGCTGCGCACAGCTAAGCACGGTTACCAAAAAGAAGCATTTCAATAATCACAGCGAGGCGGTTTTTATCGACGCCAAGCAGCGAGCGGTCTTTATTCAAAATCGGGATAGCAAGAATAGAAAAGCTATATGCGCCGAGCCGAGCCCGGATGCATTATCCGTATACGCCGCATCTGGCGGGGTGGATATCACCACCAAAGCCGGCGCCAGCGGCGCGGCGCAATTTGCGGCGGCTGAAGCTGGCGGCTCGATTGGCTTGCGCACCCAATCCATACAGCTAATGCGGGACGCCATGTACCGGATTTGCGAAGGCTATGCGGGCGGCGCGCTCGACAAGGCGTCGTTTGAAACCCTGCATCGCCGCTTTCAACAATCCATGGTGACCATCCTGGCGGTTGAACAACTGACTGGCGCGGTGCGCCCGCCGGCGCTGGTGCTGGCGGGTGGCGCGTCAAGCGATTCTGAATCGATCCGGAACGTTACGGCTGAAACCCGCGCGCTGCGCATGGAAATGGACAAGCGCAAAGAGGAACTGGACGCTAAGAACGCAGAAATTGCACAAAAGAAAGCCGAAAGCGCAAAAATCGACGAAGCGGCAAAGACCCAGCCCAATGGCGCCAAGACGACAGAACAAACCGCCGCTCAAACTAAGTTGACCAGCGACATTGCGGAACTCACGGAACAGCAAAAGACTGTCCAGAAATCTTATGATGATGCGCGTGAGGCCTATGAGGCGCAAAATGCATTGCGCAGCGATATTATTCGCCGCGGCGGTGATGTCGGCAGCGCTGGCGGGTTATTGAGCGGCGCCAATGCCAGCGTCCTCTCCAAGGAGGCGGCGGCCTCCGTTGCGACCGCGGTGAAAGATATTGTCGCCGATTATAATGAGCTGAGTTTTATCGAAGAGGTGTGCACGACGGTGTTTACCTCTTTCATCGATGGAAATTTGGCCGAGGATAAGATGCCGTATGTACAAAAAGCTGCATTCCTTGGCAAAGATGCTAACGGCACGCCAGTACAAGAAACCCTGTTTGATCTTTGCGTCACGCAGCTTGGCAAAGGTGTAAAAGAACAAGAAGCGCTGGTTATCAGTGCAAAAGAAGACTTGAAAACAGCAAAGGAAGAAATCACCATGATCCGTGGTGAGAAACAGTCTCTGTCCAAACAAAAGAAAATACTATCAATTGAAAATATGAACTTAAAAGAGCGCAGCGTGGCTTACCAAAGTGAAGCCAAAGTTCTGGAGGAAGCCGTTGAACATATTAGTGCCCAGCTTGCTAAAGTCACCGACGAGTCGGAGGGGGCGCAAAATATAATTACATGGATGGCCACCTCCAACAAACCATTGTCCTCGCTTTGTAATAATGAAACCAATCGTAATACGATCTTTGGTGGTGAGGTGGATGAGGCAGGATGCGAACAGAAAATTTCTACTCTTGTCTCAGGCGCGACGGTTCAAGTTTTGCAAGCCAGTCAGTCTAAAATTGAACAGGCTAAATCGAATCTAGAACAAGCGGCACAAAAATATAATTTGAAAAACAGGTAAATTTGAAACCTGATATAGTATGTCTTCGTAGAAGTGCGTCACTAAAAATGAACTCGTAATTGAGGAGGATTTGAATGCTACGCAATACGACTCTAGTAGCCATTGTTTTTTTCGGCTCTTCTCTGACTTTAACGCCGAGCTTTGCGTTTGCTGAAGATGGCGAGCATGTATTAAAAAAGGGCTGGGGAGCTCTTAAGTGCAGTGACCTGACTAGTGAATACAGCAGCTATGGATTTTCTGATAAGCGATTAGTGGAGTATGGTCTGGCTGAGTGGGGGTGGGGATATATGACAGCAAAAAATTCAGCATCGGCAGATTCAGAAGAAAAAAATGCAGACCTCTCCTTATGGGGATCGTTGGCGCTTGCTGATGCAATAATAGATTTATGCACGAACAGTCCTGACGTTGACGTATATGAGGTCGTGGATGCGTTGTTTGAAAAACTTGTTCAAGAAAGCCACCCCTCCCCATCACCGGGAACTTGAGGTCAAAAACCATCCCCCGCAAAAAAGCCTCCGTTTCCGGGGGCTTTTTCTTTGTTTGTAATTTATACCATCAATCAGCAGTGTTGCGCTTGGAGTACTTAACACCTGCACGCAGGGCTATCACCCGCCGAAATTATGTCTTCAATGCGGCGGCGCGCGCGCCAATCTCGCCGCATTTTGCTGGCACCCGTTAACCATCGACATCCGGCCGGGGGCGGCGGCAGATATGGCTCGGGGGCCATGGAGATATCGATGAAGTCAATCCTGAAAGCGGTTATTGCGCTGGTCATGGGCGCAGGCGTTTACGGCTTTGCCCAAGCGTCGGCCGAATACAAACCGGACTATTGCGCGATCGACCACGATCACCGCTCGCATAATTCATCCTATTATGACTACTACGCCAAGGACAATTACTACCGCGCCGGCTCGTATCGCAGCAATTCTAGAAGCCGTCACAACAACAATCGCTATGATGATGGGCGCGGCTATAACCGCAGGCATAATCGCCGTCACCGGGCGCGCAGCCGTGTTGTTCATCGCGAGACCTACCGCACGCGCTGGGATGCGCGCATCACACTGGTCGAAGAGATTTATTGGACGCGCTCAGGCCGTCGCCAGCTGGTCTGTTCGGTGGTTGTGCGCGGCTATGACGCCCATCAAGTGTCGCACCGACGCCTGGAGCGCATCGCACGCCGTGATTGCTCTCCCCGCGCGCGCATTCAATACCTGTAACTCTACCCCTAAACAGCAAAACCCCCGGAACTGTCCGGGGGTTTTTATGATTTCAGCGTCGGCGATGGATCACCATCGCCTTTAGGGCTCTAGTATTTTTGACCAACCGGGTTTGTGTTATACGCGTAGATGCGCAACGGAGGGGCTCTCATGCAAAAACGGTTAACGGGATTTGCCATTGCAGCGGCGGTGGTTTGTTTTACGCAAAATGCGACAGCGGAATTACGTGAGCTGATTGACGAGGCGGATCTTGCGGCGCTGGCCGGAGAAATCTCCGGCGAGGCGGCGAAGCGAAACCTCGACTCCTTATCGACCTTTCACCGCACCCGTGCGAGTTCGCAATTTCGCGCCGCCGCAGAGCATATTCACGGCAAGCTCAAAGATTACGGGTTTACGGATGCGCGTATTTTAGAATTTCCCGCCGACGGGCGCACTCTGTTCGGAACGCAAAAATCGCGCCCCACATGGGACGTTAATTTCGCGGAGCTATGGCAGCTTCGTCGCGACGAGAACGGCGAATGGGTGCGTGAGCGCAAGCTTGGCGACTGGGCGGCCGCGCCGTTAACGCTGGCGCAAGACAGTCTTTCTGGCGCCGCGATCGCCGGCCTGGTTGATATTGGCGCCGGGACCAGCGCCAGTGATTTCGACGGCAAGGACATCTCCGGCAAGTTTGTTCTCACATCAAGCCAGCCTGGCGCGGTGGCGGATAGGGCGGTGGGGGAGCATGGCGCGGCGGGGATACTCTCCTACGCCCCGAACCAGCGCACCGCCTGGTGGAAACAAGACGAACGCCTGGTGCGCTGGGGGCATTTGTCGAGCTTTCCCGAGACGCCCGCTTTCGCTTTTATGATTTCACTTGGTGAGGCGCGGCGGCTGCAACAACAGCTCGCGAGCGGTGAGACGCTCCGCTTCGACGCCAGGGTTGACGCCTTTCATGACCGTAAGGGCCGGCATAGTGTTGTCTCGGCAAGTATTCCGGGCACGGACAAATCCTTGCGCAAGCAAGAGATCGTGTTCACCTGCCATCTCGACCACCCTCGCCCCGGCGCGAATGATAATGCGTCGGGCTGCGTGGCGATATTGGAAGTGGCGCGTGCGGCAAAAAAACTGATTGATGAAGGCCGTATTGTCCGGCCGAAGCGGACGTTGCGGTTTTTATGGCCGGCTGAAATTGAAGGCACGCTGATGTATCTCAGCGCCCGTCCAAAAGACGCCGCCCGCATTAAAGCCAATATTCATATGGATATGGTCGGCGGCAATCCGGAAACAAAAGCGGTGTTTCGGATCTCGGGCGGGCCTGAAAGCCTGCCGCACTTTATCAGTGATCTCGGTCATGAGGCCGGCCGTTTCGTCAACACGCAAAGCGAAATCCACGCCTCGGGCGGTGACACGGCGTTTGATCTGACGGCGCCGGAGGGCGGGCGCGAGGCGCTGCTGGCGATGATGGAAGGGATTTCGCTCGGCAGCGATCATCAGGTCTTCAATGAAGGCTCGTGGCGCATTCCGGGGATTTATCTTCACGATTGGCCGGACCGTTATATTCACACCAATTATGACCTGCCGGCCAATATCGACCCGACCAAACTCAAGCGGTCGGCCTTTATCGGGCTCGCGACAGCGTTGTTTCTGGCCGATATGGATGCGGACGATGCGCCGGCGGTGCTGGCGATGCTGCGCCGGAACGCGCTTTCCAGAGCCCATGATCTGGAAGAACGCCGCGCTCATGCGGATACTCAAACCGCTGCTGTTCTCGGGCCGGTTCATTGGATGCGCGAGCATGCAAAAATCGACAGTATCGCCGAATTTGCAGCACCGGATGAAGGTGCGACTGCTGGCGCACATGAATTTATCGACCAGCTTGCCGCCATTACTGGCGGTGATGGCCAAAATCCCGTCAAGGGCGGCGTTGTCTACGCACGCAACCCCGCCATCAAAGGGCCCATGCGCGCCTTCGGTTACGCCTATCTTGATGACAAGCTCGGCGAGCGGGCGGGCGATCTGTCGCTGGCGAAATTTTCCACCGAGGACTTTAACGGTCGCAGCATTGGCGGCTCAATGTTCGCTTATGAAGCCCTCAACCTGGTGGATGGCGCGCGAAGCGTTGATGATATCCACGCCTGGCTGACGGCGACGCTTGCCCCGATCCCGCGCGAAGCGGTTGCTGAGTATCTTGCAGCACTTGCTGAAATTGACGTGGTGCGATTGGTAGACTGAGTATGCGGGCAAATAAAAACCCCCGGAACTTACCGGGGGTTTTTTAGTATTGTGATGGTTGAGCTCTGCGGCGGCTAGACTGCGTTCACTTTTTTCGAATTAAGAACGCAGTCTAGATTCTTTGCTGGTCGCGTGTTCGAACCCAAAAACCGCATACACTTTTTGTGAACACGCTCTAACAGCGCCCCTTGCGTCGGTCGCGCTTGGAGCATGTATCGCCGGCGTTGTTTTCAATGAAGTTGTTGGCGATCTTTGGTTCCAGCCCGTCGCGGGTGAAAATCGCCAGGCCGTCATTGCCGACAATATCGTTGTTTTCAATCAGGCCGTTAACGCCGAACGGCACCGCAATGCCGTCGCCGGAATTTTGGACAATCTCATTATACCGCACCAGCGACAGCTTGGTATATTTGTCGAGAATGACGCCTGAGCCTTTATTGTTGCGGATCTTGTTGCCGATCAGTTTTGCTGCGCCATAGCCGGAAGACTTCACGCCGCTATCGAGATTGTCGAAAATCTCGTTGCCGGCGATGACCACGTCAGCCCTGCTGCCCGACGCGATATCGACGCCGACTTTGTTTTGCAGGATTTTGTTGTCGATGATGAAGCTTTGCGACAGGGAATGGGCCTGTTCAACGAAGATGCCTTCAGAGCCGGCGCTGATGCGGTTTTTCTCAAGCATCACTGTGCCGCCGGAAATCTTGACCGCCGGACGGACGCCGGAGCCTAAAACGTCGCTCTCTTTCAGCGTGAAAACTCCGCGCTGGACATCGACACATGCATCGGCGCCGGAATTGATTTTTGATTTGAACTGAACATTGGCGACCACCGCATGGGCGGTTGCAATTTTCGGTGCAAAGGTGAGGCAGTTCGTATTCATCGGCGCGGAGATCTCAACGCCGGAACCCGGGCCGCGGTCGCCTTGAATAAACACCGACTTATTGAGGGTCAGCGTTTCATTATAAACGCCGTGCATGATGTAGACGACACCGCCCTCGCCAACATCCTTAATCGCCTTGGATATTGATTTGTAGGGACCGGGACCATTGACATCGACGATGATTTGCAACGGGCCGTCTTGGCCCTTGCTCGGCGTGGCGGCGCCCGGTCGCGCCCCGGCGCCGGGTTCCCGAATGGGGAACCCGCCAAGCGATTGGGCGTTTGCGGCGTCGGCCAATATCAGTCCCGCCGCGCAAAACACTGCGGCGGCGGGGGTGAAATATTTCAATACAGCGCGTTTCATTATCATCCCCTCAACTACTGAATGTCGCGCGTATATTCGAAGCTCAACCGGCGCAGCGCGTCGTTCGCCGGTTTATAGCCAAGCGCTGAAGCCCGAGCCAGGTGGAGCGCGGATTTGCGTTCATCTGGCGCGACTTCATTGAGCCCGGTGGTGCCGTCGCGAAAGACGACGCCAAGTGCGTAATGGGCAATGGCGAGGTCATGATCGTCGGCGGCTTTTTCCAGCCATTTGACCGCTTCCTTGCCGTTCTGCTCAACGCCAATGCCGCGCACAAACATGATGCCATAGACATATTGCGACATCGGATGCTCGGCTTTTGAGGCGTCCTTGAACAGGCGAACCGTCTGCCGCGGCGTCAGGACCCCGGTGACGACGGCCTGCTTGTCACCCTCATCCATATTGAAATCCTTGGCGACGGTAGAATATTGGAACCGCCGGATCGCCGCGCGTGTGCCGGCCCCGAGTTTGTTGTCGACTACACCGGCGCGGAAGCCGAGCGCGTTCAGCGCGCGCTGGATCAACTCAACATCGATGTCCGATACCGCTTTAAGCGCTTCGGCCATCTTGATTTCTTCGAGCTCGCGCTTGAGGCGTTCGAGTTCTTTTTGCTGGTTGGTCTTGCCGGTATATTCCGGCGGCAAAGGCGGTTGCCAGGTTTCAGCATTTTTTTGCGCGGTCTCAATTTCCTTCTTGCTCATCAGCGTTTCAAGGAATTCATACGCCGCGCTGGCTTCACCAACGCCGCGCGCTTGCGCCAGCGTATACATCTGCAACGCCTTGGTGTTGTTTTTGGCGATGCCGGCGCCTTTTTGGTACATATCGCCAAGCCGATAAAGGTCATAGGCGCTGCCGGCCTCAAAGGTCTGCGCCACCAGCTTTTCAGCTTTCGTGACATTCGATGTGCTCATCCGTGCACGGATGTCCGGCAAGCGTTGTTCAGCGAGAATACGCGCATTCACTTCTTCAGCGCTTGGCGTCTGATAGGCGGAGAAGTCATGATGGGCGGCGAGTGAATACCAGACCAGCGACTGGACATTATCAACCGGGATCGCTTCTAGCGGTGTTGCAGCCGACTGGGCGCCTTCAAGAGACTTGCCGGAATAAACATCACCGAGAATTTTCTTGGAGCGAACATCGCCTGCCACCGCAAAGCGCCGCCAGATGTCGATGGCTTGTGTATACTGACCGTTCAGATAGGCCTGAACGCCCGCTTCAAAAGTTGCATGGGCCGGCGTTGTCGCCGACAAAGCGAGCACGGACGCAACCGCGATCCCGCCAAGCGCGATGCGCGCGCGTTTTATAAACGTCATAGGATTATTCTTCATTCCCAATCATCCCCTCACCAGACCGGCGCGCCGTCATCCGGCAGCGCCTTAACTTGCGGCCGAAGCCAACCAGGCTCCACGCAGTATTAAAGCACGCATTTGCGCCCCGCTCCACATTAACCTTAACCAAATTTTAAAGCAAAAGCTGCGTGACGGCGCGTGGCGGGATATGCCCGTAAAAGCAGGGCTCTAGGCGGATTTCGCGCCGCGCGTGACCAGAAAGACGCAAACGCCCTCGGCGCTCTCGAGCCGCGCCACATTGTGGCCAGCCTCACGGCAAAAATAGGGAATATCGACGACCGCAACCGGATCGTCAGCAATAACAGTGACTTGGGCGCCATCAGCCATTTCCCGCAGCGCCGCCTCAAGCCGGATCACCGGTAGAGGGCAGCGATAGCCGCTAGTGTCGAGGGTTAGCTCGGTGTTCTTCATATCTAGCGATGTAGCGGATATTGGGGGCGCTGCAACATCCATAAAAAAGCCCCTCACACTTGGCGAGGGGCAATTTGACAAGATTATCAGCTACGATAATCGGCGATTAAAACTCCAAATCAAGACCGAAATAGAGCAATGCACCGCGTGGATCGTGAACCCGGCTGTCAAAGCCGCCATTGGTGAAGACCTGAGGCGCTATTTCGCCAGTGATGTTGCGGCCGCCAACAGTGAAGATGGCAGCATTGTCGCGACCCAGCATTTCATTGATCGCCAGTGAATACTGTAGGTCGATACGCGTATCGCTGCCTATGTCGATAAGGCCGTTCTGGTCGTCGAGGTAGCTGCCGATATGACGCACAAAGACGTTTGCAGAGTGAGCGCCGCTAGACCATTCAAGTCCGGCATTGAACCGCAGCTCAGGCGTTGGCGAGCCGAAATTGGTGAAGTTTCTAACGCCTTCACCATCAACAGCGCCTGCCTGTGGATCGACAAGGTCGTAGTTGATGACATAAGTGCCATTGAAGCTCGGCGACACTGTGCCGAAGTCTGTCTCGATATCGTAACGCAAGCTGAAATCGAGCCCAGAGGTTTCAACCGACGACGCATTCACAAAGTCATTATTGATTTGCAAGATAACGCCATCGCCCATCGCTGAAGGCGCCCTGATAATGGCAGGATCATTTGGATTGGCGTTTAGGATAGCCTGTGGGCTTGTTGAGATGATGACATTCGTGAAGTCAAAATTGAAATAATCAACATCGAGTTGAAGGCCTGGAACAGGCTCCCAGCTTCCGCCAATATTAAACGCCTCTGATTCTTCCGGCAAAATCGGCCGCGCGCCGCCCGCGGGGGCCAGCGTTCTCACCGCAACAAAGGCAACGCTGTTCAGCGGATCGACAACTTGTTGCAGCGTTGTGCTTTCGCCAAACTGCTGGAAGACAGACGGCGCCCGGAAGGACGTTGAGAACGATCCGCGTAGCGAGAAGGTGTCCGTCGGACGAACCAGTAACGCTATTTTCGGATCGGTTGTTGAGCCGCCTTCAGCGTCGCCATAGCGTTCATGTCGAACGGCGACCTGCAATTCAGCCCATTCGGCGATCGGCACGGAAGCCTCGCCGAAGAAGGCGAACACGTCCTGCGACCCGTCAAAGTCGCGCCCGCCAACCAAGAAGGCGAAGGCGTCGTTGGCCGAAAGTTCATCAACGGTTTGCTTTAGGTCGTTATCGCGATATTGCGCGCCGACAGCAACGCTGACCGGGCCGGCAGGAAGGTCGAAAAGCTCCTGAGACACGAAGCCCTCAACAACGGTCACGTCTGACTCATAATCGCGAACTTGCGTGTCGATGAGGTAACTCAGCAACGCTGGGTCGTTCGGTGAAGTCGAAAATGACGTTGAAAACGGATTAAAGAATGTGCCGACCGCAGGGATGGACAGCCCGCCCGTGGTCAGGTCCGGATTGGTGCTGGTGCAATTCGTGCCAGCCGTCAGGCCGGCCACCGCCGGTACAGATTGAAACCCGGACAGTCCGCATTGGAAGCGGTCGGTCACGGTGTCTTCGGTTGAGACAATAAACTGGTTACTCGCGCGGGTGAACGAGACCTCCCAGGAGCCCGTGCCCATATCACCGCCGAGGCTTGTCGAGACGCGCCATGTTTCCGACTCTGTTAGATTGGGTGATACCGTGCCGCCATTGCCGCTTGCGCGCCCAAAGAATAGAAGCGTCGTGTCGCCAAAAACATTGAACGGATTCTGCAAGGGTCCGAAAGCTGAGCTGGGGATAACGGCGCTACCGAGCTGTAGGAAGGGGAAGGTCGGCGAATTGCCGCGAACCGCTTCGTTGTCAGCATAACTGAATTCGGCTTTCCACTGAACGCTGTCTGTAAGTTCGTATTCAGCGCGGGCGATGCCAACAAAGCGCTGCTCTTCCGGTACGAGGTTAAAGAAGTCGCCGAAATCGAAACCGCAAAAGCCAATTCCGGAAGATGGCGGCGGCGCGGTCGCACTGGCTTGCAACGGGAAGCCGCCCGCTGAAGCGCAGCCTGGGTCAATCAAGGGCGTGCCTGCAGGAACGCCTGCCACCGGCACGCCGGCTGCGGTTGTGAAAAACGCCCCCGGATTGCCAAGCGCGGAAGTATCGTCTTGCGGACGCGAAAGCCGGCGTTCCGCCGTAGTAAGCGGAGAGCGTTCGAGGTAGCTTGCGGCGATCATTATCGAGCCGCGATCAAAATCCTTGCCGATCAAAGCCTGAATATTGAACTCGTCATAGTCGCCCTGGCTTTGATGGGTTACGTAATCGCCAGACAATAAAATCCCGTCATAATTCTCGCGGGTAATGAAGTTCACAACGCCCGCGACCGCGTCGGAGCCGTAAAGCGCTGAAGCGCCGTCCTTCAAAATTTCTACCCGGTCTATCGCGATTAGCGGCACGAGCGATGATGTATCGACAAAGTTGATCCCGTCATTTGTCGGCGCACCCGAGAGCACCTGGCGCTTACCATTGAGAAGCACGAGCGTTGAGCCCACCCCGAGGCCGCGCAGGTTGATGTTAGATGTGCCGGTCGTGGCGTTCTGCGTAAACGCATCTGGGTTGTTCTGGGCCCCGGTGTTGATGGTCAGCGTTTGTGTGACGTCGGCGATGTTTTGCGCGCCGATATCTGCAATGTTGGACGCGCCTATCGTCTGCAATGGCGAAGGCAAATCGGACTGGTTTTTCTTCTTGATGAACGAGCCGGTAACGATGATCACATCGTCCGAACTGTTTTGAGCCATGGCATGTTGCGGCGCAGCAATTGCTGCGGCTAAAGCAATAGCAGATACTCTAGCGGCATAGTGCAGCTTCATTGGTATTCTCCCTGTACGCGCCGGAAAGTCTGGTGACGGACCGGCATTCCCGTGTGCAGCAAGATTACATTCATATTGGCGGGCGCCAATGGGACCAGAGCGGAAGCGGCATTTTAAAAGACGGTTTAGCTAATCTGAGCTGCTCATGAGAAAAAAGTGTTGCGTAAATCCCACAATTTCAGCCCGTGGCGTTTTCAGCACAACAAAAAAGGGCGTTGCAGTTGCAACGCCCTTTTGCTTGCTCGGTGTGTTTTGCGGTCAATACTTGTCGCCGCGAACGGCTTTACTGACCTGTTCCATGGAAAACGGGAAAACGATGGTGTTGGTGCGGTCGCCGGCGATTTCCTGGAGCGAATTGAGATAGCGCAGCTCCATGGCGCCGGGCGATGTCGCCAGAATGGCCGCGGCTTCGGACAGCTTGGCTGCGGCCTGCTGCTCGCCTTCGGCAATGATGATTTTCGAGCGCCGCTCGCGTTCGGCTTCGGCCTGTTTGGCGATCGCCCGGATCATCGACTGATCGACGTCCACATGCTTGATCTCAACATTCGAGACCTTGATGCCCCAGGCCTCGGTCTGGACGTCGAGGATGGCTTGAATGTCTTTGTTGAGCTTGTCGCGCTCCTGCAACATCTCGTCGAGATCGTGCTTGCCGAGCACTGAGCGCAGCGTCGTTTGGGCCAGCTGGCTGGTCGCCGCCATGTAATTTTCGACTTGAACGATAGCGCGAATGGAATCGATGACGCGGTAATAAATGACGGCGTTGACTTTCACCGAGACGTTGTCTTGGGAGATCACGTCTTGCGTCGGCACGTCATGGACCAGCGTTCGCATATCAACTTTACGCATCACCTGGATGCCGGGGATCAACAGCACGAGGCCAGGTCCCGCCGCCTTTCGGCCGACCCGGCCAAGCGTAAAGACGACGCCCTTTTCGTATTCCCTTAAAACCTTGATGACATTCGTCAGGATAAAGATAATAAAGAATCCCAAGATGCCTAGAATGCCGAAGCCTGGCATGGCGTGTCTCCTTTGTTGTCGCCGGCGCGGCGCCGGCGGTTATATGTGCTCACTGCTTTTTACGGACTTCGAGCGTTAGCCCGTCGATGCGGGTGACGACGACTTTGTCGCCGGGACTTAATGTTTCGGGCGCAATCGCCCGCCAGACCTCGCCGCCGGCGCGGACCTGGCCCTCATGTCCTGACCATTCGGCGACGACGGCGTGCGCATCGGCCATCTGGCCGCCGACGCGGTACGGGGTTTTGCGGCCCCATTGCGTCGCGCCCCAAACCAGTTTGAGGGCGAGAGCGGCAAAGCCGCCGGCGACCAAAACGCCAATCGCGAAGGTCGCGGAAGGTAGGTCAGATAATCCGTCGCCCATGCCATATCGCCCCGATGGTTATGCCGGACTTGGCTGCATTCCGCCGAGAAGGCCGCCAGCTTTGGCCTGTTTGACGACAAGAACAAGGCCATCGACCTCGACCACGCGGATCCGGTCACCAGGGTGCAGGGGCTTGTCGCCGCGTGCGCGCCAGCGCTCGCCTTCGACGATGACCCAGCCTTCCTTGCCGTCCCATTCGTCAACTACGCCCTCGCGCTTTCGGATCGCCTCGGCGCCGATCATCGGTCCGTGGCTGCGCGAGGCGACCAGTGCGTAGAAGATCAAACCCAACAGTGCGCCGGAGACGCCAAGAATGGTCCCGATGACCGAGGGCGAGACGCGTAAGGATTCCGGAAACAGAAAATACATACCGACGCCGAACAACACCATGCCGGTTAGTCCGGCAATCCCGAAGGTGGGCGTATAGGCCTCAATCACAATCAACACCGCGCCGATCCCCATTAGCGCCAGCGGCAGCCAGTTGAACGGCAACACTTGAAACGCATAGAGCGCCAGCGCCAACGAGACGAGACCAACGGCGCCCGGGAAAATGGAGCCGGGGTTCCACATCTCGATGATAATGCCGGTGGTGCCGAGCGACATTAAAATCACTGCCACATTGGGGTTGGCGATGAAGGCGAGGAATTTTTCCACGGGCGTCGGTTCAATGCGTTCAAGCTTGAGATCAGCGCTTTCCAGTACTTTTTCGCCGGCGGCGGTTTTGACGGTTTTCCCGTCAATCTGGGTCAGGAGATCGTCTATATCGTCGGCAATCAAATCAATGACGCCAAGTTCAAGGGCCTGATTGGCGGTGACTGAGACCGCTTCGCGCACGGCAGCCTCGGCCCAGTCGGCGTTGCGGTCGCGCTCTTCGGCGAGCGCACGGATATAGGCGACGGAATCGTTGATGACTTTGGCCCTGAGCGCGTTGTCACTGGAAAGCGGGGCGACGGTTTCGCGCTCGCGGTTCTCAACAGGCTCTGCGGCGCGGCTGCGTACGTCTTCATCTTCCTCTGCAGCCTCGCCGCCGCTTGTCGGTTCGGGATTGGTTATTTCGTCAATGCCATCGCCAGGGTTTTCTTCAAGCGGGTTGTTTTCAGAAGGCGCGCCGCCAATCTCTATCGGCGTCGCCGCACCAGTATTGGTCGCCGGCGCCATGGCGGAAATGTGCGCCGAATACATAATATAAAGTCCGGCGCTGGCGGAGCGCGCGCCTTGCGGAGAGACGTAAGTCGCCACCGGCGTATCGGAAGCAAGGATCGCTTTGATGATGGTCTTCATCGAATCCATCAGCCCGCCCGGCGTATCGATTTCTATTATAATGAGCTCTTTGCCAGCGTCCGATGCGGCGGCGATTTCGCGCGCAAGGTAATCTGCAGTTGGCGGCGACACGGGGCCGTTGAGCGTGAGGATGACGCCTTCTTTGGCGGCGGGCGCGGCGGCGTTTTGTGCGAAGGCGGAAAGCCCGAGCATTGCCGCGCCAATAGCAAACAGGCCGGCAAATATATCAGCGGACCTGATCTGCCGGGAATTTCGTTGAAATCTCGCCACCATCATCACGCCCCTCCAAAAGGTCTAATTTTAGAACGTAAGCGAGATCGGCGTTTATTCAATGCGCCAACGCCTATTCTGTCGCGTCAGCGGAGAGAATTTGCGCCATCAGCGTCGCCTTGCAAGGCAAAATATCAGCTGCGACAGGCGCTGGGCGATGAAAAGCGGGGTTGAGGCGAGCGGCGAAAGGCCGGCTGGTTAGAGGGTGCAGCGCGAGGTGGGCGCTACTGAAAGGCTCGAAGTGCTTGGTCAAATTCAAAAGAAGCTCAAATAAAAGCCGCCCACAACCTCATTCAAGATTGTGGGCGGCGCGCGTTTTTGACATTCGGCGTTTCGTTAGAGCCTAAGCGAGAAAGCAAGACGCGGGTTTCCGACCACGAATGCGGCCTGACAAAAAATTCGAGCCAATCTGCGATTCAAACCAAGTCGGATTTGCTTCTAGGCTTTGGACTTACGGCGGCGTCCGGCAAAGCCGAGACCGGCAAGGCCGGAAAGCAGAAGCGGTAACGCGCCCGGGATCGGAATTTCCGAAACGTCCATCGCATTCACGTAGAACTGTTTGTTATTATAGAAAAATTCTATCGTTGACACGTTTTGGAAGAAGGCGTCAGCGCCCGCCGCCATAGCAATGAACACCGAGAACAACGCGGTCATGTCGCTAGTGTCTGTAACGATCCGAACCAGACCGTCATTGCCGACGCCGAGTGGGCTGTGGCCACCATCGTCGAAGGCAAGGCCGAGAATGCTGCGGGAGACGGACATCGTCCCGTCATCGCTTAAAAACTCAATTTTGAGCGCCTCGCCAAGCGTTACATTGTCGTCGCTCGCTGGGCTGCATTGGAACGACCCGGTCAGGACTTTGCAGACGCCGAGGCCGGCGTCGCCACGGTCGAAATATGGGCTGGCGGCAAAAGGCTGGTTAATATCCAAACCTTGCGTTCCGGACAGGCGCATGTTGACGCCGTCAATGACTATTGTTGAGCCCGACGCAACGCCGCGCTCGCCATTGGTGTCGGCTTCATTGGCGAAATCGATGAGGCCGGCATGGGCCGGCGCCATGGCCACGGTCGCCGCGAAAGCTGCGGCTGTGATAAGTTTTCTCAATGGGAAGTCCCCCTACGCTACTGTTACTTCCACGCCCATTTTTAGGCTGGCATGGATGGCCTGATACCGAGATGCTTACTGTGCAAGCGTGAGGCCATCGAGCACGATAGTTATTGGCCCGTCAACAATATTACACTTTAGAAAGATTTTTTCGCATATGTTAACCATGACTCATCCGTATAGATAGAATGTGGCGCGCATCGCGCAACCTGTGAGAGAATTCTTGATACGGAAGATTGCGCTCAGTAGGCGGCGATCTCAACTTCGTAACCGGCCGTTTGAAGGCTTTCGATGATCCGCCGGAGATGGTCCTGGCCTTGGGTGTCGATGGTGACATCCATGCAGGTCATCTTGGCGGGCAGGTCTGAATAGGTGCGGTGGTGGCCAACATCGATGACGTTGCCTTCAAGCTCGGCGATGATCGAGGCGACCCTCACCAGCTGCCCGGGCATGTCGAGGAGCTGAATTCTGAGCCGCGCCAGGCGCCCGGAGCGAGCCAAATCACGCATCAAAATCATCGACAGCAGCCTTGCGTCAATGTTGCCGCCGCACAGGACGAGACCGACGGTTTTACCTTTAAACCGCGTCAGGTCGCTAAGGATCGCGGCAAGTCCCGCCGCGCCCGCGCCCTCGACGAGGATTTTCTGCTCATTCATCAACATCGACAGCGCGCGTTCGAGCGTGCGTTCATCGACCAGCACAATGTCGTCAATATGCTCACGGACGATCTGGCGCGTTATGGCGCCCGCCTCTTTTACGGCGATGCCTTCGGCGAGCGTGTCGCCGCCGGTTGCGCGCGCGCCGCCGTCAAGCGCATTCGCCATCGACGGGAACAAGGCCGTCTGCACACCAATGATTTCAATTTCCGGACACTGGTCCTTCACCGCCAGCGCCATGCCGGAGATCAGCCCGCCGCCGCCGATGGGGACGATCATGGCATCATAGCGCGGCCCATCCGCCAGCATTTCCAGCGCAACCGTGCCCTGGCCGGCGATGATGTCGCCATCGTCAAACGGGTGCACAAACACCAGACCGCGGCTGCGTTCCAGTTCATGCGCGTGATCGCGCGCTTCGTCGAAGGAGTGGCCGGCGCGGATAACCTCGGCGCCAAGTTCCCGGGTCTGGCGGATTTTGACGTCCGGCGTTGTCACCGGCATGACGATGGCGGCGGCAATGCCGAGTGCTCGGGCGTGAAAGGCAACGCCTTGCGCATGATTACCGGCCGAGGCGGCGATGACGCCGCGCGCGCGCTCAGCGTTGGTGAGCTGCGCGAGCTTGTTGAGCGCGCCGCGCTCTTTAAAGGCGCCGGTATATTGCAAACATTCCAGCTTCAGCCAGATGTCGGCGCCGGTAAGGGCGGAGAGCTTTTCCGCACGCACCAGCGGCGTGCGCATCACCTGGCCCTCAATGCGCGCGGCGGCGGCGGCGACATCGCGGGCGGTGGGCAAGCTCAATTGCGCCGGCGCCGGTTTCATGGTTTCACTCATGGCCACATCTCATCCCTGCGCACAGGCGCAATAGGCTTCCTTGCGCTTTGCCATTGTGCAAAGCAACATAAAAATCGGCCGTTCCGGCGAAAAAATGCAGCGCCAGCGCGATAAACACGCAAAATGCTATGATATCGAGCAAGATTTAGATGAAAAAGCGATTATGAGCGATCTTCCGGGTTACAAGCCTGTGCAGGCCTATGAAGCGCTTGGCGATGACGCTGGCGCGCCGTTTTATGATGCGGTGGAGGCGGCGGCGTTCCCGCAGCATCTCACTCGCTATCGCAACCAGCGCTGGGCGGGTGCTGTCGGGCTTGGCGGCCTTAGCGACGATGGGTGGGTCGATCATTTCGGTCGGTTCGCGCCCCTGCCGGATAATTTCCAGCGGCCTTTAGCGGTGCGTTATCATGGCCATCAATTTCGCACCTATAACGCAGACATTGGCGACGGGCGCGGGTTTTTGTTTGCGCAGCTTCGAGACGGAGAGGATCGGCTTCTTGATCTAGGCACCAAGGGTTCCGGCCAGACCCCCTATTCGCGGTTCGGCGATGGACGGCTGACCCTGAAGGGCGGGGTGCGCGAAGTGCTTGCGACCGATATGCTCGAAGCGCTTGGCGTTTACACCTCGAAAAGTTTTTCCCTGATCGAGACCGGCGAGGATCTTTATCGCAATGACGAGCCATCGCCGGCGCGCTCTTCGGTGTTGGTGCGGCTGTCGCATTCGCATGTGCGGTTCGGCGTGTTCCAGCGCTTAGCCTATGAGAAAAACGAGACGGCGATCAGCGATCTCATCGATTACTGCATACGTCATTTCTATCCGGAACTTGAGACCAAGACCGGCGAAGACAAAATCGTCGCGTTTTATCGCGGGGTTATCGCCCGCACCGCGCGCTTGGCCGCGCAGTGGATGGCGGCGGGGTTTGTCCACGGTGTTCTCAATACCGACAATTTAAATGTCACCGGCGAAAGCTTTGACTACGGACCATGGCGTTTTGCGCCCAATGCGGACCCGAACTTTACTGCCGCTTATTTTGATGAGACCCAGCTCTATGCGTTTGGCCGCCAGGCGGAGGCTTGCGCCTGGAACCTGGCGCAGCTCGGCGGCGCATTCGCGCGCCTTGCCGACCACGATGCGCTCAACGAGGCATTGCAGAGTTTTGGCGATGCGTATGAGGAAGCCATGGCGGCGGAATTTTTCCGGCGGCTGGGAATTGAGCGCAGCGGCGTGGATGACTTCGCGCTGGTGGTGGCGCTCTTGCGCTGGATGAACGAGACCGATGTTGGGTATGAGCAGGTATTTTTTGACTGGTTCTGCGCCGACGCCGAGCGCGCGGCGCAAAGCCCTGCGGCGGCGCTCTACGCGGGTGAGGGGTTTGCGGCGATAAAACAAAAGCTCGCCGGGTATAAGCCGTTGAACCAAGACCAGCTCGCCCACGCTTATTTCCAAGGCAAAACCCCAACCACCATGCTGATCGACGAGGTCGAAGCCATATGGGCGGCGATCGCAGAGGGCGATGACTGGTCAGCGTTTGAAGAAAAACTCAGAGCCATCGCCGACATGCGCGAAGCATACGGTTTTGAAGCGTCACAATATTGCGCCTTGCCAAGCCAAGATTAAAATCACACCATTGCCGACACAGACGGAGGGAATGTTATGAAACGCCTGGTTCTATTGCCGCTCGCAATACTTTTATTTGGCTGCCTGCCGGAAACCCCGCGCAAGCAGATTGTTGTTCGTAGCGAGGCGACAATTAAAGTTGTTCCCGATGTCTTCCGGTTGAATACCGAACTGCGCGCGCGGGGAGAGACTCGCGATGAAGTCATCAAAGCTATTTCGGAAAAACTTAATCGCGTGACTTCAGAACTTCCAAAGCTGGAGGGGCTAGAGAAGTCTGAGCTGGACCCTTCAGAAATGCGACTTGAGCCTGTTTATGACAGGCAGTGCCGGAGCGAGCGATATAATGATGATGCGTGCCCGGTTGCCGGGTATATAGCGGAGATTGAGATTGAAGTGGAAGGTTCCCCAGCGGAAGAGGCGGGAAATGCTCTATCATTGTTATCTGATCTAGGCGTCGCCGAAGTTTATCTTGACGAGTATTTTATTCGCGATCTTTCAAAGGTGTACGATGCGGCGCAAGAAAAAGCTTTTGAAAATGCAAAAGATAAAGCCGAACGCCTTGCGGAGATGGCGGGCACGGCTTTAGCGGGCGTAATAAAAATCCAAATGAAGGAATATGAGGACGACAACATTTTTTACGGTGGTTTAGCTGTGACGACAATCTCATCCGAGTCCACAGATTTGCTACGTTCACCGAAAAATGAGTTGAACATCACACCGGCGCCGATGAAGATTCAGCGCGAAATTACTGTGACGTTCGAAATCGAATAGGCCTGCCATCTTTTGTCTCGCGGCGATGCGCTTCGCGCATGCCTCCGACGGGGCGGCCTGACCGGCCGGCGCGCGGTCGCGCTTTTGGGAATTCAGAATTACGCCCATAGCCTGCTATCACTCTGTCTTGGCGGTCGCCTTCTTCACGCCGCGATGGAGGAAATAGAAGCCGGACAGGGCGATATTCATGGCGATAAAGCCAAGGATGACGGCCTCTACAGGGCTCAAGCTTCCACTAAAACTGATCGCACCCATAATTCCCTCCCGGCAATTGTTACGGCCTTGTAAGGATGATCGGCGATGGGGGTTAAAATTTTTCCTAATTTTTAGAAGGGCTTAGTTAACGTCGTGGTAACTTTCTAGGGCCTTGAATACGCCTGAATTTATAGCGATTCGCCGGTTTGGGGGCGGGGTAACAGATTGTTTCCTTGAGCCGGTTTTGCCGCTAACATCATTTTTTAAGGCCGCATTGCCGGAATGGCCGGGCGCTCTGCGCCGGGCGATTGGGGCGGTCTCAAGCTGGGGAAGTCGTGAGGGGTCGATGACATCCGAAGTCGTGTTGATGAACCGCCAGGCGGTGGCGATGGCTGCAGATAGCGCCGTCACCATTTCCGGTGACCGCTATCTGAAAACCTACCAGTCGGTGGACAAGTTGTTCCCGCTGGTCGACGGTCAGCCGATTGCGGTGATGATTTATAATAACGCCGAAATCATGTCGACGCCGTGGGAAACGGTGATCTCGCTTTACCGCGAGCAGGCGCGCGGGCGCTCACTTGAGACCGTTGCAGCCTATGCTGACGATTTCATGGAATTCCTTTCCGGCAATCCAGATCTGTTCCCGGCCGACCATCAAGATACCGAATTCTTCAAGGTCGTGGCGGTGGTCTATACCGTCATCGCCGAAGAGTTTGATCACCAAGTGCACAAATTCAAGGACGCAAAGTCCGGGCATCTGCGCGATCATTTGAGCTCGATATTTGAATTTGTCGTCGGTCATATCCATGCGGATTATCAGCGTTATCCGGATGATACCCGGCGCGGCGAGCTGCCGTGTTTTCCGCGCGGCATGGATGAGCAGGTGCGCCGGCGTTATGGCGGCGAGATTGACCAGCTGATTGATAGCCTCACCGGATCGTTGAAGAATGAATATTCAGGGCTTGCCGTCTCCGAGGCAACCCGGACCAAGCTGCGCGAGATTGCGGTCTTTGCGGTCACGAAGGATGCGTTTTTTGAACACTATACCGGCGTTGTTTTTGCGGGTTTCGGCGCGCGCGAGAAATTCCCTTCGATGCGGTCTTATCTCACCTCCAGCGTCATTCTCGGCATATTAAAACGCAAGCGCGACCGCGAAGCGTCCATCAACGCCGATAGCGGTCCGGTGTTTCAGCCCTTCGCCCAAGACCGGATGATCCGTACGTTCCTGACGGGCATGGACGAACACCTGCGGATGTTCATCTATAGTGAGACGCTTAAGCTCTCGACCGGCCTCGTGACCGATATCGTCAGCCGCACGCCGAACCTCACCGATGCGCAGCGTGACGCGATTTTCAAAGATTACAGCCAGAACAATCTCGGCCACGCGCTACAGGAGTTTTTCCGCTCCGTGGATAATTATCAGTATGCAGTGCACACACGGCCAATATTGAGAGCGATCAATTCGCTGCCGAAAAAAGAGCTTGGCGAGACCGCAGCCTCGCTGATCAAGCTGAACTCGTTCCAGCAAAAAGTCATGCATTCGATCGAGACCGTTGGCGGGCCGATTGATGTTGCGGTGATCACCCGCAATGGCGGGCTGGAATGGAAACGCGAAAAGCCGGAGCTTTAAGGGCGGCGGTGAAGTTGAAGACGTGGAGTTAAAAAGATGGCTGAACGGTTAAAACAGATCTGGTCGGGTTTTGCAGAGGTCACCACCCGCAACCTAACCGGCAAGGGCGTTGAAAATATCATCGTCCCGCATCGCGCCGACTATGGGGCGGATGACAGCCAGTTTTTGCCGGAGACCTATGAAGGCCCGGCGGCGCGCGCCTTTGAAACGCTGCGCGCCGACCTTGCGGCCAAGAATAAGAAGTTTGGCCGGCGCAAACAAAGCGAGCCCTCGCCTCAAAGTGAAGCGGCGGCGCAGCGCGCGGGCGATGATCTGTTCCAGGGCATGCATGCAACGACCATGCGCATTGAGCGCGCAGATCTAGACTATGAGACGTTCCTCACCTCCGACGCAGGCAAAGCCGCGCTGAAAAAACACAAGAAAAAGCGCTTCGGGATTTTTTAATCCGCGCTATTGACCCTGCGCTGGCGCCTCCCATCCTTTTTAGGCAACAGGGAGGGCCTTCATGATCATTTCCACAACCGACACACCGCCGGGCCGCGAGGCGACGGCGAGCCTTGGCGTGGTCGCCGGCGAGGCGATCCTCGGCGTTAATATCTTTCGCGATCTTTTCGCCGGGATCACCGATATTCTGGGCGGCCGGTCGCAAGGTTATCAAAAGGCGCTGCGCGAGGCGCGCGATCATGCCATGGCTGATATGGAGGCCGAAGCCCAGGCCCTAGGCGCGGATGCGGTGGTTGGCGTTGATATAGATTACGAAGCCATCGACACGCAAAAAGGCGCGATGTTGATGGTCTCGTGTAATGGCACGGCGGTAAAGCTGCGCTGACTATCAGCTAGTGGTCGCCCAGTGCCTCTTCGACAGCATCGGCGGCGTTCTCAGCAGCGTTTTCCGCGGCCTCGGCCACATTTTCCACGGCGTCCTCGATCGCGTTGGCGGCCTCTTCAACGGCTGGCGCTTCAACCAGTACCGGCGCCGGAAAGGCCACCGGGTTTGCAGACAATGAGCCGAGATAGGCGAGAATGTCCGCGCGCTGTTCGCGCTTTGCAAACCGCTGCCCCATAGAGGTGCCGGGAATATAGTTTTGCGAGTTTTCGAGAAATTTATCGAGGCGATCATAGGTCCATGCGCCGCCAGCCGCCGCCAGGGCGGAGGTATAGTTAAACCCATCGACGCTGGCGACCGGCCGGTCGATCACAGCCCAGAGATTGGGTCCGGCCATGTCGGCGCCGCCTTCTTCCAGCGTGTGGCAGGATTTGCACAATGCGGCGCGGCGTTCGCCGCCGGCGACGCTGGCGCTAGCGAGCAGCGTTCCAAGGTCTGGCGGCGCTTCTTCAACCACCGCTGTAGTGTTGGTTTCGAGGTCAACGCAGCAATAAGCCAGGTGCAGCTCATCGGCTTCGCCGCCGCCATGGCCTTCGCCGCCGCCAAAAATCACCGCGGTTAATTGCGGCAGGCCAAACACCAACAAAATCGCGGCTATTACGGCCCCTGCGATCTTGTTGCCGAGCATTGGATCTTTGCTGGATTTATCCGCCATGACTGCGCCTTGGAAAATCGCCCCTGAATGGAGGCTCGGGTGGGTTGGTAAAGTCAGAATTTGCGGCGTTCTAGCGAGCTTCCCGCAGTTGCGCAATCGACGCCGTATTCGGCAGGGCGCGGCCTATTCACGCGGGGGATTTGCCGCTAAAGCATTTTCCGACCAAGGGGCTGCCGGTTGGGCGCCAGAAAATGCGACCAAATAAGAATCTAGAGCAATATCCGCATCGGTATGATCGGATATTGTTCTAGATGCTGACGCGCACGAAACCCGCGTGATTTTTGCATAAGACCTGTTTTTGATGAAGCGAACGCTATGACCGACAAAACCGACCCAACACCCCGCCATATCGCCTTTCAGGGCGAGCCGGGGGCTTTTTCAGAGCTCGCCTGCATACGCTACGCACCAGAACTGACGCCGATGGCTTGCCCGACCTTTGAAGACGCTTTTGAGGCGGTCCGGTCTGGTCGCGCCGAAAAGGCGATGCTGCCGATCGAAAATTCGCTCGCCGGCCGGGTCGCCGACATTCACCACTTGCTGCCAGAGGCAGGGCTGCACATTGCCGGCGAACATTTTCTGCCGATCGAGCACCATCTAATGGCGCGCCCGGGGGTCAAGCTCGAAGATGTTAAAATCGTCCGCAGCCACGCCATGGCGCTCGGCCAATGCCGGCGGTTCATTAAGGACCATGGGCTGCGTGCGGAAATCGCCGGCGATACGGCCGGCGCCGCGCGGCGGTTGGCGCAGAGCGGCTGCGCTGATGAGGCGGTGGTCGCCTCAGAGCACGCCGCAAAACATTATCACCTCGATGTGCTGGCGGAGAATATTGAAGACGCAAACCACAACACCACGCGGTTTTTGGAAATGTCCGCAGCGCCCGATGATGCGGCGCAAGGCGACGGTCCGGTGGTCACCAGTTTCGTCTTTCAGGTGCGCAACATTCCCGCCGCGCTTTATAAGGCGATGGGCGGTTTTGCGACCAATAATGTCAACATGACCAAGCTTGAAAGCTATCAGCAAGGCGGCTCGTTCAACGCGACCATGTTCTACGCCGACATTGAGGGCCACCCGCAAGACGAGCCCGTCCGTCTGGCGCTCGAAGAGTTGAGCTTTTTCTCGTCTTCGTTGAACATTCTCGGCGTTTATAAGAAGGCGCGCGAGCGCTAGCGTCGGTTATTCGCTAGCATTATAGATCGGGGAAACGATTTCATAACACTGGGAGGGCGTAAATGGACATAATAATTGGGCTTACCGCGACGGCTTTGGGCGCCGGTCTTCTGTTGGCGGCGCCGGGCAGTGCGCATGCCCAAAGAAGCGATGAACCCGGCATGGCCGATATAGCGCTTCTGCATGAGCTTGTTACAGACACATCGCCGGATCGAATTGAAACAGACATTCGCAAGCTTGTTAGTTTCGGAACGCGCCATACGCTTTCTGATACGATGAGCGACGCGCGCGGCATCGGCGCCTCTCGTCGTTGGATATATGCTGAGTTTGAAAAAATTTCGAAAGAATGCGGCGGCTGTCTGGAGGTGACGTATGTCTCCGACACAATTAGCGGCGAGACGCGCATTCCAAACCCAACGGAAGTTGTGAGCGTGGTCGCCATTCAGCGTGGCCGGCGCGATCCGGACCGGATGGTTGTGATGTCAGGCGATATTGATAGTCGCGTCACCGACCCGCTGGACGGAACGTCCGATAGTCCGGGCGCCAATGATAACGCCAGCGGCATGGCGGGTGTGCTTGAGGCGGCGCGCGTTCTGTCACAGCATAAGTTTCCAGGCTCAATCGTTTATATGGGTCTTTCCGGGGAAGA
>JAJFGA010000049.1 GCA_021776375.1 Hyphococcus sp. | reverse complement strand
AGATCTAACTTTGTACAGCCAACAAAGGCTCAATGCTATCGCAAGACAACTCAACGAACGACCCAGAAAAACTCTGGATTACCAAACGCCTGCCAAGCGGTTCGGTGAATGTGTTGCGGCGATCAATTGAATCCGCAGCCATAAATTGCCTACTGCATGATTTGGTCGGAAGTCACTGATGGTTGGCAACATCGTCCCACCTACCGATTCTTCCTGCCCTCAATCAGCGCATCGACAACGCTGGGGTCGGCGAGGGTAGAAATATCGCCCAATGCAGAAAATTCATTCTCGGCGATTTTGCGTAAGATGCGGCGCATGATTTTTCCTGAACGAGTTTTCGGTAGCGCCGGGGTGAAGTGGATGAGGTCGGGCTTGGCGAACGGTCCGATATCCTGGCGCACGGCAACGACGAGTTCTTTCTCGAGTGCGGCATCCGGTTCGATGCCTTCCATCAACGTCACATAAGCGTAAATGCCCTGGCCTTTAACGTCATGGGGATAGCCGACGACGGCGGCCTCAGCGACATTGGGGTGGGCCACCAGCGCGCTTTCCACTTCCGCCGTGCCCATCCGGTGGCCGGAAACGTTCAAAACATCATCGACGCGGCCGGTGATCCAGTAATAGCCGTCCGCATCGCGCCTTGCTCCGTCGCCTGTGAAATACATGCCGGGATAGGTTTTGAAATACGTATCGACAAAGCGCTGGTGATCGCCATAGACGGAGCGCATCTGACCGGGCCAGGAATCCGTGATGACGAGATTGCCCTCAGCCTCGCCTTCGAGAATATTGCCCTCCGCATCGACTAACGCTGGCAGAATGCCGGGAAGCGGGTGCGTTGCTGAGCCTGGTTTTAAATCGGTCGCCCCCGGCAGCGGTGACAACAAAATGCCGCCGGTCTCGGTCTGCCACCAGGTATCGACAATCGGCAGCTTGCTGTCGCCGACAACGCGGTAATACCACAGCCAGGCTTCCGGGTTTATAGGTTCACCAACCGTGCCGAGGAGGCGTAGCGACGAGCGGTCCGTAACGGTCACATGCGCGTCGCCCTCGCGCATCAGCGCCCGGAGCGCCGTTGGCGCGGTGTAAAACACATTCACATCGTGTTTTTCAATCACCCGCCAAAAGCGCGATCCATCAGGATAGGTTGGCACGCCTTCAAACATCAGCGTCGTTGCACCATTGGCCAGCGGGCCATAGACAATGTAGGTGTGGCCTGTCACCCAGCCGACATCAGCCGTACACCAATAAATCTCGCCGGGCCGGTAGTCGAAAACAATTTCGTGAGTGTAGGCGGCATAGGTGAGGTAGCCGCCGGTGGTGTGAAGGATGCCTTTTGGCTTTCCGGTGGAGCCGGAGGTGTAGAGGATAAACAAAGGGTCTTCCGCGCCCATTGTTTCCGCCGGGCAATCAGGTGAGACGTCGCCGCGGGCCTCGCCGTACCAGAACAGATCGCGGCCCGGCTTCATATGAACTTCAGCGTTGGTGCGCTCCACAGTTAACACCAGACGCACATCCGGCGTTTGCGCTAGCGCTTTGTCGACATTGGCTTTCAAAGGCACAGGTTTGCCGCCACGCACGCCCTCATCGGCGGTAATTACCGCAACCGCGCGGCAATCAATAATCCGGTTGGCCAGCGCTTCCGGTGAGAAGCCTCCAAACACCACCGAATGCACTGCGCCGATACGCGCGCAGGCAAGCATCGCGTAGGTCGCTTCCGGGATCATTGGCATATAAATCACAACACGGTCGCCGCGATTGACGCCGCGGGCCTTGAGGAGATTGGCCATCCGGCAGGTTTCTTCAAACGCCTCGGCATAGGTGATTTTTTTATCGGTATCGGGATCATCGCTCTCCCAGATGATGGCGATATCGTTTGCGCGCGCGGGCAGGTGTCGGTCGAGGCAGTTGACGCAGGCGTTTAGGGCGCCGTCATAGAACCATTTGACGTGGAGATCGTCGGCGTCGAAGGATGTGTCCTTGATCTTGGTGAACGGCTTGATCCAGTCGATGCGCTCAGCCACGTCTGACCAAAAGCCTTCCGGGTCCGCTGCGGCCGCGGCGCGCAGCGCCTTGGCTTTGGCCGCGTCGATAAGAGTGTCTTTGGCTGCGCAGTCGCTCACTTTGATGAGTGTGTCGTGGGCGGTCATGGATTTCTCCTTCGCTTGTTCGATGAGAACTTAAGCGAAGGCGAGGCCCAGCGCAAAGGCGGTGGATGGGATGTGCTGAATTGTCTGGTGTGGCGTTTGGGGGCTCCTACGCCCTCCTTCGTGACGCGGCTTCGCCGCTCCTCAGGATGAGGGTTTTAAGTATTGATAAACTACTCCACCCTCATCCTGAGGAGCCTTGGCGAAGCCAAGGCGTCGCGAAGGATCGCAGCATGCACAACAGTTAAATGGGGGGTGCTAATTAGCAATCGGCTCTGCATCCGCTGCGACGAAGCAGGAAACGCCTTTGTCATCGAGCCCGGCGCAGGCCGCAGCGGCTTCGATTTCGGACAGGTTCATGAAGCGTGCGCGGTAAAGCGTTGACCCATCCTCGCGCGGCGCAGGGATGACGGCGCGGGTGCGGTTGGTCAAGCCGCCTTTAACGGCCGCCGCTTCGAGCTCTTCCTGCGCTAGTTCTTTCGTTGAATAAGCGCCGATTTGCACTGTCCAGCTGAATTCGTTGACATATTGGCGGTCGCCTTCGCCGATGAATTCTTTGCTGCTATCAAGAGAGGCGATGCGGGTGCGTTCAAACTCGTTGAAGTCATCGGTATCCGCCGCCGCGATCAAGACGCCGAGACGATCATCAGCGGGCGGGGTCGCCGGCGTCGGCTGGATCAGCGCGGCGGTCATAATCTCGCGGCGCAACTGATCTTTTTTCACTGCTGCATCGTTTGCATCTTGCTCAAGCTTGGCGAGCAAGGTTGGCTTGATCCGCGGCGCCGGTTTTTTACGGTAAAGCGCGGCGACCAGCGCCGGTTTGCGCTTGATCGAGGTGAAGGCCTTATTGAGAATATCGCGCATATGCCGGTCGCGGCTGCGTGATGTGCGCCCACCCAGTACGACGCCGATGAGGCGGTTGTCGCCGTTCACTGCCGTGGTCACAAGGTTAAAGCCCGAGCGGCGGGTATAGCCGGTTTTGATTCCGTCGGCGCCGTTATAGGTTTTGACCAGCCGGTTATGCGACGCATAGGTGCGCCCGCCCCAGGTGAAGCTCTTGGCGCTGAAATAATGATAATATTGCGGAAAGTCCTGAACCACGCGCTGGCCGAGGACGGCCATATCGCGCGCTGTGGTGACCTGTTTGGAATTGGGCAGGCCGGAGGCGTTGCGAAACCGTGTCCGCGTCATGCCGAGCTGGCGCGCTGTGGTCGTCATTTTTTTGGCGAACCGCCATTCCGAACCGGAGATATGTTCGGCGACAACCGCGGCGACGTCATTGGCGGATTTTACCACCAGCGCTTCGATCGCGGTTTCAACACTGATCGTGGCCCCCGCCTTGAGGCCAAGCTTTGACGGTGGCTGTCCAGCGGCGCGGGAGGACACTTTGAGTTTTGATTGCAGCGTTAAGTTGCCGGCATCCAGTTCCTCAAACAACAAGTAGAGCGTCATCATCTTGGTTAAGGAAGCGGGATATCGCCGTGCGGTGGAATAGCGGTCGAACAGGACATCGCCGGTGTCCGCGTGGATCACATAGGCGGCATATTTGGAATTTGCGTGCGCTGGCGCGCTGGAAATCCCCGCGAGCGTGAGCATCGCCCCGAGAATGATTACACAACGAAAAACCCAGCCCATTTAGCGACCCTCGCCCATTCCGGCATGCATTTCAATCTTTCGAGTGACGCCGCCCCGAAAATCTGTGCGCCCGCCAGCCATCTAGGCCAGAACTCTCGCCTTGAGCCCCGCCAGGGCCCTGACAGAGCAAAGCCCATGCCGCGGGGTGTGCTTCAGTGATTGGAGCATGCGTTTTGCATGGTAAACGCTTCGTTAACGAAAAAAATCCCTTAGAGCCGTTGGGCATTGCCTGGTTCAGGAAAACGGCTCTAGATTCTTGTTTACCGCGTGTTTTTATACGAAAAACCGGCCCCACTTTTCCTAAAACCACTCTAACCTGTCCAAAAATTATTGTGCGGCGCAGCATAATCCTTGACAACCCTGGGATGCAAGCATATGTTGCGTTGCACAATACGTAGTAGATCGAAAAAATAACAACAAAATCAAATTACTACGTTATTAGACATTCAGGAGATGAACATGACCACGTCGAAAAAAACTGCAGACACAGCGACCCCGTTTGAAACCATGACGGCGATCAATCCCGACACATTCAAGGCGGGCTACGAGAAATTCGCCGAAAGCATGGCGGCGATGGCCGATTTCCAAAAGGGATCGCTTGAAGCGATGATGGCCTCTGCAAACGCGTTTACGAAAGGCGCTGAAAAATTGGCGGCTGAACAGTCCGAGTTTTTCAAAACCGCATACGAAACCAGCGTTGAGACCGCAAAAGCGGCCTCCGGCGCCAAAAGCCCGCAGGAATCGATCGAGATCAATAGCGATTACGCCCGCGGCGCGATCGAAAAAAATCTTGGCCAGGCGAGCAAGGTTGCTGATTTGTGGATCGAAACCACAAAACAAGCCGTTGAGCCTTTGACGGTGCGTTACAGCGAAATGGTTGAAAAAATTCAATCCTTCCGCCCGTAACAACGGCATAAATCCATAATAGTTTCAGTTAGTTGCGTATCTGCGTAACAGAATACCCGGCGGGCGACCGCCGGGTTTTTTGTTGGCGGAGTTCGCGCGCGCGGCCGCGGCGGGGATAAAAAGATAGTGATTATGGTTTTCTGAATTGGAAATTGTGAATTTGCGTCTTTTCAACCAAATACGGTTACTTATCTTAAGCATGACCCCGCTGTCGCAGATTGCTGCGTTGCAGCGGCACTAGAGCGCTTCCCGAAAGGTGGAAACTGGTTTTCGGATAAAGAAGTGCAGAAAACAAAGGACTTGAGCGTTACCGCGATTCAAAGAAAGCCAGAAATGATCAAGGGTATGAACGAGAATGATGTCTGACGACCACGAACATGACGACGACCGCGAACCCGGCCAGGGCGTTGGCGTTGTCTCTAAGACGGCGCCGAAAACCAAGCGTCCCTCGCTTTACAAAGTGATGCTCCTCAACGACGATTATACGCCGCAGGAATTCGTGGTGTGGCTACTTCAGGCGGTTTTCAAGCGAGCGCCGGAGGAGGCGATGCGGATTATGATGCATGTTCACAATAGCGGCGTCGGGATTTGCGGTGTTTACACCTATGAGGTCGCGGAAACCAAAGTGGTGCAGGTGATGGAGCTGTCGCGACGCAACCAGCACCCCCTGCAATGTATGATGGAACGGGAGTAAACAGTGGCGTCTTTCAGTAGCAGTCTTGATGAAGCCCTACACAGAGCGATCGCTCTGGCGACCGAACGTGACCATGAGCTTGCGACGTTGGAACATCTGCTTCTGGCGTTGACCGAAGACCAGGACGCGGCCGCCGTCATGCGCGCCTGCAATGTCGACATCGACCTCTTAAGCCGTCAGCTTTACGAATTTATCGAAAACGAGCTTGCTAATCCGCAACGCGAAAATGATGAGCAGGCCAAGCCGACGGCGAGCTTTCAGCGGGTTATTCAGCGTTCGGTCATCCACGTACAATCGTCGGGCCGTGAAGAGGTGACCGGCGCAAATGTGCTGGTGGCTTTATTTGCCGAGCGTGAGTCTCACGCAGCGCATTTCCTTCAGGACCAGGACATGACGCGCTTTGATGCGGTCAATTATATCTCGCACGGATTGGCGAAGCGGCCGGGCGAGGCGCAAGCTAAAGCGCCGCGCGGCGTTAACGAAGATTCTGAACAACAAGGCAAAAACCAAAGCGCACTTGAGGCTTATTGCGTCGACCTGAACGCCAAGGCGCGCGCCGGAAAAATCGATCCGCTGATCGGGCGAGAAGCCGAGGTCGAGCGTTCGATCCAGGTTCTTTGCCGTCGGCGCAAGAACAATCCGCTTCTGGTCGGCGACCCGGGCGTCGGAAAGACCGCCATCGCCGAAGGTCTAGCGCTAAAAATCGTCGATGAAAACGTACCGGAAGTGTTGGCAAACTCCACAATCTTCGCGCTCGATATGGGCTCGCTGCTGGCTGGCACGCGCTATCGCGGGGATTTTGAAGAGCGCATCAAGGCGGTGCTGAAGGAAATGGAAGACCATGAAGATGCGATCTTGTTTATCGATGAGATCCACACCGTGGTCGGAGCAGGCGCCACATCCGGCGGCGCAATGGATGCGTCTAATCTTCTAAAACCAGCGCTGCAATCGGGCGGGCTGCGTTGCATGGGGTCAACCACCTATAAGGAATTCCGTCAGCATTTTGAAAAAGACCGCGCGCTTGCCCGGCGTTTTCAAAAGATTGATGTTGTCGAACCGACAATGGAAGATACGGTTAAAATCCTGGCCGGGTTGAAGCCTTATTTTGAAGAGCATCACAAAATAACGTATACGGACGAAGCCATTCGCGCCGCCGCTGAACTCTCTGCGAAATATATGTCGGATCGCAAATTACCGGATAAAGCGATTGACGTCATTGACGAAGCTGGCGCACGACAGATGTTGTTCCCGGCTGACGAGCGCAAGGGCGTCATCGACACCACGGAAATTGAAGAAGTGATCGCCAAAATGGCGCGTATCCCGCCGCGTTCGGTGTCTAAATCCGATACTGAACGCTTGCAGAAACTCGGTGAGGAATTGCGCCGGGTCGTTTTCGGGCAGGACGAGGCCATCGACCAGCTTGCAGCAGCCATCAAACTGTCGCGTGCGGGACTGCGAGAACCTGAAAAACCGATTGGCTCATATCTTTTCGCCGGTCCTACCGGTGTTGGTAAAACCGAGGTCGCAAAGCAGCTTGCACTAACGACCGGGGTTGAGCTTATTCGTTTTGACATGTCTGAGTATATGGAGCGCCACACGGTTTCTCGTCTGATCGGCGCGCCGCCGGGCTATGTCGGCTTCGACCAGGGCGGGCTGTTGACAGACGCCGTCAGCCAGCATCCGCATTCGGTGTTGCTGCTTGACGAAATTGAAAAAGCCCATCCGGAGATTTTCAATATCCTCCTGCAAGTGATGGACAACGGCCAGCTGACCGATACCAACGGCCGCAAGGTCGATTTCCGCAATGTCATCATTATCATGACGACCAATGCGGGCGCGGCGGACGCTGCGAAATTTGCAATCGGTTTTGCCGGCGGCAAGAAGTCCGATGAAACTGATGTTGCCATTACGCGCATGTTCTCGCCAGAGTTTCGCAATCGGCTCGATGCGACGATCCATTTCGCCGGCCTCTCGGCAGAGATTATCAACCGTGTCGTTGAGAAGTTCGTTTTACAGCTGGAAGTACAGCTTGCTGACCGCGGCGTGACGTTTGAGCTGTCTGAAGAGGCGACGGCCTGGCTCGCCGAACGCGGCTTCGACGATGAAATGGGCGCCCGTCCGCTGGCGCGCATCATTCAGGAACACATCAAGAAGCCGATCGCTGATGAAATTCTCTTTGGCAGCTTGAAGAATGGCGGTCTCGTCAAGGTGATGTGCGATCCGGAGGATAAGTCGAAGCTGGCGTTTGAGTATATCGCCGATCCGGATACGGGTGCGTCATCGAAAGACGGCGGGGGCGGTGCAAGCGTTCCGGCGTTGGTGGAGTAGTCACGCGAGACTGAGCAGCCCGATAGATAGCAATCTGCTTTTGTGCATTTATTTTACATTCAACGGAGCGGTCATAATTCGTACAGGCTGTAACTCTGCGTCTTCACGGACATTCCAGTCTTTGTCGTAAGATGGCCAATTGCTAGTGGCGATATAGTGCAATTCGCTTTTGACAATCACGCCATGGGTCGGCTCGTTCCAGACGTCAAGATTTTGCTGCAATACATCAAAACCAGTCGCTGCGGTCGCGTCACCATTCAAGCTGATCCGGACTATCCGTTGCGGTGTAGTTCCGTTCTGTATGCCAATTAGCGCGCCGTCATAATAATAAAGCCCGTCAATCCCACCGAGATGCGCATCGACACTGTTCTCAATTGCAGTGATTTCAGCCGTGGTGGTATCGACGACAAACAATCCGGCGAGGTAGTCTGCGATGAAAATGCGGTGGTTTGGCTCATCAAGCGCTATGCCCTGGAGGTTTGCGAAGCGTGGGTCGCTTGCGAAAACCTCAAACGTTTCGCTCTGGGGCGCTAATCTAAAAAGCCGCGGCGTGAGGGAATCGCTTGCATAGGCGGTTCCATCTTTGGCTACTTCCAGATCTCCGAGCAGCGCCTCTTGCTCGGAGATGCGCACTTCGCGCTTAACTGCGCTGGTAGACCGATCAAAAACCATGACCGATGCAAATGTGTTCTCCGGGTCGGTCTGTTGGTAAGCCAGTTGATTGTTCACCGCCGCCCACAGCCTCTCGCCGCGCACTTCAATGTCGAAGACGCCGCCTTTTGCAAGCACGACCTCTTTCGATACGCCGCCGCCGCGGAGCTCGATAATTTTTCCGGTTCTTACGGAGCCGATAAATTCAGCACCGGCCGGACCAACCGCATAGGCCTCGGGCAACAAGGTTGTGTCGTTATGTTCTGTGCGCACATGGCGCGCGCCGGTCGGTTCCATGTTATCTTCAAATTGCACTTTAATATCCGCAAAAGCCGGATCGGTTTTTAGTTTGTCAAAAGCCTCATGACCGGACAGGTCGATAATCAGGCCGCGTTCGGAAATTTGCTTCACGAGTTCAAACGCGCCGGCGACATCACCATTGAGCCGCCGCGCGAGAATACGCATCTTCCAGACATAAAGAGAGTAGGGCCGCATCGCTTGCGCCGCATTGAGGCGGTCATTCAGCATCGCCCAGTCTTCGGCCCGAAAAGCCTCGCCGGCCTTGGTCATGATGGTTTGATACGAGGGCGTCTCATTTTCTGCATAGGCCGACGCTGAGAGCATAACCACCAGTATTGCCGTGCCCATCAGTATTTTGCTCATGCGCCACTCCTAAGTCCTATGGCAGTGATTGTCACATGGCTTGGATGAGGATGGCAATGAGGCATGCAACAGGAAGAATGAAGTTCTAGCTATGCCGGCTAAGATCGAAGCGCTATGGGTCAAACAGAAAAACTCCGGCGCATTATCGAAAATGCGGCGGAATTTGATCATTTGGATAAGATTTGCAGCTATGTCGCTAGAAGATTACTTCTTCTTTTTCTTACCCTTTTTATTTTTCTTAGGTTTTTTGCCTTTCGGGGCGCCTTGTCCGCCGCCGGAGGCGCCGCTTTGTCCGCCGCCGCCATTGTTGCCGCCTGCGCTCCCGCCACTGCTTGAGCCGCTGCCTCCTCCTGCTGCAGCGCCGCTATCGCTACCGCCGCCAGACGCTCCGTTGTCGCCACTGCCGCCGCCTCCGCCATTGTTGGAGCCATTGCCATTAATAGAGGCATTCATCCCCATCAGCGCGCCGCTTGTTGCGACGCCGACCTGACCGACGGAGACTATTGTTGCGCCGCCGATCAACGCGGCGACCAGCGCATATTCAATAGCGCTTAGCCCCGATTGATCGCGAGAGAATTCGCCAAGCTTTTTGAAAATATGAAACCGTTTCCCGAGTTTTTGGGTCCGCATGACAAAGCTCATCCCTTATAAGTTACACAATACTGGCCGCACGCATATCAGCCTACAAACTGACAAATATAAAAAGCCAGAACTACATAAAAATTCTCTTAAAAATGGAACGTTTTCTCAACAATAATAAAATTGATTTCTATAAAGAGGATATATAGTAAATTATATATTTACTATAATTCAAAGACGCCACTCGCCTAGCGGATTAAACGCGTGAAAGACGAACGCAAAAATGACGTCATAGGAAATATCTTCCCATTCGCCGGACGCGATGAGGCGCTGGACCACAACATCGCCAACATCCCGGCCATCGCGAATGTGTTCCGTATCGAGCGCAGAGGCCTGTCCGGCGCGCCAGGATAGCCTGATGTCGCCTTCTTCGATGATGCCGGCTTTCGCTAGGCGCGCCAGGCTGTAGGCGACATTATCGACAACAACAACGCGCGCCAGCGGCTCAATACCATCCGGCATGCCGCCGCGATAGAGAAATGGCCAGCGCTCGGTATCATAGCGAAAATAGGGATTGCGTCCGTAACGGTCGTCGCGTGGGGCATTTGGGATCAAAACTACGCCGTTGGGGTGGCGATGTTTAAAGCTGGCGAATGATTCAAGGCGGGTGATACGGCGTTTCAGCTTTTGCCCGGTCATCACTCCGACAATAGCCTCACCATCATATTGCTGCCACCAGCTTTCAGTGCGTCGATCATACATGACAAGATCGGATTTTCTGAGCTTACCGGAAACGCCAAACTGTGCTGGTTCTCCATGAAGAACACGGTCAAACACAATGCCCGTGTTGCACAGTGGGCAATAGGTAACCACGACCGGCGCGCCGCCGACGATGTCATTGACGATTTCATGATAGATCATGATCCGTAATGGATAAGCGCGGGCATCGCCGTTGATGTCGACGCTGATGACCGGGTCACGTTCGCTAAGAGAAAACCCTCTGCTTCTGCGCCTGTTTTTACGTTGCGTAGGGCGCCCCTCAAGAATAATTTTATCGGCGGATATGAATTGCGGCTTGTCAATGGACTGAATGGCGTCTTTGGGGATGACCGATTCGATTTCATCCAAAGCAATACTGCGCTTTGAAAAATTCGTCAGCGGCCATTCGGACCGCCACGAGTCGGCTCGGTCATATTGAGCGCCGGTGGGCTGCAAAGCCGCCGCACATACAACGAAGGATAACCAAAGGACCAATCTTATCGAACGCATAGAGCCACTGCATGTTTGCGATTAGCCTAGTCTAACGACCCGTCATCCTGGCGCGAATGAACCCTTTTCACATCCGCGTGTCTGCAACACACTTAGGGCGTGTGATTAAAGCGCTGTGCGGATTTTGGCGGCAGTTTTTTCAAGCCCTTGCGTATCCGCCGGGCGGCCGGAGGCATGGGCGCCAAGATCGCGATCCTCATAGACAGGGATAATATGAAAATGGAGGTGATAGACGGTTTGCCCCGCCGGCGCGCCGTTAAACTGCGCAATACGAATACCGTCGGGCGCCAAACTGTCCCTGACCACTCGCGCCAGTTTTTGAACCGCCGCCATCAATGTAGCCAGGTCCCTGCTGTCAACATCGAACAGATTTGTCGCCGTCGCCTGCTTGTGAATAACCAGGCAATGCCCCTCGCTTTGCGGGAATACGTCCATAAAGGCGAGTATGCTATCGGTTTCATAAATTTTCACGGAAGGAATGTCGCCGCGAATGATTTTTGCGAAGATGTTGTCGGGATCATATTGCGCATCAAGGCTCATTCCGGGCCCCCATCGTCAAGCGCGGCCGCCCCGGTCTCTGCATTCGCCAGCAATGTCAGTGCTTCTGCTTCCTGCGCCACAGGCACGGCAATGCGCACGCCGCCGGTGCCAACCGGGAGGACGGAATTAATCGCGCCGTCCAAGAGTTCCGCGTCAATGCCGTGTGCGTTCAGGAACCCAACGATGATTTTGGCTTCCTGTAGGTCGTGCATACGCTTGATGGTTTTCATACAGGCTCGATTTCTGGCTTTGGACTGACAATAGCAATATATGGCTTCGCGATCATTTGCTCAACTGGCCTGGCGTTCTCTTTGTCTGGCGCGATCGCGAAGGTTTTCGAGCCAGATGTGATGGAACTTATGCATTTTGTGCGGCCGAAGCATGTGGCCAATCCGCGCCAGGAAGCCATTCTGCGTCTCTTCGGTAAGGACAAGGCATCCTTGCGGCGTCGCGGTGATCAGCCATGCGTGGTAAACATCAATCCCAAATGCGTTCGCACTCCAGGCGATGCGCTCATGAGGGATAAATTCCTCAATTTTCGTGTTGATAGTGACGCCAAACGTCTTCCAGCGGAACCGCGCGCCGTCTGTCAGCCGTCCATCTGGCGCATCTTTGACCACAACATTGGCGGCGTTCGGATACCAGTTCGGCCATTCTGACGCCTGCACCAAGCACTCCCAAACCGCCGCCGGCGGAACCTCCACCGCCAGTTCATTAACAACGTGTACGGCGCAATTTTCAGGTCTGTACCGTTCCGGCCAATTTATCGTCGGCGTCATCTTATGGCGTTCCCATATTTTTATACGGCGTGAACTGTTTCAAGGCTTCAATACCTTGACCGGTCTGATCGCGCTCGGCCTCTAAATACCGCTCAATTGCATCGCGGAAGCCCGCATCTTCGATCCAGTGCGCTGAATAGGTGGCGACCGGTTCATAGCCTCTGGCGATCTTGTGCTCGCCCTGGGCACCCGCCTCAACGCGTGCGAGACCGCGTTCAATCGCAAAATCGATGGCCTGATAGTAGCAGATCTCAAAATGCAGGAACGGCGCATCTTCGCTGCATCCCCAATAGCGTCCGTACAGCGTGTCACCGCCAATGAAGTTGAGCGCGCCGGCGACCGGCTCGCCATCGCGTTCGGCGACAATGAATAACAATTGCTCCGGCATATGTTCGGCGATTAGATCAAAAAAACTGCGCGTCAAATAGGGATGGCCCCATTTGCGCGCGCCAGTGTCTTGATAGAAATGCCACATCGCATCCCAGTGACGCGGGGTTATTTCCGCGCCGAGCAATCGCCGGATGACGAGCCCGTCCGCACCTGCGCCGCGCCGCTCGCGGCGGATGGTTTTGCGTTTGCGTGACGAAAGCTGACCCAGAAAGTCGTCGAAGGATTGATAGTCGCGATTGAACCAATGATATTGCTCGCCCATCCGCGCTAGAAAGCCGGCCTCAACGAGGATTTCCTGCTCTTGCTTGGAGATAAAATTGACATGCAGGGAGGAGGCGCCGAGCTGCGCCGTCATTTGTCGTAAGCCTGCTGCGAGATTACGTTTTGCCACGATGTCTTTGGCTAGCAGCCGTGGGCCCGGAACCGGGGTGAACGGCGCCGCGCATACCAGCTTCGGGTAATACAGTCCCCCAGCGCGGGCGTAAGCATCCGCCCAATGATGATCGAACACATATTCACCCTGGCTGTGGCCCTTGGCGTAGAGCGGTGCGGCGGCGGCAATCTCGCCGTGTTCTTCCAACAGGAGATGCAAAGGCGCCCAGCCGGCCTCTCGCGCAACAGACTTGGATGTCTCCAGCGCGGCGAGAAATTCATGCGCCACAAACGGATTGAACGGCGCGTCATGAGGGTTCGCTATGGCGTTCCACACCGCCGGATCAATCTCGGCGATAGAAGAGACCGTGCGCGCCAGCAATGCGTCAGAGCCGTCGGGCATTATTTGATCTCGAACACGCCGTCGACCTCAACCGCCGCATCCATTGGTAGTGACGGCGCACCGACCGCAGCGCGCGCATGACGTCCGCGCTCACCGAATACCGCGACCATTAGATCGGAAGTTCCATTGATGACCTTGGGTTGATCGGTAAAGTCATCGGTGCAGTTAACGAAGCCGCCAAGTTTCACAACGCGCGCAACCCGGTCGAGGTCGCCGCCGCAAGCCGCTTTCAGTTGTGCGATGAGGTTGACGCCGCAAGCATGCGCCGCCATCACGCCTTGCTCAAGGTCCAGATCACGCCCAAGCTTTCCGGTGATCAAACCGTCCGGGCCAATCGATACCTGGCCGGAGATAAAAACCAGCTTGCCGCTGATGACATAAGGAACGTAGTTAGCAACCGGCGCCGTTGGTTCGGGCAAGACAATGCCAAGTTCGGCGAGCTGGTTTTCAATTTGCGACATGGGATATCCTTGCTGGTTGGGCGGTATTTTGATTCACGGGAGTAGTGTATCGAAACTGCTATTTATAGTCATTCACGAGTTCCCCATCAGAAGATTCATCAAACTGGCGAAGCTCGTCTTTGATCGCATAGAAGTCGGCTTTCTCACCGACATATATGTGCCCCATAGTTTTCAGGCCGGTCGGCCCGTCGAGGGAGCCGGCAATTATGCCGGTGGCGTCCAGTTCAAATGGCTCCCAGAACAGGCTGGACCCGCATTTGCGGCAGAATCCGCGGCGGGCGACATCTGAGGTTTTATACCAGGCTAGGCCCTCGTCCGTAGTGATGGTGATGTTGACTTTGCGCGCTTTGCTATGGGCGCCATAAACGCCATGGAGTTTTTGACACATACTGCAATGGCAGTTCACGACATTGCGCAACGGCCCGCGCACTGCATATCTTACCGCCCCGCACAGGCAGCCGCCCGTGGTGATTTCAGCCCCGTCTGACATATTTTTCTCTCCTGCTTTGTCATGATCGATATAGATGGGGCGGGGGTGAGGAATATGAAAGACCTGCGTCAACGATCGACATCTTTAGCGGCGGCTAGAGCGCCGGGCGAAAAAGTGGAAACCGGTTTTTCGCACCCGACCGCGAATGCGGTCGAACCATCATTAGCGCGCCTTCGCGCGCGGGCCGGCGCGTAACAAAGAATCTAGAGTGTTGGGCGATTCCTATTAATCGCCTGATACTCTAGGCCGCAACGTCCTTCCAGCCTTCATAGCATCCTTGCCGAACTTTTCCCGGATCGCGTCGATAGCTTTTTCCTGGGCGGCGATGCGTTCGCGGTCCTCGCCGAATAGGTCCGCTTCGGTAGCATCGCCTGCAGCGACCAGGTCAGAAAAGCCGACCCCGATCAAGCGGAAGGCGGTTTCGCCCGCTGCCGCATGCAGCATTTTCTTGGTCACGGCAAAGGCGATGCGCGCCAGGTTGCTTGGCGCCTCGAGCGTCGCCCGGCGGGTGATGGTTTTAAAGCTTGCGGATTTCAGCTTCAGCGTGATGACGCGACCTTCGTATTCGCTCGTCTTCATTCGTGCAGAAACTTTCTCGCACAGATCCCAAAGTATATCTTCGAGCTTTTGCACATCGATGATGTCGTGGTTGAAGGTGGTTTCCGATGAGATGCTTTTGGTCTCGCGCTGGGGTTTGATTCGCCGCGCATCCTGCCCTTGAGACAGACGCGCCAAACGCAGCCCGATCTCACCATAACGCTTGGCGAGCGTAGCCGCATCAAGCTTTTGTAGCTGGCCTATTGTGGCGATGCCGTCGCCTTCGAGCTTGGCGGCCATCGCTGCGCCGACGCCCCAGATTTTCGTCACCGGTTGGCGCGCCAAAAACGCCAGCGTTTCTTCTTTGCCGATCACCGAAAACCCTTGCGGTTTGTCGAGGTCGGAGGCGATTTTGGCGAGAAATTTGTTGTGAGAAAGGCCAATCGAAGCGGTGACCCCCATCTCGGTTTTGATTCGCGCCTGCAGCCTGGCGAGGGTGATTGCCGGCGGGGCCCCGTGCAGCCGTTCCGTGCCGGTCAGATCCATGAACGCTTCATCAATTGACAAAGGTTCGACCATCGGCGTCAGATCGCGCATCATCTCACGCACGGCCCGCCCGACCGCGACGTATTTCGCCATATTCGGCTTGATGACCACAGCATCAGGGCAGGCTTTGAGCGCCCTGAACATCGGCATTGCCGATTTGACCCCATAAGTGCGTGCGACATAACAGCAGGTTGCAACCACCCCCCGCACGCCGCCGCCGACAATCACGGGCTTGTCTTCAAGCCCCGGATCGTCCCGCTTTTCAATCGCCGCATAGAATGCGTTACAGTCGAGGTGAGCAATCATCAAGGAGAAAAGCTCTGGATGCGACACGATTCGCTGATCGCCGCAGGCGACGCATTGGCGCGCCCGGGCGGGCAGGCGGGCGTAACAAACCCGGCAAAATGCGTGATCAGCGATAGCAACCATTTAACAAATCGTTACCAGAAAAGGGCAGAAAAATATGCCCCGCGAGGCTCAGGATAAACAATCGATTAAGACCTTTGTCGCAATACTTAACACCGGAGCGCTGATTCGGCGCGGCCAGAGGCGTAAATGCGTATGATGTCAGCAATGGAAAAGCTTGATATGTCGGCGCTTCCAAAGACGGTGCTTATCGTTGAGGATAACGAGCTGAACATGAAATTATTTCATGATCTGCTTGAAGCGCATGGCTATCACACACTTGAGGCCCGTACAGGCCCCGAGGCGCTTATACTTGCGGCCGAACACCAGCCGGACCTTATCTTGATGGACATTCAGCTTCCGGAGGTTTCCGGTCTGGAAGTAACCAGAAAAATTAAGGATAATGCGGAGCTGGCCGAGATTCCGATCATCGCCGTGACTGCCTTCGCTATGAAAGGCGACGAAGAACGCATTCGCCAGGGCGGATGCGAAGATTACATCGCAAAACCTATTTCCGTGGTCTCGTTTCTTGAGAAAGTGAAAAGGTATTTGGATTAGACTTAATCCAACTTAGCTGATTGTTTTTCACGGGGGCTCCGTATGACGGCGCGCGTACTAGTCGTCGACGATTTAGAACCAAACGTAAAGCTGCTCGAGGCCAAGCTTCGCGCGGAGTATTTTGACGTATTGGGGGCTTACTCGGGCGAGGAGGCGATCACGATCGCCAAAGCCGAGCAACCCGACATTATTCTGCTTGATGTTATGATGCCGGGGCTTGATGGCTTTGAGACCTGCCGCCGGCTGAAAGCTGATCCCGAGACAATGCACATTCCTGTGGTCATGGTCACTGCGCTTGATCAGCAGGCGGACCGTGTCGCCGGCCTTGAGGCTGGCGCGGATGATTTCCTCACTAAACCCGTTGAAGACGTCGCGCTCTTTGCACGCGTTCGTAGTCTGACGCGCCTGAAGATGATGACCGACGAACTACGCGCGCGCTACACGACCGGCAAGGGGCTCGGCGTTGTCGATAATATTGATGTTGATACAGAAGATGGCGAAAGCTGCATATTCATTATTGACGACAATGAGGAGCAGTCGGAGCGCTTAAAAACTGCACTTGGCGATGGGTACGTTATTTCTAACGAGACCGATCCCGAGGCGGCGTTGGTTCAGGTGCGGTCCGCCGACTTTGATTTGATTATCGTCAATATGTCGCTTGAAGCGATGGATCCGCTGCGATTGTGCTCATCGATCCGGTCGTTTGAAGAGACCAGGCTGACGCCAATCCTGGCGGTTGTGCGTAAAGGCGATACGCGCAAATTGGTGCGTGCGCTGGATATTGGCGTTAATGATTATCTTACCAAGCCGATCGACAAGGGCGAGTTGAGCGCGCGCGTCTCAACGCAATTGCGCCGCATGCGCTATGTGGATCAGCTGCGCTCTTCGTTCCAGGCCAGCCTTGAAATGGCGGTGACCGATCAGTTGACCGGGCTTTACAATCGCCGATATCTGGCGAGCCATCTGTCGGCAATGTTTGACCGCGCGCAATGGACCGGCCGGCCGCTTGCGGTGATGATCCTCGACATTGATCACTTTAAAGAAGTGAATGACACTCATGGCCACGATGTCGGCGATAAGGTTATCCAGGACTTTGCCGAACGTATCTCACGGTCCGTGCGCGGGATCGATTTGGCCTGCCGATATGGCGGCGAAGAATTTTTGATCGCCATGCCGGATACCGACATCGCTTTTGCATCTGTCGTCGCCGAACGCCTGCGGCAGGAAATTGCCACTGCAAAATTCCTTGTTGGCGAGAACGGCGAAGAAATTAGAGCGACGGTCAGCATTGGCATCGGCTCGACCGAAGGCGGTCCGGGAGAGGACAATGCGCAAAAGCTGATTAAGCGCGCCGACGAAGCGCTTTACGAGGCCAAAACTTGCGGGCGCAACCGGGTGATAAAAAGCGCGGCGTAGGGACGGGGCGTTTATGAAGGGCTGAGACACAAAAAAGCCGCCCTAAGGGGCGGCTTCGTCATTTCAGGCAAACAGCAAACGCCCGCTATTTGATTTTGCCTTCTTTGAATTCGACGTGCTTGCGCGCCACCGGGTCGTATTTCCTCAAGACAAGCTTATCGGTCATGGTCCGGGTGTTTTTCTTGGTTACGTAGAAAAATCCCGTTCCAGCAGTGGAATTGAGCCGGATTTTGACAGTTGTCGGCTTGGCCATTGGTATCTCCATAAAGCCGCAATCCTCTTGCGGCGAGCCGGGAAACTACTAATCAAGCCCGCTATGTCAAGGCGGTAGCGGTGATTTTCATAGGCGGAGCCAAAAAGCCGTCGCTGGGGTTTGCGGGCGGTTTTTAAGTGGCCGGCCTGTAGACGGCTGATTCGCCGTTTTTGGGATCCGGGCCCGCAACAGCCGGGACTGCCGCGCCATAAAATTTGTTGCAACAGAGCCGATTCGTGCAGAAATCCCGCTCATCACGACGATGTGAGTGGCGCGCGGGCTGCGGGGAGTATTGTCTGGCGTCAGATGCGGCGGTCGGAGACAAGCCGCTTTGCACCGTGTGGGAACAGGAGAGATGCAACAATGACGATCTTAAAATGGGTTCTGGCGTTAGCCATAGGCGGGTTTTTGATCATGATGGGGGTCATGAAGTTCACCGGCGAGGCGCATATTTTTCCCTATATTGAATATAAAGCCGCTGCGGCTGGCCTGCCAATGGCCGGCCTTGCTTATCCGCTCGGCAATTATCTGACGGGCGCTTTAGAGCTTATCGCTGGCGTCACAGTGATTTTGCCGATGACCCGCAAGATAGGCTCGCTCCTGGCTGTGCTGCCGGTGCTTGGCGCTGTGATTTTTCACCTGTCGCCGGCGCTCGGCATTGTCACGCCGTCAGGCTACGCCGACCCCAAGCCGATCGAAGCACTGGCGAACGGCGGCCCGTTCACCGCCGCCGATTTCACCGGCGATACCAATATGCTGTTCATGATGGCGGCGGGCGGATTGTTGCTGGCGGTCATTAATTTGATGCTCCAGCGCAATTCTTAAAAGCCGGGCTAACCAAATACGCGACTGAAGATCACATCTACATGACGGGTGTGATGGCCAAGCTCGAAAAGCTGATCTAGCTGTGGCGGTTCAATATGAGCCGCCACATCTTTGTCAGCTTTCAGATTATCGATAAAGCGCCCTTCACCGCGCCAGGCCGGCATCGCGTTTCTTTGCACCCAGGAATACGAATCCTCGCGCGAGACGCCAGCTTGGGTCAGCGCCAGAAGGACGCGCTGAGAGAAAATCAAACCGCCGAGCTTGTCGAGATTTTCTTTCATGCGCTCCGGATAGACGACCAGGTTTTCAATTACGCCCGCCAGCCGGTGCAGGGCGAAGTCAAGATGGATCGTTGCGTCAGGCGCGATGCCGCGCTCGACAGAGGAATGCGAAATGTCGCGCTCGTGCCAGAGGGCGACATTCTCCATCGCTGGAATGACGCACATCCGCACCAGTCGCGCCAGGCCGGTGAGATTTTCGGTGAGGATCGGATTGCGCTTATGCGGCATCGCCGATGAGCCTTTTTGGCCCTTGGAGAAATATTCCTCAGCCTCCAGAACTTCGCTGCGCTGGAGGTGGCGGATCTCCACGGCGAGGCGTTCAATCGATGAGGCGATAATGCCGAGCGCGGAAAAGAAAGCGGCGTGGCGGTCGCGCGGGATGATTTGGGTGGAAACCGGCTCAACCGCCAGCCCCATTTTTTCCGCGACATAAGCTTCAACGGATGGGTCAACATTGGCGAAAGTGCCGACCGCGCCGGAGATGGCGCAGACCGCGATCTCTGAACGCGCCGCTTCCAGGCGGTGTTTGCCGCGTTCAAATTCAGCGTAAAATGTCGCGAGCTTGAGCCCGAAAGTGGTTGGCTCGGCGTGGATGGCGTGGCTGCGGCCGACGCAGATGGTGTTTTTATGTTCCAGCGCGCGGGTTTTTAAACTGGTGAGCACCCGGTCCATGCCGGCCAGCAAAAGGTTGCTCGCCCGCACCAGTTGCATAGAAAGACACGTGTCGAGGATGTCCGACGAGGTCATGCCCTGATGGACATAGCGCGCCTCGGGCCCGACAATTTCCGACAGATGGGTCAAAAAAGCGATGACGTCATGTTTGACCTCGCGCTCGATCTCATCAATCCGGTCGCTGTCAAAGACGGCTTTGCGGCCCTTTTCCCAGACGGTTTTGGCGGCTTGTTCGGGAATAACCCCAAGCTCGGCCATGCGCATGGCGGCATGGGCCTCAATCTCGAACCAGATGCGGTATTTGGTTTGCGCCGACCAGATGTCGGTCATCTCCGGGCGCGCATAGCGTGGGATCATGTCTTACTCCTGCTGTGCAGGGAGTAGGGTTCGAGCGGAAGAATGTCAAAGGACGTTATTCGGTTTTCTGATTCGGATCGGGTGATGTGTCGTCGCTGTCCAGCGTCCCCATCGTGGTTTCATCATCACGGTTGGCGACAGGCGCGCTGTGGGCGCCCCATATCCACCAGCCGACGCCAAGGCCGGTCGCGAAAGCCAGGACCAGAAGAAACCACATATGAAAGGCGAGCCAGAGCATAGTTGTAACCGCGCTAATCCTGATTGCCGGGTGTGAACTCAAATTCTATACGGCGATTCCTCGCCCGGCCCTCAGCCGTAGTATTGCTGACCAGCGGTTCGCTTTCGCCGGCGCCGCTTGTGGTGATACGCGCGGCGTCAACGCCCGCGGCGCGGAGATAGTCGCCGACCGCGTCGGCCCTGGCAAGGCTGAGCTGGCGGTTTGCCGCCGCGCCGCCGCTGGCGTCGGTATGGCCGGTGACCGCGACTGAAAGTCTAGGGCAATCGCCTAGCGCCGCCACGAGTGCATCCAGCAGCTCCCGGCTGGGGTCGTTGAGGTTGGCGCGGTCTCGGGCGAACGATATCTGTGCAACGCCGAGGAGTGATTGGGACTGTGCGGCGCAGCGGTCGGGCTCTGCGACCTCCGCGGGTGCGGTGTCGGTGGTGTCGGCAAGCGGGCTTGCGACGTCTAGAGGCGGTGCGAGTGTTAACTTCGCGGCGCCGGACAGGCCGTCTCCGATCAGCGCCATGAGCCGGTCAATCGCCGCCGCGCCGGCGCTATCGGCGACAACGCCGCTGACTTCAAACGCCGGACCGTTTGCCTCCACGGCGCCGCTGTTGAGCCGCGCCAGCGCCTGCAGGCTGATCGCCGCTGCTGACAACCAGCTCTCCTCCGGCGGCGCTCCGCTAGCAATCTCCAGTTCGCCGGAAATATTGGCGTCAGGGAAGCGCATAGCGGCGAGGTGAATGATCGCGTCGCGTGCACTTTGACTTGGCGCATAGCCGGAAAGGACAAGCTGGCCGGCCTGCAGTTCGGCGATCCAGATAAACGGATCAGCCAGCGGTGGGCCGGCGAACACTGTCATATTCGAGGCATCCACAACGGTTATTCCGCCAAGCGCAAACCCGCCCGACCATTGCGCGCGCCTGACGGTGGTATTGAGTTTGTCCAGCCTGTCGCGCGAGGGCGCCTCTCCGAACAATACCGCCTTCTGTCCGTCAATCTCCACGCCTGCCCAAGCGGCGTCCGCCGCATCGATGGCGCCGAGCGCCTCGCCAAGCAAGTGCTGTTCGGCCGACCGCGCCGAGCCCGGCAGAAAATCCATATGTATACTGACGATGCCAATCACTCCAATGACAACGCAGCCGGCAAGAAATTTTAACAGCGCTTTCATATTATAACAGTGATGCGCGCTACCATTCGAGAATGACTTTCCCCGATTGGCCGGAGCGCATGACATCGAACCCCTTTTGATAGTCGTCGATTTTGAAGCGGTGGGTCAGGATAGGCGACAGGTCGAGCCCGGCCTGTAGCATCGCCCCCATCTTGTACCAAGTTTCAAACATACGCCGACCATAGACGCCTTTGATTTCCAGCCCCTTAAAGATGACCTTGTCCCAGTCGATCCCGGCGCCGTTGGGCATGATGCCGAGCATGGCGATCCTGCCGCCATGGTTCATGGTTTCCAGCATGGAGTGAAAGGCCGACGGCACGCCGGACATTTCAAGGCCGACGTCAAAGCCCTCGGTCATTTTTAATTCGCTCATTGTCTCCTTGAGCGACTCATTTTGCACATTGACGGTGCGCGTGGCGCCCATTTTCCTGGCCAGGTCGAGCCGGTAGTCATTGACGTCAGTCACTACAACATGGCGCGCGCCGACAAATTGCGCGATGGCGGCGGCCATGATGCCGATCGGACCTGCGCCGGTAATCAGCACGTCTTCGCCGACAAGGTCAAAGGCGAGGGCGGTGTGTGTGGCGTTGCCATAAGGATCGAAGATCGCCCCCATATCGTCAGAGATATCGTCAGGCAGCTTGTAAATATTGAATGCAGGAACCGCGACATATTCCGCAAAGGAGCCCGGCCGGTTAACGCCGACGCCGACGGTGTTGCGGCAGAGATGGCGTTTGCCGGCGCGGCAATTGCGGCAATAACCGCAAGTGATATGGCCCTCGGCTGAGACGCGGTCGCCGATCTTGAATGTGGCGTGTTCGGGGTGGACCTCCGAGCCGATCTCAACAACCTCGCCGGCGAACTCATGGCCCACCGTCATCGGCACGGGAATGGTCGCCTGCGCCCACGCGTCCCAGTTATAAATATGGATATCCGTGCCGCAGATCGCCGAGCGCTTGACCTTAATCAAAACATCATTGAGCCCGATCTCAGGGCGCGCGGTATCAGCAAGCCAGATACCTTCCTCGCGCTTTGCCTTGATCAGAGCTTTCATGGCCCGTCTCCGTCGGTTGAGATGCTTTAGACTTATTAGGTGAGCGATGCATGGTCTATAGAAATTCTCAGGAAAATGAGTACGCTAACTATGGTATAGGGCGAATATGCCGCTGTCCCTGCCACCACTGAACGCCGTGCGCGCCTATGAGGTCGCCGCCCGCCACCTCAATTTTTCCCGCGCCGCTGAGGAGCTGGGCGTCACGCAGGGCGCGATCAGCAAACAGGTCATTTTGCTTGAGGATTATATTGGGGCGAAGCTGTTTGAACGCTTGCCTGGCGGACTGGCGCTGACGGCAGAGGGAATCGCACTGCGCAATACCATCGCACCGGCGTTTGAGCTTCTGGGTGAGGCGTTCGATCGCTTTCATCGCCGGCCGCCGCGATCCAATGTTTGCCGCATCTCGACGCTGGCGTCATTTGCATCGCAGTTTCTGGTCCCGCGCCTCAGCTCATTTGAAGAACAGCATCCGGACATTAAACTGGAGATATTAACCTCCGACCGGCTTGTTGATCTCGCACGGGAAGAAGTTGATTTGAGCGTGCGTTACGGGCCCGGCGGCAAAGGCGATCTGGTCGAGACGCCGCTGGTAAAAGCCATGCTGGCGCCGGTGTCGTCACCGCAGCTTTTAGAGCGCGGCGCCGACGCAACTGACCTGGCGGCGTTTCTATCTTCTGTTCGGCGCATTCAGGTTTTCTCAAACAATGAATGGCGCAAGTGGATGGAAGTGACGGGCGTTGATCTTTCACAAGCGCGGCGCCCGTTTATCATTGAAGACTTTATTGTCGCCATAGAAGCGGTGCTTGCCGGTCAGGGCGTTGCGCTGTTGCCGGAAATTCTCGTGCGCAAACACCTTGCCAATGGCGACATGAAGCTGTTTTGCACGACACAGATCGAGTGGAACCAGACTTATTATACCGCGCATGTTCCAGGCGCGGAACGCCGGCCGGTTGTTCGCGATGTCCTCGCCTGGCTTCGCAATGAAGTTTCCGCGAGCGCCAAAAAGAACGCATAGCCTCCGGTTGATGAGGTTGCGAATTTTTCTCATGAGGGCGTCGCCAATTTCTCGATTCCGCAGAAGAGCGTAGCGCGCCATCTTCTCCTTGCGCATCGGCAAAAAGATGCGCTCCGGAAAAGGAGAACGGACCCATGACAACAACAGTGAAATTAATGATAATGCTCGCCGGCGCGGCGACGCTGAGCTCTATGTCGATAGAGCCCGCTAATGCGGAAAATCAAGAAGTTCGATATAATGCAAGCGAGCTGTCAACGATCAGCGGCGCTGAACATGTCTATAGCGAAATTCATGCGACGGCGATTGAAGTTTGCGGCGAAGAATATGGCGGCCATCGCCTGGTGAAATACCGCGCCGAACGCGAACGTTGCATCGTCGAAGTTGTTGACGAGCTTGTGAGCGAGGTGAACCATCCGCAACTCAGCACAGTTCACGCGCAAGCAACGGGCTAAACGATAGCGACCTTTTGGGCGCGTCTTCGTTAGCGATGAAGGCGCGCCGGGATGGTAAGGCGTTACTAATAAGGCTTAGAGCCTGTTCCAAAACGAACTGAGTTATTTCAGTTAGTTAGCGTCGATGAGCCCTCCTTCATGTCATTGCCGGACTTGTTCCGGCAATCCAGGACTGCAAATAGCGAAAATTTCTAGATCACCGGGACAAGCCCGGTG
>JAJFGA010000048.1 GCA_021776375.1 Hyphococcus sp. | reverse complement strand
TAGATCATTGTCGTAAAAATGCTTTTTCACCAGATCCATCTCAGTCGTTCTTACTGACATGTAAACGTTTGGTGATTGATAGTCCCAATAATTGTGGTCCCTATATTGTTTGTTTGTGAAGTGACTACTGAGTGAGAAGGCATTAATTGGCAGTGTCTTTTGATAATGTGTTTTAAGCTTAGCTACATAGTCCTCGACTTCTCCTGCCGAAGCCGCTGGCATTATAATGATGAAGGATGCCAAGCTAAAAAGTGCAAAAGCCACCGCAGGCAAAAAACGCGCTGGAACAAGCTTCATAAAAATTCTCCCCAAATGGGGCTCCCTTATAAGAAGTGCAAAGTCTAGGAAAGGTTATTGCGACGAAAGGTTCATGGCTAGGGATGGGCGATATTGAGGATTTTATCTCTTACACTGGCCCGAGCGAACAATTAAAAAAAGCCAGGGTCCGTTGGACCTCTGGCATTTTTATTGGGTGCGGGAGTAGGATTTGAACCTACGACCTTCAGGTTATGAGCCTGACGAGCTACCGGACTGCTCCATCCCGCGCCAACTTTTTCAACCCAGAACTATGAGTGCTCTGTGCCGAACTCGGAGCAGATTTGGTTTGCCGGCCTTCGCCGGCGGGCGGACTGCTCCATCCCGCGCCAACTTATGTCCGCAGCGAGGGCGCATTGCGCGCGCCCCGAAGCGGGAGTGGGGATATAGCCCCGCCGGGTCTGGCCCGCAAGGCCTGTTTGCAAACAAATTGACGATTGAGTTCAATGCGCCTGCGGGAGGTCGGCTGCGGTCTCTTTCACCAGCATATCGACCACGGCGACAAGGGCTTCCGGGTCGTCCGCGCCCTTTGCTTTCGTTGCGGCGAACACCTCAAGCTGGCGGCAAGCGCTGGTCCCGCGCTTCAGGATCGTGCGGGCGTGGTTTACCTCTTTCATACAGCCCAGAGCGGTTGCATCTTCGGTGATAATCTCAATGACCTCCTCGATCAACGAAGCGAAGGGCAGACAATCGCCCCGGCCAAGATCGATCATGCTTTTGGTGACGCCATAACGCTGCGCGCGCCAGCGATTTTCTTCGAGCATGATGCGCGGGTAGATGCGCCAACGCATATTGCGCAGGCGTAAGCGCGACAACATCCGCAAGATCGACTGATAGAATGCGGCGATGCAAAGCGCATCTTCAAGCCGTGTGCAAACATCGGTAATGCGCATTTCCAATGTTGGGAACCTGCAGCTCGGGCGCATATCCCACCACAGTTTCGATGCGTCCTCCATGACGCCCGCTTTGATTAGCCGGTCGATCATGCGGGAGTATTCCGACCAACTTTCGTAGCGGTCGGGTATGCCGGTGCGGGGCATGGAATCGAAGATCCCCAGACGCGTACACTTCATCGCCATGTCATGACCGCCCCAGAACGGCGAAGACGTGGATAGCGCCAGAAGATGTGGCAGGAAGTAGCGCGTCTGGTTCATCAGATCGATGCGCAGATCTTCATCTTCTATGCCGGCATGCACATGCATGCCGCAAATCAGCATACGGCGGACCGCGCCCCCCATATCCTTGTCGAGGAGATCATAGCGCGGGGCGGCGGTGTGTATCTGCCGTCCCCACTGGGCGAACGGATGCGTTGACGCGGCCATGACCTGCATTCCGTATTTTTCAGCCGTGTTGATTATCACCGAGCGCAACGCTGTGAGATGATGGCGGGCGTCCGAGATGTTCTCGCAAACCGGCGTGCCGATTTCGACCTGGCATTTTAAAAATTCAGGCGTCACCCGTTCTCCGAGACGCTCCTTGCAGTCGGCCATGAAACCCGGAGAGGGTTCGGAAACAAGATTGCGGCTGTCAGGATCGACGAGCAGATATTCCTCTTCGACGCCGAGGGTTAGCGCTGGAATCATGGCGCATCTCCTTTCATCATCGTGCGGCCTGCGCTTGCGTAATCTTGAATACGCAGTCCGATAATATTGCTGCGAGGCGTACTATATCACTTTGTGTACCGACAATATCTTGACGCACCTCAATGGTAAGGTGCGCCAGGCCGCGTGGGCCCACATGGCGGTCGATGGAATAGTTAAAGACGCGCGCATCGTAAGGCTCATTGTCGCCAATAGCCCAGTCGGTCGCCTCTTCAAGATGGCGGATCATCCCTTTGGCGCTTTGTTCGTCCTCGCGCCATAACAGGCCAACCTTCCATGGCCGGTCGTCGGCCGAGCCCATCAGCCGGTTGGTAAAGGTGTGTACGGAAATAATGAGCGGGTGGGCGTGAGCGGCCTCGAAAACGTCAAGCGCGGTGCTCAGGCGGTCATGGTAGGGAATGTGGAAACGCTCGATGCGGTCCTGCCGCGCCGCGCAGGCAAGCATTTGATTGCCCGGAACGGGAATCTGGTCGCTGGTTGCAGGGATCAAACCGTTAGAATCAAGCGCGCGGTTGGGGTCGATGATCAGGCGTGAAAACCCGCATGTGAACAAGGCGCCGTCCAGCTTCTCACTTAGCGCGGCGGCCAGCGCCCCGGCGCCGATATCCCAGGCAATATGAGTGGCGAGAAGGTCATCGGGCATGCCGAGACCGTTCATCTCCGCCGGTATCGCGTTGGCGGCATGATCACAGAAGACAAAATATGGCGCGCTGCCGACGCGGGTGAAGGAGGCAATCTCGATATCGGTCATGTGTGTTCCATAACGCACCGATGCGGTGAGAATCGCAAGTGGGCGGATCGGCGCGGGGCGTCGGTTTGGGGCCACGCTGTCACTGTCGCCCGCTTTGGGACAGGCCACAGCTTCATGCGATCATATCCAAGACCATGCGCGCCACGGCGCGGGTTTGTTCAAAGTTTCGCGCTGTCTCAACAGCAAAAATAATAGCCAGCAAGTAGAGCGGCGCGGGATAATTGGTTTCAAGCTTTTCAACCCTTACCCGAAGGCCCGCAGGCGCTGGCGTGCGCATCACCGCCCAGCAAATCCCTGCGCCAAGCGCCATCCCGGCAAGGATATCGGTTGTGTAATGCAATCCAAGATAAATCCGCGGTGCAAGAATAAACAGTACAGTCCAACTCAAAGCAATGAGGCCAAGTGTACGGTTGCGCATAAAGGTTGCCGTCGCAATGCATGTCATGAGCACCGCATGATCGCTTGGGAACGAACTCATCTCAGCGGAAATAATATCGGCATGCTCTTTCATGGCGGTTATGTAAGGGCGGTCCCGATGCGGCAGTGTCATTTGCAGCGTCCGTGCAAGGAACATGGATATAAATATCGCGCCGGCTGCTCGAACAATATGCAGGTTTTGGGAAGAGAAAAATCGTCGCCGGGCCGGCGCCGCTGAAAAGAACAGCAACGTCATTAAAACGCCGCCCTTGAGTAAGTAACCGTCCGCCAGATATCTAATGGCAGGCGTAAGATTTGGCGCCGCCTCACGAACATCAGCGAAAAATAAAGCAATCGTTGTATCCATGCTCAGCCTTCTGCCAGCACGTAGTTTTGTGGGCGCAAGGCGGCAAGCCTGAGGGCGGCGCCAAACCACCCGGCCTCGACGAACTCCGCCCGCATGATCAAGCTCGCGCGCAATCGCATTTTATCCCCAAGTTGCCGCCAATGGGCACAATAGCCTGGGGAAAACCCCGCGTCATCTATCGTGGCTTTGACAGACTTGCGCGTTTGCGCTGACATGATGGCGATTAACCAAGAAGCGTGTTGATGTTCCAACTCAAATCATCGCCCCGTTCCGCATTTGATCCGGTTCTGGTCCAGGACCCGATTTATCTGCGCCCGGCTGAAATCAGAGACTTTCAGTCCTGGGCCATCCTGCGTGAGGAAAGCCGGCGTCATCTGATTGCCTGGGAAGGCGATTGGGCGCCGGAAGCGCTGCAAGCGGCAGCATTTAAGCGCCGGCTCAAACTTTTTGCTCAGGAGGCGCAACGCGGCCGGGGGCTCTCGTTATTCATCTTTCACCGCGATAGCCGCGCGCTGGTCGGCGGCGTCACGCTGACCAATATCCGGTATGGCGCCGCCAGGGCGGCGACGCTCGGCTATTGGATCGGCGCGCCCTATATCCGTCGCGGCTTCGGCGCGGCTGCGGTTGCGGCGGTGGTCAACCATGCCATGGACGTCATCGGTCTCAACCGTATCGAGGCGGCCTGCCAGGCGGAAAACACCGCTTCGCGGGGGTTATTGTTGAAATGCGGCTTCATCCAGGAGGGCAGCGCCCGCGACTATCTCAGGATTAATGATGAATGGCGCGACCACGACCAGTTCGCCATCACCGCCAAGGACTTTCGCAACCGCGAAGAAAGGTCGTCCTCGAATTTGCGGTGAAACGTTAAAAAAATATCCCGGAACGGCCGGCGCCGGCCTTGCGATAAAGTCACATAGGCGTGAATATGCTGGCGAGAACAAGCGAACTGGCTAGCTGTGGATAATGAGAACGTCATGATCCACCCATCAGGGGGCGGTTGGCGCGTTTTTTGGGTGGAAGCCGTCGTGGAACCAGTATTAGGCGCTAGAATCATACGGCGTTTCAAATTTATGGGGTAGGGGCATTTATGGTTGGCATAGTGGGTGCGGGGATGAGTGACGCGGTGGTTTGGGCTGCGCCGGCTTTGGATATGGGGCGCGGCGCGATTGCCGGCGCATTCATTGTCGCGGCGGCTTTTCTGGCCGGCTATGCGGCGATCCGCCGGAGCGGGATTGCGGTTTGCGCCTTATTGATGGTGGCGGGCGCGGCGGCGCTTGAGTTTTCCTGGCTCGGATTTTTCAGCGCGATGCCATCTGAGGTGGCCGTCCTGATAATGGGATTGTTCGCGGCGTCGGCGATTATCTTTCTGTCGGCGACAATTGGCGCGGCGAAATATAATCCGCTGCTGGGCGGGCTTATGTTTACCGCAGCGCTAGTAATTGCGGGCATGGGCGTCATCAACTTCTTCGACCGTATTGAGATTGCGCCGATTATGCGCATGGCCGTCATTGGCGTCGGCGCGTTTGCGGTTTTGCTCGCTCTCAGTCAGGCGTTCCGCGGTGACATTGGTGCGCGTCTTATTCTTCCGGGTATTGCGCTGGCGATGGCGGCGCCGCTTCTGGGTCCGCTTGGCGGGGTTGAAGCGGGCGCGTTCGCGCTTGCGCCCCATGGTTTGTTTACGCTCGGCGTTATCGCCGCCAGCCTGGTCGCGCTAACCGAGAGCGCGCCGCTGCGTGGAGCTGAGTTTGCCGGTGAAAGCTTTCACGGTTTTGGTGCTGATGACGATCAGTCGCTAGCGACTGGTCCTGCGCACTCAAATTCAAAACATGAACGTATGGAGATTGTTCTCGATAGCTCGCTTGCGCGGGTTCTTGATTATTCGGGTGTGGCGATCTGGGACTGGAGCCCGGGCATGATTGATCAGACCGAAACTTTGCCGACGCTGCTCGGCGCGGATTCAACAGCGCCGTTCACCCCCGAGGCGCTTTGTAATTTCATCGCCAAAGAAGACCTTCAGCGATTTAAAGATGAAGTTCTAACGCCGATTGACGGCCCGTTTGACGTGGCGCTGAACTTGTTTGACGGCCGCAAGATCAGGTTGCGCGGCGCCCGCGCGGCGCATGATGAGGCTGGCGAGCTTGAACGCATTGTTGCATTCATTGAAACCGCGTCGCCAATCTTCAAGCCGTCGAAGAATAATGGCGTCAACGGAAAAATGCTTCAAAATGCAACCAAAGCGGCGATCATACCGGCAGCGGCCGGCTCGCTTGCGGAAAAGCTTGGCGAGGCGCTGGACAAAGGCGATATCGTCGCCGCGTTCCAGCCAATCGTTGCGCTTAAGGACAAAAAGGTTGTCGGTTATGAGGCGCTCGCGCGCTGGCGTGATCAGAAGGATGGCGCCGATGAGGGGCCTGAAACTTTTGTCCGCGCTGCGGAAGCAGCGGGCAAGGGCGCGATGCTCGCCAAGATCATGCTGGAAGAAGCGGCCTCGTTCCTCGCCGACAAAATCAAATCCACTAAAGGCGCTGCGCCCTTTGTGGCGATGAACGTCTCCTGGGGGCAAATGTGCGACGCCGATTTTGTCGGCCTGGTTGGCGAGACGATCAAGAAATATAAACTACCGAAAGATGCGCTGGTGATTGAATTGACCGAAGGCGATGCGGTGGAGGGCGAGGCTGCCGCCGACATCTTCTCGGCCTACAAAAAGGCTGGCGCTTCGCTCGCTTTTGATGATTTCGGCGCTGGCTTTTCCTGTCTGACCAATTTGCGGAAATATGATTTTGACTATCTGAAGATTGATAAGTCGTTCACTGATGATCTCAGCGGCGGCGGCGACGGGGTCAAGATTATCAGCTCGCTCGCGGCGCTCGGCAAGGACCTTGGGTTGAAGGTTATTGTTGAGGGTGTTGAGAGCGATAAAGCGGTGGCTGCGGCGGCGAAACTCGGCCTCGATTTGGCGCAAGGCTATGCGCTAGGCAAACCAGTTGAAGCGGCCAGAAAAAAAGTCAAACCAGGGATAGCCAAGTCAGGGATAGTCAAGTCTGGGGACGCCAAGGCGGCAAGCCAAGCAGATGAAAAATCAGCGCTAAACGATGACGGGAAACTTAAAGCCGCTGACGATGATTACATGAAGGCCAATAAGATCGGAAAAAAAGCCACGGATAAAGAAAGTGTCCTCGCCAAAATGGCGGATGAGACAGCGGCGTTTGAAGACAAGAAAACAGCGCGATGGATGCCATGGCGGCGCGGCGAGATGCGCTAACTCTCGCCCTGCTAATTCAATGGCTGATCGTCGCGGCGCGCTTGCGCCCATTCCGGCGACAGCATCGCGCTGGTGACGCCAAGCTTTGCCAGGGCGCGGCTCCAGGCGTCGCTCTCGGCGCCCTCGAAAATGATCGCTTCCTCCGGCGCGCAATGCACCCAGGCGTTCATAGCGATTTCCTGCTCGAGTTGACCGGGGCCCCATCCAGCGTGGCCAATCGTGAGGATGAATGCGCGCGGCGGCGACTTTTTGGGCTCCTTGCCGGCGATATCGATCAATGCGTCCCTGGTCGCCGTCATGCCGAGATCAGGCGCCAGTTCAACGGTGGCGTCGATCTGGTAATCCAACGTGTGCAAAACGGCGCCGCGCCCAGTCTGCACGGGTCCGCCAAAAAACACCGGCGTTGCATCGGCGCCATCGCGCGGCTCGATCTCGAGCTGCTTTAGAAGTTCTGATAACACGACATCATCGAGGCGTTTGTTGATGATAACGCCCATCGCATGATCTTCGTCATGGGCGCAGATATAGATCACGGACCGCTCAAACCGTGAATCGCCCATATTCGGCATGGCGATCAACAGTTGCCCGGTGAGAAAATCGCGGGCCGGATCGCTTGAGGGGTGGTCGTTTCTTGCCATACCAATAATTCTAGGGATGTGATTGCCGGGGTGCAAGGATGGCGACACGCTCAATGCTGGACCCCGACTGCGTGAGGCGATACAAGCGGCGTGAAAATTTAGGAGAACCCGATGACAATTTCCGTAAGCGACAAAATTCCCAATGCAACCGTGATGATGGCGACCGAAGAGGGACCCAATCAGGTGCAGACCAGCGATGTCCTGGGCGGCGGCAAGGTAGCGCTATTTTCGCTGCCCGGCGCGTTTACGCCGACCTGTTCAGCCAAGCACTTGCCGGGCTTTGTGACCAAGGCGGATGCGTTCAAGGCGAAAGGCGTTGATAAAATCGTCTGCATGTCTGTCAATGATGCATTTGTGATGAACGCTTGGGCGAAAGATCAAAATGCCGGCGGCGTTGTTGAAATGCTTGCAGATGGTAATGGCGATTTTGCCCGCGCGCTCGGACTTACCATGGACGGAACCGGCTTCGGCATGGGCGAGCGCGCCCAGCGTTTTTCCATGGTGATCGAGGACGGCGTTGTAACGCATTTGAACATCGAAGAGCCGGGGGCATTCGACGTTTCAAGCGCAGAGTACATGCTTGAGCAGCTTTAAGCGTAGGCTTAGGCTCTGACTCAAAATTAGGTATTTGAAAATACGCCTCACAGCTTGTCATCACCGGGCTTGTCCCGGTGATCCAGAGCCGAAGGTGCCGCGCTTGCCGTTCTGGATTGCCGGAACAAGTCCGGCAATGACAGTGATGCATACAATAACATCATCAAAACATTGAGATGATTCACTTCGTCTTGTGGCTTCTCAAGCTCACTGCGCCGATAGCACACCGCGACAGGCGAGCGCATCGGCGCGCTCATTGCCGGGATGGCCGGCATGTCCCTTCACCCAGCGCCAGTCAATCTCACGTCCTTCTACAAGCGCATCAAGCGCGTTCCATAGATCTTTGTTCTTGACCGGCTTTCTGGCGGCGGTTTTCCAGCCGTTTTTCTTCCATCCGTTAATCCAGACGGTAATGCCGTTTTTGACATACTGACTGTCCGTGAACAGACGGACCGGCGCCTGATGATCCGTCGCCTCGAGCGCCTTAATGACGGCCATCATCTCCATGCGGTTATTGGTTGTCGCCGGTTCGCCGCCGCAAAGCTCGGTCTCGTCTTCGCCGATAATGATCAGAACGCCCCAGCCGCCGGGGCCGGGATTGCCGGAACAAGCGCCGTCAGTGAAAATTTCAATCATCTATGATCCATAAGTAAGGGTAAGTGTTGCGCGCGTTGAAGATTGGGAATTTTTCTAACGCAGGAATTTTATTTAGGCATAGGGGGTTCTGCTATCAACTCGCAAGTCGCAGCGATGTGTTGAAGACAATATTTTCAGAAGCCGTCTCAACGGTCTCAATAGTCAGCGTCCGCAGATCAGCAAGCAATTTTAAAAATCCCTCAACCAAGTGCTCAGGCGCTGAGGCCCCGGCGCTCATTCCGATGACGGATACGTCTTTGAGCGCGCCCGGGTCAAAGGCGTTCGCATCCTCAATCAGCATAGCGCGCCGCGCGCCGACGCTATTGGCGACCTCAACCAGCCGCAAAGAGTTCGACGATGTCCGCGAGCCAATGACGATAAAGAGATCAACACCCTGCGCCGCCGCTTTAACGGCGTTCTGCCGGTTGGTGGTCGCATAACAGATGTCTTCTTTACGCGGGCCGGCGATGGCGGGAAATTTTACCTTCAGCGCCTCAACGATGGTCCGCGCGTCATCGACCGAAAGGGTGGTCTGCGTAACATAGGCTTTGGGTCCATCGCTATCTTTCAATGTCGCCACATCGCTCACCGAAGCCACCAATGTGATCGCGTCCTTGGCGACCTGGCCCATGGTGCCGACCACTTCGGGATGGTTGGCGTGGCCGACCAGATAGATATGCCGGTTTGCAGCCGCATGTCGGCGGGCCTCATTGTGGACCTTGAGGACGAGAGGGCAGGTGGCGTCAATCGCTATGAGATTACGGGCGGCGGCTTCAGCATGGGCGGCGCGCGGGGCGCCATGGGCTGAGAAAATAACCGGCCGGTCGCTCGGCGCCTCGTTCAGCTCATCGACAAACACCGCGCCCATCGCGGCAAGACGTTCGACGACATGTTTGTTGTGGACAATTTCATGGCGCACATAGACCGGCGCGCCATACATCGCCAGCGTCTCCTCGACAGTGCGGATCGCGCGCTCAACACCGGCGCAAAACCCACGCGGCGCGGCAAGGCGTACTTTCAGCGGCAATTTCCCCCGTACTGGTTTTTCTGGCATCGGTTTCATTCCGCTATTTCTCTTCTCTCGCTCAGCATCGAGGCGTTGCGCCTTGGGTTGCGAGACGCTACGAGAAGCTGACACGAAATAACGGCGTCTCAGCGGCCATCGTCTGGCGGCAAGAGGGCCATTTATGAGCAGATATAAGGGTTCGGTCAGATGAACAAACTGTTAGCCGGGGCGCTTATCGCCGCAGCCGTGGGCGTCGCCGGATGTTCGGGATTAAAAAGAAGTACAGCGAACGATAAAAACCCGGCGCCGTGCCCGAATGTTGTGGTTCTTCTCGACGCCTCCCGGATCATAGAGTTTGACGGCGAAGAACGGCTTGAAGACATCGCCTATACTGGCGAAATCACCAATGTCGAGATCGGCTGTCGCTATATTGAAGACAAGCCGATCGACATAGATGTCGCCATCGACCTCGCTTTTGGCAAAGGACCGAAGGGCGAAAACGGCGATAAGGTTTTCAAGTACTTTGTTGCTGTAACGCGTAAAGACCTTGAAGTTATTGCGAAAACTGAATTTCTGGTACCGGCGAAGTTCACCGAGAAAAATACCATTGTCGTCAAAAAGGAAGATATCGACAAAATCATAATCCCGCGCGCCGGCGACCATATTTCCGGTTCCAATTTTGAAATTATTGTCGGCTTCTCGCTTTCGCGCGAACAGATCCTTTTTAACCGCTCCGGCAAAAGTCTGAAATTTCCGAATCTGCAATGACCATCCTTGAAGAGCTGAGCCGGCGGGTTGGCGATGCGTTCGCCGAGGTTGGGCTGGAGTCAAAATTTGGCCGGGTCAAGCCGGCCGACCGGCCGGACCTTGCACAGTTTCAATGCAATGGCGCCCTGGCGGCGGCGAAAGCCGCCAAGCAAAACCCGCGCGCGCTTGCGGAAAAAGTTTGTGATCGCTTGCGCAATGAGACCGCCTTCAAAGAGGTGACGATCGCCGGGCCGGGCTTCATCAATATCACGCTGGCCGACGATGACCTCGCCGGCCGCCTCGGCGCGATCCTTGAAGGCGACAGTCTCGGCGGTTGGCAAAAACCTGAACCTGAAAAAATCCTGCTTGATTATGGCGGCCCCAATGTCGCCAAGCCGCTGCATGTCGGGCATTTGCGCGCTGCGATCATCGGTGAAAGTCTCAAACGTATTTTCCGGTTCGCAGGCGACGCGGTCGTCGGCGACGTGCATTTGGGGGACTGGGGCCTGCCCATGGGCCAGCTCATCACCGAGTTAAAGCGCGAGCAAGGGGACCTCGTTTATTTTGATGCAGCGGTTGAAGGGCCGTATCCGGTCCAGCCGCCGGTGTCGCTGGCGGATCTGGAGCGGCTCTATCCGCAAGCCTCTGCCGCCTGTAAGGCCGATCGGACGCGTGCGGATGAGGCGCGACAGGCGACGGCGGAGCTGCAAAAAGGCCGACCCGGTTATCTCGCTTTATGGAAGCACTTTGTCGCCGTTTCCCGCGCGGCGATTGAACAAGAATATGAAGATCTCGGCGTCACGTTCGACTTATGGAAAGGCGAGGCGGACGCAGCTCCGCTTATCCCGGAGATGGCGGCGGACTTTGCTGGCATAGGGCTGATCGAAGATAGTGACGGCGCGCAGGTCATCCGTGTGGAGAGCGAAGGGGACAATAAGAAAATTCCGCCCTTGATGCTATTCAAGTCCGATGGCGGCGTCACCTATGGCACAACGGACCTCGCGACCATCGTCGATCGTGTGCGCTCCGATAATCCCGATCGCATTATCTATGTGGTTGACCAACGCCAGGCGTTGCATTTTGAGCAGGTGTTTCGCGCCGCTGACCTTGCCGGTTTGTTCGCTGCCGACCGGCTGGAACATATCGGCTTCGGCACCATGAATGGCAAAGATGGCAAGCCGTTCAAAACCCGCGAGGGCGGCGTCCTGCGGCTGCGCGACATGATTGATATGGTCACGGAGCGGGCGCTGGCGCGGCTTGCGGAAAATGGTTTGGCTGAAGGCTATGACGCGGCGGAAACGGCGGACATTGCCCGCAAGGTTGGCGTTGCCGCGTTGAAATTCGCCGACCTTTCGAACCCGCGCACCAGCGATTACATTTTTGATCTCGACCGGTTCATGGCCTTTGAGGGCAAGACCGGCCCCTATCTTCTTTATGCGCGCGTTCGGGTGCGTTCGGTGTTGGCCAAGGCCGAAGCGGCCGGCGCTGGCGCACCGGGGGCGATTGCCATAACGGCGCCGGAAGAACGCGCGCTTGCTCTGGTCCTGCTTGGCTTTGGCGACGCTTTGCGCGACGCCCATGAAAAACGCCTGCCGCACCTGCTTTGCGACCACGCCTTTTCGCTGGCGCAGGCGTTTTCAAAATTCTACGCGGGTTGCCGCATAGCTGATGAGGCGGACGATACGATTCGCGCCTCCAGGCTGGCCCTTGCCGCCGCATCCGGGCGACAGCTTGAGTTAATCCTTGATCTATTAGGCATTCAGGCGCCGGCGCGCATGTAAGAATTTGCGGCAATTTGGGGAAAACATACTGTGGCGCCCAATCAACAGCGTTAAGATTTCTATCCCAAAACGGTTGGGGAAAAGCACGGGTAAATTCGGGTTTTTTACCCATTTCTTCTATCAACTTTCTGTTAACCCTTTAATTTATTGAGGTTAATTACCCCCACACTGTTTTGGGTGGCCCGTGTCAAAGAAATTTGTGTGCGCTGCAATATAATATTCGCCGCATTGTCACGGACTTGTCATCCAAAGTAATTAGGGGATCGCTTGTTTTTTCGAGTCGCAGCTACATGTCGGCTCAAAATTTTAGTCAAAGCTCGGGGCATAAAAATATGACACTAATGAAAACACTCTCCGCTGGCGCAGCGGCGATCGCGCTGACGACGGCATTTGTAACGGTCGTTCCAACGCCGGCCATGGCGCAGACCACGACAGCTGATGTTCGCGGGACTGTGACCGGTCCATCTGGCTCGCCTTTATCGGGTGTGTCGGTGAGAATCCGGGATACGCGAACTGGGACAACCCAGACAGCTCAAACCGGGTCTGGCGGTTCCTACACATTTCGCGGGCTGAGCGTTACTGGCGACTACACGATTAGTGTCGACAGTGATCAATTTGCTGATCAGTCGGTTTCAAGTATTTCCCTCTCGCTCGGCGAGACGACAGTCGTTAATTTTGCCCTTGCAGGTGCATCAACGGACGACGAAATCATTGTTGTCGCCTCACGATCCACCGCAGTGGATATTGCGACAGGCCCGGCATCAACTTTTGATTTTGACGATCTGCAGAATTCACCGGCGATCAGCCGAGATATCAAGGACATCATTCGGCAGGACCCACGCCTGTTTATTGATCGGTCAGAAGGGAACGGCCTGCAATGCGCCGGCGCAAGTTCTCGTTTCAACAGCCTCACGGTTGATGGAATTAAGCTGAACGACAATTTTGGCTTGAATTCGAACGGTTTTCCAACTGAGCGTTTGCCATTCCCATTTGACGCGATCAGCCAGGTTGCCGTGGAATTGGCGCCGTTTGATGTTGAGTATGGCGGCTTCACGGCATGTAACATTAACGCTGTTACGCGATCAGGCTCCAATGAATTTCATGGTTCGGCTTGGGGCGATTACACCAATGACTCACTCCGCGGCGGCTCGATCGAAGGGTCAGAGTTTGATAAAGGCGATTTCCGGAAGGTTCGTTTCGGCGCAACCCTTTCTGGCCCAATTATCAAAGACAAACTTTTCTTCTTCGGCGCCTATGAGAAATTCAATGACACCGAAGTGATCGCCCGTGGTCCTGCCGAACTGGGAGCCGTTGGCGTTCAGGGTGTCAGCCAGGCGCAATTGGATCGGATCGCCAACATTGCGCGGACGATTTATGATTTTGAACCTGGGGACCTGCCGTCTACATTTGACGAGAGTGATGAAAAAATCCTGTTGAAACTGGATTACAACATCAACGATAATCACCGTGCGGCATTCACCTATAACTATATTAACGGCAATAATCTGACGGCGTCTGATGATGACCCTAATGAATATGAGTTTTTCAACCACTACTATATCAGAAGCACCAAGCTAACGACTTATTCTGGTCAAATATTTTCCAATTGGTCGGATAATTTCTCTACTGAGCTTCGCTTCAACCACACAACGAATGACACAGGTCAAAACTCGGTTAACGGCACCGATTTTGGCGAAGTGCAAATTGACACATTTAACAATGGTCAAAGGGCGGTGGTTTATTTGGGTGCTGATGATTCAAGGCATTCCAACAAGCTCGATACAAAAACCATCAACTTTAAGTTCAAGGGTGATTATTCGGCGAACAATCATCTGTTTACCTTTGGGTATGAGCGTGAACATCTGGAGATTTTCAATCTGTTCGTTCAACACTCACAAGGTCAGTATGATTTTGATAGTGTTGGCGGTAGTGCGCTAGCAGCCGACCCGGACGCCAATATTGATTTGTTTGAGCAATTGCTGGCGGATAACGTTTTTTACGGAAATGCTGGCGGCACGAACAATCCAGATGATGCAGCAGCAAACTTAAAGTTTTCAACGAATACCGCATATATTCAAGACAACATTTCTTTTGATGAGCATGGGCTAACGTTTACTTTGGGTTTGCGTTACGACTGGTGGACATCTGGGGATGTGCCGCGTGAAAACGCCAACTTCATTGCACGAAACGGTTTCTCCAACACCAACACCTTTGACGGAGAAGGGGTATTTCAGCCTCGTTTTGGCTTCAACTATGAAGTGAAAGACAATATTACTCTACGTGGTGGCGCGGGTATTTATTCAGGTGGTAATCCAAATGTTTGGCTCGCCAACAGCTTTCAGAATGATGGGCAGACGTCGGTCCAGATTCGCGCAGGCGATACTGATTTGAGTACGATTACTTGGATTAACGATGAAGGAGGTCTTGGGCGCCCTATATACGGCGTGCCGCAGGTCCACTTTGACACTGTTGGGCTTGGCGCCGCCGCCAATACTGGTGTGAATGCTATCGATGACAATTTCAAAATTCCGTCGCAATGGAAGTTTGCGTTAGGCGGTACTTGGGACTTCGATATGCCTGAGGGGCTTGGTCAGGGGTATACGCTTCAGGCAGACTTCCTGTATACGAAAGATCGCGAGGCGGCGAAGATCATCGACGCCACGTTGGAGCAAGTTGGATCTGCGATTGATGGTCGTCCGATTTATGTCGGAATTGACCGGGCTGATCCGGATTGCGTTGTTCCGCTTGCAGCAGCTTGCGGTAGTCGTGCGTTCAATCAGGACTTCATTCTCACCAATAGTGAGGGGGGCCGCCAATATGTTCTCTCCGCGGCTCTTAGCAAAGACTATGCATTCGATAACGGGTGGGATGCGAATTGGACATTTGGCTACGCCTATGTGGACTCCAAGGATCGCAACCCAATGCCGTCATCGGTGGCGTTTTCAAACTTCGCTTTGCAATCGGTGGATGATCCAAACAACCCGGCGCTCGGCACATCTAACAACGAAGTGCCTCACCGGATGACGTTCACCGCGGGTCTGCGCAAGGCGTTTTGGGGTGATAATGAAACCAAGGTCAATCTTTTTGGCACCATCTCTCAATCGAGGCCATACAGCATCAACTTTATTGACGCTGGTCAGGCATTTGGCGACTTTATTGATGGTCGTCACCTCGCCTATATCCCAACTGGCCCAGGCGACCCTAATATCATCTTCGAAACGGGTGTAGATTCCGCAGGCTTTTTCAGTACTCTGAATGGGCTTGGTCTTAGCGAATTCGGCGGCATGATTGCTCCGAAAAACGCATTCCAATCTGATTGGTTCTCTCAGTGGGATCTGCGCATTGAGCAGGAATTCCCTGGCATGAAGAACGGCCATAAGATGGCGGGTTTTGTTGTCATCGAGAACATCGGCAATTTGTTGAACGACGATTGGGGCGTCATTAATCAGGCTGGGTTCCCTGGCGCCGTTGAGTTCTATGAAATTAATGAACGCTCTGGGTGTGCAGATTGTGCAGCCGGATCCGCTTTCGGTCCAAATGGTGAATTTATCATCACTGGGTTCAATGACGTTACACCGCAATCACTCCAATCACCTGTAACGAATGCCTCTGTTTGGGAAATTCGTTTCGGTATTCGCTACGAATTCTAAGCGAGCGAAACACACTTACGGAAAAGGGCGGCTCATTGAGCCGCCCTTTTTTATTGTCTGTGCTGAAAGTTTGCGGCGACAGTGTTGAAAAGCGCCGCCCGTCTATTTTCCGATCAGCCGCATAAAGCGTTCTTCGGCTTTGGGGTCGGTTTCAAAGGCGCCGGTCATGGCTTGCGTGATGCAGGCGACGTCGGTTTTGTGGATGCCTCTGGTTGAGATGCATTGATGTTCGGCCTCTAGCAGCACCGCGACGCCGCGCGGTTGAAGCGCGGCCTCTATCGCGCCGGCGATCTGGTTGGTGAGCGTTTCCTGGCTTTGCAGGCGCCTTGCGAACGCATCAACGACGCGAGCGAGTTTTGAAATGCCGACAACGCGCGCGCCCGGCAGATAGGCGACATGGGCGATGCCGATCATCGGCTGAATGTGGTGCTCGCAATGGCTCTCAAAACGGATGCCGCGCATCACGACAATATCCTTATAGCCCTCGACCTCTTCAAAGGTGCGCGACAGGATCGAGACCGGGTCGTCGGCATAGCCTGAGAGAAATTCCTCATACGCATCGACGAACCGCCGCGGCGTATCGAGGAGGCCTTCGCGCTCCGGGTTCTCTCCGTAATAGGAAAGGAGCGTGCGAACGGCTTCCTCGGCTTCTTCGCGGCTCGCCTGTTTTGGCTTTAGCTGGATGGTTTCCGCACTCATTTACGCCTCCTCGCTGGAACGGTCTATGGACCGACAAAGGGTGATGGTTTCAACCAGCGCCAGCGCCGCCTCGGCGCCTTTGTTGCCGGCTTTTGTTCCGGCGCGCTCAATCGCCTGTTCAATCGTATCGACGGTGAGGACGCCAAAGGAGATCGGCACGCCGGTATCGCGCGCAGCGGCGGCGACGCCGCTTGCAGCTTCTCCGGCGACATAATCGAAATGCGGCGTCGCGCCGCGAATGACGCAGCCCAGCGCAACGACGCCATGATAGCGCCCGGTTGCGGCGAGCGTCTTGGCGATGAATGGAACCTCATAGGCGCCGGGCGCCATGGCGATGTCAATGGCGGCCTCATCCACGCCATGTTGTGCGAGCGCGGTCTTGGCGCCAGCGGTGAGGCGCTCGACGATAAACTCGTTCCAGCGCGTCGCGACGATCGCAATCTTCAGCCCCGCCCCTGACATTGCGCCTTCAAATATCTGTCCCATGACGACCCCTAACTTGCAGCGCGCAGATTTCCGTCTGCACATTCATTTGTCCGGCGATACTCCTGCAACGCTTTGACGGAAATGATTTTCATGGCGAAGCGTGTCGCAAAGATTTCAAGATCCGGCAGGCGCGCCATCGTCCCGTCATCGTTCATCACCTCACACAGCATTGCCGCCGGGGTGAGGCCGGCGAGGATCGCCAGATCAACGCAAGCCTCGGTCTGGCCGTCGCGTTCGAGAACGCCGCCTTCCGTAGCGCGCAACGGGAAGGTGTGACCGGGCGTGACGATATCGGCTCTGGTCGCTTTGGGATCAACAAGCGTGCGTATGGTATGGGCGCGATCATGGGCGGAGATGCCGGTGGTCACACCCTCGGCCGCCTCGACGGAAACGGTAAACCGTGTGCCGAAGCCGGAGCGGTTGTCCTCATCGGGCACCATCAGCGGCAGCGCGAACTTGTCGAGCAGTTCCGGCGCCAGCGCGCAGCAGACAAGGCCGCGGCCTTCCTTGGCGAAGAAGTTGACCATCTCGGCGGTCACGAAATCGGCGGCGATGGTGAGATCGCCCTCGTTTTCGCGGTCCTCATCATCGACGATGATAACGATTTCGCCGGTCTTAAAAGCTGCAATAGCTTCGGGTACAGACGCAATTGGCATTAACGCGCTCCTTGGTTGGTAAAGCCGTGTTCGGTGAGAAAATTGGTGGTGATCGGCGCGCCGGCGCGGGGTTGCGTCAGGCGCTCGATATATTTGGCGAGAATATCAACCTCGAGATTAACGCGGTCGCCCGGTTTTTTCCGGGGCAGGATGATTTTGGGTTGCGTGTAATTGATCAGCGTAACGTTGAACCCGTCCGGGCCGGTATCGACGACGGTCAGCGAGGTTCCGTCAATCGCGATATAGCCCTTGGTCACGATGTAGCGCATCAGCGCCGGATCGGTTTTGACCGTTAGCCACAGTGCGTCCTTGTCCGGGCGGAAAGAGCTGATGGTTCCCGTCGCGTCCACATGGCCTTGCACGAAATGACCGCCCAGCCGGGTGGTCGGCAACAGCGAACGCTCGAGATTGACCGGATTGCCAGTGACGAGATCGCCAAGATTGGTGCGGGCGAGCGTCTCCGGCGCGAGGCCGACGGTGAATGTCTTGTCGTCAAATGTCGTCACGGTAAGGCAGACGCCGTTGACCGCGATGGAATCGCCAAGCTTGAGGCCGTCGAGCACGGTGTCGGCGCCGACCGTCAGGTCAAAACTGTCCGTCGATTTAGCGACTGCGGCGACATCGCCCATTTCTTCAACGAGGCCGGTGAACATTACGCGCCTTCCTTCCGGCGCACGCCTTGGAACCGGAAATCCGGCCCGTCTGTTTTTATCTGCTGAAAGCTGAACCGGTCAGCCTCAGTGAGGCGCTCAACGCCGTCGCCGCCAAAAGCCGGTTTGCCGCCGCCGAACAGTTTTGGCGCGATAAACATGTCGATTTCGTCGAGCAGGTCCGCATCGAAGAACCCGCCGAGAACTTCGCCGCCGCCTTCAACCAGCACGGAAACAATGTTGCGCTCATGAAGGGCGCCAAGCAGCGCATGGAGATCAGGACGGCCGGCGTCGTCAGCAGGCAGCACCAGGACTTCAACGCCCATCTCTTTAAACGCTGCAAGCCGGGCGGCGGGCGCGGCGCGGGTCGCAGCGAGGAGGGCGCCTTTTCCTGACCGCTCATAGACTTTCGCGCCGGGCGCGGTGCGGGCTGTTGAATCCAGCACAATTCTTAAGGGGTAGCCGGTCCCCCGATCGGTTCGCGCGGTAAGCGCCGGGTCGTCGGCGATCACCGTGCCCGCACCGACAATAATCGCGCCGGCCTCATGGCGCAGGCGATGTCCCGCCTTTCGGCTTTCCTCGCCAGTAATCCACTGACTTTCGCCGCCAGCAGTGGCGATGCGCCCATCGAGGGTCATCGCCGTCTTGCCGACGACAAAGGGGCGTTCGCATTCAATGAAATGCAGCCAGGCGCGATTGACATGCCGGGCAAGATCTTCGCCGACACCGCCGCGCACTGAAATGCCTGCAGCGCGAAGCCGGTCCGCCCCGCCAGCGGCGAGAGGGTTCGGATCGCTCAGGGCGTAGATCACTTCAGCGACGTTCGCGTCGATCAGCGCCTCCACGCAAGGCCCGGTGCGCCCATGATGGTTGCACGGCTCGAGCGTGACATAGGCAGTTGCGCCGCGGGCCTTGTCGCCCGCTTCTTCAAGGGCCTTCACTTCCGCATGGGGCGTTCCAGGTCCTTCATGCCAGCCATGCCCGACGATGGACGCACCCTCGCGAACAATAAGACACCCGACCAGCGGGTTCGGAGCAACAAGCCCGACGCCACGAAGCGCGAGAGCCATCGCCCGGTCCATATGCCGGCTATGAATGTTCTCAATTTCCTGGGCGTCGCCCATAAAAAAGCCCCGTGGCCAAAAGCGGTTACGGGGCGTCAAAACAGACCTTTAAAAGCCGAACGCCGGGCGCAATAACGCGCACGTCGTCAGGTTCTCAAAACCTGCCTCGAACCTTCTACCATCCGGACTATGACCGTCGGCTCTGGGATCTCACCAGTATCTGCTTTGCCACCCAATCTGGGCGCCGCCGCTCGCGGGCTCGTCGGAATCTCTTCCGCATTACCGCCGGTGGGGACTTTCACCCCGCCCCGAAGATTCTTATCTGAGACTATATAGCGCCTGCAGCGCGCGGCTGCAAGAAGCTGTGGCAGGGGCGACGCCTCAGTTTGAGGCTTTATCGCTGTTGAAGCCTCGTGTTTTCGCCTGGGTACGGGACGTATTCCCCTCCCTATTCTAGGGAGGGAACAACGCGGCTTTGTATTTTAAACTAATGGACTACCTTGCAGCCGTGTTATGCGAAGGACCGACCGAATGAGCGCCTATCTTGTCATCGATATGACCATCCACGATCTTGAGCGCTTCACCCAATACATTCGCGGTGTTCCTGCTTTCATCAAAAAGCACTCGGGAAAGTATATCGTCCAAGGCGTCGAGCCGACCGTTATGGAGGGAGATTGGGCGCCGGAAAGGATGATCATCATAGAGTTCCCGGCAAGAGAACACGCGATAGCGTTTCTTGAAGACCCGAAATTTCAGGACCTCGTCGCCATCCGGCACAACACCACCACAAGTCAGGTGGTGCTGGTCGATGGGTGTTGATCATCGACCAACAAATTTAGATTGAGCAACCCGGCCTTTCAGCACTTGCAAGCTGACGGCGACCGTTGGCGGTGTCTCGGTTTGAGAACTGGGCAGCCGCTATTCGCCAATATCAGACATAGCGCCCAATTTGGAGAACGGCCGTTTTGTGGCGGGTTTCTGCCGTAATCTTCAGCGTCTTAATTGAGGCAAATTTAGGCCGCTCATCATCCGATCAATAAAATCGACCAACTCCTACCGTGGAATTATAAAGCAACTGATTGATGGTCATCATCGGACGGTCACATATAAACTTACGTTTCGTCTTATGGTTATAACGGTTCACCGCAATGTCATTGTGCATTGCACCGATTATTCCATAGCTGCAGATAATACAAAGAGAAAAGACCAATGCGACACGTTACAAATCTATTGTAATGAGGACGCTAAGTAATTTGTTTATCTCAAATAAGGAAGAAGTAATGAAGCGTTCTAGGCGATTAATATGACCATCAATTTAAAATTCAAAAGTTTACTCGCAATTGCTTTTTTGAGCAGTTTTAGCAGCTTGGCCGCAGTAGGCGCCGAAGAAAATACCGAAGAAAGTGATGGCCTCGCGCCGGAGGCGACAGCTGCCGACGCCGAGTTGTCATTCAGGGATATTCCGTATCTCGACAAAGCCTTCATCGATGCAGCGCCTGCCGACAGAAAAGACGGTATTTCAGTGGGCGGACTAGGCGTCGATGGCGGCAATAAAGACATGATTGTCAAACTGGCTCAGGAAATCGCTGACGGTAAGCACGGGCGCTTCGACAGCCTGCTGGTCGCCCATAAGGGCAAGTTTCTGTTTGAATCCTATTATAAGCGCGGTCGCATCAATCTGGCCCACGGCCAAGCGTCAGCGGTTAAAGCCTACACCAGCTTGGCGCTGGGCCGCGCTATCCAGATGGGCTATCTGACCATGGCCGATTTGGACAAGCCGCTCATTAGTTTTCTGAAAGACCTGGACTCAACAAAACTAGTGGAGGGCGCAGAAAAAATCACACTCCATAAGGCATTGACTATGCACGGGGGACTTAGCGTCAGTAGTGATAAATGGGAAGAACTTCAGGAAAACCCCGCTCAGTTAAAGGGCCAGGGCCTGGTGCAGTCCCTTCTTGAGCATAGCGGGCCTATTACCGCAGAGTCTCAGACCTATTTATATGGCAACTTCAATCCAATGTTGGTGATGACGGTCATTGACGCCGTCGTGCCAGGCACCGCCCAGGATTTCATCAAAAAGGAAATTCTCGATAAATTGGGCATCACGAATTATAGCTGGCAGACTCACGTTAGTGGCCTGCCAGAAGCAGGTTGGCGCGTGAACATGACGTCTCGTGATATGCTCAAGTTGGGTAACGTGGTCATCAATAATGGCAAATGGCAGGGCGAACAGCTTATTTCGGCAGATTATCTCGCTAAGGCCACTAGTGGCATTGTGAAGCCTACTGAAGATTGGATGCCTGATACCTACCGTTACGGCTATTTTTGGTATCAAACGCCTATAGCAGTCGGTGATCAAAACTTTGGCGCCACATTTGCCTGGGGCGGCGGCGGGCAACGCATAATAGTGGTTGAAGACCTTGACATAATTGTTGTGATCACTGGCCATGACAGGGAAGACACAATAATGGATCAGGTTTCAAAAATTATCCTACCTGCGTTTGTTAACTAAGTAAAAATCATGAAGCGTGTTTGCGCCTCAATGCTTTTACTACTTTCTGTACTGATGATGAATGGCGGAAGCCATGCCCAAGGTGATAGTTCCTCAGCTGCAACCAATCCCGGTCGCAGTATAACAAGGGCTGATATCCACTTATAAATCGACACATAACTGTGCAAACAAACCGAGCCACTTCTCCCAAACCCGAAACAACCCGAGAAATTCCATGCAAAATATGTCAAAACTTCTGTTATCGAGCGCCTCCCTATTATTCGTAGCCACTGGTACCAATGCTTCCGAAACCATTGCTATCAACCCAACCAACAAAGCAGCATTATTGGACGGCCGTTGTGGCAACGATGAATGGGAAGCAGCAACAAAGTTCGAGCTGCCAGCGCAGGCTTCCATTTATCTTATGCACGATAAAGAAAGCTTCTACCTTTGCGCCAAAGGCAAAGTGGAAGACTACACGGTCATAGATCTTTACATAGAACATGCAGAAACTGGTCGTCTCCACAAATTTCACCTCTCCGCTCAAATGGGAGAAAGTGTACTCACAGACAATGGATGGGAAGAGGCATCCCGCAAGTGGGAGCTCAAAGATTATGCTGGATTCTGGGTACCCTTTTCTGGGCTTGAGGATCCCGAAAATAGAAAGAATCCTAAATTCGCAAGAGGAACACACAGGCAAATCCAAGTGTTACGCAAAAAATTTGCGGGTAACACTTGGAATATGATGATTGGCGTAAGCGTTAGACACGAAGGAAATGGGGCACAATTCTTTTATCCCGAAAATGCAGTTGATAACGATAAGTCGACCTGGGGGAAGTTTTCATTTTCTGAATAAATTTAAGCGAAGACAGAGCCGACGACTTTGCCAACATCTATTGGGTAGACGATGAGATTTTTGAAAACCTCAGGCCCAAGCCATAATAGGACAAAAAATGAAATCTGCTTTTGCTTTTATCGGTCTGGTTTTTTCAGCGCTGGCAACCACAAGCGGTAGCCACGCTCGGGATTTTCCCGTGCTTGAAGGCCCCTATATGGGGCAAACGCCCCCGGGCATGACAGCAGAGGTTTTTGCGCCGGGTATTTTTTCCACTGAAGCTTGGGAACTCGAAGGCGTTTTTGCACCCGGCATGCATGAATTTTACTTCACCACAAAGGGCGGCAATTACACTCGGCCCACCGTTATCGGCTTCCGCCAGGAAAACAATATCTGGAAAAAATATATCGAGTTCACGCGGAACGGTGAAGTGGCATTTTCGCCTGATGGCAAGCGCATGCATATGGCGGAAGGTTACAAGGAGCGTGTTGGAAGCGGCTGGTCAGAGCGAAAAAGCCTTGGGCCCATGTTTGAGAGAGAGGATTGGGGCATTATGCGCCTGTCGGCGTCAGCGAGGGGCGCCTATGTGTTTGATGATTACAAAAGCGGCGATGTGATCCGCATTTCAACGCTCAAAGACGGCACGCGCCAAGAGCCCAAAAAGATGGGCCCGGTGGTCAACACAGGCAAATGGACAGCCCACCCCTTTATCGCGCCAGACGAAAGCTACCTGATTTGGGATAGTGAGCGGGAAGGCGGCTTCGGAGAATCCGACCTTTATATCAGCTTCCGCCAAAAAGACGGATCCTGGGGCCCTGCTATCAATATGGGCGACAAAGTGAACTCCGACAAATGGGATGCCTACGCCAGCGTCACCCCCGACGGCAAATACATCTTATTCAATAGGGGCGTAGACACAGAAAATGACAATGTGGATATCTACTGGGTAAGCGCAAATATAATTGATGAGTTGAGACCGAAATAGAGAGCATTATCTGCTCACTGAAGGAGTCGCTATCGGTCATCAGATGTCACACATCATCCTTCAGCTCTTACCAGTCGTGCGGACGTAACGTGTGCGCCCGGTGAAACCCACCTATCCAAGTTCAGCCTCCTAATTTAAAGCCGTTCGGCAATGACCGCCATCAGTTTGCTAGGGCAAGTTTGCGCAAGTTTTCAGACGTTCAATTTGACGAGTCCAATGTCACTTTAGGGCCAGAAACTGCAGCAGGGCCTTACACTGAGCTGCTCAGCCGATTACTGGTGGACCGCTGCTAAACGTCAAATTACACCCATACGCGACAAACCGAGCGAAATCTGCGTTAAAGCGATGAACTGCGTCATGTTCGCGCTTGCAACTTCGCCCCGGTCTCCGCACCATGCGCAAAAATTTATGTGGGCGCGGCGCCTTTTGGGGGCCGCCGGGGTATTCATTTTTGAAATAGAAGGAGCCGCCTCATGCGGATCAAACTTATTGTCTCAACGCTCGCCATCATAACTGCGCTTTCCGCCTGCGGGAAAGAGGATACCGCCTCCAAGGGCGGTGAGGGACAGGAAATGGCACAGAAAACCGTCGATGAAAATATCGATCTGTTTGCGGAGCTTGCGCCTGCTGACGCAGCCAACGATGAGGGCGATAAATTATTGTCCGCTTATGACGGACCGTTTGAGGGCGTCCCGCATTTCGATGAGATGGACCTTGCTGGTCTGAAGGCCGCGCTGGAGGCTGGCATGGCGCGCAACCTTGCTGAAGTTGACGCCATCGCCAACAATCCGGACGCGCCGAGCTTCGCCAATACCATTGTTCCGCTGGAGAAAGCTGGTGACGAGCTTGGCCGCGTGTTCACCTATTGGGGCATCTGGTCGGCTAACATGTCGTCGCCAGAATTCCGCGCCATCCAACAGGAAATGGCGCCGAGGTTGTCGGAATTCTTTTCTAAAATTACGCAAAATGACAAGCTGTTTGCGCGCGTGCGGGCGATTTACGAAGGCGATGAATACAAATCCCTGGACGCGGCCAGGCAGCGCGTTGTGTGGCTGACCTATGACGGCTTCGCTTCCAATGGCGCCACCCTCGAAGGCGAGGCGAAAGAACGCTATGCGGAAATAAACCAGCGCCTGGCGGAGCTAAGTACAAGCTTTTCCAACAATGTGCTTGCCGACGAGGAAGGCTACGTCACGTATATTTCGGGTGATCAGCTGAGCGGTCTGCCGGAGAGTTTTGTCAAAGCCTCCGCGGCGGCGGCGACCCAGCGTGAACATGATGGCGAATACGCCATCACCAACACCCGCTCATCGATGGACCCGTTCCTGACCTATTCTGAAGAACGCGATCTGCGCGAGACGGTGTGGCGGACCTATTATAACCGCGGCGACAATGGCGACGACAAGGACAACAACGCCATCATCGCCGAGACCCTCCAGCTCCGCGACGAGCGGGTCAAACTTCTCGGTTACGGAAATTATGCCGAATGGCGGCTTCAGAACCGCATGGCGAAGACGCCGGCTCGGGCGCTGGAGCTGATGGAAGCGGTCTGGCCCGCAGCGCTCGCCCGCGTTGAGGAAGAAGTCGCCGAGATGCAGGCGATTGTCGACGCTGATGGCGACGAGTTTGAGATCGCGCCATGGGATTATCGTTATTACATGGAAAAAGTCCGCCAGGCGAAATATGATCTGAACTCGGACGAAGTGAAGCAATATCTGCAACTCGGCAAGCTGCGCGAGGCGATGTTCTTTGTCGCCGGCGAATTGTTCAATTTTGATTTTGCGCCGGTCCCTGAAGGCTCCGTGCCGGTGTGGCATGAAGATGTCGGCGTCTGGGAAGTCACCGACAAAACCACCGGCGATCATGTCGGCCTGTGGTATCTTGATCCCTTTTCCCGCCCCGGCAAACGCTCCGGCGCCTGGATGACCGGCTATCGCAGCCACGACACGCTGGGCGGCGTTGAGAAACACCCGCTGGTGTCCAACAACTCCAACTTCATCAAAGGCGCGCCGGGCGAGCCGGTGCTGATCTCGTGGGATGATGCGGGAACTTATTTCCATGAATTCGGCCATGCCTTGCACGGTCTGTCGTCGAATGTTGATTACCCGACGCTGAATAGCGGCGTGCGCGACTACACAGAATTCCAGTCGCAATTATTGGAGCGCTGGCTGACAACAGACAAAGTCATCGACAACTACCTCGTTCACTACCAGACCGGCGAGCCGATCCCCGCTGAGCTGGTTGCGAAAATCAAAGCCGCTGCGACTTTTAATCAGGGCTTTTCGACAACCGAATATCTCGCCTCGGCGCTGGTCGATATGCGCTATCACACGGTCGATCCGACCGGCATTGATCCCGATGCGTTTGAGCGGGCGACGCTGGCCGATCTTGGTATGCCGGACGAAATCGTCATGCGTCACCGGTCCCCGCATTTTGGCCATATCTTTTCCGGCGAGGGATATTCCGCCGGATACTACGGCTATATGTGGGCGGATGTTTTGACCGCTGATGCCGCGGAAGCTTTCGCTGAGGCGCCGGGCGGGTTTTACGATGAAGATGTCGCGGCAAGTTTGGTCGAACACCTGTTCGCTTCGCGCAACTCAGTTGATCCGGCCGATGCCTACCGCGCCTTCCGTGGCCGCGACGCCAAGATCGAAGCGCTGATGCGTGATCGCGGCTTCCCGGTTCCGGGCGCTGATACGGAAGATAGTACGGTTGAGTAAACTGAATTACTAATAGAAAAATCGCCTGCTCTGAAAAATTGAGCAGGCGATTTTTTATTTTACTATTGTAAGTAAAAACTCATGTTATTGCCGGACGGTCGATGATTCCCATCCATCTCCATCCGGCAATCCAGAAAATCGTCACAGCCATTTACCTCGGCACTGGATCACCGGAACAAGTCCGGTGATGACACAGACAGCGGGGTTGTTCTATTTACCCCAAACCGCATTCACGCGCCGGTCGCGGCCGCAGCTGGTGCGGTAATAGCGGTAGCGCAGTTTGTTTTTCTTGTAGTAATCCTGGTGATAGTCTTCAGCGATCCAGAATTTGTCTAATGCGCGCGCTGGCGTGACGACCGATTTTCCAAGCTCTGCTTCAGCCGCGCTAATGGCCGCTTCGGCGTTTTTGCGCTGGTCTTCGCTGTTGTAAAAGATCGCCGTCGTATAGGCGTGGCCGCGGTCGCAAAACTGACCGCCATCGTCAAGCACATCGATATGGCGCAGGAAATAATCGGTGAGTTCGCGATAGGAAATCACGTCAGGATCATAAGGCGCCTCGACCACTTCAATATGGCCTTCATGATTGCCATAGGTCGGGTTTTGTAGATCACCGCCGCTATAGCCCGAGACGACATCGCCGACGCCGTCCAGTTTTTCAAGATCGGCTTCAACGCACCAGAAACACCCACCGGCAAAGACAGCGGTTTCGATCCGGCCGTTGTCGGTAGGTACCGTTTCTTGGGCGGCCTGGCTTGTTGCCCCCGCCGCGAGGACGAAGACGCCCGCGATTACCGTCAATATTGACCGCTGTATTTTCACGTTTTTCTCCACAAAGTTGGATCGGAGCTTCAAGCTAGCATGGCTGGGCGGCAAAAATCAGCCTGCACTCACGGAGGTTTTATGTATCGTTAATAGAAGGCGCCGAGCCGATGGGCGGTCCCACCTGACGAGGCGATAAACATTGCGCCGGATCACCGGCCTGTGGCACGGTACGCGATAGCAATATGGCTTTTAGGACGCGACCCACACAATCGCGGAAAGGGCCAATAAAGGCGGGCAGAGGGAGAAACCGGATATGAAAATCAAGCTCACGGTCATCGCTATGGCCGGCGCCGCTTTTGCGGTCGCTGGCTGCGACCAGCGCCCTGCAGATGTTGAAGACAAAGAGAAAGCAGAATTGATGAACGACCGCGATCCCTTCGCCGCCGTGCGCGAAATTGCGCCGCCGGAAATTGAAAAACGCCCGCTTGAAACCACCCAGCACGGGATCACCCGAACGGACAATTACACATGGCTGCGCGATGAAGAATGGCAGGAGGTTCTGCGCGACCCGTCGACGCTCGATGACGACATTCGCGCCGTGCTTGAGGCGGAGAACGCCTATTACGGCGAGGTGACCCAAGACCTCGATCAGCTGCGCAAGGATTTGTTCGATGAAATGCGCGCGCGGATTAAAGAAGATGATTCCCGGGTGCCGCAGCCCGATGGCGACTGGAAATATTGGTCGAAATTTCGCGAGGGCGGCGAGTATCCGATTTTCGTGCGCGCCCCGCGCGCCGGCGGCGATGAGCAGGTCCTGTATGACGGCGACGCGGAGCGGGGCGAGTCGAAGTTTTTCAGCGTTCGCGGCGTCGCCCATAGCCCCGATCATAATCTCGTTTCCTATGCCGTCGATCGTCTTGGCTCTGAATATTATACGATTTCGGTGCGCAACATTGAAACTGGCGAGGACTATGCAGACCGTATTGAGAGCGCGGATGGTTCAGGCGCGACCTGGAACGCCAACAGCTCAGGCTTTTTCTATGTAGAACGCGATGATAATCAGCGCCCTGTGCGCGTCAAATATCATGCGCTGGGCGCCGACCCGGCCGATGACGCGCTTGTCTATGAAGAAAAAGACGACAGCTTTTTCCTCTTTGTCTCCAAGAGCCAGAGCGGCGATTATATTTTCATTCACGCCGACAGCCAGATCACCAGCGAAGTGCGCTATGTGCGCGCCGATGCGCCGACAGCCGCGCCGGTGTTGATCGCCGCCCGTGAGACAGGCGTTGAATATTTCCCGGAACATTACGGCGATGAGTTTTTAATCAGAACCAATGCCGGCGGCGCGGTTGATTTCAAAATCGTCAAAGCGCCGATCGCTGATCCGGGACAGGAGAACTGGACGGACTGGATCGCGCATGAAGCGGGGTCTTACATCGCGACGTTTGCGCCGTTTAAGGACTATTTCGTGCGCGCCATGCGCAGGGACGCGCTGCCGCGCATCGTTGTTTCGACCTATGACGGGGTAGAGCACGAGGTTGCGTTTGACGAGGCGGCCTACGCTATTGGTATCGACGCGGGATATGAGTTTGATACGCAAACCCTGCGCTTTTCCTATGAATCGCCGTCTACGCCGGAACAGACCTTTGATTATGATATGGGCGCGCGAACGCGCAGCTTGCTGAAAACGCAGGAAGTGCCGAGCGGTCACGATCAGTCGCTTTATGTCGTTGAGCGCGTGAACGCGCCGGCGCCTGATGGCGCGGAAATTCCGGTGATGGTGCTGCGGCTGAAATCGACGCCCATGGACGGCAAGGCGCCCGTATTGCTTTATGGCTACGGGTCATACGGCGCCACCATTCCGGACAGTTTCTCGACAAATATTCTGCCGCTTGTCGATCGCGGCGTTGTCTATGCGGTCGCGCATATTCGCGGCGGCGCGGCCAAGGGCCGTCAGTGGTATCTCGATGGCAAGCTTGAAAAGAAGATGACCACCTTCACCGACTTTGCGGCGGCAGCCGATGGGCTTATCGCCGAAGGCTACACCTCGCCAAAACGCATTGTGATCTATGGCGGCAGCGCGGGCGGCCTGTTGGTTGGCGCAACGGTTAATCTGCGTCCGGAGCTTTTTGCCGGCGTCATCGCCGCTGTGCCGTTTGTGGACGTGATCAACACCATCTCGGACGGCGAGTTGCCGCTGACCCCGCCGGAATGGGAGGAGTGGGGCAATCCCATCACCAGCGCCGAGGAATATGGTTGGATCGCGGAATACTCCCCTTACGACAATATCGCGAATGTCGACTATCCTCCGGTGATGGCGACATCGGGGCTGACCGATTACCGCGTTACGTATTGGGAACCGGCCAAATGGATCGCGCGGCTGCGCGAGGAAGCAAAGGACGGCCTTTTCGTTCATCGCGTCAATATGGGCGCCGGCCATGGCGGCTCGGCCGCACGCTTTGAACGTCTCGAAGAACGCGCACATCTTTATGCGTTCGCGCTAAAGGCCCTCGGCAAGGAAGACGCCGAGCCGGTGGAGCATAAGAAGCAGTAGGGGTGGTGACGGTTTGTCGGTCAGGGGGTCGGCTGTTGTTTAGATTTCTTCTCGGTTCTTTTCTCTGAAAAGGGCCCCCTTCGACCGCTTCGCGGCCACTTCCCCCGCAAGCGGGGGAAGAAGGAGCAAGCGGCAAACCCGATGTAATTTTCCTCCCCCGTATCTTACGGGGGAGGTGTCCCGACGGGACGGCGGGGGCTCTTTCGGTTCGGTTGCAACGAAATTTGGCCAGCTGCCTCAATACTAAATTGAATTTTCTCGGAGAATTTAACTTACCTTACATTTCGGAGCTTCAGGTTAGGCATTACGAGTGCCCTATACTTAATGTTACTGATGGTTGTTCGCCGTGAGTTTGAACTTTTCAGCGAAACATCTGCGCAATATCTGGAAAATGATATCTGCCCTATTTGTGGCGGCACAACTGCTGGCATGTTCCGAAAACAGTTCACCTAAAAGTCCGAACGCCGATGCACAAAAGAAAATTGATAGCCTGCTGCCTTTAGCTCGAGCGGGAAATGCCGACGCACAATTTCGGTTAGGGTTCCTTTTCGCCAGCATCGAAGGGGAAGAGTTTAATTTTGAAGGTACAACGAGTCTTTCGCAATATACAGAGGCAGCGTATTGGACCCGAATGGCAGCAGAGCAAGGGCATGCCTACGCTCAATACTTTTGGGGTGAAATGTTGAGATATGGTCCGCTGGGGCCAACCAACACAGGTGAAACCGTTAAGTGGATTAGGCTGACAGCAGAGCAGCAATTGCCAGTTGCACAATACGCCATGGGAAAACTATTCGAGGATGCGTATGGAGTTTCCCGCGACTATGAGCAAGCTCGTGATTGGTATCTTCGCGCCGCAGAGAACGGAGAAACGCTAGCATATATAGCCTTGGGTGATTTGTATTTGAGTGGAAAAGGCGTCTCATCTGACTATGAGAAATCGTTGAATTATTACGTCCGAAGCGGCTCCGATTCTGAGGTGGAAATAGCAATAGCTCGAATATCTCTGAATTTTCAAGTTTCGCCTGATTCAATGTCGCCTGATTTATCCCTTGCCTATATGTGGGCAGAAGTTGGTCACGCAATTTATCCTTCAAACAGTACGTATAAATATTTTCTCAAAACTCTTGCCGCTCAACTGGAGAGCAACGAAAGATTACTTCTTCGGGATGCAGCTAAAACATGTGCAGATTCCGGCTTTACGGATTGTCTTAAGCCGGAACCCTGAAGGTATCTCGGTACTAGCAGGACGCGAAATTTACGATTGAATTCACACAATCTCAACACTAATCATGGAGTGAAAAATACAACCCTCGGAGGGGCGTTGGCCAAAGTTCGCGCTGACCGTTTGCGAAGCAAACGCAGCTGCGCGGGCATGCATTTTTTTGGTACGCCGCACGCGACAAATTCTCCGTTGAGGTTGTTTTTATATGAACTTTTCTCGCAAGCCGTGTTCGGCATAAGGCTTCACGTCGCAAATTTCGTCAAATGGGGGCCCAACCCCATTTGACTGGTGAAAAGTTATCCTCACGCATATGGGCGGGCATATACTGCCTTTTGACATTATCCAGATCCGAAAATTGCGAGAAAGGAGCATATCAAAATGCATCTTATAAAAGCATGTAAACGACAGCCGCCGCCGGCGGCGATAGCGGGTGAAAATGTTGGACCAGATTCCGCCACAGGCCCCGTGCTTATTGGGCTCATAAAACGCGCGAAAGTATTTTTTCAGGTGTTGCCGCGATGGCCGTCATTGGCGGCGAAGCCGGTCCGTTATGATTGGCGCGGCTTTGCGTTCGACTTTCGCCGCTTTTTCTTTTTCTTGACCGGAGCGGATGTGGCGTTGCGCCGGCTACTTTTCTTTGCACCTTTGCGTCCGGCTTTTTTGCTTGCGGATTTTCGCTTGTTGCCGCCGGGCAGGGGATTGCTCAGCATGTCGAAGCGCAAGCCGCCGGTGAGCGGCGTGGCTTCGGCGAGCTTAACGCGGACTTCCTGGCCCAGACGGAAGACGCCGCCCGACGCGCTGCCGATGACGCAATGCATCGCTTCTTCATAGCGATAATATTCATTGCCGAGATTGCGGATCGGGATGAAGCCGTCGGCGCCGGTTTCATCGAGCATGACGAACAGGCCAAATCGCGTGACGCCGCGGATGCGGGCGTTGAAGCTGGCGCCGACACGCGCCTCCAGAAACGCCGAAAGATAGCGGTCGGAAGCCTCGCGTTCGGCGGCCATGGCGCGGCGCTCCAGCGTCGAGATTTGATCGGCGATATCGCCGAGGGATTTTGCCTCTTCCGCGCCCTGACCGCCCGCGCCGAGGTTACAGGCCTTAACCAGTGCGCGATGGACCGTGAGGTCGGCATAGCGCCGAATTGGCGAGGTAAAATGGGCGTAACGCGGCAGGTTAAGACCGAAATGACCGAGGTTTTCCGTGGCGTAAATCGCCTGCCGCTGGGAGCGCAAGACAACCTCGGAGACCATCTCCTTTTCATCGCGCTGGCTGGCAATCTTCAGGAGTTGGTTGAAGTTCGCAGGCCGCACTGCGCCGCCTTTGGAAAGGGAATAATCGAGCGATTTCAGATATTCGCGCACGCCTTTGAGGGCTTCTTCCTCGGGCTGGTCATGGACCCGGTAAATCAGCGTCGTGCGTGCGCGCTCAAGGGTTTCGGCCGCCGCGACATTGGCGAGGATCATAAATTCCTCAATCACGCGATGGGCGTCGAAGAGCTCGCGTTTGACGACTTTTTCGACCTGTCCGGTCTTGTTCATGATGATCTTGCGCTCGGGCAGATCAAGGTCCAGCGGCGCGCGTTTGGAGCGCTCGCTCCAGCGGGCTTTGAATGCGCTGTAAAGATTTTTCACCGCGGTTTGAATGGCCGGGGAAGCGGGCCCCCCCTCGCTGATCGCTTGCGCTTCTTCATAAGAAAGCTTGACGGCGGAGCGCATCATTGCACGGACAAACCGGTGGGATTTTTTAACGCCTTGCGCGGTGATAATCATATCGACGGCAAGGCACGGCCGGTCTTCATGCTCGCGAAGGGAACAAAGATTGTTGGACAATCGCTCCGGCAACATCGGCACGACGCGGTCGGGCAGATAAACCGAGTTCGCGCGCTTCAGCGCTTCGGTATCAAGCGCGCTGCCGGGCCGGACGAAGTAGCTGACATCGGCGATGGCGACGATGACGCGATGACCGCCGGGATTATCCGGGTTCGGATCAGGCTCGGCAAAGACGGCGTCGTCATGGTCTTTTGCATCGCCCGGATCGATGGTGAAGAGCGGCGTATCGCGCAAATCAGTGAAGCCGTCGGCGCCCGGAAGCTGTGCCTTTTGCGCTTCGTCCAAGACAGAAGCTGGAAATTCGGTGCGGATATCCTGATTGGCGAGCGCGATCGTAGAGAAGGCATGGGTATCGTCGATATGACCGGCGATGGAGCGCACGCGGGCTTTTCGCGGACCGTAACCGCGCTCGTTTTTCGTCTCGACCCAGACCAGGTCGCCATCCTTGGCGCCGCCTGCGTCGCCGGGCTCGATCGTGAAATGGCCCTTGGCGCGGCGCTCCACCGGGTCTGCGGTCGCGCCGCCGCGCTTGGCGTTATAGACGGCGAGGAACCGGTGCGCGCCCTTGCCAATCTCTTTGATGATGGCGGCTTCATAGGAGTTGTCGCCGGCTGGCGTCAGCCGCGCCAACAGCCGGTCGCCGACGCCTGGCGGTGGTTTTTGTTTAGCCGCATGTGTGGCGTTAATGCGGATCATTGGCGCGCGGTGATCCTCGCGCCAGCCAGCCGGTTCGCACTCAAGGTCGCCGTCATCGTCAACGGAGATAACGTCTATGGGTAATACTGGCGCCAGGCGACCGGCGACGGCGATGCGTTTGCCGGTTTTGAGATGGATTGCTCCGTCTGCCTCCATTTGTTTTAACAGCGCCCGCAACTCGGCGCGGGCCGCGCCTTTTACGCCGAAATGCCGAGCCAGATCGCGCCGCACAGTGTCGCCAGTGGCGGCGTTCAAAAAAGCGATGATATCGTTTTTGGACGGCAGCGCGGCAGGCTTGGCGGATTGGCGAGGGCGCCGGGGAGGGGTCTTCTTTTCGGGCAAGGGAGGGCTTTCAATAGATTTGTAGATGTTAAACAGCTCAGAGCCGTAGCAGGTTCCGCGTGTGCAGGGTAGGGGTGCGGTTAACGGCCTACCGTCATCGGGTTGCGCGGGCGGCCATCTACCAGCACTTCATAGTGGAGATGGACAGCGGTGGCGTTGCCGCTTTCGCCGGTATAGCCGATGAGGTCGCCGCGGCGGACTTTATCGCCGTGGGCCAGCCCGCGCGCATATGCGGAAAGATGAGCGTAACGGGTTTTAACGTGGGCGTTATGGCGGATGAGGATGGTGCGCCCGTAACCGCGCTGGGTGTCTATGCGCTCCACAACACCGGCTCCGCCGGCGTAGATTTTGCTGGGCGTGCGGGTGAACAGATCAACGCCTTTGTGCATGCGCCCCGCGCCGCCGCGTCGTGGTCCGAACCCGGATGACAGGCAACCGCGCACGGGTGTTCGCATCAGCTTGGCGCCGGCAACGACTGTGGTGGGATCGAAATTGATGATCTGACCGTTGCGGCTGGTTTGCGGCGCATTGGAAACGCCCATGCCGGCGCAGACTTTTAATGCGTCGCGCGCGAGCGCAGGAGCCGTGGAGACAGTCGGGGATGGTTTTGTCGGCGCGGCGACGCATGCGGCAAGCACCGCCGCCAGCGCCAGGGCGCAAATATTCCGTGTGGTTCGCATCAGGGTTACGCAACTGTACTCATTGACTGATCTGCGGACCAGAATAATGACTTATCGATGCGACAAAGTTAAGGGGGATGGTTGGTTTTTAAGGATTGGGTAAGGCAGCCGGCGAGTTTACGTTAGGTCACGAACATAACTAGAATTTCCGTCATCCCGGATGCGTTGCAACACGAAGTGTTGCTGCGCTGGTCCGGGCTCTCTCGCAGAGAGTTGCATTCGCTGATAACGATCCCGTGCTAGCAGCGCGTCACTGCGTGCCGCACAGCACACGGGATGACGCGTGAATGGGGTAATGAGCTAGGGCTGCCTTCAGCCGCCTAGCCGATCACTTCGCAGCGACTTTTTTCTTCGCAGTTTTCTTCTTTGCCGCCTTCTTGGCTGGAGCTTTTTTCGTAGCCTTCTTCTTTGCGGCCTTCTTCTTGGCGGTTTTTTTCTTCGCAGCTTTCTTTTTCGCGGCCTTCTTCTTAGTTGGCTTTTTCTTCTCGCGTGCGGCGAGGAGTTCTAGGGCGCGCTCCAGAGTGACGTTGTCCGGCTCTATGCCGGCCGGCAGCGTTGCATTGGTTTTCTGGTGCTTGATGTACGGCCCGTAGCGACCGTCCATCACATTCACCGGATCGCCGGTTTCAGGATGGGCGCCCAGCTCTTTTAGCGCTTGCGCCTGCTTGCGCCCGCGCGGGTTTGCTTTTTTCTCGGCGATCAGCGTTACCGCGCGGTTGAGGCCGACTTCGAACACCTCGTCGACGCTCGGCAAATTTGCGTAAGTCTTGCCGTGCTTGACGAAAGGCCCGTAGCGGCCAAGACCGGCGACAATCATTTCGCCATCTTCCGGATGCGGGCCAACATCGCGTGGTAGCGCCAACAAAGTCAGCGCTTTTTCAAGGTCGATGCTGGCCGCATCCCACCCCTTTGGAATGCCGGCGCGTTTGGGTTTTTCCTTGGAGCCTTTTTCCTGCTCGCCAATCTGCAGGTATGGCCCAAACCGGCCGCTCTTTAAGGTGATGTCGAGGTCGGTTTCGGGGTCTTTGCCAAGAACCTTGTCGCCTGTCGCCTCCGTACCGTCGCCTTCGCCGAGCGCGGTGAGCTGTCTTGTATGTTTGCAGTCCGGATAGTTCGAGCAGCCGATGAAAGCGCCATAACGCCCGGTTTTAAGGGACAGCCGGCCGTCAGCACGGCCATCTTCCTTGCAAGAGGGGCAGGCGCGCGGGTCGGAGCCGTCTTCTTTTTGCGGAAAGATTAAAGGGCCGAGGGATTCATTGAGCGCATTCAGCACCTCGGTGATGCGCAACTCGCCGGTATCTTCAACTGCGGCGTGGAACTCGGTCCAGAAATTTCGGAGAAACACTTTCCAGTCGGCGTCGCCGGCGGAAATTTTATCCAGCGTTTGTTCAAGATCCGCGGTGAAATCATATTCGACATATTTGCGGAAGTAGTTTTCGAGGAACGCAACCACGATCCGGCCTTTAGAATCGGGGATGAAGCGGTTGCGGTCCATGGTGACATAGCCGCGGTCACGCAGGGTCGACAGCGTCGAGGCGTAGGTCGATGGCCGGCCGATGCCCAGCTCTTCGAGTTTTTTAACCAGGCTCGCTTCTGAAAAGCGCGGCGGCGGCTGAGTGAAATGCTGGTCGGCTTTAATATCGGAAATCGACGCCGGCGCGCCTTGGGTCAGCTTCGGCAACACGCCGCCGTTCTCATCCGCATCGGCGTCATCGCGGCCTTCTTCATAGAGCGCCAAAAACCCGTCAAACAAGATCACCGATCCGGTGGCGCGCAGGCCGGTCTTTTTATCCGCCGTCAGAAGGTCGATGACGGTGTTTTCAAGCCGCGCCGATTGCATCTGGCTGGCCATCGCGCGCTTCCAGATCAGTTCATATAATTTATGTTGGTCGCTATCGAGCCCGCGCAGTTTGTCCGGCAACCGCGAAAATGATGTCGGGCGGATCGCCTCGTGGGCTTCTTGCGCATTCTTGGCTTTTGTTTTGTAAACCCGGGCGCTGTCGGGCACGTATTGATCGCCGAACTGACCGCCAATGGCTCGGCGCGCATCGCTGATCGCTTCGGGCGCCATATCAACGCCGTCGGTCCGCATATAGGTGATGAGCCCTGTGGTGTCGCCGCCAATATCGATGCCTTCATAAAGCCCCTGGGCGGTGCGCATGGTGCGTTGGGCGTTAAAACCCAGTTTGCGGGCAGCTTCTTGTTGCAGCGTTGAGGTTGTAAACGGCGGCGGCGGGTTGCGCCGCGTGGGCTTGGCTTCGACCGCATCAACGGTAAAGGTTCCGGCCTCTACAGCACGCTTGGCGGCCATCGCCGCGGCTTCATTGTTGAGCGTGAATTTTTTGAGCTTCTCGCCTTCATGAACAACCAGGCGTGCTTCAAATGACGCGCTGCCTTGCGAAGACGCCTGGCTTTTCACCGACCAGTATTCTTCGGCGACGAAGGTTTCAATTTCGAGCTCGCGCACGCAAATGATGCGCAAGGCGACCGATTGGACGCGACCGGCAGACCGCGCGCCCGGAAGTTTGCGCCACAGCACCGGCGATAGCGTGAAGCCGACAAGATAATCGAGCGCCCGGCGGGCGAGATAGGCGTTGACGAGTGCGGCATCAATCTCGCGCGGATGCGCCATGGCTTCCTGAACCGCTTTTTTGGTGATGGCGTTAAACGCCACCCGGTCGATGCGCACGCCCTTCAGCGCTTTCTTCTCCGCCAGCACTTCCAGAAGGTGCCAGGAGATGGCTTCGCCCTCGCGGTCGGGGTCAGTCGCCAGCACCAGCCGGTCGGCGGATTTGACGGCGGACGCAATTTCGCTGACGCGCTTTTTCGATGCGGCGTCGAGCTCCCAGACCATGGCAAAGTCATTGTCGGGATCGACCGAGCCATTTTTCGACGGCAGGTCGCGAATATGTCCGTAAGAGGCCAGCACTTTGAAGCCGGAGCCAAGATATTTGTTGATGGTCTTGGCTTTGGATGGTGATTCGACGACGACAACTTGCATGTAGCGGATACCCCCGGCGAAACGTCATGGACTGGCGAATGGGGCGGGTTATTGCGTCGGCGCCCCCTTGTCTGTCAACTCCGACCCGGCCCGAGCCTCAACTATTTATTAATATTTGCTCTAGAACATATACTGAAAGTTGTGGTAACTTCAGTATACACGTAATCTATATTTTGCCTCAGAAAGACACAAAATCCATGGTAAAACAGAGTGTTATCAAATTTTCTCAACCGGACAACAACGAATCTCGCGACCATGCGGCGACATATATTTATGATTTGCTGCAAGAGCTGGAACAAATCGCCGAGCGCGAGCGGATTGAGCCTTTGGACCAGTTTTTAAAAATCGCCCGCAAGGAAGCGGGCCGGATTTCCGCAAACGCTTAGTTCGCTGGGGGGGCGCTAACATATTTGATCGGCGCGGGTGGGCTGTTTGTCGACATCGGTTGTTGACGCCGTTGATGTCCATGATCGCGTGAAAGATTGATGTTCGCGTCTTACGGTCGAGTTAGACGACAATTTTTCAATATCGAGAATCCAATCGGCAAAGGCTGGAAAAACTGATTCTTCCAGAAAATTTTGTGCCGCTTGTCGTTCACTTGAAGGTACTGATAGGCAAGTTATGCTGAGTTTATCGGCATCGTTGTGCATAGATCCAATACCAGATAACCAACGGGGAGGATAGAAATCAGCACTGAACAATACACTTTCTGCCCACCGTCTTACGCACCGTTGATAAAGAGAGACAGGCGTGATGACGTTACGTTCTTCTATCAGCCTCGTAAGAACTGAGGGTTTAAGTGGGTAGCTTTGTCCCGGACGGAGTTTATCTTTGTAGATGTCCATAGTCTAAGAATGCCACCGGCCACTTTTAGCGGCAACTGTTGGCAAATTTACGTCGTTCTGATTGAGGGTGAACCCTATTCCGGCGCCGCCAGAGAAAACTGACCGCCGGCATGCTCTTGCGCTTCGCCAGCCAGCGTCAGCTCTAGCAGAGCATCGGCGAGCAGGCCTGGCGGCGCATCGATCTCGCGCAGGATTTCGTCGCGGTGGAGCGGGGTGTAGCTTAACATTTCCAAGAGCTGACGGCGCAGAGAGACAAGCGCTACCGGATCGGGCTCCTGCAGCGCGGCGCCATCCGACCAGTCAAACACATCGCGCCGGTCCTCGCTGACGCCGCGTTGCTGTTGCGCCAGCATCGTTAAAACATCCTCAGCGCGCTCGGTCAGAACCGCGCCGTCGCGGATCAGACGGTTGGCGCCCTGACACCGCGGGTCGAGCGGTGAGCCGGGGACGGCGAAAACCTCACGGCCCTGTTCCAGAGCAAAGCGTGCGGTAATCAGGGTGCCAGATTTGGCCGCCGCCTCAACCACGACAACGCCGCGTGCGAGGCCGGAGATTAGTCGGTTGCGTTTGGGAAAGTCCCGCGCCGTCGGCCGGTAGCCGATCGGGCATTCGGAAATCACCGCGCCCTGTTTTGCAATCTGTGCGGTTAATTCGTCATGCTCGGGCGGATAAATGACGTCGACGCCGCCAGCGACGACGGCGATGGTGCCGGTTTCAAGGGCGGCCTCATGCGCAGCGCCGTCAATGCCGCGTGCTAGACCAGAGGCGACGACGACGCCGGCTTGCCCAAGATCGGCGGCAAGCTGTCGTGCGATCTTGCGGCCGACGCCGGAGGCGTTGCGCGCGCCGATGATGGCGATGGCTGGTTTTTCAAACAGGCTGGCGTGGCCGCGTAAGTATATGATTGGAGGCGGGTCGGCGATGGCGGCTAAGGCTTTTGGGTAGTCGTCTTCGCAAAGCGCGACGGCGCGGGCGCCCTGGCGGTCGGCATTGGCAAGTTCCGCTTTTGCGGCGCCCCGGTCGGCGGCGCGCAATGGTTTTTTGCGTCCGGCCTTGTGCGCCAATTCCGGCAATGCCTGCAACGCCGCGCCAGCGTCGCCATATTTGGCGATGAGGCGATGAAACGTGATCGGCCCAATGGATGGCGTACGGATTAACTGCAGCCAGTCGAGCCGCTCGCTGTCGCTAAGCGCTGGCATCGGCGTCTTCTTTGCGGCCTATCTTCGGCTCCGCGCCATCCAGAAGTCTGGCGATATTGTCTTTGTGGCGGATGACGATCAGCGCGGTCATGAACAATGCCGCAACCGCAAAGTCCGGTTTGCCCAAAGCGAACAGAACGAACGGCGTGGCCGCAGCCGCCAGCAGTGCGGAGAGGGAGGAGTATCGAGTGAGGGTTGCGCTGGCGAGCCAGACGGCGCCGGCGAAAACCCCGGCGACCACATGCAGCGCGAACAGCGTTCCCATGAATGTCGCAACGCCCTTACCACCTTTAAAGCGCAGCCAGACCGGATAGCAATGGCCCAAAAACGCAGCAGCCGCGGCGACTTCCGGGCGCCAGCCGAACACCAAGGCGACGACGACCGCAATGGCGCCCTTGCCGCCGTCCAGCAACAAAGTCGCCAGCGCCAGATCCTTGCGGCCGGTGCGCAACACATTCGTCGCGCCGATATTGCCGGAGCCGATGGCGCGAATATCGCCCAACCCCGCAAGCCGCGTCAGCACAAGGCCAAACGGAATAGAGCCGAGCAAGTAACCGAGAATTGCCGCCAGTGTTATTGTCATTGATCGCCCCTAAACTACGCGAAATTCTATCATGCTTTCCGCCATGGAAACGCTCATCTCTTCGAGCGAGCGCGGCTGCCAGTTGAGGACGGATTTTATTCGAGCATTGTCATAGTCGCGGCGTTTGCCAAGGTTGGGAATAATCTGTTTTAATACTGGATTGAAATGCTGCATGACCCGGGGAACCCAGTTTGGCAGTTCTCCGGTGGGTATTTTATATCCGTCTTTGCGAAAACGCTCATCGAGGATTTTCGCAATATCGCTAAACCACGCATACTCAATCGCGCAGATAAATCTTTTGCCGGCGGCGCCGGGCATGGTCATGGCGGCGAGATGAGCGCTGGCGACATCGCGAACATCGACGCACGCAAAGCCGACACGCGGGCAGGCCGGCATGGCGCGCGTCATCAACTGCCGCACGATCTCGCCCGAGGTGCCGCTGTCTGAATTGAGGATCGGCCCAAGAATGGCGCCCGGATTGATCACCGCCAGCTCCATGCCCGCGCCGTCGCTTTTGACAAAATCCCAGGCGGCGCGTTCGGCGATGGTTTTAGATTTCTCATAAGCGCCGGTCTCGGGGCTGTCGATGACCGACCAGTCGTCTTCATTGAAGATATGCTTTGTATCGCGGTCA
>JAJFGA010000047.1 GCA_021776375.1 Hyphococcus sp. | reverse complement strand
CGCCGCTGGAGTCGCGAAAACTGCGTGGATAAATCTGATAAATAACCGCGCCGCGCCACCAGTCTTGCGCTTCAGCGAGGTCAAGCCTCTGGCTAGATCGCTTCACATCTTTTGCGTCAAGCACATTCATTAATGTTTATTTCCATGACCTATGATAAATCATCTCAGGCGATTTTTCACACCCTTTATCATATTGTATGCTTCTTCTAGCGTTCTGGTGAGTAAACCTATGGGCATGTGAAGGGTGGGTTGTCACACAATATCCAGCGGGAGCATCCTGTGAGCCGATAAAGTCGTAGCACCGCCATCGCCACATCAATACTCATCTTCCTCTACGTCTTTTATTGGTGACTTTTGGGGCGCCGGTCTATAAACAATGCGCCGATCTATTATGATCGGATTGAATAGCATGGATGAGTATTCGCCAGCGTAATACTGCGCCGGCGTTCATGCTGAACGGCTTACAAATAAAGCCATAAACTGGCGAAAATGGAAATCAGTATGGAAGAACGATCATCCTCCCCACAGCTATTGCCGGTTGGGGCGTTTGACCTGATTGTTTTTGGGGCGGCGGGCGATCTGGCGTTAAGGAAGCTTGTGCCGTCGCTGTTTCACCGCTGGCGCGACGGGCAGATCCCGGCGACGTCGCGCATTGTCGGCGCCTCGCGAACGGCGCTCAATGATGACAGCTTTCGGGCGCTGACACTTGAGAGCTTTAAGAAGTTCCATCCGGGTGAATCTATTGACGAGAAGGAATGGTGCGCCTTCGCTAAGCAGCTTTTTTATGTCGAACTGGACGTGCTTGATAGCGATTCAAACTGGAAAGCGCTGGGTGATAAACTCGAGGATGCGGCGGGCAAACAACGGATTTTTTATCTGGCGTTGCCGCCGGGGCTTTATGGCGATGTTTGCTGCAACATTAATACGGCAGGGCTGAAAACGCCCGGCGCGCGCATTGTGCTGGAAAAACCCATTGGCCATGATCTGGAAAGTGCGCGCGCGGTCAATGATGCGGTCGGCTCGGTATTTGCCGAAGATGAGATTTTCCGGATTGATCATTATCTCGGCAAGGAGACGGTGCAGAACCTTATCGTTCTGCGTTTTATGAACTCTTTGTTTGAGCCAGTCTGGAACGCTAATGCGATTGACCATGTTGAGATTACGGTGGCCGAAACCATCGGCGCCGGCGGGCGTGCAGGGTATTACGATAGCGCTGGCGCCTTGCGCGACATGGTGCAAAACCATTTGCTGCAATTATTGTGTCTGGTCGCCATGGAGCCGCCCTTTGATCTTGAATCCGACACAGTGCGTGATGAGAAGCTAAAAGTGATGCGTGCGCTACGGCCAATCACGGCGCAAAGCGTGAGGGAGGCAAGCGTGCGTGGGCAATATGGTCCCGGCGCCTGCGACGGTTCGGCAGTTGAAGGGTATGCGGAAGAATTGGGTGCGTCGACTGGAACCGAGACCTTTGCGGCGGTCAAAGCCAGTATCGATAATTGGCGCTGGAAGGGCGTCCCATTTTATTTGCGCACGGGCAAGCGAATGGGTGCACGACGCTCGGAAATTATCGTTCAATTTAAAGACGTGGCCCATGCGCTGGTCGACAGTGGCGCAGAAGGTTTGCAGCCGTCGCGGCTGGTTATCCGGTTGCAGCCGGATGAGGGCGTGAAATTATTGCTGGTGACCAAAGATCCGGGACCGGGCGGGATGCGTCTGCGGTATGTGCCGCTCAATCTGAGTTATGCCGACGCGTTCTCGGCGCGATATCCAGACGCCTATGAACGTTTGTTGATGGCGGTGGTGCGCGGCGATCTGGCGCTGTTTATGCGGCGCGACGAGGTTGAGGCCGCGTGGCAGTGGGTCGACGGAATTCAGGCGGCATGGTCAAAAGATGAAACGCCGGCGCATAAATATGCAGCCGGTACGGATGGTCCCGTACAGGCGGCGATGATGCTCGATCGCGATGGGCGCGCGTGGTTTGATGGCGCGTAAGGCAGACCTTATCTCGTTTGCATCCGCTGCGGCGATGGCGCCGCGCCTCGCCGATATGATCGAGGCGCAGCTTGCGCGCGCAATCGCCGAGCGCGGTTCGGCGTCCTTTGCGGTCTCGGGCGGCTCGACCCCGGCTGGGCTATATAAGGCGCTGTCTGCACGCGCACTCGACTGGTCTCGTGTGACGGCGGTGCTTGTTGACGAGCGTTGGGTCGCGCCGGGCGAGGAGGGATCGAACGAGACGTTTATTCGCGAAACTTTGATGCAGAATGCTGCTGCAGCGCTCACTCTTGTGGGCCTGTGGTCAGATGCGCCGACGCCGGCGCAAGGCCTGGCAGAGGTCGAGACGCGGCTTGAGAGGATGAACCGTCCGTTTGACGCGGCCGTCTTGGGCATGGGGCCGGACGGTCACACGGCCTCATGGTTTCCGTATGCGGAGGGCTTGGAAGGCGCCTTGAATTCAGACAAGTTTTTATGCGCCGTCACTGCGCAACAAAGCAGCGTTACCGGCAAGCATGTCAGCCGGATCACGCTGACGCAGAACGCGATAAGGGGCGCCCGGTTTATCGCCCTGATGATTGCCGGCGAGGAAAAACGTAACGCTTATATCAGGGCGCTAGAGGGCGGACCTGTGGAAGCGATGCCTGTCCGTGCTATTTTGAAGGCGCGCCCGGATCTTTGGACAGTATGGGCGCCGTAAGGAGAATAGATTGTCGAAACTAAATGCGACATTGGAGCGAGTGACGGACCGGGTGCGCGAACGCAGCCGTGAGGCGCGCGCTGCCTATTTGAAGCAAATGCGTGCAGCCGCGTCGCACGATCCACAACGCAGCCATATATCCTGCGGCAACCTCGCCCATGCGGCGGCGGCGTCTCCGGCCGGGGACAAGAAGGCGCTGGCCAGGGGCAGTGGCGCCAATGTCGCGATCGTTACCGCTTACAACGACATGCTGTCGGCGCACCAACCCCTTGGCGCCTATCCTGACATTATCAAACGGATATTGAGCCAGACCGGCGCGACGGCGCAGATCGCAGGCGGTGTTCCGGCAATGTGCGACGGAGTTACGCAAGGCCAGCCGGGGATGGACCTGTCGCTCTTTTCGCGTGATGTCATCGCCATGGCGACGGCAGTGTCGCTCTCGCACAACGTCTTTGACGCGGCGTTAATGCTCGGCGTGTGCGATAAAATCGTACCCGGGTTATTTATCGGTGCGGCGCGGTTTGGCCATATGCCGGTGTTGTTCCTGCCCGCCGGGCCGATGACATCGGGATTGCCCAACGACGAAAAGGCGCAGGTGCGCCAGCTCTATGCGGAGAGCAAAGTTGGACGCGACGAGCTTCTGGCGGCGGAAAGCGCGAGCTACCATTCGCCAGGAACCTGCACCTTCTATGGTACGGCCAATTCCAATCAGATGATGCTGGAAATGATGGGCTTGCATCTGCCGGGCTCCGCCTTTGTTAATCCGGGCACGCCGCTTCGCGAAGCGTTCGTCGAAGAGACAGCCACACGCGCCGCAGCGACAACGGCGCTGGGGGATGAATATATTCCGTTTTGCGACATCATTGACGAGCGGGCCATCGTCAATGCGATTGTTGGGCTCAACGCCACAGGCGGCTCGACAAACCATACGATCCACCTCGTCGCCATGGCCCGCGCAGTCGGCGTCATTATCGACTGGGATGACTTTAGCGCGCTTTCATCCGTGACGCCGTTGCTGGCGCGGATTTATCCAAACGGATCGGCGGATGTGAATCACTTTCACGCCGCTGGGGGGATAGGCTTTGTCATCAGCGAACTCATCAATGCGGGGCTATTGCATGATGATGTTAAAACCGCGATGGGCGACGGGCTTGGTCACTATGCTTGTGAGCCGGTTCTGGACCAGGGCAAGCTTGCCTGGCGTGCTGCGCCTTCGACCTCGGGTGATGAAAAGGTCCTCACGCCGGTTGCAAATCCTGCAGCGCCAACCGGAGGCCTTGTGGTGCTGGACGGCAATATCGGCCGCGCGGTGATTAAGGTCTCTGCAGTCAGTCCTGAGCGCCGGATGATTGAGGCGCCGGCGATTGTCTTCACCAGCCAGCAGGATTTGATGGACCGCTTCAAAGCCGGTGAACTGGAAAAAGATTTTGTTGCGGTGATCCCGTTTCAAGGGCCAAGAGCGAACGGCATGCCGGAGCTGCACAAGCTGACCCCGCCGCTTGGCGTTCTCCAGAACAAAGGATTTAAAGTGGCGCTGATTACCGATGGGCGAATGTCAGGGGCCAGCGGCAAAGTTCCCGCCGCCATCCATCTTACACCGGAGGGCTTATGCGGCGGCGCCATCGCAAAGGTTCGTGACGGTGATTTCATCCGTCTTGACGTGGAAGAAGGACGTCTTGAAGTGCTGGTTGACGTCGAGGAATTGAAAGCGCGCACCGCCGCTGCGGGGGATGTTGACGCTGACCGCTGGGGATGCGGGCGCGAGCTGTTTGCCGGGATGCGCTCTCTGGTGGGCGGCGCGGAGGAGGGGGCCATGACATTCGGGCTGGAAGAGCGCCGGCGCGGAGACGTGCTATGACAGAGCCGGTTCTGGTCGCGGATATTGGCGGAACCAATGCGCGCTTTGCGCTGGCGACCTGCGACGAGGACCGTCTTGTCACCCGCGACAGTCAGACCTTTCGCGCCGAGGATTTTGAAACCATTCGCGACGCAACTGATGCTTATCTTGAAGCCGTTAGGGCAAAGCCAAAAGCGGCGTGTTTTGCGGTCGCCGGACCGGTGAGCGATGATGTTATCGAATTTACCAATTCCCCGTGGGTGCTTGATGTCGCTAAAATCAAAGCCGCGCTCGGTCTGGATCGGTTTATCGTCGCCAATGATTTCGAGGCGCTGGCCTCCAGTTTGCGGCATCTGCAAAAACCGGACTTGGTCTCGGTGAAGCCGGGCATGGGCGCGGTCGATGCGCCAGTTTTGGTTATCGGGCCGGGTACCGGCCTCGGCCAAGCCTTGGTCCTGTCCGTTGACGGGCGCGACCGGGTCATCCCGACCGAGGGCGGGCATGTGGGGCTGGCGCCGGTAACCGATGAAGAAATTGCGGTTATGAAATTCATCGCGCGCGAACATCCGCGGGTTTCGGTGGAGCGGGTATTATCAGGGCGCGGCCTCGTCAACATTCATCGCGCACTCTGCGCCATCGCGGGCACGCCGCGCGTCTCACTAAAGGCGGATGAAATCACTAAAGCGGCAATCACAAAAGAATACCCAATCGCGGTCCGGGCGGTTGAAATGTTTTGCGAATTGCTGGGTGCAGTCGCGGGTGACGCAGTATTGGCGACCGGCGCGCGCGGCGGCGTTGTTCTTGGCGGTGGCATCTTGCCGAAGATTCGTGAGGTTTTCCTGGCCAGTCAGTTCACGCGCCGGTTTCTCGACAAAGGCCGCATGCGTGATTATGTCGAGGACGCGCCAGTTGATATGATTGTTAATGACGGCGCGGCGTTGATCGGTGCGGCGGCGATATTGGGCGGGCATAGCGATGCAGATTAATGAAGTGCTCTCAAAGGCGAGCGTTATTCCTGTTTTGGAAGTGGCGGATTTAAAAAATGCGGCGCCTTTGGCGCGGGCGCTGGCGGCGGGTGGTCTTGAGGTCATCGAGCTGACGCTCCGCACGGCCTGCGCGCTTGACGCGCTGGAGGCGATGAAGATCGCGGCGCCAAGCCTTATTGTTGGTATGGGGACGATCCGCAGCGAGCTTGATATTGAACAATCAACTGCCGCCGGCGCTGATTTTCTGGTCAGCCCCGGCGCCAGCGTATCCTTGCTCGTCGCGCTCGCCGGCGCCGGCGTTCCTGCACTCCCCGGGGTCGCTACGGGGAGCGAGGCGATGACGGCTTTTGATGCTGGTTTTAGAGCGATGAAATTTTTCCCCGCCGAGCCGGCTGGCGGCGTTGCTTATCTTAAATCCCTCGCCGGGCCGCTGCCGGACATCGTTTTTTGCCCGACCGGGGGGATCACTCCGGAAAAAGCGCCGGCCTATCTGGCGTTGCCTAATGTCGCGTGTGTCGGTGGTTCTTGGATAGCGACGAGCCGCATGATCGCCCAATCCAATTGGGATGACATCGAAGCGAACGCCAAAATGGCCGCATCGTTTAAATAATCTCTTCTATTTCCGGCAAGGCCTTATCAGGGCAGCCAGTTGGTCTCACGCTCTCCCCAGGGCGACACGACAGGGCCAGCTGCTCGTCCGTCTGGCGTTCCGAATCGTGTCTTGGCGTCAGCGCTCATACCGGCATGCTGGCCATCACTTGATAAATATCAAGCAGTCTATTGGCGTTGGTCATGCTGGTAATTGGCGTTCAGTAATCGCCCCCATGATTGATTAGCCGCACCGTCTTGTTTCTTCGGTTTACAGACAAAATTCAGCACTTTGCTAGTTGTCGCGACATAGGGTGCGGGTCAATAAGGCGGCAGAAAAAAACGCAGTTCTAGAGAAACGAACGGGGCGATTATCATGCAAAATTTAGGAACCGTCACGCGGGCTGAGCAAAACCGCGCCTTAGGGGCAAGTACATTTTCATTTACCGTCTGCTTTGCCGTTTGGACGATATTTTCGATTATCGGTCTTAAGATCAAGCAGGATTTGGGCTTATCTGACACCCAGTTCGGCATCCTTGTTGCGACCCCAGTTTTGACAGGCTCGCTCAGCAGGATTTTCCTCGGCATCTGGACGGATCAGTATGGCGGGCGGCGGGTCTTCACGATCGTCATGCTGTTGACCTCGATTGCAGTTTTTCTGCTTTCAACAGTTTCAACCTATCCGATGTTCCTCGTCGCTGCGCTCGGCGTAGGGCTAGCGGGGGGATCTTTCGCTGTCGGTATCGCTTACACGTCGAAATGGTACGACAAGGAACATCAGGGCACCGCGCTCGGTATTTTCGGCATGGGTAACGTCGGCGCCGCGATCACCAATTTCGGCGCGCCCTTCCTGCTTGTTGCGCTCGGATGGGAAAAAACTGCTCAAGTTTATGCGGTGATCTTGTTCGTGACAGCGATTTCATTTTTCTTGTTCACCAAAGAGGACCCGGCGACAGTTGCGCGCAAGGCGAAGGGTGAAAAACCGCGCGGCGCGCTGATGCAGTTAGAGCCGCTCAAAAACCTTCAGGTCTGGCGGTTCTCACTCTATTATTTCTTTGTTTTCGGCGCCTTTGTTTCGCTCGCCCTTTGGCTGCCGCGCTATTATGTTGGCGTTTACGGCCTTGAAATCACCACTGCTGGCATGCTGGCGGCAGCCTATGCTTTGCCGGGCAGTATTTTCAGGGCGCTTGGCGGGTGGATGTCGGACAAATTCGGCGCCCGGTCGGTTATGTACTGGACCTTCACCGCAAGTATCGCGGTTTGCTTTTTCCTCAGCTATCCCGCGACACATTATATTGTGCAAGGAATAAACGGACCGATTGAATTTGATATCGCGATCAGTCTGCCGGTCTTTGTCACGCTGACCATAATTCTTGGCTTCTTCATGTCCCTCGGCAAGGCCGCCGTCTACAAGCATATTCCGGTTTACTACCCGGACCATGTGGGATCAGTTGGCGGCCTTGTGGGCATGATCGGCGGTCTTGGCGGTTTCATTTTACCGATCAGTTACGGCGTCATGAACGACCTCACCGGCGTGTGGACGAGCTGTTTCATGCTGCTGTTCGTGCTGGTTGGCGCTGCTCTCATCTGGATGCACTTCACCATCAAACGAATGGAAGCAAGAGTGGAAGACACGAGAGATTTACCAGAATTTCCAGAAATGGAGGGGTTGCACCCGCCTAAAGTGGCGGCGACGCCAGAGGCAAAACATGCCGCCGGCGAGCCATCGCCTGTCGGTGGCGCAACGGCAAACCCCGCAACGTCAAGCTAAAGGGAATAAGCATCATGGCAAAAGACCTACGCGACTGGAACCCGGAAGACCCTGCGCAATGGCAGGCGACCGGCAAAGCCATCGCTAACCGCAATCTCTGGATTTCAATACCGGCTCTGCTTTGCGGTTTTGCTGTCTGGCTCTATTGGGGCATCATCACGGTCCAGATGATTAATTTGGGTTTCGCGTTCAGCCAGTCAGAGTTGTTTACGCTTGCCTCGATCGCGGGTCTCACCGGGGCGACTTTGCGCATCCCGTCGACGTTTTTCATTCGTATGGCGGGCGGGCGCAACACGATCTTCCTGACAACGGCGCTTCTCATCATCCCTGCGGCAGGCACCGGCATATTGTTGCAAAACCCCGACACGCCGCTCTGGCAGTTTCAAATGATGGCGTTGCTCTCTGGCTTTGGCGGCGGCAACTTTGCCTCGTCGATGTCAAACATTAGCTTTTTCTTTCCAAAAAAGATGGCCGGTTATTCGCTGGGCATGAATGCAGGCCTTGGCAATTTTGGCGTGACGACCATGCAGATCCTGATCCCGCTGGTCATGACGGCGGCTGTGTTCGGCGGCGCGCCAATGGTGTTGGAAAACACATCCGGCACGCTGATCGGGAAGATCCCTGCCGGCACCGAAACCTATCTCCACAATGCGGGCTTCATCTGGGTCGCAATTCTCGTCCCTATTGTTGTCGCCGCCTGGTTCGGCATGAACAATATCGTTGATGAACATGTCTCGCCGAATATCGGCTCGCCCATTGCAGCGTTCAGTAAAATCCTCGGCATGCTGTTTATCGGTTTGCTCACGGCGTCCGCCGGGTTATGGCTGATGCTGCCGGCCAATGCGGGTGGCTCCGGTTGGGGTGTTTCCAAATGGATCGTGTTGCCGCTGGTGATCGCCGCTACAGTATATGCGTTGAAACTAATTCCCGGTGCGATCCGCAAGAGCCTCAATCACCAATACAAGATCTTCAACAACAAACACACATGGGCAATGACCGTCATCTATACGATGACGTTTGGATCGTTCATCGGTTACGCGGCCGCATTTGGTCTCGCCATCAAAGTCATTTTCGGGTTTCAGCATGTCATGGTTGACGGTGTTATGACCCATGACCTGTCCAATCCCAACGGACCAAGCGCCTTGATGTTCGCCTGGACCGGCCCATTCATTGGCGCGCTCATCCGCCCGTTCGGTGGGATGATCGCCGACAAAATCGGCGGCGCGAAGGTGACGCAGATTATCTCGGTCGTCATGGTCGCGAGCGCACTCGGCGTCGCTTATTTCATGAAACAGGCATACGGATCGGCGACACCAGAGGAATACTTTATTCCTTTCCTGGCGTTGTTCCTTATCCTCTTCGCCGCCACCGGCATCGGCAATGGCTCGACCTTCCGCACGATCGCAATCGTTTTCGACAAAGAGCAGGCTGGCCCGGTTCTCGGCTGGACTTCAGCCGTCGCCGCTTACGGCGCCTTTATCATTCCAAAAGTCTTTGGCGAACAGATTAAGGCGACGACGCCGGAATACGCGCTCTACGGCTTCGCCTTATTCTATATACTCTGTATCGTGATCAACTGGTGGTTCTACCTCCGCAAAGACGCTTATGTGAAGAACCCATGATCGCAAACAAAACAAACGCTGCCTACAACTGCAACCCTTCCAGGATTGAACCATGAGCCATATTCTAAATCGCCTTTCCTACTTTAAGAACCGCGTTAGCGATTTCTCCGACGGTCATGGTGTTGTCACCAAGGAGGATAGAACCTGGGAAGACGCCTATCGCAAGCGTTGGCAGCATGACAAAATTGTGCGCTCAACCCATGGCGCCAATTGCACGGGGTCCTGCAGCTGGAAGATTTACGTCAAAGGCGGGATCGTCACATGGGAAACACAGCAGACGGACTACCCACGGACCCGGCCTGATTTGCCGAACCACGAACCGCGCGGCTGCTCGCGCGGCGCCAGCTATAGCTGGTATCTTTATAGCGGCAACCGCCTGAAGCATCCGCTTATCCGAAGTCGGTTGCTGAAAGCCTGGCGTGAAGCGCGGGCGGTTCGTGAGCCGGTCGCGGCGTGGGCGTCGATCGTTGAAAATCCGGAAAAGCGTGCATCTTATGTGAAAGTGCGTGGCCATGGCGGTTTTCTGCGCGCCGATTGGGCCGAGGTGAACGAGATTATCGCTGCCGCCAACGCTTACACGGCGAAGAAACACGGACCCGACCGGATCATCGGTTTTTCACCGATCCCGGCAATGTCCATGGTCTCCTATGCGGCGGGCTCGCGTTATCTCTCGCTCCTCGGCGGGACGTGCATGAGTTTTTACGACTGGTATTGCGATCTGCCGCCAGCGAGCCCGATGACCTGGGGCGAGCAGACCGACGTCCCGGAAAGCGCCGACTGGTATAATTCCGGGTTTATCATGCTGTGGGGCTCTAACGTGCCGCAGACAAGAACGCCGGATGCGCATTTCTTCACCGAGGTTCGTTACAAAGGCGCGAAAGCCGTTACGATTTCTCCGGATTATTCCGAGGCGTCGAAATTCGGCGATGTGTGGCTGTCGCCAAAACAGGGAACGGATGCAGCGCTCGCCATGGCGTTCGGGCATGTCATTCTCAAAGAGTTTTATCTCGACCGCCAAGTCGATTATTTCCAGGAATATGCGCGCCAATATACCGACATGCCGATGCTGGTGCGGCTCGTTAAGAAAGATGGGCGGCTCGTTCCGGACCGTATGGTGCGCGCCTCTGATTTCGATGATTCCCTGCGGGAAGAAAACAACCCGGAATGGAAGACCATCGCCTTTGACAAGAAAGCAGGGCGCGTTGTCTGTCCGCGCGGTTCCATCGGTTTTCGCTGGGGCGAGCAGGGCAAATGGAACCTTGAAGAAAAGACCGCTGACGGCGACGACACTGATCTCACAATTTCTTTGATCGACAACCGCGATGATGCGGTTGATGTGGCGTTTCCGTATTTTGGCAACCGCCAGCACGACCATTTCCATGGCACCGACCACCCGGATGTGCTGGAGCGGCGCGTACCCGTCAAGCGGCTTCAATTGAAGGAAGGCGAAACGCTTGTTGCGACAGTCTTTGACTTGATGTGCGCCAATTACGGCCTTGACCGTGGGCTTGGCGGCGAGTGGGCGGCGAAATCATTCGACGAAGACATTCCCTACACCCCCGCCTGGCAAGAAAAAATTACAGGCGTGTCGCCTGACCAGGTGATCGCGGTAGCGCGCGGCTTTGCCGACAACGCAGAAAAGACCCGCGGCAAATCCATGATCATTGTCGGGGCCGGTCTCAATCACTGGTACCACATGGACATGAATTATCGCGGCATCATCAATATGCTGGTGATGTGCGGATGTGTCGGTCAGTCCGGCGGCGGCTGGTCGCATTATGTGGGTCAGGAAAAACTAAGGCCCCAGACCGGTTGGCTGCCGCTGGCGTTTGGCCTCGATTGGTCGCGCCCGCCGCGCCATATGAATTCGACGTCGTTCTTCTATGCGCATACAGATCAGTGGCGCTATGAAACGCTTGACGTTGATGAAATTATCTCACCCGTAGCGCCGGAAGGAAAATGGAGCGGCTCGCTCATCGACTTTAATGTGCGCGCCGAACGTATGGGGTGGCTTCCCTCCGCGCCCCAATTGCAGCGTAATCCATTGCAGATATCCAAGGACGCAGCGGCGGCAGGGATGGAGGCGAAGGATTATGTAGCGCGCGAGCTGAAGTCCGGAAATCTAAAAATGTCTTGCGAGGATCCGGACGATCCAGCCAACTGGCCGCGCAATATGTTTGTCTGGCGCTCAAATCTTCTGGGTTCCTCCGGCAAGGGGCATGAATATTTCCTGAAACATCTTCTCGGCACGAAGCATGGCGTCCAGGGCAAAGACCTCGGCGAGACGGGCGGGCAGAAACCTGATGAGGTCGCCTGGTATGAGGAGGCGCCGGAAGGAAAACTCGATCTCCTGGTGAGCATTGATTTCAGGATGTCGACGACATGCGTTTATTCCGACATCGCGCTGCCAACAGCGACATGGTACGAGAAAAACGATCTCAACACATCGGATATGCATCCCTTTATCCACCCCCTGCAGAATGCGGTCGACCCGCTATGGGAGAGCAAAAGCGACTGGGAAATTTTTAAAGGCATAGCGAAGTCGTTTTCTGAAGTCGCGCCTGAAGTTCTGGGCGTTGAAAAGGACGTTGTGTTGACGCCGACCCTCCACGACACGCCAGGCGAGTTGAGCCAGGCGCTGGATGTTAAAGACTGGAAGCAAGGCGAGGTTGAACCGATCCCTGGTAAAACCATGCCCGCGGTAACAGTCGTCGAGCGCAACTATCCTGAGGTTTATAAGCGTTTCACGGCGCTTGGCCCGCTCATGACCAAGATCGGTAATGGCGGCAAAGGCATTGCCTGGAACACCGAACATGAAGTTGACCACCTCAAAGCGCTGAACGGCGTCGTCACAGAAGACGGGCCGACCAAAGGTATGGCGCGCATCGAAAGCGATATTGATGCAACGGAAGTGATCTTGATGCTGGCGCCGGAAACAAACGGCGAAGTTGCAGTAAAAGCCTGGAACTCTCTTTCCAAATTGACCGGCCGCGAACATGCGCATCTCGCGCTGCCAAAGGAAGATGAAAAAATCCGGTTCCGGGATATTGTCGCCCAGCCGCGCAAGATTATTTCTTCGCCAACCTGGTCCGGTATTGAGTCCGAAAAGGTCTGTTACAACGCCGGCTACACCAATGTGCATGAGTTGATCCCATGGCGGACGCTCACCGGGCGCCAGCAGCTTTATCAGGACCATCTATGGATGCGCGCTTTCGGGGAGACCTTGTGCGTTTACCGACCGCCGATTGATACAAAGGCGATCGCGCCGGTAATCAACCAAAAGGACAATGGCGAGAAGCAGATTGTTCTTAACTTCATCACGCCGCACCAGAAATGGGGCATTCACTCAACCTATACGGACAATCAGTTGATGCTGACATTGTCTCGCGGGGGACCGATTGTCTGGCTGAGCGAGGACGACGCAAAAGAGGCCGGCATTGTCGATAATGACTGGGTCGAGGCCTATAACTCAAATGGCGCGTTAACCGCGCGCGCCGTCGTTTCCCAGCGCGTCAAACCGGGCATGATCATGATGTATCACGCTCAGGAAAAAATCGTAAACGTGCCGGGTTCTGAAGTAACCGGCAATCGCGGCGGCATCCATAATTCGGTAACGCGTGCAATATTAAAGCCGACGCATATGATCGGCGGTTACGCCCAGCAGGCCTATGGCTTCAACTATTATGGCACGGTGGGTTCGAACCGCGATGAATTCGTGATTGTCAGAAAAATGAACAAAGTCGATTGGCTGGATGGCCCCGCGCAAAAACTGGAGGCCTCGACATGAAGATCCGTGCACAAATCTCAATGGTCTTGAATCTCGATAAATGCATCGGATGTCACACCTGTTCTGTGACGTGCAAGAATGTCTGGACCAACCGAGAAGGCGTTGAATATGCCTGGTTCAATAATGTCGAGACAAAACCCGGCATTGGCTATCCCGATAATTGGGAAGACCAGGCCAAGTGGAATGGCGGGTGGGAGCGCAAGAAAAACGGCAAGCTGCTGCCCAAAATGGGTGGCAAGCTCTCGGTGCTCGCCAAGATTTTTGCAAATCCCGACTTACCCGAAATTGACGACTACTACGAGCCGTTCACTTTCGATTACGAGCATTTGCAAAAAGCGCCGGAAATGAGCGCCCAACCGGTTGCGCGCCCGCGCTCGCTGATTACCGGCGAGCGTATGGAGAAGATCAACAAGGGGCCGAACTGGGAAGAAATTCTCGGCGGTGAATTTTCCAAACGTTCCAAAGATTACAATTTCCAAGAGGTCGAAAAGGAAATTTACGGGCAGTTCGAAAACACCTTCATGATGTATCTGCCGCGCTTGTGCGAGCACTGCCTTAACCCGGCTTGCGTGGCGGTGTGCCCATCCGGCGCGATCTACAAACGCGAAGAAGACGGCGTCGTTCTGATCGATCAGAACAAATGCCGAGGCTGGCGCATGTGCGTTTCCGGCTGTCCTTATAAAAAGATCTACTACAACTGGGAATCGGGAAAATCTGAAAAATGCACGCTGTGTTACCCGCGCCTTGAATCCGGCCAGCCGACAGTTTGTTCAGAAACCTGCGTCGGGCGCATCCGTTATCTCGGCGTCGTACTCTATGATGCTGACCGTATCGGCGAGGCGGCGGCGGTTGAAAAGGAAACCGATCTATACGGCAGCCATCTTGATATCTTTCTCGATCCGAATGATCCGGAAGTGCAACGCCAGGCGCTTGCTGACGGCGTTCCTGCTACCTGGCTGGAGGCGGCGAAGAAGTCACCCATCTATAAAATGGCGGTGGAATGGAAAATCGCGTTTCCGCTGCACCCGGAATATCGCACGCTTCCGATGGTCTGGTACGTGCCGCCTCTGTCGCCAATTCAGTCTATGGCGGAAGCGGGCGCGTTTGGTGAGAAGGGCGCGATGCCAAATGTCCGTAATTTGCGCATCCCCCTTAAATATCTCGCAAACCTGCTGACCGCGGGAGACGAAGAGCCGGTCGCACAGGCGCTGGAGAAACTGATCGCCATGCGCGCCTATATGCGGTCGAAATCCTATGAGGGCGCGGAAGACGCTTCGCTGCCTGGAAAAGTCGGCATGACGCCGGAGCAGGTTGACGAGATGTATCATCTGATGGCGATTGCCAATTACGAAGATCGCTTCGTTATCCCCACCACGCACCGTGAATATGCAGAAAACGCCTATGACCTGAAGGGTGGCTGCGGGTTTTCGTTCGGCGAAGGCTGCGGCGAACCCAAACAGGCTGTGGAATGGACCGGGCTCTTCGCCAAAGGCCCTTCTTCAGGAAAATCGGCGAAAGAGAAAGTTTGAGGAGCGAGCATCATGACGAATACCTATAAAGCCCTTAGCGCGCTTCTTTCCTATCCGACCGCTGAGTTAAAGCAGTCGGCGGGCGAAATCCGCGACATCGTTAATCAAGAGGCGTTAGCGCCGGAATGGGCGTTGCGCCAGCTTGCGCCGCTCATTGACGATCTTAAGTCGGTCGATCTTTACGAGCTGCAGGAACGTTATGTGTTCCTGTTTGATCGCACGCGGTCTTTATCGCTGCATCTTTTTGAGCATGTCCATGGCGAGTCGCGCGATCGCGGTCAGGCGATGGTCGATCTTAAGACGCTCTACGCAGAAGGCGGCCTAGAGGTTGATGCAAGCGAGCTGCCGGACTATCTGCCGCTGTTCTTAGAGTATCTTTCAACCCGTCCGGTGGATGAAGCGCGCGCACTGCTCGCCGAACCCCTTAGCGTTATCGCGGCGCTTAAGGAGCGTCTCGTCAAACGCAAGACGCCCTATGCTGCGGTGTTCCGCATCTTGGAAGCGGTCGCCGGACGAGAACCGGCCAAGTCCGAACTCGATGAATTACGCAAGGCGCCGGACGACGACCCGGATGATCTCGAAGCGCTGGATAAAGCTTGGGAAGATGAACCGGTGACCTTTGGCCCAGACGAAGCGGGCTGCCCGAAAGTCGACCAAATGCTGGAGCGGATGGGTGTGAACAGCACCGCCGCCCTGGATACGGCGCCGGCGGGAGAGCGGTCATGATGGATTATCTCAACCAATTTCTTTTTGGATATTACCCATATCTCGCCCTGACTGTTCTCTTCATTGGTTCAATCATGCGCTTTGAACACGGGCAATATTCCTGGCGCTCGGGATCAAGCCAGCTATTGCGCCGAAAACAATTGATGGTCGGAAGCGTTCTCTTTCATGTGGGTATCCTGATCATCTTTTTTGGTCACCTTGTCGGTCTCTTAACGCCGATCTGGGTGTTTGATGCGCTTGGCGTTTCTCACGGCGCCAAACAGGTTCTGGCTATTGTCGCTGGCGGCCTTGCTGGCGTGATGTGCTTTATCGGTATGGTCCTGCTTATTCATCGGCGGCTTTTTGATGCGCGCGTTCGCGCAACGTCAAGCTTCGGCGATATGGCGATCCTGCTGCTAATATTTGCGCAGTTATGCCTCGGTCTTTTGACGATATTCGTGTCGATGAACCATCTTGATGGCCATGAGATGGTGAAATTTATGGAGTGGGCGCAGCGCATATTTACGTTTCGCGGCGGCGCAGCGGCGCTAGTTGCAGATGCGCACCCGATCTTTAAGGCGCATCTCTTTCTTGGCCTGACGATCTTTCTTGTGTTTCCGTTTACGCGGCTCGTGCACATGCTGAGCGCGCCGATCTGGTATTTGAACAGGCGCGGCTATCAGATCGTGCGCACGCGCAAACAACAATCTGACAACAAATCAACCGCGGCGCCAGCAGAATAAAACTGGCGCTACCTTAAAAGTGGAGTGAGTGATGAAAACGAAATATTTCCTGGCTGCATCTTGTTTGGCCTTCGCAGCGGTCGGTCCGGCGCTGGGCGAAGAAACGACATCAGCGAGTGATGATGGTCCGATAATCGAAGCCATTAAGAACGGCAAGCCGCTTATCGATGTGCGTTACCGTTTTGAAACTAAAGATCAAGCCGGCTTCGCTCAGGATGCGTATTCAAATACGATAAGAACGCGGCTTGGGTTTGAAACTGGTGAAGTTTATAATCTTAAATTCCTCGTTGAATTCGAAAATGTAGCCTCTATTGGCGACGATCATTTCAATTCCACGACGAATGGACGCGCGCAGTTTCCTATAATCGCTGATCCCGATGCAACAGAGATTAACCGTGCTCAAGTCACGTTTACTGGGATCGACAAAACTGCAATCACCGTCGGGCGCCAGCGCTTCAATCTCAATAATCATCGCTTTGTCGGCGCCGTCGATTTCCGCCAGAACCAGCAGACATTTGACGCCGCACGGTTTTCAACCAAGTTGATCGATAATGTCACGCTCGACTATCTTTATATCAGCCGCGTTCACCGCGTCTTTGGCGATGATCACCCGCTCGGTGAATTCGATAGTGACAGCCATGTTATTTCAGCGGTCTTTGACGGCGGCGAATTCGGCAAAGTTAAAGGCTATGGCGTGATCCTCGATCTGATGGAAGCGCCAGGGCTTTCCTCGCAAAGCTGGGGTGTGCGCTATGAAAACACACTCACGCTCGACGAAGACACGGGCGTCAAGCTTGGCGTTGTTGCAGAATATGCATCACAATCAGATCATGCAGCAAACCCGATTGATTATCGCGAAGATTATCTCCATGGCGAAGCCTCGTTAAGCGTGGCGCCATTCACTGGCAAGCTGGGCTACGAAAAGCTGGGCGGAGATGGAACGTCATCCTTCAAAACACCGCTCGCGACTTTGCACAAATTTCAAGGTTTTGCGGATGTCTTTTTGGCAACGCCAGCGGCTGGGCTGGAAGATATCTATGGCACCATCGCTTATAATTGGAAGAACGCGCCGTTTGGAACCGGCGTTAAATTTTTCGCCACCTATCATGATTTTCAATCCGACGTCGGCTCGCTTGATCTTGGCGATGAGTTTGATGCTGGAATGTCGGTGAAGTTTCGCAAACACTGGTCAGTGAACCTCAAGGGAGCCGTATACAATGGCGGCGCATCCGGCCCGGCTGATCGAAGTCTGATTTGGGCGGCGTTAAGGTTCCAATATTAAGGGAGTGAGCGGCCATGAATGTCACAAGCCACACATCAAACCATAATCCGGAGGACGGCGCGGCGCACGAAAGCCATGAAGCCGTTAACCCTTGGGATATTGATGCGCCGTCTCCGCAGTTGATTGAGAACCCGATCGATTTTCTGTTCGTTGAGCATAATCGACAACGCCAAGCGGCGAATATTCTACATCTGGTTGCGGATGGTGAGGTAAATGAGGCCGGCGTCAAAAAGCTGATAGATTTCCTAGAAACCGATTTCGCCGTTCACGTTGCTGATGAAGAGTTATGTTTTTTTCCGCTACTGCTGCAGAATTGTCCGCCTGAGGACAATATAGATAAACTCATTGAGCGCCTGGCTGATGAACATAAAAAAGATGAAGGGACAGTTGCCGGCATGACGTCTGTTTTAGAGAGCGTGCTGGCGGGTGAAAAGTTGAGTGGCAAAGTCAGCCGGACGGTCCGTGGCTTCGCGGAGCATATTCTTCAACATCTCGCCTTGGAAAATGCAGTCCTCTTGCCGATTGCACGGGCCCGCTTGAACAAAAAGTCGCTTCAGGCCCTATCAGACATGATGAAGGAACGCCGCATTTAAGTACTATAGGCATCGTCCGGCGGCTGAAACGAGCATGCTCTACGCGATAAGACCATAACGACTGTTTTGCTCCTCCAGGAACCATTTCACAAGGCTGTGAGCGCCAGGTGACGGCCTTCTCCTGAGCCGGTAGGTTGGCGTTCATATTGCCTCGGGTCAAAAAATTAAAGCTGATTATGGGTGTCCTCGCTTTTTCTGTGCTCGCATCAGGCACATCCCCGATAGCAACCCAGTCAGAACAAGTCTCTGCAAACATTTTGCGCCGGCTCGAAAAAATGCTTTCAACAATTTCCGCAAAATGCGCGCGTGGGGACACGCCCGAATGTCCGGTGATAGACGCATTATTTGCATGAGCCGTGCGGCAGACGGTTGCTGTGTGACATATGGCGTACGCTCCCTGACTTTGGTGAGACCCTTCAAGCGCATTCTCCGGTCAGGGTCAGCGACCAGTCATTTTTATCTTGTGCGACGATGGCGTTGACTGCAAAAATTTGTTTCATTCGCGCGGCGGTCAACGTTTCATCCGGGTTGCCATTGGCGTGGATCTCACCATCCTTCATCCAGATGAGGCGGTCGGCAAAACGGGCTGCGAGCGCGATATCGTGTAAGACGACAACCGCGCCGCCGCCATTGTCTACATAGGCTCGGATCAGCGCCATGATCTGAAATTGATGGCTGGGGTCGAGGGAGGCGACCGGCTCGTCGGCTATCAGGAGCGGCGCCTTTGCAGCAAAGGCGCGAGCGCAGTGAACTCGCGCCAGCTCGCCGCCGGATAATGTATCGGTGCGGCGGTCGGCAAGGTGGTCAAGATCGCAATCATGCATCGCCTCGGCGACGGCGGCGTCGTCCTCGCCCTTCAGCTTCGTGATTGATGCACCGTATGCGTATCGCCCAAGCGCGACAACGTCGCGGACACGCACCGGCCAGGCTAGGGGACGCGATTGCGGCAGGTAGGAAACCAGTCGTGCCCGTTGGAGTGGCGTGATGTCGGCGATGGTCCTGCCATCGAGCATGACCGTTCCGGTAGACGGCGCCATCAGAGCAAGCGCGCATTTCAACATCGTAGTTTTGCCGGCGCCATTGGGGCCGATCAACGCGATGAACTCGCCGGAGCGGAAGCTGGCGCTGGCGTCATAGAGGAGGCGCACACCGCCAGCTTCGAGGCAAACATTATTGAGCTTGATCTCAGCCATTGGCTCGCCCCCGCCCGATCGCGATCCAAACGAAGGCTGGCGCACCGATCAACGCGGCGACAACGCCGAGCCGCAACTCCGAAGGCGCCGGGATCAACCGTACGCCGATATCGGCAAGCACCAAAATGACACCGCCCAATATTGCTGACGGCGTTAGTGTTCGCGCCGGGTCGTAGCCAACCAGCGGTCGCACCAGATGTGGCGCCATGATGCCGATGAAGCCAATGGCGCCGGCGATCGAGACCGCCGCGCCAGTGATGAGACCGGTTCCGAGTATGACAAAACCGCGCGCGCGCGGAAGGTCAACGCCAAGGCCATGGGCGGTTTCCTCTCCAAGGCTCAAAGCCGAAAGCGCGCGGCGCGAAAGAACGATAAAGACCAATCCGACAGCCATAAACGGCGCCGCCAGTAAGATGTCGTCAAAGCTCCTGTTGGCGACCGAGCCAAGCGTCCAGCTGATGAGGTCGGAGAGCGTGAACGGATTGGGCGCGAGATTTAGCAGCAGCGCCATTAAGGCGCCGGCGAAACTCGATAGGCCGAAGCCGATAAGAATTAGGGTGACGACGGATGATGTATGAATGGCGGCAAAAGCGAGTAGCGCGGTAGCGGCGAGGGCGCCGGATATGGCCGCGACCGGCACGGTGATGGGCGAGAGGGCGGCGGCGCCGTAAAACAGCGCCAGCGTTGCGCCGAGCGAAGCGCAGGCGGAAACGCCGAGGACGCCGGGCTCAGCGAGAGGATTGCGCAACAGGCCCTGCAGCGCGGCGCCGCAAAGACCGAGGGCTGCGCCGACGACAAACGCCGCGATAGCGCGCGGCAGTCTGATTTCCCACAAGACGATGGCGTCGCCGGTGGAGCCCGCGCCAGCGAGAGCGGCAAGGAGGCGGCCCGGCGACATCGCCGTCGAGCCGATCAGGCAGGCGGCGATGATAGCCGCAAAAGCAATAGACGAGAGGAGTGGGATGAGCGCGCGGTCTTTCATTGTACAGATGAACCTGTTGGCGCCGCCACGGCAAGCGCTTCCAGCGCATCGAGCAGGAACCATCCGCTGCACGCGGTCCAGGCGCTCGGTAAATCAATCACCGGGCGGCCTGACAGTTGGCGCCGGGCGACGGGATGGCGCGACGGTGTCCACATGTCGGAAACCATATCGCTGGTGTCGAAAAATCCGGCGGCGATGACATTCGGACTTTCATAGGCAAGGCGTTCTAGCGGCAGTGAGTTCCAGCCGGGCGCGGCTTGAAAATTTTCATAGCCGGCCCGCTCCAGCAGCTCGCCAATCAATGTGCCGCGACCAGCGACGGCGCCTTTCGAGGTCATGTAAAGGATTGTTGACCCGGTGTTTAAAGGAGACAAAGCTGCAAGGCGTGCATCCATTTCCGTAACCAGCGCGTCGCCGCGCTCCGGCGCATCCATATCTTCTGCCGCATCAAGGATACTCTGCCTTACAGTGTCGAGATCGCCGGCATAGGCGATCTGAACGACTTTTATGCCGGCGCGCTCGAAAAACGCCGTTGCATTCGGCCCACCGCCATAGGTTCGCACGACCATATCCGGCGCCAGTAGCAAGATATCCTCCGCTCGCGCACGGACTTTGGCAATGCCCCTGGCGTCATTGCGCATATAGGAAAACACCGCTTCTGCATCCGGTGATAAAGCGAGGATATTTTCACGCTCAGCAAGCTTTAAAACAAACTGGTCGGCGCAAAAATCAAGGCTGACGATTGTTTTGTTGGCGCCGGACACATCTTGTCCGGCTTCGCCATGCAATGTTTGCCGCGAGCATGCCGCGACAAACATTACTATAGCGACAATAGATATCAGTCTAAGGATCATTCTAGAAAACCAATCTGACGCCGCCAGTAGCGGAAAGGCCCGGTGTGCCGAAACCGGAGATTTGTTGGTAATTTTCATCAAAGAGATTTTCGATCCGGCTGTAAAGTTCGATTGTCTCGCTTACCTGATAACTCGCGGCAAGATCGACCCTGACCCATGACGGAACGTCGATTCCGAACGCGCCTTCGTTCTCCGCGCCGTTATAGCGCAATACAGCCGAGCCTGAAATCGGCCCGTTTTTATAGGTTACCGCAAAGTCGCCGGAATGGCGTGGGATGCGGATTTGCCGCTCGCCAGTGGTTGCGTTTTCAGCGTCGATATAGGCGTGGCTTGCAGAAATACTGACGCTATCGGTGACGGTGATATCAAGCGCGGTCTCTACGCCATTTGCTTTCGTCGCATCGAGATTTTCATAACGAAAATTTGGCGCAAAGATGATCAGGTTTTCCGTATCGCGATCAAAATAGGTAACGCTCAGCCTTGCGCGGGTGTTTGGCGCGGTCAGGTCAATACCGAAGTCAAAGGCGCTACTCGTTTCCGGTTTGAGATCGCCATTGGCCGGCAATAGCCCAAAGGTCTGGGTCAGTTGAAAAATCGTCGGCGCCTTGAAGCCTTCTCCCCAACTGCCGCGCAACGTGACATATTGCGATGGTGACCAGGCGACGGCGGCTCTGGCGGTCGTTGCCGAACCAAAGCGGTTGTGGTCGTCATTGCGCACGCCTGCAGTGAGTGTCAGTCCGTCAAACGGCTTTAGTTCATAGAGTGCAAACAGGCCGTTTACGGATGTCTTGTCGCTATTGGCTTCGTTCTCCTCGCGCTCGGCGCCAAATGCGAGGCGATGGCGCACGCTAATGTTGAACGTACCCTGATAGCGCAGGATCAATCGGTCACCTTTGTCGAGCGCCGCAAATCCTCCGAAGTTCCCGCTGCGGTTAATGTCGGTGAACCCGGTCATGAAACTGTTTTCAAGCTGCTCGTTGAACAACGGTGCGTGCAGCGTCGTGGCGACGGTGAATTGTTCGGTTTTGGAATAATCTCTGGTGTCGGCAAGCGAAAAGTTTGGCGGCGGAAATCCGTCAATATCGGTCTCGCCTTCCATGTATCGCGCGCGTGCTTCAAGGCGCATCCCGTGGGGCAAGTTCAGCCCGCCGCGCGCCGCAAAAGTCCGCCCATCATAGCCATCAGCCTCACCGTTGCCGTCAGCGGCGTCGGCTTTGGAGATGCCGTCGCTGGTAATGCCCGATGCGGCGAGGCGAAAATCGCCGGTATTATTTGCCCCAAAAACGGCCGCGCCGCCGCGATAGGTTTTAAACGATCCGCCTTCGGCAAATAGTCTGGCGCCAATCCCGGCCTCCGGGCGCTTGGTGATGATATTGACCACCCCGCCGATGGCGTCGGAGCCCCAAAGTGTTGATTGGGGGCCTTTTAAAACCTCTATGCGCTCAATATCGGCAGAATCAAGGAGCGAGAAATCATATCCGCCGCCAACCGCCGTCGGATCGCCCAGCGGCACGCCATCGAGGAGCACCAGCGTCTGGTCGCTGGCGGCGCCGCGAATGCGCACCGTTGCAAGGCCGCCAAAGGCGCCATTCTGGTTGATGGTGACGCCGGGCGCAGAGGCCAGCGCATCGAGTGCAAAGGCGTAGCCGCGCAATTCAATATCTTCCGCGGTGATGATAGAGACGGAAGAACCGGTTTCGCTGGCCGGTGCCGCGAGGCGCAGCCCTTCGACAATGATTTCGTCACGGGCGTCGTTTTCAGAGCCGGCGGAAACCGGCGCGATACAGAAAAGCGTCGCCGCCGCCACAACGGTTGTGTATTTTATAATCATAGCTGTTCTCCTCAACCCGGGGATCATCCGGGTGCTGATAGCTGACAAAACCCACTTTGGAGTGGGGGTTTAAGTTTTGTCGCCTCTGAGGAATTCAGACCTTGTTCTTACGGCTATCCCGGCCGGGAACGAGCGACGCGATGGCAGGTCTCCTGACTTCGCGGGTCATTGTCGGCAGCCTCCTTCCCGGAGCGGGAGGCTCCAGTGGATCGTGGCTGACGGCTAACCGCTTACAGTTGCGGGAACAGTTCCGGATTGAAACCGGATTCCCTTTTAAGCCCGGTTAGGGGCGCCATCTGACCTGAAAATGCTCATGCGTGTTTTCGATTGTCAACTAGAAAACGAACCTTCCCCAGCGCCATAACAGCCGGATAGCGACATAGAGGATTAAAGCCGCAGTCAGGCGCTTGACAGTGACCGGGCTCAATTTCGATGCGCCAAGGCGCGAGCCGATTTGTCCGCCGATGAGGACTGCCGGGAAGACCATCCAGTATTCGACGATCATGGAAATACCGCCAAGATCGCCCAGCTTCATCGCCTGGCCGGCAAGGCCTGAGAGCGAGTTCACCAGAATAAACAAGCTGCAGGCGGCGGCGATTTTTCGCGGATCGCCCCAGCGCAAAAGATAAAGCACCGGCGCCAGAAAAATTCCGCCGCCAATGCCAACCAGGCCTGAGACAAAACCGAGAGCGCCGCCAATTGTAATGGCGATCGATGCGGAGGTTTGGCGAAAACCACCACCGGGCGTCGCCGGGGGCCGCTCAAAAGCAAGACGCACGCCCGCTGCGAGCAAAGTTAGCCCAAGAACGGCGATGAAGACCGTCTCGGAGATAGGGATACGCCCGCCAATCCAAGCTGCGGGAACGGACGCGGCAATCCACGGTAAAAGCGCCCGCCAATCGAGGTGACCAGCGCGCGAAAATCTTAACGCGCCGCCGGTGACAACGATAATATTGCAGATCAACGCAATCGACGGAAGGATGCGGTAATCCGCACCATGAAGAACAAGAAGAGCATTATAGGTCGAGCCGCCGCCAAAGCCGACCGAGGCGTAAAGCACCGCTGTGATAAAAAAGAGTAAGGCAAGAAGGGGCATGCGCTATCTGTATTCACTTCATTTTGGGCAGGCCTAGACCCACAAGCTGTGTGTTGGTGGCAGGTTGGCGAAATATAACGCTGCCCAAAGACGGATATGCATAAGATCGTACCCTTAAGTTGGGCCGTGTTTCAAACACGACTATAATATATGGCGCTTCGCAAGACGGTAAAGAGGGAAGAAACAGACGCTCGGCAGGCAAGAAGAAATGACTTTGCTGAAAAAAGCGTGACGGTGTCTCGCTCAAGCCAATACAGTTGCCAACTGAGCAGTCTGTTTGCGGACACACATAAATAGCTTTAAGTTGCTCCACTGAAACATGGATTTGCATTCCAAGGCTGGTTTGGCGCTCGGGGTTTCAGGGAGGCTGAGGCTGCAATCCAGCGAATTATGGAGTTTATATTGAAATCGCCGCCCCTTTTGGGCGCTTATGCAATCAACCAACAAGATAGACACTAAGCATTGAACATAGGAAATCGGGATGAAAAATACCATCTTTGCAATCACAGTATCCTTCGTCGCGCTTTTTGTGGGTTGGAAAATATATGCCGGGGCAATGGTCTCAGGAAAATTGGGGCATGAACGATCTGCTGGCGCACCCCAAGCCGATGGGACGCCGGAAGCTGTCATCATCGCGCGTAGACAGGCTGACCAGCTCTATAGCCCAGCAGAACACGAGACAGATCAAATATTATTCGGCGACCTGCATGTGCATTCCAGCTACTCGACGGACGCCTTTCTTTGGGCGCTTCCAATGATGCATGGTAAGGGTGTTCATCCCGTTGCAGATGCTTGCGATTACGCCCGATATTGTTCGGCAATCGATTTTTGGTCGATTACAGATCATGCAGAAGCTGGGACGCCAGCACGATGGAAAAGCACTAAGGATGCCGTGCGCCAATGCCAGGCAAAGTCTTCCGATCAATCTAACCCCGACCTTGTCTCTATGCTGGGTTTTGAATGGACACAAGTCGGCAATGTGCCGAGTGAGCATTACGGCCATAAGAATGTTATTTTTAAAGGGTTAGAGGACGGCGAGGTTGCGGCGCGGCCGATTGCGGCGCAAGGCGTTGCAACAGATGCTTTACGTACGAACGCAGCAGGCCTTACTGCGAAGCTTATTCTTGCAGATTTCAAAAACCGCGACATCTATTATGACTTTAACACATTTTTGAAAAATATTCGTGATGTGCCGGATTGCGATCCGACACTGCCTTCGAGCGAATTGCCAGCAGATTGTTATGAGTCCGCTAAATACCCAGAAGACTTAATCGCCCGCCTTGATGATCAGGGGCTCGACCCGTTGATCATTCCGCATGGTTCATCATGGGGCTTTTACACGCCGCCAGGCACCACGTGGGACAAACAGCTCGCCCCCAAACACAAACCGGAAACTTTTTCGCTGATAGAAATCTATTCCGGACATGGTAATTCAGAAGAGTATAGGCCTTATAAGAACATTATTGACCTTGATCAGGCGGAGCGATTTGCGAAATGTCCGCTCAATCAGGAGGGCTTTACACCGCCTTGCGTGCGTGCCGGTGAGATTATTCAGGAGCGTTGCCTTGCTGAAGGCCAGTCTGCTGATACGTGCGAAAGTAAGGCGGCGGAAGCGAGAGACGCTGCGGCCAGCATGGGCGTGGCATACCACCTTGGCGTGGCGAGTGAAGCGCCTGAGGATTGGTTGGATTCCGGTCAGTGCAAGGACTGTTACTTGCCTCCATTCCACCATCGTCCGCGCACTTCCGTGCAATATGGTTTGGCGATTTCAAACTTTGAAGGCATCACAGAAGATAGTGATCCAGCTAGTGCTGACTTGGGCAGATTTAACTGGGGCTTTATCGCTTCCTCAGATAATCACCGTGCACGTGCGGGGACTGGATACAAAGAAGTGGCTCGGCGGTTGAACACGGAGGCGAGCGGTATTGTTGATCATAAATACCGCAAGGCGTTTATTCTGGATGAATCAAAACCCGATTCAACCCTTCATTTTAAAACCCGCGCTGAACTTCAAACCTTGGCAGGTTTTCAGCTGACCGAGCTGGAGCGACAGTCGAGTTTTTTTCAAACAGGCGGCCTTGCCGCAGTTCATACAAACGGCCGTTCGCGGGACGAAATTTGGGCGGCGCTGCAGCGCCGGGAAACCTATGCTACGTCTGGGCCGCGTATGTTGCTTTGGTTTGACCGTATCGACAGCAGCGGCGGCGAAGCGCCAATGGGCGCAACAATTGAAGCCGCAACATCAGGTAAATTTAAAGTTCATGCGGTCGGTTCATTTAAACAAAACCCGGGCTGTCCCGACTATGCAGCCGAAGCGCTCGGTGAAGACCGCATCACGAGTTTATGCACGGGAGAGTGTTATAATCCGTCGAATGAACGCAATCTTATTGAGCGAATCGAAATTATCCGTATACGGCCACAAACATCACCGAACGAGCCCGTTGGTAATTTAATTGATGATGTCTTCCTGTCTCATGCATGCACGCCAGATCAAAATGGATGTAGCTTTGAGTTTGAAGACCCGGGCTTTGCAGACGCAAAACGCGACACGCTTTATTACGCGCGGGCGATACAAGAGCCGCGCCCGACGATTAATGGCGCACCTATTCAGTGCGACCGAGATGAAGATGGGAATTGCATTCAAGCTAAGCTTTGTTTGGGGGATTATCGGACATCTAAATCGGAAGAATGTCTCAGTCCCAAAGATGTGCGGGCTTGGTCCTCGCCAATCTATTTAACATATGCTCAGTAAGTTCGTGAACACGTATGAAAGCGCCTATGGCCTTGCGGGCCTATTGGCATTGACCGCAGCTATTGTCTGGACCTTAAATATACAAGGTTTTGAGGCGCGTGAGGGGGCTGTGGTCGCAATCGTCAACGATAACCCAATTCCGCAGGCTGAGTATGTGCGCGCGCTAGATGCAATGCAGGCAGGATTGGCGCGTCCGCTGGGTGAAGACGACAAGGCGCGCGCATTAAACATCCTCATTGATGAGGAGCTGATGGTTCAGCACGCCTTACGCCTTGATCTCGCGCATGATGACCGATTGATTCGAAAAAACTTGGTTCAGGTATTGATGACCTCTGCGGTAAGCCAATACGGTGCTGAGCCTACGGAAGAGCAGCTTCGAGATTTTTTTGAAGCAGAACCCGTTCTTTTTGCGAGGCCGCGCCAGGTGAGTTTGTCTGTTGCCCGCATGCCTTCCAGTGGCAAGCCAACGGTATTTATCAAGGCTCTTGAGGATGGTTTGTCTTTTGACGCTGCACGCAAAAAGGCCGATTTTGAACGTATCGACATAGCCCCTGAAATCCCTCTTGGAAAAGTTGGAGATTTATTAGGCGGTGGTGTTCGCGATGCGATTATTCCCATGCGCGCCGGCGATATCATAGGCCCAGTTTCCTCATCAAATGGGCAACTCTTTATATGGATGACCAGCAGTCGAGGCGGGCCAAGACCCTATCCGGAGGCGCGTGAGGGCGTCATGGCGGAATGGCGTCGCCGCCAAGACGAAGCTGCGCTCGAAAAATATATAAAGCGCCTTCGTAAAGGCGCACGCATCAAACGACTGCCCCCCGTGATCGATGAATGATGCGGGTTTTCCTAATTATCACTGTTGTGTTTTTTGGTCTCTTACCAAACCTTGCGGCGGCGCATACACGTAGCCAGTCCTTTTCAAATTGGTCAGTCGAGGGCGAAAGTCTGTTATTCACTTTCACTGTCGATGCGCGGCGCGTCACGCAACTCGCGCCGCTGTATGATTCTGATACTGATATCCAGAACCTGCTCGGCGCCCATATAAAAAATACTGTGTCTGTTGTTCAAAATGGCCAAGCGTGTAAACTTGGTATGTTGAAATCCCTTGGCGAAGGCCGTTCGAAGCGACGTGTTTCCGGTCAATTTGTTTGCAGCGCCCCTGTGGCGCGCAACACAACAACCATTACCATCAGTGCTTTCTTTGTGGTCTCGCCAACGCACATCCATATCGCCAGAGTAGAAAACTATAATACAGCGAGTGAATTTGCCCTTCGAGAAGGGCGCGAAGCCTTTACACTCTCACAAACAAAATCTGGGAAAAAAACACAAAACACTTTTTTGGGGTTTGTCTCCACAGGTTTTTTCCATGTCCTTTCGGGGTTGGATCACATTGTTTTTCTTGTCGCCCTTGCCTTCGTAGCGACCCGGCGAACTCTTGCGGTGCTGTGTATTTCTGGGTTTACTCTTGGACATACCTTGACCTTGGCGTTGGCGACGCTGGGCTTGATAGACCCTGAAACACGGCTGATTGAAGCCATGATTGGTTTCACGATTGCGATGATGGCGCTGGAAGCAGGCAGTCTATACGGTCTAAATCGTCGGCGCGTTCTAACGATCTTTGCTATCGCTGCCTTTATGCTCTTTAGTGTTCTTGTCGGGGGCGTGATGGGTTTCGGTATCGGCGCTTTGCTTGCCCTGTATAGTTTAGGCGCAGCGCGACAATCGACGGCCCAGATGAGGCGATACCTTCCTGTTTTAACAATCGCTTTTGGTCTGATTCATGGCGCAGGGTTCGCAGGTGGATTGGAAGACGCCAACATTGTAAGGGGCGAACTCCTGCGCCCTCTGTTAGGATTTAATATCGGCGTGGAATTGGCGCAATTGGTTATCCTGACGCTGGTTTATGGCGCCGTCTACGCCATAAATCTGAGGACGGTAAAGTTGCGTGAATACGCTCCTAAAGCGGTGAGCCTTGCTATTTTCACGATGGGCAGTTTTTGGTTTGTGCAGCGATTGTTGAGTTGAATTCAGGCTCACACCTCGGAGTTTCAGGACAGGGCTGTATTGCGCCAATCACAGTGTTACCGTCGTCGAACTGGTTTTGTCGCCCTTTGGGCGGCGCTCGTCGATTTTGTCGCCGGTCAGCACATAGTGGATGGACTCGGCAATATTGGTTGCATGATCGCCAACCCGTTCGAGGTTCTTGGCGACAAATGTCATCTGGCTGCATGCGTTGATATTTGAGTTGTCAATCATCATGCCGGATAGCAACTGCGTGAAGACGGTATTGCAATATTCGTCGATCTCCTCGTCGGCGTTCCAGACCTCAATCGCCTTTTCCACATCACGATGTTCAAAGGCCTGCATCACATCTTCAACGATTTTCACTGCGACGTAACCCATTTTGAAAATCTCTTCCATCCCTTCCAGAGGCTCTTGCTCGATAATCACCCTGCTGCGCTTGGCGGTGTTGCGGGCAAGGTCGCCAATTCGTTCCAGTTCGCGCGCAATTTTTAAAGCGGCGATGGTCTCGCGCAGATCAACGGCCAGGGGCTGACGCAACGCCAGGATACTCATGACGCGCTCTTCAATGTCGTCATTGATAGCGTCGACTTGCTTGTCGTTCTTGCGAATACGCTTGGCAAGGTTTTCGTCACGTCGCTTCAACGCCTTTAACGCGCCAACGAGCTGTTCACGCACCAGCGCGCCCATGCGAATCAGCTCCGACGAAAGGTCCGACATGACGTCATCAAAGGACGATACGATATGTTCGTTCATGGGTTCCTCGAATTTTTCCTTAGCCGGTTCGGCCGGTGATGTAATCTTGGGTGCGTTGGTCTTTCGGGTTCGTGAAAATAGCTTGCGTATCATCATATTCGACCAGATCCCCAAGGTGAAAAAATGCTGTTTTTTGTGAAACACGAGCGGCCTGCGCCATCGAGTGGGTTACGATGAGGATGCAGTACTTTTCTTTTAACTCGTCGATGAGCTCTTCAAGCTTCGCCGTTGCGATGGGATCAAGAGCAGAGGCCGGCTCGTCCATCAAAATCACCTCAGGGCTCACCGCGATTGCGCGCGCAATGACCAGGCGTTGCTGCTGACCGCCGGAAAGGCCAGTGCCCGGCTCTTTCAAACGATCTTTAACTTCATTCCACAGGCCTGCGCGCATCAGGCTCTTTTCGACGATGTTATCTAAATCATTTTTTCGAGGCGCCAGCCCATGAATGCGCGGACCATAGGCGACATTGTCAAAGATCGACTTTGGAAACGGATTTGGCTTTTGAAACACCATCCCGACCCGCGCACGCAACAGAACCGGATCGACATCTCTGCCATAAATATCTTGCCCATCCATCAGGATCTGGCCGGCAACACGCGCATTAGGGATCGTGTCATTCATGCGATTGAAAACACGCAAGAAGGTTGACTTTCCGCATCCGGATGGACCGATAAGAGCCGTCACGCCACTATCAGGCACATCCATGTTGACGCCATGCAGCGCACGTTTGCCGCTATAGAACACTTCTACATTGCGACATTTAAATTTTACCCGTGCAGTATTTGCCTCCGACGTAGTTGCCTTCATATCGATCACTTTTCCTGTATCGAACATCGATCTCGGGTGACCAAGATGGTTCGTTTTTAATGCGCTCATCATTACCACCTGCGTTCCAACCGGCTTCGAAGGAAAATTGCAATCGCGTTCATCGAGAGCAGCACCACAAGCAGCACAATGATCGCCGCTGACGTGCGCTCCGCCCATGCGCGTTCTGCGCTATCGGACCAAAGGAAAATCTGTACGGGCAGGGCGGACGCCGGCTCCATGATGCTGGTCGGAATTTCCGTGACGAAAGCGACCATGCCGATCATCAATAATGGGGCCGTTTCGCCGAGCGCCTGCGCCATACCGATGATCGAGCCGGTCAATATGCCCGACGCCGCCAGCGGGACTTTATGATGAAACACCGCCTGGGTGTGCGAGGCGCCAAGGCTCAAGGCGCCGTCAACGATAGAGGGCGACACAGCGCGCAACGCCGAACGCGTTGCAATAATAATCGTCGGCAGGGTCATCAACCCCAACACCATGCCGCCAACCAAAGGCGCGGAGCGCGGCAACCCGAAAAAATTCAAAAACACCGCAAGACCAAGCAAGCCGAATACGATCGACGGCACGGCGGCGAGGTTGTTGATATTTATTTCTATGAAGTCCGTCAGTCGGTTTTTAGGTGCAAACTCTTCGAGATAGACCGCCGCGCCGACGCCAACCGGGACAGAAAGTAAAAACGCAACGCCAAGCGCCATGGCCGATCCGACGACGGCGCCGGCAATACCGGCAAGCTCAGGATCGCGGCTATCCGTTGCGGTAAGGAAACGCCAGTTAAAGTTGCTCGTCAGCTCTCCGCTTGCAACCAGTTGATCGACCCACTCGATCTGTTGGTTAGAAACTTTGCGCAAGTCTTCTGGCGCATTGCGATCGATATGGCCTTTGAGCAACTGATCAACATCGTCAGATGTGGGAACTGTAATCGTTATTTCACGTCCCACCAGATCTGGGTCTTGGTAAACCATTTGCCGGACTTGATTGGTTGCCCCGGAAGCAGAGACGACTTGGAAAAGTGAACGTTTGCCGCGCCGGTCTGTTACGTCCGGGAAGCGTGAATACAGCGCTTGTTGGATAACTTTGCGATAATTCGCTTTGCGTAATTGGTCAGCGTTGCGGGCGCCATGAGGGTCAAGATCGCTCTCATTGAGTGTTACGGTAATCGTCAGATAGTGCTGGAAAAACGCCGTGTACCCGGTCCCGACCAGGCTCACGACCAACCAGCCGAGCATCGCCATTGCGATGACGACGGCTGCGATGCCGGCGTAACGGAAACGATTTTCCTTGGCCTTGCGTTTCGCCAGACGTCCTAACGCTTGGTCAGTTTGATGGATTGATGTTTTTGTCTTGGCGGACATTTACTCATACCTCTCGCGATATTTGCGTACGATTAAAAGCGCGATGACATTGAGAAAAAGCGTAAAAACAAAGAGGACAAGGCCGAGCGCAAAAGCGGCAAGTGTTTTCGCGCTATCGAATTCTTGATCGCCAGTGAGCAATGATACGATCTGCACGGTTACAGTTGTTACTGCCTCAAATGGATTGCCGGTCAAGTTGGCCGCGCGCCCCGCCGCCATTACCACTATCATGGTCTCGCCAATTGCCCGGCTAACCGCCAGCAGAAAAGCGCCGATAATCCCCGGCAGTGCAGCGGGGAAAATCACCTTGGTCATGGTTTCAGATTTTGTTGCGCCCAGTGCGAGCGAGCCATCACGCAATGTTTGCGGCACGGCGTTGATCACATCATCGGAGAGCGAGCTGATGAATGGAATAATCATAACACCCATCACCGACCCGGCCGCGATGGCGCTTTGTGTAGGCACAGAAAGACCGAACCCTTCGGCGAAATTCCGGATTGCAGGACCAACGGTCAGCAGGGCAAAAAAGCCATACACAATAGTTGGAATACCAGCGAGAATTTCCACCATCGGCTTAACCGCGGCGCGAGTACGTTTGTTTGCATATTCCGACAGGTAAACTGCGATCAATAAACCAATCGGCCCGGCGATAAATATCGCAACCGCGGTAATCATGAACGTGCCGGCAAAGATCGGCACAGCGCCAAACGAGCCGGATTGCCCAACCTGATCTTCACGCAAAGCGGTTTGCGGTGACCATTGCAAGCCGGTGAGAAAATCTAATACCGGCACTTGGTCAAAGAACCGCAGACTTTCAAAAACCAGCGACAACACGATGCCGAACGTCGTCAACACGGCTACGCCAGAACAGATCATCAGCGCGCCGCCGACAAAACGTTCAACATGATTGCGCGCACGAAATGTTGGCGTGAGGAGGCGATTAATGATGATGAAGCCGAGCGCCATGGCGCCCAGAATCATGGCGGGAAACATGAATTTAGGTAGAGCGCCGCTGAACGTGACCCAAGGGACAATCACGCCAACGGCAAGCAAAGCCACAATCCAGGCGGAAAAATAGCCGTGATAGGATGGCAAGGAATGCGCGCGGGCATCATCGGCGGACAATTGGGCGCGCGATACCGCCAGCCCCCGACCATATAGGAATGCTGTAACGACGCCTGTTATCAGAAAGGCGCCGGTCAGTATTCCAGGACTTAAAAAGTGTTGCATTTATTATGACCTGTTGAAAAGCGGAAGAGACGGCGCAAATGCGCCGTCTCAACTTTGGCTACGCAACTACGTGGGTACGCACCTAAAATGTCCGCCTACTGTTCGTATGCCGTCAGATTTTCAACAGCAGAGCGATATTGTGCGCGGACATCATCGGGGAGCGGGACCAGCCCGATTTCTTCCAGATATCCACCAGGCCCCCAGGCTTCCTCAGAGGTAAACTCAAGAGCATATTCCTTAAGCCCTTTGGTCACCGCCACGTTGGCCTTCTTTATGTAGAAGAAGAGGGAGCGTGAGACGGGATAATTTCCGCCGGCTATATTCTCGAAAGTTGGCTTGACCCCGCCAATATGGGCGCCTTTAATTTTGTCGGCATTTTGGTCGAGAAAAGAATACCCAAAGATGCCGATCGCGCTTGGCGTATTCACGAGTGTTTGCACTATGGCATTATCGTTTTCGCCAGCATCAATCCACTTGCCGTCTTCACGCAGCGTCCGGGCGACGGCCTTAAACGCTTTTTTGTCTTTCTTGCGCAGGGCGGCGAGGCAAGTGATTTTTTTGGCGCCGCCATCCATGGCGATTTCAACAAATGCGTCCCGTGTGCCGGATGTCGGCGGCGGCCCGTATGCTTCAATCGTTGCGTTGGGCAGGCTTGGGTCGATATCTGACCACTTAACGTGCGGGTTATTCTGCAGTGTGCAGTCATCATCGCTCTTGGGTGTTTGCTTAGCAAACGCCAGGTATATTTGCTTTAGCGTAACGTCAATTTGGACGCTAGTGCGTGCATTAGCGATCACAATGCCATCAAAGCCGATTTTAACCTCGACAATATCAGTGACGCCGTTTTTCGCGCATTTATCAAACTCGCTTTTCTTCTGGCGACGTGAGGAGTTCGTTACATCGCTCGTGCCGGCGCCGACACCTTCGCAGAAGAGTTTGTGTCCGCCGCCGGAACCGGTCGATTCAACGACAACATTGTAGCCGGTCTTATTTTTAAATTCCTGCGCGACTTTGGTCGAGAAGGGATAGACTGTTGACGAGCCAACGACACGAATTTCGCCGGCGGCGTCAGCCGTTGGTATGGGGGATTTGATTTCGGCTTTGTCTTCGCCGCAGCCGAAGGCAAACAGTGCGCCGGCAACGCTCGCGGCTATTGTCTTGAATTGCATCGTTAGTGTCCTTTAAGTCGTGGGTTTCGTTGATTAAAAATCGAATTGCGCGCGAAACATGACGCCATCGACGTCTTCGCTAGGTGCGCCGGCCGTCACGAGAGCGGCGAAGGCTGAATCGAGGCCGGATGTGGAGGCTCCCAGATCCGCATCGACATTGAAGTAGTTGACGCCGAGCCGGGTATATTTTGTCGCCCACCAATCAACGCCGATGGTCAAGCTGTCATAGCCGCCGCCGTTAATGCCGGCGTCGGTGAGATCAATGGTGTCGTAACGCGCAACCAGGGCTAACGCGCCCATACCCCCGTCGGTGATGGGGTGGTTCACTTTCGGCCGTTTAAATTTGCCGCCCTTGTAGCCGCGCTTGCCGCCGAATATGACGCCGACTTCGCCATAGGCGCCGTCGAGTGATGGATCGTCCGTGCAGCCGGCTGCGGGCGTGCAGTCTGCGATAGTGACGCCATATTCGCCCGCCGCCCAAAAGTTTTTGACGATAACAGCCGCTTCTGCGCCGACAAAGACATCCGATTCTGCAATCCGCCCAGTGCTGATGATGCGGCTTGGAATGTGTGAAACCGGGCGCTGGCGATAGCGAAGGTCGCTTTGCGTGTCGCCGATATTTCGGTAGCGCACCGACGCGCCAACATGAACGAGCGCATCGTCAGTCTTGACCGGGTTAAATGTCCCGCGCGCTGCAAGGGCGTAACCTTGTTGTGGGCTGTCGTCGTTGAGATTATCGCCAAAGACGCCCGCAGAGAATGTGTAGTTGCCGCCTTTTGCATTCACGCTAACGCCGAGGCGGCGATTGAACTCAAATGCATCAGTAAATGCTGCGCGTTCCAATGTTGAGATAAACCGCGACGAGGTTTCTTCATCAAGCGAGTTTGGCGTTTTGAACTGGCCGAGTTTGATATTCCAGCCGCTGCTCGTTGGCGTCCACTGAACATAACCGTCTTCAAGGTTAACATCGCCGCTTGAATTGGTATTCAACTCGGCTTTGTATTTCAGGTTGTCGCCAAACTTGCCGGAAACATTTAAGCGCAGGCGCCGTAGTTCGCCAGCGTTCCAATTCGCAGCTGATACATCAGCATCAACAATCGAGTAATCCATCTGCACGCGGCCGCCGACCTTAAATTCCCAGCCATCTCCTTTGAAAGTCGGCGCGGCGCCCCATTTTGAAATGTGACCCTTGCTGTCTTCCGCCGCCGCACTGCCAAGCAATGCAGTAACAACAGCGGTGGATACAATCCCCAAACTGCGTTTCATCTTGCCCTCTGAACATAATCACCCCCACCATGGCGGCGTTTCATGGCCGGCTCTTTGATGGAATTTCATGACAATGGCATTTCAGTTCGATGACAGAATTTTGAACTTTATTTTACGACTCGATGAACGTGCTCTGAATACGTACTATGTGCATATAAATATGCACGAGGTGCGCTAAATATTGGGCAGCCTTCAGAAAATAGGATTCTAGATGGGTTTTTTTGCGATCAGCAAAACATTCACTTATGCGTTCATTTAGGATATTGGATCCGGATAGATGTTGAGGGGCGCATTTCGTGCTCATATATTTGACGCCTGCCGCTTTTGCGGTGGCGTATCCCCCTTAACAAAAAGCCGCCAGTGGCGCTGATCGCAATGGAAGCAGGCTAATTAGCGGGCCCAGCCTGTGAAAGTTTAGAGTATCTGATCCAGATCAATGAACAAAATTGAATAATGGTGAATTATGCGCTTTTCCGGAAGGGAGCATACCTAATGGTTGATACAGCGACGACAGCTAAAGGCATTGAATCCTGGGCCAAGCAAGCCCTTGCTAACGAACAAGGCCGGAAAGTTATCGGCGAGCAGATGAAACGAATCTGGGGCTCAGAGGACAAGCTTGTCGGAGATATACATGACTATATGGAAGGTTGGTGCGAACGGCGCCATGCCGCCGCGAAAGCAGCAATGGAATATGCGAATTTGATGGCGAATGGCGCTGAGCAGGAGGAAATCTCTAAAGCCTGGTCAAAACTGTCTTCAAATTCCATGAAAAGATTTTCAGAAGATACCCAAGCGCAGCTCGGGCTCATGCAGAAAATGGCTGTGGCTATGATGCCCGGCATGGGAGAGGGAAGATTACCAATGTTTTCACCATTTGGCGTTCCTAGCGCCCCTGGGGAAGACGCCAGTGAGGCGAGCAGCGATAAGAAACCGAGCAAAGATTAGACGAAGGTGAGAGCCCTTGTAGCTTCGTCTCTATGCATTCCCGATTAGAATTTGTAGGCGGCTGGCGCCGAAGTTCGAATGAAAAGCGCAGGTCTTATCAGGTCGCGCGTTACTCCTTACACAGTATAATATTTTACAGTCCAAATGGATAGGTATCGGGGACGCCTTCTAGTTCTCTGACCTTGAGCGGCGTGACGGCGGTTGTGGCGTCGAACCAGATGAATTCATCAAATTGTCTTGAAAGACGAGCCTCAAAATAGTGGCTGAGCCGCTCTGTCTCGGGCCGATAGACGACGCCTATCGCTCGCTCCAGCCTGGGTTTTGAAAGTGCTGAACGCACTTCTGGTATGGTGTTCTGGGTTAAGGGCAATAAGAATGCCGGCCTGTTCGTTAGGTGGAAAATCCTTTCAAAACTTTGTGGGTGCGATGGTTGTATGGATTTCACCTCCAGCGGCCCATCCCAATCGCTTGCGGCCGCGACTGTCCCATGATCCGTTCCAAAACCAATATTATAAGCATTTTCTCCAAATTCTCGCCGAACAAGCTCGCCAATGTTTAATTCACCACGAGACGACATTTCGGTCGCTGATGCATCGCCGATATGTGAATTGTGAGCCCAGACAATTCCTTTTGATTGCGGTCCGTGATGGGTGAGGAGCGCTTTCAAAGTCTCGAACATGTGATTGTCGCGCAGGTTCCAGGAAGCCCGTGAACCATAATACATAATGCGATAGTAGCGTTCGGCGTTTGCAATTAGCTTGGCGTTTTGTACAGCATCAAAGAAACGGCTTTCATCGGCCTGGATCAAATTTTCTCGTTGGTTGAGTAGATCGATCAAAACCTTCACAACCGGTTTTTCGCAATCGCGATAACGCCCGGTCAACGCGGCATGCCCATAAGCTGCTGGATCTGCTTCCCAAGGACTTAAACAAGCATAACGCTCGCGTGCAATTTCGGCGAGCTCGGGGGCTGACGCATCAAAATATTTCAGCACCGCGCGTATCGAGCTATAAAGGCTATATAAATCGAGCCCATGGAAGCCCACGCGTTCGCTAGCGTTCCTTTCCGCATTGTATTCATGGAGCCAATCTATAAAGCCGCGAACTTCAGTGTTGCGCCACATCCAGGTCGGGAAACGAGCAAACGCGGTCCACTCTGATGGCGCCGCCTCCTTGTGACGCACATAGTGATCAATTTGCGCGGCGTCGGGCCAGTCCGCTTCCGCAGCGATAAAATTGAACCCCTTTTCCTCGATCAGGGCGCGCGTAATCCGCTGACGCATACGATAAAATTCTGACGTGCCATGACTGGCTTCCCCTAGCAGGACAATACGCGCATCGCCTATGCGCTTCAGGAGACCGTCAAGCTCCACATTCTCCAGCTTATCAAAACCTTCCGACGCCCCTGCTATAAGGCCGGGAAGGCCATCGTCGATCTGTGGACGCGTTTGAACCACGCGCGGCCGCCCCTGGGGAAATTCATCAACGAATTCAGGTTCGTCAAGCGCCCACCCTTCCTTGCCGATTAGAGGAACAAACCGCACATCAGCGATATCTTCGCGAAGATATTCATCCTCCGAAATACGCGTTATACGAATTAACTCCTGCGCCCGTGGATCCTTGCCGATGGGAACGACCATGCGCCCGCCTATGGCTAGCTGTGTTTTCAGTGCTTTCGGGATTGACGGCGCACCGGCGGAAACAAGAATAATGTCGAATGGCGCCTCATCGGGCCACCCTTCGGAGCCATCCGCATAGCGCAGGCGCACATTGTTAATCCCGAGCATTTTTAGGGTCTGAGCACTTCTTAGTGAAAGTTTTTCAATCCGCTCAATCGCATAAACCTCATGGCAGATTTGGGCGAGGATGGCGGCGGCGTAACCCGACCCTGATCCGATTTCGAGCGCCTTTTCGCCGCCCGTTAATGCGAGCGCCTCGATCATAAAGGCGACGATATAGGGTTGGGAAATCGTTTGATCTTCACCGATCGGCAACGGGCTGTCGTCATAAGCCTGCTCGCGATATTTCTTAGGGACGAACGCCTCTCTCGGCACGCTTGACATGGCTTTCAATACAGCTTCATCACGCACGCCCCGGGCATGGACATGGTCCTCGACCATTCGGTATCGCAGTTCCTCGAAATTCATACCCATACCTCCAGCGTATCGATGGATATGGACGCACCGCCATGGCGACACGCCCGTCGTCGCATGGTCTTGGTACTTCTGCGGGGAGCGCCAGAAAATGATCTTTATCAAGCTTCGCTGCAGAAATTTTCCAGAAAATTGTGCATTCGGCGTGTTAGGTCATCTCCAGCTTGACCTTCTTTGTGTGTAAGGCAATTTCTCGCCGCTCTCTCAAGTCTTATGCCTCTCCCTTTTCAAGCGCCCGGCGCAGCCGACGCAGCGTTTTTTGTCTCGCTTTTTCATCGGCGGCTTTTTCAAGTTCTGCACGAATATCCAGCGAAAGTTGGGCGAGGTCATTGTGCCAGTCGAGCTGCGTGACGGCTTTGGGCTCTAATCGCGCCCTCCGGCCCGCTTTGTGTTGGCGCGTTGTTTTTGTCGTCAATTCAAATTCATCATCCAGATTGGGAATGTAGACTTGGTTCGGCGACAAGCCTGCGGCGGCCAGCCGTGTTTGAAACGCTTTGAGCGCATCTGGGTCGCCATGGGTTAAAAATATCTTCTGATGAACTGGCAACCGGGCAAGGACCCAGTCTTGCAACCCTTCTGCATCGGCATGGCCGGAATAAATATCGAGCTGCTTAATCTTCGCGCGCACCGTGATGTCTTCGCCTTGAATTCGAACGGCTTTTTTCCCAGCCAATAAAAGCGATCCTAAAGTTCCAGGCGCCTGAAAGCCGATCATCAATATGGTTGCGTTTTTCTCCCAAAGCCGCCTTTTGAGATGGTGACGTATTCGGCCTGCATCGCACATTCCGCTTGCAGCTATTATAATAGCGCCGCTAACATAATTGTTGATGTTCTTGCTTTCTTCAACACTGCGCGTGAAGACGAAATTTTCATTTCGGAAGAGGCTGCCGTTCGCATCAATATCTTCCAGATGCTTGGCATGGCGCTCAAATGTTTCGGTTGCCTTTATGGCAAGCGGCGAGTCAAGAAACACCAGGGATTGTTGAATCGCCCCTTGGTTCATTAATAAGCTGATATCGGCGAGCAGTTCCTGTGTTCGCTCGACACTGAACGCAGGGATCACCAGGACGCCGCCATCGGCAAGCGATTGCCTTATCACTTCCGATAGGCGTTTGCGCCGTTCATCCCCATTTAACGTCTCGCGCACCCGGTCACCATAGGTCGCTTCACATATGAGATAGTCGAGATTACGCGGCCCTTCCGGATCGGGATGGAACAAATTGTTTTCCGGCCCTATATCGCCAGAAAATAGGAGGCGCATCGGTTTATCTGGCGTGTCCGGCGCTGTGAGTTCGAGCTCGATTGAGGCTGATCCCAGAATATGTCCTGCGTTCCAGTAACGCGCGCGAATACCATCGCCAAAGTCATGCCACATGGCATAATCAACGAGTTCAAAATGCTCAATCGAACTTTCAGCTTGCGCTTGTGTGTAGATAGGCGTGACGGGCGGCAAGCCACGCTGCTTGTTTCGGCGATTGAGGAAACCAACTTCGGTCTCTTGTATATAGCCGCTGTCCGGCAACATAAATGTCAGAAGGTCGCGCGTTCCTTCCGTTGCATAAATATGTCCGGTAAAGCCGCCTTTAACCAGCTTGGGGATCAGCCCACTATGATCAATATGCGCGTGTGTTACGAGAACGAATTCAATATCTTGCGGCTTGAAAGGAAATTCATCGTAATTGAGGGCTTTCAGCGTTTTTGATCCTTGAAACATACCGCAATCGATCAAGAACCCGCGCCCGTTATGGCGTATCCAGTAGCAAGACCCCGTTACTGTTCCGGCGGCGCCGCAGAATTTGACTGTTGTCGTCACTCATTAAGCTCCTTGAAAAGCGCCTCCGCCAACAAAGGCGCTATACTAATGGCGTTGGTTTTGTGTGGAACTGTGTCGGTGCTTCGAAGGCGTGAAACACCGGCGGCTTTAATTTGCCGCAAATCATCGTCTGTACAGAGGGCATGGACAGTCAGCGCCTCGACATGATTTGCGCCAGCATTTTTCAGGAGCCGCGCTGACGCTGCAAGGGTTGCGCCGGAAGATACAACGTCATCGAGAAGATAAACTCGCATCCCCTTTAGAGAGCTGTCTTTCGGGAGATTGACGCGGACAGCGCGATCGCCGATGCGTTCTTTTGTCAGGACGATATATGGAAGCTGCACTTTTTCAGCCAACGCCGCCGTCCATGCGCGCGCCTCTTCGTCGGGGCCGACCAGCAAAACATTTCCGCCTATGTAATCTTTTTTAACCAGTGAAGCGAGCGGCGAGGCCGCCGATAATGACCTCGATGGAATGTCAGGGAAGACGGCATTTAAGGTTTTCACTCGATGGAGATGGGGGTCAACTGTAATGAGCTTATCAATCCATGGCGTGAGGATTTTGGCGAGGACCTGCTGCGAGATGGCCTCGCCTTTATGAAAGGCTTTGTCCTGGCGCATATAACATAGGTATGGCGCAACAAGAGTGATTTCCTCGGCGCCAAGATCGCGAAGAGCGGAAGCGGCCAGAACAAGCGTGATCAGCTTTTCATTCGGTCGATCGAGTGAACACAATAGGAGGGTCTTGCGCGCCGCGTGCTTCGCTTGCACTTTCGTTTCCTGATCGGGAAAAATATCGACGTTTATAGGCGCCATATCGATATGCATAGCGGACGCAAGCCGCTCGGCTTGCTTGATGTCTTGCGGCATTGCGGTGAGCAAAACATCTTTCATTTGGTTGTCCTTTGGCCAAGCACTTGTACATCAATCGTCACGCCAGGGTTTTTCTTCGCCATTTTTAGAGCGAAATCAAAATCAGATTGGAAGCAGGAGTGGATGCGGTAGAGCGCTTCGCCGGCAGCGACTTTGTCGCCAATCTTTTTTAGCAGGTCGATGCCGGCGCCTTTGTCCAGCGGCGCCCCGGCGAGGCGTGCAATCCGGCCAAGGCGATAACAATCCATAGCGCTGACGATGCCTGAATGCGCAGCTTCAATCTCGGTTGTAATATCGCCAAGGCTATATTGCTTCGTGGCATTTCCTTGCGCTGCAATGATGCGTTCCATTGCTGCGAGCGCTGCGCCTGAATCAATGAGCTCTTCAGCTCTTGCCCGCCCGCCGCCGCCGCGTAATTCGGGGTCGAATTCCAGAACTCTCCCAGCCAGTAAAATTGCCCGTGCGCGTAGGTCGCCTGGCGCATCCGGAGCGTTGCGAAGGACCCCCATGACGTCACGGGCCTCTAGGATGGGCCCAATGCCACGCCCAACCGGCTGATTGCCATCCGTCATAACAACATCGAGGTGAAGACCGGCCTGATCGCCAACAAATTCAAATAATTTCCGCAATCGCGTGGCTTCACTGCGAGTGCGGACCTTTGCCGAAGGACCGACAGGTATATCAATCAACAGATGCGTCGAACCAGCGGCTAGTTTCTTGGACAGAATTGAAGCGACCATCTGTTCATGGGTATCGATTCGCAGCGGGCGCTCCACAGAAATTAACACGTCGTCCGCCGGGGACAAATTTACATGGCCGCCCCAAACGAGGCAGGCATTTTCTTGCTCGACAACATTGCGCATTTCTTCCGTAGTCAAATCGACTCGCGCCAAAACTTCCATTGTGTCAGCAGTGCCCGCTGGCGACGTAATTGCACGGGACGAAGTCTTCGGCATGGGAAGCCCGTGAGCAGCAACGATGGGCGTGACAATCATCGACGTTCTGTTTCCCGGCACGCCGCCGATGCAATGTTTGTCCACAACGATCGGTTGTTCCCATTCTAAAATGGCGCCGGCGTTAGTCATCGCATGGGTTAAAGCGAGCACTTCGTTGGTCGTCATGAAGCTGGCAGAGGATATAAGAAACGCCGCGATCTCCATATGCGAATACCGGAATGCGGCAATATCCTGGATAATGGCGTTGATCTGTCCTTCGGTCATTTCCGCGCCGCCAATCTTGTCGCGGACTGCATCGAGGCTCTCTGGAGGCGCAGCCTGTGCGATCGCAACCTGTGCGCCTTCCGGCAAGCCAAGGCGGCGAAATGCCGGCTCACCAAGCCCCAGTTCGTCATGGGCAATGAATTGCGGGTCGTCCGCGATAACGAGCGTTGCGAGCATCGTTTTGGAGCCGTCGACAATTTCGATCTTCTTTAGGGCGGTAAATTCTTCCGCGCGATAGATGCTGCAACGGCACGACAGAAATGCTGTATTTTCTGGCGCCGTATCCAGTGCAATTTTTTTGATTTTCAACATCGGTAGCTTCCTTAGCTAGAGCCCTGGCGCCGCAATTGGATTTGACGGCAGTATGCGGGAGGGGGCTCCAATTCTCAAATCCTGCTGGAGCTAAAATACAGGAAGGAACATGATGTGTGGTCCCCATCCGGACACTGAAAGGGGGGCTGCGGGCTTCCACGCGGCCTGAATTTGGAGCTGCGTAATATAAGGAAAGAAACCTGACATTAACCATGTTCTGATGCATTAGGCTTGTCCTATCGAGCAGTTAGCATGCAACGCCGTATTATCATCCTCACAGCCCGGCGCGAGGCGCCGCTTCTTCAACAGTTTCTGTTGGAACAGAACCCGTTTCTGACTGTGGCGGTCGCTCATAATCTCTCCAGCTTGACGACGGCGGTTAACCGATTTGACGGAAACGTCCGTATCATTTCCTTTTTGGCGGGGACAATCATTCCGCCGTCATTATTATCGCGGCTTCGAATTACCCCATACAATATCCATCCGGGCTCACCGGAATATCCCGGTTCCCACCCTGAGAGTTTCGCAATTTGGGAGGATGCTGAAACCTTTGGCGTCACGGCTCACGAGATGGCCGCACGGGTGGATGCAGGGCCTATCGTTGCTGTCTGCCGCTTTCCGGCGCCGCCGAATTCTGAACGCATGGAGCTGGCGGATCTGACATACGCGCATGCCGTCAATGTCTTCTCCTTGGTTGGCGCATTTTGTGCGGATACGGACGCATCGATGCCGCATATGGAGCAAGAACAGTGGGCGCCGCGCAAGCGCACAAACAAGCAATTTCAAGCGCTTTGCCAAATGCCAGCGAACGCCACTCCAGATGAAGCGGCGAGGCTGTGGCGTGCTTGCGGCGACGATTTTGTCGGCCAAGCCGCCGCCCAAGCCTTATTGAAGACGGCGTCGTTGAGCGGGCGAGTTTAAAATTGGCTTTTGTTCAGGTCCGGAAAAACAGAAATTCCACCCTAGTCGCGCCCCAACATGACGAGGGATATTTGCGTTCATGGCTGACTTCCGTCAGGCGTATTTACGCTCTCGATGATCGTGAATGCCGTGTTCCGGGTGGTCCGTAGCTAAGTAATCGCGGGTTAATGGCACAGCGTCCTGGCGCTTTGCGAGCTGCAGCTGAAACACTACGTGTACGCCGTAACGAAAAGATAGCTCACTCACCACGAGATAATAATTCCACATTCGGATAAATCGCGCATCATACTTCCGGATTATTTTTTCAGCATTCGCCTTGAAGCGGCGGCGCCATTCTCGCAAGGTTTCAGCATAGTGCAATCGCCACACCTCTAAATCTGTCAAAACAAGGCCCGCACGCTCAATCGCCGGCATGATTTCAGACAGCGCCGGGATATATCCGCCTGGGAAGATATGCTTCGCTGTCCAGGCGTCAGTGGCGCCGGGGCCGTGGGGGCGCCCAATTGTATGGATAAGTGCAATGCCGTCTTCGTTAAGCAGATGTGCGACCTGATCGAAATAGGCTTGAAAATGCGGCACGCCCACATGTTCGAACATGCCAACAGAGACGATGCGATCAAAGTTACCTTCTGTTGCGCGATAATCTTGAAGTTGGAATTGTGCTTGTTCGGATAAGCCCTTGGCGCTGGCGCGCATGCGTGCGACGCGGAGTTGTTCTTTAGACAAGGTGACACTGGTGACCTCAGCGCCGGCCGTTTCTGCAAGAGAAATTCCAAGCCCGCCCCACCCACTTCCAATTTCCAGAACTGAGTGATGCGGCTTTATGAGAAGTTTTCTGGCGATCAGATCTTTTTTCGCTACCTGTGCGTCTTCCAGCGAGATGCCAGGTTGCTTAAAATAGGCGCAGGAATATTGAAGATCCTCATCGAGGAAAAGCCGATAGAGGTCATTACCGACGTCATAATGATGAGCGATATTCTTCTTCGCTCGGTCTGCCGGATTAAACTGAGCAATTCGGCGCAAGACCCGGCGCATAAAGGCGGGTAGGCCGATGCCTGTCTTCTTCGACAATATGTTTTCCCAGATTAAATCGAGCAGGGCGTATAATTTATCACCTTCGATTTGTAACCCTGCGTCCATATACGCTTCGCCCAAGGCGAGCTGCGGGTCGAGAACAAGACGGCGCACCCACTTGTCATGTCTAAACAAAATCCGTACAGGAACGGCATCGGCCTCGCCATAACGCTTGGTCGAACCATTGGGGTAGGTAATTTCTAACGCACCGTTTTTCACGGCGCGTGAAAGCCTGTTGTGTAGAAATAATGTCCAAAGCGTCATGGCTGTCTCCTTCGAGTGGAACAATCACGCAGAACAAGTTTGCATACATACTACATATATAACGGCTGCAGCCCTTTTGATGTATGCAATTATATATGCGCCACACTGTCGCGCCTTGATTTTTGTCAACTTAAGGGCCGTCAGCGTGCAACGTATGGATCATAATATGATGACGAGGCTATAGAACAACAATAGCATATGTTGCATCTCTCATATTATTTAAAGCAAGATAATGGGCCTTCGACGGTTTTCAGGACGTCTTTATTCGCGTCTTGGGCCAGCACGAGAGTTGCGCTACGAGCGCAAACTAAGGGCGTGGATGGCGAGTGTATTGTGCAGTGCTATTGCGGATCATTATCGATCCTAGGCCCGTCAGTCTCGGTTTAAGGGGGCAAGTAGACGCCGCTTTGCCGACAGATGTGCGCGTTCATCTAGGTGAACGATCTCAATTTTTCCCGATTGGCTTGGCGAGCGATGTCGCCAGCCACGTTCATCGGCCTCACGAAAACTGACGGGTTATATAAAATAACGTTGACAAAACATCGATACAATATCAACGTTTTTTTCAAATAACGGCCGTGAAAATATATCATTGCTAAAAGGACTTTTCGATGCGCCTGCAAACTTCCCAAAATACAAAAGAAAAATGGGAATTTTGGATTGATCGCGGCGGCACATTTACGGACGTTATTGCAAAGTCCCCACAGGGTGAATTGCGAACGACAAAGCTTTTGTCGGAAAACCCGGAAGCCTATGAGGACGCAGCGCTGCATGGGGTTAGCAAGTTTTTAGACATCCCCCAGGACGCGCCAATCCCATTTGAACAGATTAGCTCCATAAGGATGGGAACAACGGTCGCCACGAATGCATTGTTGGAAAAAAAAGGCGACGCCACAGTTCTCGTTGTCACAAAGGGTTTTCGTGACGTCATTGAAATCGGTTATCAGGCCCGCCAGAAAACGTTTGAATTGAACATACAAAAACCTGACCTTCTATATGGCGATGTGATCGAAGTCGATGAGCGTATCCGGGACTGTGGAACTGTGGAAGCGGTTCTCAATATGGAAAATGCGCGCGCCGCACTGAAAGCAGCCTTTGATCAGGGTTACCGATCCATAGCGATTGTGCTGATGCATGCCTACAAATTTCCTGAGCATGAGAAGCGCCTTATGGAGCTTTCACAAGATATTGGCTTTACTCAAATTTCAGCGAGCCATGATGTCAGTCCACTGACAAAAATTGTTTCCCGTGGGGAGACAACAATAGTGGACGCGTATTTAACGCCAATTCTGCGTAGATATGTTGATCAAATTGCTGAGGCGATTGGGCGCAATAATGCGCCTGGTCAGCTGCTCTTTATGCAATCCTCTGGCGGGTTGGTTGATGCTGGCAAGTTTCGCGGGCGTGATGCAATCCTTTCTGGGCCGGCGGGCGGAATAGTGGGCTCGGTTCATACGGCAAAGCTTTCCGGCTTCGATAAAATTATTGGGTTTGATATGGGCGGCACATCTACAGATGTGTCCCATTATGCCGGAGAGTTTGAGAAGGCTTACGAAACACAAGTCGCGGGCGTCAGAATGCGTGTACCTATGATGTATATACATACGGTGGCCGCTGGAGGAGGGTCGCTTCTATCATTCGAAGACCGCCGCTTTCGCGTCGGGCCAGATTCAGCAGGAGCCAACCCAGGTCCCGTTTGTTACCGTCGTGACGGAAAGCTGGCAGTTACAGATATAAATGTGTGTCTGGGTAAGTTATTGCCGGAGTATTTTCCAAAAATCTTTGGCCCTAATCAAGATCAACCCCTGGATCGCGACGCGTCCTTAGAAGCTTTTGCTGAGGTGGCTAACGAAGTCGGAGACGGGCGTTCAGCAGAAGAAGTCGCTGAAGGTTATCTCGACATTGCTGTTGAACACATGGCTCAGGCGATAAAAAAAATATCAGTATCGCGCGGATATAACGTCAAAGACTATGTGATGAATTGTTTTGGCGGCGCAGGCGGTCAACACGCCTGCCTTGTCGCTGAACGCCTTGGCATAGAAAAGATTTTGTTGCATCCACTTTCTGGTGTGTTGTCAGCTTATGGTATGGGGTTGGCTACAATTCAGACTGAACGCCAATACGTCATCGATAGAGAATTATCTCCTCCCTTGGTGCATGACATCCGCTCAATTATTGATACGCTTATGGCAGCTAATGAGGCTGACCTTTGCGCACAAGGTCTAACTCAATGTAGCTTGACCCATACCGCGTCGGCGCTCATTCGGTACAAAGGTACTGATACGACCATAAAGGTTCCGTTTGAAAATGCTCGAACGATGCGTTCGAAATTTGAAGAACAACACAAGCGTCAGTTTGGTTTTATTGCTAATGATAAGAGTGTCATTCTTGACACAATAATTTTAGACTCTAATGGCGGCGGTGGTACACACCAAGAACAAGCCGCAACGATCGCCGTATCTGGCGCGCCTGAAACGCTGTCTAGGACACGTGTTTTTTCGCGCGGGCAGTGGCTGCACGCATTTGTCTATTCAATAGATGATCTGCACTATGGTCACGAAATCGAGGGGCCAGCCATCATCATTGAGGCGACAGGCACGATTGTTGTTGAGCCTGGTTGGCGGGCGAGTATGAACCGCTATCGTCATCTCATTCTCGACTATATAGCGCCTCATAGCCAAGCATCAAAAACATCTGCGTCTTATGATCCGGTAACTTTGGAAATTTTTAACAATCTATTTATGTCCATTGCCGAGCAAATGGGAATTGTTTTGCGCAATACTTCTCAGTCCGTGAACGTCAAAGAACGGCTGGATTTTTCTTGTGCAATTTTTGACACAGATGGCAATCTAATCGCCAACGCCCCGCATGTTCCGGTTCATTTGGGTTCCATGGACTCAAGTGTAAAAGTCATCATCAATAGCGGGAGAGAAATAAGGCCAGGCGACGCTTTTGTTCAGAATAATCCGTATAATGGCGGCTCGCACTTGCCGGACATTACTGTTGTTTCACCGGTGTTCGACCGCGAAGAAAATGAAATCTTATTTTTCGTAGCCTCACGCGCGCATCATGAAGATGTCGGAGGCATCGCACCGGGTTCGATGTCTCCGTTGGGAAAGACTATTTATGAAGAGGGAATTGTTCTCGACAATTTGAAGCTAGTCGAAAATGGTGTTTTCATGACAGAAGCAATTCAGAACGCGCTCGGGGCCGGACCTTATCCGGCGCGAAATATTGAACAGAATATCGCCGATCTCATGGCGCAGGTTGCTGCAAATGCAACAGGCGCGGGCGAGCTACGCAAACTTGTCGATAATTATGGGCTTGCAACCGTTCGCGCCTATATGGGGTTTATTCAAGATAGTGCTGAGGACGCTGTTCGACGCGTCATTACGCGCCTTAACAACGGAGATTTTAAGGTTGAGTTGGATTCTGGCGCGAAAATTCAGGTTGCCATAACAATCGATAAAGACAAACGCGAAGCTACCATTGACTTCACCGGAACGAGTTTACAGCTTCCAAGTAATTTTAACGCACCTGGAGCAATAACGCGCGCAGCAGTTCTATATGTTTTTCGGTGCCTAATAGATGATGAAATCCCGCTGAATGCTGGCTGCATGAAGCCGCTTAATATCATTGTCCCAGAAGGGTCAATGCTCAATCCCTGTTTTCCTGCGGCTGTGGTCGCGGGCAATGTTGAGACTAGCCAAGTCGTCACGAACGTTTTGTTTGCAGCGCTCAATGTTTTGGGATCCAGTCAGGGGACAATGAATAATTTAACATTTGGAAATGATCAGTACCAGTATTATGAAACCATCTGCTCCGGCAGTCCAGCAGGCCCCGGCTTTGACGGCGTTGCGGCTGTTCACACGCATATGACGAACACGCGCCTTACGGATCCGGAGATACTCGAGCATCGTTACCCGGTTGTTCTGGAAGAGTTTTCAGTGGAAAGAGGCTCAGGCGGGCGTGGCCAATGGAATGCTGGAGATGGCGTTATCCGTCGAATTCGGTTTTTAGAAGACATGGAGTGCTCGATCTTATCGGATTACCGCGTGAAGTCTCCTTTTGGTCTTGCTGGAGGCGAACCCGGCCGCGCCGGTCGCAACTGGATCGTTCGCAAGGATCAAATGGTTGAAGATCTTGGCGGCTGCGCTCATGCTTACGTTTCTGCAGGCGATACTATTAATGTACGTACACCCACAGGCGGTGGGTTCGGCCCGTGTGCGGAACGGAGTGAAAGTTAATCTCAACAAGCCAGATACGGAACAGACGAAATGGCGCTCAGGAAAAATCTATTGTGATTAAGGCTTTTAAAAATATCGGGCCCGGCGCGCTTGTCACGGCTGCTTTTATCGGTCCCGGTACGGTGACTGCGTGCACGGTGGCTGGCGCCACGTTTGGATATGCGCTTTTGTGGGTGCTTGTGTTCGCGACACTTGCGACCATTGTATTACAGGAGATGTCCGCGCGCCTTGGCGTCGTGACCCAAAGGGGGCTTGGCGAGAGCCTGGCGAGAGTTTTGAATAACTCAGGCTGGAAGTGGCCGTTATTCGCTCTGATTGTTGTTGCGCTATACATAGGCAATTCCGCATATGAGGCGGGTAATCTCTCCGGCGCCGCGCTCGGTGTGGAAGCGGTAATGGGCGAGAACGATAATGTATTTCGGCTAACTGTGGGCGTCATTTCCCTCTTGGCGGCGTTTCTTTTGATAGGCGGCAACTACAAACAAATCGAGAAAGTTCTGATTGGTCTCGTCATGATCATGGCGGTCGCTTTTATCGCCACATTCGTCATTGTGCGCCCTGATATCCAGGACCTTGGCCGCGGCCTTGCTATTCCCTCTATACCTGACGGAAGCCTGATGACTGTTATCGCTCTTATCGGAACAACGGTCGTTCCCTATAATCTTTTCCTTCATGCATCCGCCGTCAAAGCGAAATGGGCGGGACCTGAGCACCTGGCGAATGCTCGTTCCGATACGATTATGGCGATAGGCGTTGGCGGCCTGATCACGATCCTTATCGTTTCGACCGCTGCAGCAAGTATGTTCACTCTGGGGCTAGAAATTTCAAATGCCAGCGATATGGCGCGCCAATTCGAACCCTTGTTTGGCCCGTTTTCAAAATATTTGCTTGGGATCGGCTTCCTTGCAGCGGGCCTTTCGTCTTCCATTACCGCGCCGCTTGCGACCGCTTATGCGATGACAGAAGTTTTGAAAATCGAAGGGGGACAAAAATCGATAATTTTTCGAATGATTATGTTAAGCGTTATTGTTGTCGGCGCAGGACTTTCTTTGACCGGCATTAAGCCTGTCACGATCATATTATCCGCACAGTTTGCAAACGGTCTTCTATTACCGATTATTGCGAGCTTTCTGCTTTTCGCGATGAACAGGAAAGACCTTCTTGGGCAATATGCAAATGGTTGGATGGCGAACCTTCTTGGCTTCGGCGTGTTGGCGGTGACAACGGGGCTGGGGCTACGACTGATCTTGCGATCGTTGGGGATCATGTAGCCCGTTTTATGTGTGCGTCAGAGAGAGATTGCCGTGCTCACAGGACGGTTAGGGATCAACCAGCCCCATATGCACCCGTAGATTATTTGTGAGAGTAAGGTTTTCGAAAATGCGATTTGAAAGGTGTAAGCAAATGGTGGCGAGTAAAAAAAAGAGAAAAATAGTATCCTCAAGACATCTTGCAACGCCGGAGGGCTGGCCCTTATCAGAAGTCGAATTCGGACTAACGGTTATCTATAATGCATTTCAACAATGGGTTGTTCGATGCGCCGCCGCTGCGGGACAAGGCGATATGAATGCAATTGATGTTCTAGTCCTGCACAACATCAATCATCGCAATAATGAAAAGCGTCGTGTCGATATCTGTTTTATGTTGAACATCGAAGATACGCATACTGTGAATTATGCTCTAAAAAAACTTGTCAAGTTAGGACTGATTGAAGGGGCTAAGCGGGGGAAAGAAGTTTTTTACACGACCACAACACAAGGCCGCCAATTATGCGATGAGTATCGCAATATCCGCGAACAATGTTTGGTGCAAAGCCTCAAGACGATCGAACAAGATGGAGACCAGCTCTCAGAAATGGCGGAGAATTTGCGGGCACTGTCAGGTCTTTATGACCAAGCTTCACGAGCGGCGGCGTCTCTTTAGTTTGACCCAACCTCTTTGAACGCGGCCACATCTTCGATCGGTTGTTTGCAAAAATGATAACTATGCGCAGGTTCGCGACCAGGCTCGAAAGCTTGGTCGTAACGTTATGGTCATGCTGGATCAAATGAGACCAAGCGCTAGTATTTCCGGTGTGGTGAAACGGCTGCCAGTGGGCTTGGATATAAACACTCAAAAACTCTTGGAAATAGAAAAAAAGCCGCGCCAATCCTTATCGCCTTGGGTCAACGGGGTGCGGGTTAGGGGGCGGGCAACTTCAAAGCTTGCATAGACTGATGCGGGGAATGTGAGGCGGAGGCCGGCGCCTGCGGAAGACAGCGTCATTGAGTCAAATTCAGATGCTACGTTGTCATTCCACACAATGCCGTAATCATAAAATCCATAGACCTGGTAGAAATCCAGAAGACTAAAATTTGGATTGCGTCCATAACGAAACTCAACAAGGCTTGCGATGCCGTCATCGCCGGTAAGCTCGCCATAATCATAGGCGCGGCCGTAACGGGCTCCCCCTAAAGCGAACTCTTCTGAAGCCAGTAACGGATCTAATGACGCTTGCCCTGCAAATGAGGCGTATAATCCAAAGACCTTGCCGATATTCTGGTAGCGGCTGATTTGAGTATTGAATTTGGTAAATTCTCCATCGGCGTCCGGACGGGATAGGGATGCGCCGCCATTAGACGCGCCCAGCATGTTCAGTCCTTTGCTCACTCTGCCGGAAATTGACGTTACCCCATTCCAATGCTCTTTTTTAAAATTTGCCGAGGCGTAGAAGACGCGCATTTTGTCGTCATATTGCGGCACGCCAAGTTCTTCTTCTTCTATATTGCGCCCTTCAATACCGACATTTCCCCACAGTGATGTTTTGCGGCGGCGGATCAGCGGGTGGGAAATACTAAAGGCGATGCGCCGGGTTCTGCTTTGCGTATCCAGTGCAGCAAGGGATGAGCCAGCATCAAAGTGCGAGATCATCCCGGAAAAAGTGGCGTATGTTCCAGCCCCCGCAAGCGGCAAATGATAGCTAAGCTCGCCAAGGACCAACTCATTGGGATCGTCTGGTATAAAAAACACGCCCGCGCTTAATTGATCTCCTGTCTTGAGAAGAGAATTGCCGGCAATATGCGCGTATGCCTGAACTGGCCCGGCAGTATCCGTACCGCGATTGTCCGTATAAAGGCTGGCCTCTAGGCGATCGGCTTTCACCTCAACAATCAACTTGTGTCGCACAAGAGTATCGGGATCTGGTTCGATTTGTGATGATATAATCGTTATGCCACGCAGATCTCCAATAAGCGCCAGCGTGCGATCAAGTGATGCGAGGCGTAACGGCCGTTCTTTCGTGAGCTGCTCCAGCTGACGCTTTATCACGGCTGGCGCATCGCCTCTGATCACAACTTCGGCAATGTATCCTTCTGCAACATCAATTCGAAGAACGCCGCTTGAGGCGCTCTGCGCCGGAGCGACCGCGCGTGAAAGAAAATAACCCTCCTGGCGATACATGGTGGTAATGGCGTCAACAAGAACCGTAACATCATTTAGTGATATAGGGCGCGCGAGAAGAGCGTCATAAAGCGGCGCGAACGCTTCGGGTGGAAATGCGTTTGCACCGCTTATTTCTACTGCGGACAATACAAATGTATTCGGCCCACCCTCACGCAAAGGCGGCGGCGGGAGCATCTTTATGGCTTCGGGGGCGGTTAATTTTCTATCTTGTTGTTCTTGTGGCAGACGGCGTTCAATTTCAGATGGTTGGAGGGCCGTTATTAGGATGCCATCGGGCAATTTTGTAGCGCCAGAAAAGCTGATAGTTTGGTTGCTCGCGGCTGCGCCCATATGGCTGGATTGCGGCGCTCGGTCTTCGACATTATCGAGTTGCGGCGCAGCCGACAGCGATGCCCCGCTCTGCGACAGAGCGAGAACAGAACAAAATCCGAGCAATATGTGAACACGTTCGCACACGTATATTTATTAACCACCACACAGACAAACCACCCATCACTGATAATTCATACCAAGGAGACGGGTATATTCGGCGTTTATTCTGTATAAAGAAGCTTAATGCCTGATTACCCAGCAATACATAATTAACCTTGAAGAAAATAAGCTTAATTAATTCACAATCCGTAGGTTGTATCGTTGATCTTCAAATAACAGACGTACTCGTATGACCGTGCAACGCATGGTCATACAACCAATGAAGGCGGGACAAAGACATGCATAGTAAACTCATAAGCTTATTGAGAATTTTGGGCGCAGTTTTCCTTGTGAGCACTTCTGCACATGCTGATAGTGGCGCATGGCGCGTTATGGAGATGAGCGGAACAGTACGCACGCAGCAACCAATGGCGGGAATGCAGCTTATCTCGACCGGTGAAGCGCTCGGCGCCGGCGCTGTTCTCGCGACCGGTCATGATGGCCGAGCTGTCTTATCGCGTGGTGAGCAACAAATCGTTGTCGGCCCGAACAGCCGCATGTCGTTGCCCGCAGCGGAAGACGCGAAGATGACGCGTATATTTCAAGATCTGGGTACGCTCTTGTTCAAAGTCGACAAACAGGAAAAACAGCACTTTCGTGTTGAAACACCGGTTATCGCTGCTGTTGTGAAGGGTACGACGTTTACGGTAACTGTTGGCGCCAATGGGCACGCAGTTCATGTCGCTGAGGGGGCTGTTGAAGTGTCGAGCTTGAGTGGCCAGACGCACGAATTAGTCACGGCGGGCCTGACCGCGCATGTTTCTCATAAGAACCCGTCTGTTATTCAGTTGAGCAAGGCTAGACGCGGCGAGAGCAAAAGCGCCGTTACAGGGCGAACATTTGACCGCGATGATGCGGACAATGACCGTTCCCAGGGCGCAACAAAACAAGATGGCCGTTTGATTGTTCCGGCGAAGGTTGGGGACAAACCCTTAGACTTCACAAACCTTACGGATGGGCTTGTGCAGCCTTCAGGAAAGGCGGCTCATGCTGCAACCGTGGTCAGGTTCGGCGGAGACGCATCGCCGGGGCAACATCCAAGCCGCGCAGATTCAGTTGCTAGCCTACGTCAAAGCGCTACCAACAATAATAACGCGTCACACGCTGCTGAAGTCCGCAATGTTGGCCAATTGAATCGCAATGATGGCCCCACCAACAATAACGGAATCGGACCTGGGAACGCCAACGGACCTGAGACCGCGAACGGAAATGGGAAAGGACCCGGGAACGGACCAGGATCTGAGAACGGGAACGGAAATGGGAATGCCGGCAACAATGCCAGTAACGGCGCCATCAGTAAGGAAAAACGCAACGCCAATGCTGACAGGAAATAGACCAACTAACATTTAGGTTGCTCCCCGCAAATTGAGCAGCCTAAGTTTGGGGGCTTTTTGACGGCGATTAACAACCAGAAACCAGCGTATTTATTCCGGCGTTTTCTAAACGCCGGAAAATCCTTTTTGACGCGTATAATCCTGTTCACGCTTCTGGGGCTGGCTACTCTGCTCGGCGCGATGGAGCCGTTAAACCTTTCCTTGATGGATATGCGTTTTCGGATTTTGGAGCGCCCGCCTAGCGAGACACTTCTCGTTGTGGAAATCGATCCTTTCAGCCTAAAGCAAGAAGAACACTGGCCATGGCCTCGAGACCGGTATGCGGCAGCGATTACAAACCTGCAAAATGCCGACGCCGCACTTATCGCTTTTGACGTAGACTTTTCATCCCTGTCTGACGAAGCGGGCGATGCTGCTTTTGTTGACGCCTTGTCCCGCAACCCCGGCGAAGTCATTTTGCCTGTCTTTTCCCAGCGATCATCACACAGCAATCAGGGTGATCCAATCGTCACGACCCCACCTCACGCCTCTTTCCTTAAGGATACAGTTGTTGCGAGCGTTAATCTGACAACTGAAAAGAATGGAATTGTGCGGCGAGGATGGCGCGGCTTCTACAAAGACGATGTTTTTCGTTCTTCAATCTCCGCCGTCCTTGCCGAAACGCCAGGCGCCAGCCAGGAAACATTCTATATTGACTACAGTGTTGATCCGGCGAAAATTGATCGGCTGTCTTTTGCTGACGTCCTAAACGGGAACTTTCCCAAAGAAGCTGTCCAAGGCAAAAAAGTCCTTATCGGCGCCACAGCACTTGAACTCGGAGACGAGTTTACCGCTCCTAATTGGGGCGTCACGCCAGGCGTCATATTTCACGCACTAAGCTATGAAAGCCTTGTGCAGCGCCGCACCCTTGAGCGACCGCATATTGGTATACCACTATTTTTCGCCATGATGATAATTTTCAGGTTTGGCCAAAATAAAAAAAATCAGCACTGGCGCAGGGTTGCCATAAGTCATGTGCTTCTCTTCGCGGGATTGCTTGGCGCGCCAGTAATTTTGCAGGCATTTGTTCCAATAAGTTTCGACGTTGGCGCTATGCTTGCGGCGCAAATTTTCTGCATCATCTATGTGGTTAGCATCACGCTACATCGCCATGCGCAACAAATTATGGGCCACCGCGCTGCGACTGCGCGCTATCAAGCGTTGACCAATCTCGTGGTCCGCGAAAACGCCGATGGCGTTATTGTCGCCGACGCACAAGGCGTGATTGAGCTTTGCAACGACCGTGCAAAGGAATTATTTGGCGCCGAAGGCGTTATGATTCCCGGTGCTCGTATCTCTGAGTTCGCGAAAGACTTCCCACTTTACCCGTCAATAAATGATTCGATTTTATCGAGCGCTGCAGTTCCGACCCATGACCGCCCGGTTCATAGCGAATATATAGTAAGAAAGAGAGATGGCCTGACGCTTGAAGTTATTTCAAGTTGTTCTGCGCACAATTTTCACACCGGCGCTGGTATTGATGATGAAGGTTGGGTCCAGCATTTCGTCTATACGTTGAGGGATATTTCTGCACGCAAACGTCAAGAGGCCGCGGAAAAAGCAGCCAAGGAAACAGCGATTGGCGCCAATAAATTCAAGTCCGAGCTTATTTCGAACATGAGCCATGAGCTGAGAACGCCACTAAACAGCGTTATAGGTTTTGCTGACATATTACAGAAAGAATCTTTCGGCCCGCTCGGCGTGCCGGACTATAAGGAATATTCTCAGAATATTTATATCAGCGGCAAAAGGTTATTGGGCCTTGTCAATAACATGCTGAATGTCGCCAAACTCGATTCCGGTGGTTTTGAAATCAGCAAAAGCATGACCTCTCTTGACGAGATGATAGAAGATTTTCTTAGCAGCTTTGAACGCCTCACTGGGCAAGACACAAAATCAGTATCCGTAGACATACCAAAAGGTCTTCCTGAGATGGATATTGATTTCAGTGTTGTCCATGAAATGCTCACACACCTGTTGTCGAATTCAATAAAATATACAGATGATGATCCAAGAATCTCCATCCGGGCAAAGCAATGCGGCGTTGATCTGATTCTCGAAGTCGAAGACAATGGCTGTGGAGCGGACCCAGAACTTCTGCCGAGACTAACGGAAGCTTTCTATCAAGCAGACGGAGCACTAACCCGCCAACACGAAGGCGCCGGCCTTGGGCTTTATCTAGTCTCTAAATTAGTAGCGCTGCATAACGGGACACTCGAACTCGAAAGCGATAAAGGTGCGCGATTCCTAGCGAGGCTTCGCTTCGTTGATATGATTCAGGAAAAACAAAGAAGCGCCGCATAACGTTTTGGCACCAGCCTTGGTGAGCCATGCGTGGAAAGCTTTTGCGCCAAATTCCAGGCCGTTTCGGAGCGAATAAACACCGCGACTGGCTGGAGCTTAAATACCAATCGGCCGGCGACATGGTTTTGCAGTGAGGTGGGGCGGTATGTGCGGCGTTTGTTGAATTCCAAGTTGAATTGTATCGCCAAGGGTTCCGCAGCTATTTCAAAAGTCGTGTTCCGCAACGAAAGCAACATATTTTATTGGTGGGGCAAAGGATAGGGTAGCATCATTTGCAAGGTCAATATGTCAATAAAAACAGTATGATAGCAGAGTTCTGGCGGAGAGGAAGGGATTCGAACCCTCGAAGGGAGTTAAAGCCCTTACTCCCTTAGCAGGGGAGCGCCTTCAACCACTCGGCCACCTCTCCGCCGCCGGTTCTGCCCGGAAAAGAGCGGCTTTGCAAGATGGTTTTGGGGCGGGAGGTTACGCGTGAAAACGGCGCCAGCGCCAGGGCGTTGAAGGACGCGTTTTTCACCTTAGCGCTTTACTATCGACAAGGGTCGTTGCCGTTGTCGTCATCGCCTTGTATTTCGGCGAGCATGTTTGCGTTCAGGTCCGCCGCGGCGATCTCTTCTTTGGCCTTTTGCGCCAGGAAGTAGTCATAGGTCAGGCACTCGTCGGAGATTTCGTCTCGGTCCTCATCGACCCGGGCGCGATAAGGGTCAAAGGCCGCAGGCGCCATCACGATCTTTTCGGGCTCTGCCGCAAGCGCTGGAAACTCAAAGGACAACGTAGCGTCCTCCTCAACGAAACCGGTAGCGGGCGCCGGCTCTATGCTCAACGGCTCCGGTCTGTCTGCGATTGCCTCGGCGGCGAGGCGCTCGATCATGTCGTCTGCGATTACATCCGCCACAGGTGCAACTGCGATTGGCGCTGCTAAAGGCTGCTCAGCCGGCGCTATCTCGGCGCCTTCAATTTGTAAGTTTTGAGCTGTTCCGCCTACTGAGATTATAATTGCAGTCGCCTCCTCAAGGGGCTCGGCGCCGGCTTCAGCAGGATTGGAAAATTCATCGCCGCCAGCATTTCTCTCTGCAGCGTAAGCGGTTTTTGGTACGGGATCGTATTTTGGGGCTGGGTCGCTCACCTTTGCTGCCGGCGTCGATATGCTCGTCTGGTCACCTTCGAGGGTGATATCCGGCAATTGGGTGACCTCGGTTCGCGCAAGCAGGAATTGCGCAGCGCGGTTGGCCGTATCGGCGGGCAGGGGCGCCAGTTTTTGCTCCCCTTTGCCGGCGGCGAGCGCTGCAAGGTGGGCGTTGGGCGTATGGGTCGCAATGCGACCGCGTTTGCCGCCGCGCTCAATGTCTGAGGCAAGGCGTCCGGGGATTGGTTTGTTATTGAGCTGGCCGCGATAGACTTGCGTATTTTCCAGTACCCGCTGGATATAGTTACGGGTCTCCGAAAACGGCACAAGCTCGATCCAGTCGACCGGATCGATATCCGGACCCCGCGGATCGCCATAGGTCTTGATCCATTGCGCTGCGCGGTTGGCCCCGGCGTTATAGGCTGCGAAGGTCAACACCAAAGAGCCGTCAAACTGCTCCAGAAGATGGGACAAATGCGCCGAACCAAGGGTAAGATTGTATACCGGATCGTCCAGGAGTGCTGTGCGCGAATAGCGTATGCCCTCCTTGCGCGCGGTGATTAGAGCCGTGGACGGAATAAGTTGCATCATGCCCCGGGCGCCGGCTCTGGAAAATGCGCGAGGGTTAAATTCACTCTCCTGGCGCGACAGGCCTAAAATGACTTCCGGTGAGACAAAACGTTTGGCTTCTTCCGGAACGAAAACGGTGGGGTAGGCGACATTGGCGGCAAAGGCGCCCCGCCGGATCGCGACCTTGCCAGCGCGCACCGTCAGATGGGGCGCGCCCTCGCCATTAGCCAGCTTGGCCAGTTCGACATATTCCCCGGGGCGTTCAAGCCGGTCATCGACATGATAGGCAAAGACCATGAATTCATAATCGAGGCCGAGATCGGAAAGCATGCGCAGGGCGGCGACCGTCGGGCGGGTGGAGAATAAAGCCCGGTCATCCGGTGTTGCGACAACTACGGGGCCGAACCTGTTTTGAAGCGCTGCGCCGCCTAACTTTTCAGCCGCAAGCTGTCCGTAGAAAGAATAATAATAAGGCGTCGCCGCTTCATAATAGGAGTTTGCAAGCGCTGGCTTGTCGCTCGCCTCGGCGGCGCGGCCGAGCCAGTAATAGGCGCGCGAGAGCGAAATTGGCGTGCCGACAACGGACGCCAGCGCCAGAAAATGCGTCTCCGCGCGGGCCGGTTGTTGCAAAAACCGAAGCGCAATCCAGCCGGCGTTGAATTCTGCCTCTGAAAGATCCTCGCCCGGCTCCAGCCCATGGTTGGCGGCGAGGGCGTAAGCGTCGTCAAAGCGGCCTTCTTTCAACGCCCATCGCATCAACAGCTGGCGTTCATCCCACCAGCGCGCCGGGTTGCGCAAGGCTGCAGCGTCGCTCGGCGCTTTAGCGGAAAGTGCAAGCGCAGTTTCCTCAGCGCCGCTGCGCCGGTAATAGCGTACGGCGGCGTGCAGTACGCCGGCATCCATCTGATCTTCATGCGACAGGCTGCGATAGAGTTTCGGCGCGGCCGTAGAGCGCACCAACAGCGCTGCTCGGGCTTGGGCTTTGCGGCGCTCATTGGAAGACAGTTTTGAAAAAACCCGCCGCGCATTGGTTACCTGACGCGCCCATAAGAGGCGGTCGACACGCGCTGCGTGATCGTCCTTGGTCAATTGCCGGCCATAGGTTTTAAGGATGCGGCGCTCTTCGGCTATGCTAAAATTGTGATGGACCCATGCGTCATGTAGATGGATTTGCGCGGCGTCGTTTTCATCCGTCGCAAAGAGCGCGCGCGCCAGTTGAATTTTGCCCCCGCCGGTGATCGGATCGCGGGTGTCGAAAAAATCCAGCACGGTTTTGGTCGGAGTAGCGTTGCTGATGCGCTTTTCGACAAAAACCTGAATACGGCTCACGGCGGGCCAGTCACTGTGATCGTCAAGAAACCGGTCGGCGGCGGCGATATTGACCAGCGGATCTTCGGCCTTGAAATACATCCATTCGCCAAGGCTGGCGGCGATTGGGTCATTGATGTGCTTAATTTCGCTGCGGGCGCCAGAAAAGTTTTTGTGCTTTATCGCGTTGGCGACTGAGGTGAGTGCAGCGTAATCGGCTCGGGACAGATAGGTTGGGCCGGGCGGCGATGGTTTTAGCCGCGGAGACACGCTCGCAGCCGCCGCGCCAGAGGCGGCCACCACGGGGACGGTAAACACTGTCAAAACCGCAAAAAACAGCGTCATCAGACACTTGCGCGCTGATCCCATCATTTCTGCTTCTCCCACACAACGAACACAGCTGACATTAACTTACCCCAAAGCGCCCAGGTTCAAAATAGCCAGTCTCTTGCTGATTTTGAAATAGGACGTTATCGATCGGTCACAATTCAGAAAAATGAGCTCATGAACCAATTTAAAGGGTCCATAACGGCCCTCGTTACCCCCTTCAAAGACGGCCGTATCGACGACGATGCTTTTCAGAAAATGGTTAACATTCAAGTCGATGCGGGCACTCAGGCGCTGGTGCCGGTGGGAACGACCGGCGAATCTGCGACCCTGTCTGATCCTGAGCACGAACGGGTCGTTCGGCTTTGCGTCGAGGCGGCGGCCGGCCGCGCGCCAGTGATCGCCGGGGCCGGGTCCAACGACACCGCCTATGCCATCTCAATGGCCAAGCGGGTGCAATCGTTCGGGGCCGACGCCATTCTTGCGGTGACAGGCTATTACAACCGCCCCAATCAAACCGGCCTGATCGGCCATTATGAGGCGCTTCATAGCGCCACCGACATGCCAATCATTATTTACAATATTCCAGCGCGGACGACGGTCAGCATTTCTGTGGAAACGCTGGCGCGACTTTCCGAGCTGCCGAGGATCGTTGGCGTCAAGGATGCAACCGCGGATCTGGCGCGGGTAGCGTTGCAACGGCTTTCTTGCAATGCGGATTTCGTGCAGCTGTCCGGCGAGGACATGACCGCGGTCGGTTTCAACGCGATGGGCGGGCGCGGCTGTATTTCGGTGGCGTCCAATGTTGCGCCGGGCCTTTGTGCGGAAATGCAGAACGCAACCCTGCGTGGAGATTTTGGCGCCGCGCTGGCGCTTCAGGACCGGCTCGCGCCATTGATCGATGCGTTGTTTAGCGATGCGTCGCCGGGGCCGACGAAATACGCCCTGTCATTGATGGGCCTATGCACAAACGAAGTGCGCCTGCCTATGGCGCCGGCCAACGAAGTAGCGAAGGCGAAAGTCCGCGCCGCGCTTGAAGGTTTGGGCCTGATTGATTGATGGCCGACAACAAGACCGACAACAGGAAAGTCATCGCAGTAAACCGCCGCGCGCGTTTTGATTATTCGATCAACGATGTGCTTGAGGTTGGCATCGTACTGACGGGCACCGAAGTGAAAGCGATGCGCGAGGGCAAGGTCAATATTGCCGAGAGCTACGCCTCGCCGGAGAATGGCGAGATCTGGCTTATCAACGCCAACATTCCGGAATATTCCGCCGGCAACCGCCAGAACCACGAACCCAAACGGCCGCGTAAGTTGCTGCTGCACAAGCGCGAGCTGGCGCGGTTGGTCCAGGCGGTGGAGAGAAAAGGCTTCACGCTGGTGCCGCTGCGGATGTACTTTAACGCACGCGGTATGGCCAAGCTGGAAATAGGCATTGGCGAGGGCAAAAAGATGCATGACAAACGCGATACCTCTAAAGACCGGGACTGGGCGCGGTCAAAGCAACGCCTATTGCGCGACAGAGGATGACGATGAGCACAAACGATGAAGACCACCCGCATGTCTCGATCCATCCGCCGACGGTGTTTTTTTCGGCGCTGCTGATCGGTTACATCATTCGTGTTTTCGCCGGCGGCTGGCTCGTCATGCCGCGTATTTTTTCCGAAGCCTTAGGCGGCGCCTTGTTGCTTGGTTCGGTTGTGCTTGTTGTCACGGCGATCTCCGCTTTTGCCGAGGCCGGTGAAACGCTGCCGCCGGGCACGCCCTCGCGCCAACTTTTTACCGACGGCGTTTACCGCTATTCACGCAACCCAATTTATCTGGCGATGATGATGTTCGGCGTCGGCTTCGGCATTGCAACGCTCAATGTGTGGATCATCGCAACCACGATCGTCGCCGGGGTGATTTTCAATTTCTTTGTTATCCCGCCGGAGGAGGCCTACCTCGCGCGTCGGTTCGGGCCAGACTACGATCATTACCGCACCAAGACGCGACGCTGGATATAGCGCCCAGGCTCGTCGCGGCGTTGGCTATTCGTAATAAGGAACAAAGGCGAGCACGGTCTGAAACGCGGCCGCCGCGCCCGCGCCGCCGGATGTGCACAACAGCAGCACGCCGATAATATCCGGCGTCAGGAAGTGGGCGTTTTGCCCAAGGATTAAAACCACAAACAATCCGATTGCGGCGCGCATATAAAATCGCAACAGGCCCGAAAACGCATCGCCCTGGCCGGAGAATTGGGCGGCAAAGCGTGGGCGCGCCAGCCAGATGTAACTCCAACAGCCAAACCCCGCCGCGATGACAGTGGCGACCAGGCTCGCGCCATGAAAAAGGTCGGGCAGAAGCGCGCGCGCTTGGGCAAAGCTGACCGCCGCAACGGATGCGCCAATGACGCCGAACACCGCCGAGACCATCAGCGTCAATAACGGCTTGGCGGTCTTTGCGTTGATGAACGCTGCGTGCTGGTCTTTCGCAGGCAGGCCCCAGTTTCTGGTCATGGCAAGATCTCTCCGCCGGAATATTATTCGGCCGCGATTGCGGGCGTTTTTTCTATACAGGTTTTTATCGTTGCGAACACGGTTTCAAACATTTGAGCCGTCAATCGGCCGGTATTGGTGTTGTATCGGGAGCAATGATAGCTGTCGAACATCATTATTTGCGTATTCGGAACCTGGTGGCATGCGCCATGGCTGAACGGCGCCTCTTTTTGCCTGATGTCGAGGGCGGCAAGGGTGGAGGCGTGGGCGATGCGGCCGAGGCACAAAATGGCGCGCAGGTTTTTCATGCGCTTGATCTGGTTTGTTAAAAATGGACGACAAGTCCTGATTTCAAGGCCATTCGGCTTGTTGCCTGGCGGCAGACAGCGGACCGCATTGGTGATTGCTGTTTTTTTAAGCCGCAACCCGTCATCGGCCGCTGATGCGTAACGATCATTGGAAAGTCCGAACTTTGCAAGCGTTGCGTAGAGCAGATCTCCGGAAGCATCGCCTGTGAAGGCCCGCCCGGTGCGATTGGCGCCGTGCAGGCCAGGCGCCAGCCCGACAATAAGCAGCAGTGCATTGCGCGGTCCGAAAGACGGCGCCGGAGCGTTGAAATATTCCGGATAGGCGGATTTGTTTTCAGCGCGAAATTTTGCAAGCCGCGGACAGAGCGTGCAGTCGGGCGCAGGATCTATCGCATTGCTATTGCTCAAACGGATTTCCTTATTCTACATCTTCATACTCATCGTCGAACTCGTCATCATATTCCTCTTCATAATCAGACTTTTCCGCAGGTGGCTTGCGTGCAGGAGAGGGCGCCCGACCGATGGTTTTTTCCAGATCGGCGAGATCGACAAAGCTGTCGGCCTGACGGCGTAGATCGTCAGACGCCATCGGCGGCGAGGACTTCACGGTGGAGACCACAGTGACGCGCACGCCCTTGGCTTGCACCGCTTCGATGGCGCGGCGAAAATCTCCATTGCCGCTGAAGATGACAATATGGTTGAGCCGGTCGGCAAGCAGCAGCATATCGACCACCAGCTCGATATCGGTTGACCCTTTAAATCGCTTGTGGCCCTGCTGGTCGGTAAACTCCCGCACCGTCTTGGTGACCATGGTGTAGCCATTGTAATCAAGCCAGTCGATGAGGGGGCGGAGGGGAGAATAGTCCTGATCGCGGTCTTCTTGTATGGGGGTGTAATAAGAGGCCCTCAAAAGCTGACAGCCTGATTTCATTTTCGCCAGCAAGTTTTTGTAATCAATATCAAAACCAAGGTTACGCGCGGCTTTGTAGAGATTGGCGCCGTCAATAAAAAATGCGGTTCTTTCGGTTTCGCGCAGTCCTAAGAAATCTGCCATAAATGCCTCAAATATTGCTTATTATACCGGTTTTCGTGTGGCGTTGTTTATCTGAAGGTTGAAATAATGATTCTGATTGCCGCTGGATCGAGTTTGCCTTTTTGCGGCATTGATTCGCAACAGATTGTTTTAAGCGCCTTTTCTGCGTTGGGGCGGCTCACGGATCTACGCGGCGTCTCCCCCCTATATCACACCCCGGCCTGGCCCGACCCGGCTGAGCCACCATTCGTCAACGCTGCGGCGGCGATTGAGACCGATCTTCGCCCCGAGGTGCTGCTGGCGGTCTTGCATAGTATTGAGGCGGGGTTTGGACGTCTGCGCCGGCGCAAAAACGCGCCGCGCACGCTTGATCTCGATCTCATCGCTTATGACCAGGAACGCCGCGACGCAAGCAGCGCTGTGGGCGATGGCGTGGGATTACAGCTGCCGCATCCGCGCCTGGCGGACCGGGAATTCGTGCTCGCCCCGCTGGCCGACATCGCCCCGAACTGGCGCTCGCCGGAAACCGGTAAAACGGTGCGAGAGATGTTGGCCGCACTGCCGTTGCGTGCGGCGCAGCAAATTTTACGATAAATCGGCGATTTTTTGCATTGCAGCGCTTGTATCTCGCCAGGAGGGGCGATATCTCAGCTAGTTCGATTATCAGGAGACTTGAATGGCCCGCGTCACGGTAGAAGATTGCGTTGAGCAGGTTACCAACCGCTTTGACCTCGTCCTTTTGGCGGCGCATCGCGCCCGTATTCTTGCCTCCGGCGCACCGCTCCTTGTTGATCGCGACAAGGACAAAAATCCGGTCGTTGCACTTCGCGAAATTGCCGAAACCGCGCTTGCGCCAACCGAGCTTGACGAAGAGCTGGTGCAATCGCTGCAGAAACAGGTTGAGTTTGACGAGGGCGAAGACACGGAAGCTGGGTCCGAGCGCGCCGATGCGCCGGAATTCGATCAGATGAATGAAGATGATTACCTCAAGGCAATCCAGGCTGCCGGGATGACAACCCCGCAGACATTGCCGAAGGGCTAACCGTCAAAGAGGGTAGTGCAAATACCGCACAGCGTTTTGCCAGACCGGTTTTGAACGCGCCGCGAATATGGCCGATGGGAAATGGCTGATAAACTGACGGCCAATTCGAAAACTGACACCGGTCCTGCGCCGCGCGAGCCGCACAATTCCGAAAATGAAACCAATGGTTCGCCGCCGCCGGTATCGTCTCACCCTGTCGGCTTTATCAGGCAGGCCGAGCTTGTCGATCTGGTGCGCGCCTATGATCGTGATGCAGACGAAGATATTCTCAATCGCGCCTATATTTTTGCGATGAAAGCCCATGGCGGCCAGACCCGTCAGTCGGGCGATCCGTATTTTTCTCATCCGCTTGCAGTGGCGGCGATCCTGACCGAGCTGCGCGCCGACCCGGCAACTGTGGTCACTGCGCTGCTGCACGATGTTGTTGAAGATACCGACTATACAGTCGGCGATATCCAAACGCATTTCGGCGCAGAGATTGCGCGGCTTGTCGATGGCGTCACCAAACTTTCGCGAATTGAATTGCGTGATGAGGCCAGCAAACAGGCGGAGAACTTCCGCAAATTTGTCGTCGCTATGGCGGACGACGTGCGCGTCTTGTTGGTCAAGCTTGCCGACCGTTTGCATAATATGCGCACGCTTCACTATATTACCAATGTCGACAAGCGACAGCGCATCTCGCTGGAGACGATGGAGATTTATGCGCCGCTCGCCGGGCGCATCGGTGTTCAGCGGTTTCGCGAAGAGTTGGAAGATATCGCCTTCCGCGAATTAAGCGCCGACGCGTATGCGACCATCAGCCGACGTCTCGATGAGTTGCATCAGCATTCGGTCGGCGGCGTTGTCGAGCTGGCTAATGTGCTTCGCCAGAAGCTTGAGGCCGATGGACTTAATGCGCAGATTTATAGCCGCGAGAAACGCGCTTATTCAATCTGGCGCAAAATGCAGCAGAAAAATGTCTCGTTTGATGAGCTGGCCGATATTTATGCGTTTCGGGTGCTGGTGGACACCGTGCCGGATTGCTATCGCGCGCTGGGGATCATCCACTCTAACTGGCGCATGATTCCGACTGAATTTGACGATTATATCTCAGCGCCGAAGCCGAATAATTATCGCTCCATTCACACCGCTGTGGTCGGCCCGCCATGGCGCGACGGACGCCGTCAGCGCATCGAAATTCAGATCCGCACTTATGTCATGCATGAAACCGCAGAGCGCGGCGTTGCAGCGCACTGGCAATATAAGGATGCGGGCGGCAATGGCGCCAGCGTTGAGATTATCGGTCCCAAACAATACGATCCCTATGAGACGCCGCGTCGGCTGGTTGAAATGTTTCAAGCCGGGGAAGACCTCGATGAAGCGCTGCAATATGCCAAGCTTGAGCTGTTTCAAGATCAGGTCTTTTGTTTCACGCCCAAGAGCCGCGTCATCGCGTTGCCCAAGGGCGCAACAGCGCTCGATTTTGCTTATGGGGTGCATACCGATGTCGGCGATCAGTGCATTGGTGCGAAAATCAATGGCGTGCAACGCCCTTTGCGTAAACTGCTGGAGACCGGCGACGTGGTCGAGATCTTGCGCTCTGAGAATGCGCCGGTGCCGGCGGAATGGGAAATCATTGCAGTCTCGGGCCGGGCGCGCAGCGCCATCCGCCGCCGCATCAAGAAAATGCAATATGACGAACATCTGGCGCTCGGCCGGTCGAGTGCAGAGAGCGTTTTTACCGGCGCGCATCTGCAGTTTTCGCTGAAAGGCGTGCGAGCGGGCTTGCGCAAACTTGGCAAGAAATCGGTTGAGGACGTGCTTGTCAGCGTCGGACGCGGCGACCTGCCGGTCAATCAGTTGATTGAGGCGGTCTATCCGGGCGCCTCGGCGGCCAGCGAAGGTGAAATCCGGCCGGCGAACCTGCATGAATTCAAGCCGCGCGTCGCCATTGCCGGCTTGACCCCTGGTGTTTCGGTTCGCATCGCGCGGTGCTGCACGCCGCTGCCCGGCGAGCGCATTGTCGGCATTCGCGGCGATGACGGCGGCATTACCGTTCATACCATTCATTGCGAACAGCTGGCAAAGCAAGACCCGCCGCAAAGCCGCTGGCTTGATCTCAAATGGCGCGACACTGACGAGGAGCAGCAAAACGCTTTTGCGCGGTTGACCGTGACGGTGCAGAACGGCGTCGGTGTACTCAGCGAGATCGCCGGCATTATTGCACGCTACGGGATTTCAATCGCCAGCATGCGGCTGCAAAATCGCTCTAAGGAGTTTATCGACGTTGTGATGGACGTTGAGGTCCATGATGCGCGCCAATTGGCGCAGGCGTTGGCGGGGCTCCGCGCGACGCCGACGGTTCTGTCTGCGGAGCGAATAGGGATCGACGACGATGAACAACTCTGAGGCGTTGCGCGAATTTGAACAGGCCGGCGCCTTGCAGAAAGGTCACTTCATTTTATCGTCCGGCCTGCACAGCGATACATATCTCAACAAATCCATCGTCTCGATGTATCCCGACCGTACTGCGCGTCTGTGTAAGGCGTTGGCGGCAAAGGCGAGTGCTGCGAACCTCGGTAAGATCGATTATGTGATTTCGCCGGCGATGGGCGCAATCATTTACGGCTACGAGACCGCGCGCCATCTTGGTGCGCCGTTCATGTTTCTCGAGCGTGTTGATGGCGGGTTTTGCCTGCGGCGCGGGTTCTCGATTGAGCCCGGCGCACGGGTGTTGGTTGTTGAAGACATTGTCTCAACCGGCCTGTCGGCGCGCGAGGCGATTGCGGCGGTTGGCAAGGCCGGCGGCGCGGTGCTGGCGCTGGCTTGCCTGGTTGACCGCTCGGGCGGCGCGGTGGAGATTGGCGTGCCGGTAATTGCGCTGGCGCAGTTGAAAGTCGACGCCTGGCCCGCTGATGATTTGCCGGAGCACTTGCACAATATGCCAGCGGTAAAACCCGGCAGCCGCGGGGTGAGCCAATAATGGCGCCGGAGATAAAAAAACCACTTCGCCTCGGCGTTAATATCGATCATATCGCAACGATCAGAAATGCGCGGGGCGGGGCGCATCCGGACCCGGTGCGCGCCGCTGAGTTGGTCGCCTGCGCCGGCGCCGATGGCATCACCGCGCATCTGCGCGAAGATCGCCGCCATATTGTCGATGACGATATGCGACGCCTCAAGGAAGAAATAGACCTGCCGCTCAATTTCGAAATGGCCGCGACCGCAGAAATGCTGCAACTGGTGAGCGATGTAAAACCCCATGGCTGTTGTCTGGTGCCGGAAAACCGCAAGGAACGCACCACCGAGGGCGGGCTTGATGTCGCCGGCCAGCATAATTTTATCGCACCATTTGTTCGTGAACTGACGGACATAGGCGCGCGGGTGTCGCTGTTCGTTGATCCGGAGACAAGCCAGATTGAGGCGGCGAAATCTACCGGCGCGCCGGTGATTGAAATCCACACAGGCGCCTATTACGAGGCAACGGCGGCAACGGATCCGGCGCGGATCAGCGCTGAATTTGAGAAAATCAAATCCGCGGCTGAACTAGCAGACAGTATAGGCCTTGAAGTCCATGCTGGTCACGGCCTGACATTCTGGAATGTGCAGCCGGTCGCGGCCATCCCGCAAATCGTCGAACTCAATATCGGACACTTCTTGGTTGGCGAGGCGGTGTTTATGGGCCTTGGCGAGGCGGTGAAGGAAATGAAACGGCTGATGCAGGATGCGCGCACCGGCGCGCATTATTGAGGGCCCCCATGATCATCGGCATTGGCAACGACCTCATTGATATTCGCCGCGTGGAAAAGACGCTTGCGCGCCACGATGCGCGTTTTACCAAGCGAGTGTTCACAGAGATTGAACAGGCGAAGTCTGACAAACGCCACAACCGGGCGGCATCCTACGCCAAGCGTTTTGCCGCAAAGGAGGCGTGCGCCAAGGCGCTGGGCACGGGGCTCTCCCGGGGAGTGTTCTGGCGTGATATGGGGGTTGTGAACCTGCCCGGCGGCAAGCCGACCATGGCTTTGACGGGCGGGGCGGCCAAAAGGCTGGCTGAAATCATGCCTGATGGCCATGTTGCCGACATCCACCTTACCATCACCGACGAAATTCCCCTGGCGCAGGCCATTGTCATAATCTACGCGCGGGCTAAATAGAGCACAGTCAAGTTTATCGGGCGGGGCAGCGAAAGGTTTCGAATATGGGTTTTTCCCTGAAAAAGTTTTTCGGCGGCAAAAGCGGCGTTGAGGGTGAGACGATTAAGACCGAAGCGCCGAAAATGACGCCTGCCGAAGAGGCCTGGGACTTGGCGAAAACCGTCTTCTTCGCAGTGGCGATTGCGTTGGTGTTGCGCATCATTATTTTCCAGCCATTCAATATCCCCTCCGGATCGATGAAGCCGACTCTTCTCATCGGTGATTTCCTCGTCGTGTCAAAACCGACCTTTGGTTACTCGCGCGCGTCGCTGGTCTATCCGTTGACGCGCCTGCCGTTGCATGGACGGGTTTTTTCAGGTGAGCCGGAGCGCGGTGATGTTGTGGTTTTCAAAAACCGCAAAGACGGCAATAAAGATTACATCAAACGCGTCATCGGCCTGCCCGGCGATGAGATCCGAATGATCAACGGGCGTTTGCATATCAATGGCGCGCCGGTGCAAAAGGAGTTTGTCGAGATGAGCAATCTCACTTGTGATCACCGCCCAAAGCAGGCGCCGACCTACCGTGAAACGCTGCCTAACGGCGTTTCTTATCTGGTGCAGGAATGCGATGGCGACCAAGGACGGCTTGACAATGTCGGCCCCTATCAGGTGCCGGCTGGGCGATTTTTCATGATGGGCGACAATCGCGACCAATCGCAAGACAGCCGCGTTACTGCGCAGGTTGGCTATGTGCCGCTGGAGGATGTTGTCGGGCGGGCGGAGCGTTTGTTTTTCTCCGTGGACGGAACCGACGCCAGCTTCTGGGAAGTCTGGAAATGGCCCTTTGCGATTCGCTATGGGCGCATCTTTGATGCGGTGGAATGACAAAACGCGAATTTTCAGCGCTTGAAGACCGTCTGGGGTGGCGGTTTAACGACGAGACACTGCTGGAGCGGGCGTTGACCCATTCAAGTCTTTCCGGCGGCGCCAGGGTCGTGCGCGATCTTGAGCGTCTGGAATTTCTCGGCGATCGGGTGTTGGGACTATTAACGGCCGAAGAATTGTGGCGGCGCTACCCTGAATTTGAAGAGGGCGATATGGCGCCGCGGCTGAATGCGCTGGTGCGCAAAGAAACCTGCGCGAAAGCTGCGCTTCATTTCGGTATTGATGAATTCATCATGATGTCGCAATGGGAGGAGGGTGCGGGCGGGCGCAAGAAAAAAGCGATCCTTGGTGATGTGATGGAGGCGCTCCTCGGTGCGCTCTATGTTGATGGCGGGCTGGATGCGGCGCGTATTGTCTACGAGCAGTATTGGACACCCAACCTTGAGGGCCTATCGAAGTCGCATCGCGACGCCAAAACCGCATTGCAGGAATGGTCGCAGCAGAAAAAACTCGGCACGCCGGATTATGTTGTCCTTGATGCAGACGGCCCGGCGCATACGCCGGCCTTTACGATTGAGGTGCAGGTGAAGGGCAAGAAGCCAGAGCGCGGTGAAGGCAAGTCAAAACGCAAAGCGCAAATGGATGCGGCGCGTAATTTTCTGACTCGCGAAGGGATTTGGAACGGTGATGAGTAAGTCTGACACGAAATGCGCGATGATCGCCGTAATTGGCGCCCCCAACGCCGGCAAGTCGACGCTGGTGAACGCTCTGGTTGGCGCCAAAGTCTCGATCGTCACGCAAAAAGTACAAACCACGCGTGCGCGTATCCGCGGCATCGCTGTTGAAGGCGACACACAACTGGTCTTTATCGATACGCCGGGCATTTTCGCGCCCCGTCGCCGGCTGGATCGCGCCATGGTCGCCGCCGCCTGGGGCGGGATCGAGGGCGCCGATCAAACGTTGTTGATCATTGATGCCCCGGCCTATCTCGACGGAGAAAGTGAACGTGGCGGCGCCGGAAAATCTCGCAAGGATGCGGATCAGATCATAGAGGGGCTCAAAAAAGCCGACGGCAAAGCCGTATTGGCGCTCAACAAAATCGATGAGATCGCGCGGCCGAAATTGCTGGCCTTGGCGCAGGAGCTGAACGAGACCGGCGTGTTCAGTGATGTTTTTATGATCTCGGCAAAGAATGGCGACGGCCTTGGCGATCTGAAAGTGTTTCTGACAGATCAGGCGCCGCAGGGTCCATGGCTTTATCCAGAAGATCAGCTCTCGGACATTTCCGACCGGCTGATGGCGGCGGAAGTGACGCGTGAGAAACTTTTCCTGCGCCTGCATCAGGAATTGCCATACGATTCCACAGTTGAGACCGATGACTGGAAAGAAACCAAAAAAGGCGTGCGCATCGAACAGACAATCTTCGTCGCGCGCGACAGCCAGAAAGGCATCGTCCTCGGCAAGGGCGGCGCGACGCTAAAAATCATCGGCCAGGCCGCGCGTGAGGAACTGATCGAGCTAATAGGCCGGCCAGTGCACCTCTTCATCCACGTAAAAGTCCGCCAAGGCTGGGCGGATGAAGCGGCAAGGCTTAGAAATATGGGTTTGGATGTGGTGGAGTGAGGGCATTGTTGGCCCGAAGCGGATGATCGACTGGATTGGGCAAATGGTGAATTCACGACTGATGGATTGTTGGCTTATAAGGGAATGTCAGGTGGTATATTAGACACTGAGAGTATAACGATTCCCCTGCTTAACGGAAAATTTCAATTAGACTGATGACGGCAAATGCTGCAGCGCTGGCTGCTCCTAAATAGGGAATAAGTATCGGAATATTGAAGCCATCTTTGTTACTACCTCGCCGCTTAAGGCGAACGAGCGCAATATTCACCAGC
>JAJFGA010000046.1 GCA_021776375.1 Hyphococcus sp. | reverse complement strand
GGTTATGAAATCATTGCGCTCCTGCCGTCCAATGGCGCCCACTACCAATATCGCCTTCGTAATTCCGAAGAGAATTTCGAGCGCGTCGCTGCAGAAAACGAAATGACTCTGCGCAATTAAATGACGCTGTGCAATTAAGACGAAGCACGCGTCTTCAATCCAGTAAGGAGTAGACATGGCTGATGCACTGAAAAGCGGCCCAAGCCGCCATGATCTCCAGAAAAAACCGATCCGCGGATATTCTCCGGTATCGCGTCAGGCGATTCGTGAAGAAGCGGAGGCTGCTGCACTGGCGGAAGTCGATGCGGAACTGGAAGCGCGCCGACGCAAGTCGGATGAGCTGCGCCGCTTGCGTTTGGCGCAGGTCGCAGAATAAGTCTGCGGCGCCTGAAAACAAGTCTCACTCGCATAAAAGCATCAATCGTCGCAGGCAATAGACGTCGGCGCGACGCTTCCCCATGTTTAGCTATGTGGCATGAGGAGACGGCCCATGTTTTCCAAACCATCGATCCTTACCCGCATCACTGTCGGCAAATTTGTCGGCCTGTTGCTTGGCGCGATTGGCTTTTTCGCCGCGCCAGCGTTCGGCATTGACGATATGCGTCTGCGAATTGGGATTTTATTCTGGTATACGGCCATTGGCGCCTTTATCGGCATGGCTGGCGTTTTCACCTGGCATCCGATGTTGAAAATGAAAATGCCTTGGTGGTTTATGGGGCCATGGATTGGTACGTGGATGAATCTTATCCTTATCCTGATGACCTGGGAAATATTCGCACCGCTGATGGCTGATGGGAGGTTTTGGGGCTTCACATCACCTTGGTGGTGCGTTGTTGAAGGCGCCTTTGTCGGTCTTCTGATCGGCGGACTGGCGACTTTGTTTGGCGGCGAAGGCCCGGACACTGTCCGGGTTATTGAGCGCGCTTAAGGCGCGAATTTGGCGGGCGTCGCCATGGCGGCGTCCGGTGTCTGGGGTAGCGTTTCAGCACCGGGCGTCTCCAAATAAATTGATCGCGACGGGAAGGCAAAGCCTGTGCCCGCGCCTTCGACGATCTCTTTAATTTTGTAAGCGAAGCGCTCCTTGATCTCGAGCCATTCGCCCCAGTTGGTGGTGCGGGTAAAACAATAGATCATGATGTCGATCGAGGAATCGTTAAAGGCGTCGATGCGCACGAAGGTTGAAACTTCCGGCGGATGGGCGAATTCATCACTACCCAGAATATAGGCCTCAATCCCGTCGCGGATCTGGCGCAGCTGGTCCGCGCTGGTGCGATATTCAACGCCGATCTTCCAATATATCCGCCGATGCGTCATTTCGGAATAGTTAGTGACGGCGCTGTCGGAAAGTTTTGCGTTCGGTACATTGACCAGCGCCTTGTCAAACCGGCGCACAGAAGTTGAGCGAAAGTTTATTGTCTGCACCGTTCCCTCAACCACGCCGTCAACCAAAATCCAGTCGCCGGGTTTGAACCGCCGCTCGGCGATAATCAGCAAGCCGCCAATCAGGTTTTTGAAAAAATCCTGCGCGCCCAGCGCCACCGCGACCGATAACAGCGACAGGCTGGCCAGCACGGGCATCACCGGAATGCCCCAGATCGTGAGCACAGCGACCGCGCCGACAAAGACGAAAAACCCTTTCAACGCCTTGCGCACCCACTCGATCAGCGTGTTGGTGAAGACCTGCTCCAAAGGCCGCAACACGTAGCCGAACGGATCGACGAGGCGGTAAAGCCCCCAGAAAATCGTCAAGGCGATGAGGGTCTGATTGAGCTTGGTTGCTGCAGTCGCTGCCGTTCCCTCCAGCCCCAGCATGCGCGCGGCGAGAAAGACGCCGAACGCAATTGGCACGAAGGTTAAAGGTTGCTCCAGCGCGTCGAGCACAAGGTCGTCCATCTGTGTCGATGTGCGTTTGGCGAGCCGCTTCAGCGAGCCGACAATCACATGCGCGACGACGCCGCGCAGCAAGATGAAGACGGCCAAAATTCCAGCGGCGATAACCACCCGGTCAACGCGCACGCCCATAAGGCTCATCTGCCATACGGCGACGACCTGATCCCAAAAAGCAGTTAGTGTAGTCATGGGCGCTCATCTAACGCGGCTTGCGCGCGGCGTCTATCCCGAAACTTTTCCCGATCGGGCCCGCACAATCGCGGTCTCGATCTCACGGCGCACATGCAGCGGCTCGCCAAGGATCGGAAAGCTGATGACGGCGATCCCGGTGCCGCGAATGGTCAGCGCGCCATAGCCGAGTATTCGGCCGAGAAAGCTCTGATGCACCAGAATTTCCTCGATCTTGTCGAGGCTGACTTCATGAGCGTTGCGAGAGATAAGCCCGGTCTTCAAGATCAGGCGCACGGAAGTCACGGCGATAACCGTGGTCCAGCGATGAACGTAACGCAGGGTAAAAATGATCAGACCGGAGGCGAACGCTACGCCGCCAAGGATGGCGAAGCTCTTGCCAAACGCCGGCGGCTGACCGCCGGCGATCAACGCACCAAGCCAAAATGCTGCGGGTAGAGCGCCCAGCGCCAACCAAAACCAGCTTCGGAAATCATAGGTCCAGTTGAAATGCGCGCGGTAGAGATAATCCTCGTCCGGCGCCAGCGTCTTGTTCACATAAGCCATCGCCCGCTCCATGGTTGCGGAAGGAAATCCGGTTGGGTGAAATATAGTACGTCAACGCACAAAATGCACGTGGGCGTAGGCGATTGTTCGCTCGGCGTCGCCCGGTGATTAAACGGCTCGGCGAGACTAGGCGAAATGTCGCGCTCAAAAGAATAGCCGCTAACGCCGCCGCCGGGCCATCATCGCCAGCATGAACACAGCCCTCCTGATATCGTCGCTCGCCGGCGTCGCCACCGCCTTCGGCCATAGCTGGCTAGGCGAGACAATAATTTTGCGCCCGCTCATCCTCGAGCGCAAAGACGAGGGCGTGCTCGCGCCAGCCGCAACCCGCCGGGTCCTGCGCGCAGTCTTTCACCTGCCATCGCTCGCCTGGGCGCTGACCGCAATCATGACCTTCGGCTTCGTCTATCATGGAACCACCCCGCCAATGTTCTTCACTGTTTACGGCGCAGCGCTATACGGCCTCTCGGCCGTGGGCAACCTATGGGGCCTGCGCCGTGTGCATGTGGGCAATGTGTTGCTGACGATTGCTGCGGTTGCGTTGGTGGTTGGGGCTGTTTGAGGGGGGGGCTAAGTTCAGCGCAACGCATGTTTTTGGGTTGGAAGGCCCCCATCGACCGCTTCGCGGCCACTTCCCCCGCAAGCGGGGGAAGTACAAACTTGCAATAAGCTCAACCTTTTCCTCCTCCGTTTACGGGGGAGGTGGCCCGAAGGGCCGGAGGGGGCTACCCTCAGCGTATGAGAAAACCTCATCCCAGTGCGCGCAAGCTCCGCAAGGACATGCCGGAAGCGGAGCAACGCTTATGGTATTTCATTCGCCGTAGCGAGCTCGGTGGTTTCCGCTTTCGTCGTCAGCACACGATAGGTCCTTACATTGCTGATTTTGCATGTCTTGAAGCCAAGCTTGTGATTGAGCTTGACGGTGATCAGCACGCACTCGGCGATGCGCCCAAACGGGATGAGAAACGCGATGCGTATTTAATTGCGGAAGGGTTTGAGGTTCTGCGATTTTGGAACAATGAGGTGTATGAGAATATTGATGGCGTATTAGAAGCCATTCTCGATGCCGCGATGAATTCGGTGCGCGCCAAGCAAGTGGAGAGCTCCCAGCAGTAGCCCCATCGACCGCTACGCAGCTACTTCCCCCGCAAGCGCGCGAAGGCGCGCAAACTGAAATATTTGGGGAAGAAAAAGCCAGCCACAAGCTCAACCTATTCCTCCCCCGTTCACGGGGGAGGTGGCGGCGAAGCCGCCGGAGGGGGTTCTCTGTGGGAAATGATGGTTGAGTGTCTAGTCAAGCGGTGCATTGCGCTTCGCTTAATTCACCCTACTTGCTTCTTATTTCCCACCACGTTGTTGTATTGCTTTTCTCATGCCCTCGATGCTTCGAATGATCCGCTCCAAAATTTCAATCACTCTATATTCAGCAGCCTGAATCGAATACTCACCCGAAAAGAATATGTCATTTAGTTCACCAAAAGTGCCCCCCAGTGATTCAAGGAATTCGGCTTCTTGCGGGATTTCGGAGGAGGCGAACGATTCCGCCAGGACTTTTGATCGGATATTGATTTCAGTAACGCGTTTCAAAATGCTTGAAATCTGGTCCTTCAGATAGGTTAGATCTGATGGAGTGAAGCCATCTACCATTTGACCAAACCGAAAAGGGATAATATCTCGTTGATTCTGCTCCATCCTAAAATCAGCTTGATCCATCAACTCTCTTATTCGCCGCGTCGAGACAAGTATGTCTGTTACCGCATCTTCTAGTTGGCGTAGTTGTGTGAGAGCCAGGTCCGCATTGCCGCCGACCAAAGTACTTCGCGTGGGTGCGGAGGATCGTCGTTCTGTGATCATTTGATGGAGGGCGCCCATCGCACTGATTCCCGTACAAACGGCCATGAACCACGTCACGGGGTCGGGATCGACAAACTCGCTATTACGTTCAAGACTAATCGCGTCGTGATTATTTTTCATGGTGAGGTCCTTTCCGCAGCGGATCACTCGCGTCGTTTCCGCTATTTCTTCCGTTTCGGCTTACTCCGCACATTACTTACCGTCCCCTCGCTCTTTTTAATCCGGGGGTTGTTTGATTTGCCCGCCTTCGCGGACGGGCTGCTCGCCACCTCAACCCGCGCATCAATCACCGACTGCCTTGCCAGCGGGTCATCCGCCACCGCCAGCTCGACCTCTTGCAGCCTTCTGATCTCATCGCGAATCCGCCCGGCTTCTTCGAACTCCAGGTTCGCGGCGGCGTCGCGCATTTGTTTTTCGAGGGCGTCGAGGTGTTTTTTGAGGTTGTGGCCGGGCTCCATAAACTCGGCGACGTCTTCGGCGAAGCCAGCCGCGCCCGGTTTCGCCGCCCGCACCCCTCTGTGACCAACAAAGGTCTGCCCGGCGGCGGCTTTTTTGCCTTCGTCGTTTGAGCTGGCGATGTCGGCGATGGCGGCCTTGGTGCTTTCGGGCGTGATGTTATGGGCTTTGTTGTGGGCGAGTTGTTTCTCGCGCCGCCGGTCGGTCTCGCCGATCGCCCGCTCCATGGATCCGGTGATGCGATCCGCATAGAGAATAACCCGGCCGTCAACATTGCGTGCGGCGCGGCCGATGGTCTGGATCAGTGAGGTCTCCGAGCGCAGGAAGCCTTCCTTGTCAGCGTCGAGGATGGCGACCAGACGGCATTCAGGAATGTCGAGCCCCTCGCGCAGGAGGTTGATCCCCACCAGCACGTCAAACGCGCCAAGACGCAAGTCGCGGATGATCTCGATGCGCTCCAGCGTGTCAATGTCGGAATGCATGTAGCGCACCTTAACGCCCTGTTCGTGCATATATTCGGTAAGGTCCTCGGCCATGCGCTTGGTGAGCGTGGTGACCAAAACCCGTCCGCCCTCTTTCGCAATCGCCTTGCATTCGGCGATCACATCATCGACCTGGTTTTGTTTGTCCCCCGTCACCGGGCGGATTTCAACTTCCGGGTCGACCAGGCCGGTGGGGCGGATCACCTGTTCAGTGAAGACGCCGCCGGTCTGGTTTAGCTCCCATGCGCCGGGCGTGGCGGAAAAATGCACCGTCTGTGGGCGCATCTTTTCCCACTCTTCAAATTTAAGCGGCCGGTTGTCCATGCAGGAGGGCAGGCGGAAGCCATATTCGGCGAGCGTGCGCTTGCGGTTAAAGTCGCCGCGAAACATCGCCCCGATCTGCGGCACGGTGACGTGGCTTTCGTCGCAAAACACCAGCGCGTTTTCGGGGAGATATTCAAACAGCGTCGGCGGCGGCTCGCCGGGTTTGCGGCCCGTGAGGTAGCGGGAATAATTTTCAATCCCGGCGCAGGCGCCCGTCGCCGCCATCATCTCAAGATCAAACTGCACGCGCTGCTCAAGGCGCTGCGCTTCAAGCAGGCGACCTTCCTCGCGCATGATCGGCAAGGTCGTCTGCAGCTCCTGCTTGATGCCAATCATCGCCTGGTTCAGCGTCGGGCGCGGCGTTACATAGTGAGAATTGGCGTAGAGCGTGACCTGTTCAAGGTCGCCGGTTTTCTGCCCCGTGAGCGGATCGAACTCGGTGATCTCTTCAATCTCGTCGCCGAACAGAGAAATACGCCAGGCGCGGTCTTCGTAGTGCGCCGGAAACACCTCAATCATATCACCGCGCGCGCGAAAACAACCGCGCGCAAACGCATTGTCATTGCGGCGATATTGCAGGGCGACAAGGTCGGCTAGGAGTTTTTTGCGCTCAATCGTCTCGCCGGTTTTCAGCTTGAATGTCAACGCCGTATAGGTCTCGACCGAACCGATGCCGTAAATGCAACTGACCGAGGCGACAATCACCACATCGTCGCGTTCCAGCAGCGCGCGCGTCGCCGCATGGCGCATACGGTCAATCTGTTCGTTGATAGAGCTTTCTTTTTCGATATAGGTGTCCGTACGCGGAACATAGGCCTCGGGTTGGTAGTAGTCGTAATAGGAAACAAAATATTCAACCGCATTGTCGGGAAAGAACGCCTTGAACTCGCCATAGAGCTGGGCGGCAAGCGTCTTGTTGGGCGCAAGGATAAGCGCCGGGCGCTGCGTCGCCTCGATGATCTTGGCCATGGTAAAAGTCTTGCCGGTGGCGGTGGCGCCAAGCAGGACCTGGTCAAATTCGTCGTTGCGCAGGCCCTCCGTCAGCTCATGGATTGCCGCCGGTTGGTCGCCCGCCGGCTGATAGTCGGCGACCACCCGCAAGGGGTTGGCAAGGCCTGAATGTTTCGGGCGCTCCGGGCGATGCGGCGTCCACTCATCAAGCGGCGTTGCCAGCCGGTCATGATAAAGCGCCACAGCTTCGGAAAACCCGCCACGCTTGACGTCGGCCTTCGGCGTCGTCGGCTGGGTTTTCGGCCTCTTGGCCTTGGGGTCGTATCCGGCTCTATGTTTTTTTTCGACAGGCATGCAGGCGAACATAATGCGAACGCCGGGAAATGGAAGAGGCGTTTGTCAGCTTTGGGGGCGGCATGCGTGGATCGCTCCTTAAAAAAAGGACCCTGCAAAGTTGATGAGGTTATGGCTGAGTATTGGGATCAGGACGCTGCCGGTTCGCTCTCGGATCCATAAAAGCCCAAACCCAAGATAGGCGGTAACGATGACGGCCGGCCAACTGATCACTAACTGTTGGTCTTGAACGAAAGCGCCATGCCCAAAGCCAAACATCAAGGTCATGAGAAGGCCGGCGAGGGTTATTCGTGCGCCTAATAATTTGACGCCATTGGTGGGGATGGCCGCTGCAAGTGCGGCAAGAAATAGTCCGCGAAAGAAGAGTTCCTCATCGAGGCCCGGCATTGTCAACTGAAACAACAAGCGCTCGGCGCCGGTATCGCTGCCATCTGCTGCGAGAATTTCCATGGCGACAACAGAGGTTACAAGTAATGCAAGTACAATGAGCGCTGGCGTAATGGATCCAGACCGTTGGCGCAAAACGAACCCGGCGGATGCTGGTGTGATGGACTTTGTCGTTATCGCAAGGACGCAGAACAAGACAACCGTCGCCAGAATCGAGACTATTTTCCCGGACCAGTTCCAGTCTAGCTCGCCGAAAAACTTCTCAAGTGGAATAAGCTGACCGCCAACGGAAATCGTTGCGAAATATACCGCGTAGAGAATAAGCGCGATGCCGAACCATGCCGTCCGCAGTTTAACAGCGCCAAAGGCGCTTAACATGAACGCTATCGCCAGAACTGGCGCCCACCATAGGGCGAATGTCAAAACCATATCCATCGACTTACTCCATCCATCTGCCGTTAATGCGCAACAGGGAGTTGCCAATGCGGCCACTATGGGCGAATATCTAAATTCGCCATGAAATTATCTAAAATAGATAATTTATTATCTAATATGGAAATAAAATGAAATCGTCAAGAACCCGCTTATGGCTCCGCCGGACCAGCATAGCCATGCTTTGGTTTATCCCGGTGATCGTGCTCATCGCAGCGGCGATTCTGTTGGTGTATTGGGGCTTGGGGTTAAACAATATCGGCAATAACACGCTGGTGCTGTTCGATACGCCGCCGCGGCCCGGTGCGCGGTTGTTGGGTTTTGCCGTGGCGCTGCCCTCGTTACTGGCTTGGCTATATGCGCTTTACAGATTGCGGCGGATGTTCCTTCGATTTTCGCACGAGCTTTTTGTAGACCGGGCCGCCGCGCTCGACCTCCGCGCTTTTTCACTCTTTACGATCATCGCTGTCATTTTTGACATTGTCACCAGCGGTGCGCGCCGATGGGCGCAAGGCGTGTTTGATAACGCGCCTTTATGGACTCACATCAACATCAACGCCGCTCATCTCTCACATATCTTCACTGCCGTGATTTTTCTCATTGTATCGTTTGTTTTGCTTGAGGGAGAACGCTACAAGACCGAAACAGAACAATATCTTTAGGCGTGTCGCATGGCCGTTGTCATCAGGCTGGATGTTATGCTGGCCTTGAGAAAAATGAAGTCGAAAGAACTCGCCGCAGCAATCGGCGTGACTGAAGCCAATCTGTCGAAGCTGAAGTCCGGTAACATGAAGGGCGTTAAATTCGACACGCTCGACAAAATCTGTGAGGTTTTAAAATGCCAACCGGGAGAGATACTGGAGCATATTCCGGCGGAGGTTTCGTCGGAGGATTAGCCAGTCGCTAGCGCACCGGTTAATAGTCAGTGACCTCGGCATAGCACGTAGCCATTACTTTTTTCGGGCGAAAATCCACGATTCCTTTCCCCGCGCATCGTGCTATTCTCCGGCAACGCTGGTGGCGGGCTTGCGCGGGCCCACTTTTACAGGAGACGGTCGATGCTGAGAGTTTTTGCCTTGTTTTTTAGTTTTCTGGTCGCTGTGCTCGCGTCTGTGGCGGCTGCCGCACCGGCTGATGATCTGGGTGTGTTGATCGACGAGTATTGGGCCAATGAGATGGCCGAGCATCCGCTCTCTGCAACCGGCTCGGGTAATGCCGACTATAATGACCGCATGCCGGCGGTAGCGCCTGGCGACTATCAGCGCCGCGCCGGGGAGGCCGCCGCTTTCGCTGCGCGGCTTGAGGCGATCGACAAAGCCGGCCTTGGCGCCGACGACCGGCTCAACGCCGAATTGTTGGGGTTTATTTTAAAACACGACATCACGCTGGCGGCGTTTGACGACTGGCGCATTCCGTTTTTGGCTGATACTGGATTTCACACCAATTTCGGCTATGTGGTCAGTTCAACGCCGTTCCGTACAGAGAAGGATTACGAAAACTACCTGGCGCGCCTCGCTGGTTTTCCCGCCTATATTGATCAGAATATTGCCAATATGCGCCAGGGCCTTGCCGATGGTTTCACGCAGCCAAAAGAAATCTTGCCGAAGATTTTGCCGTCGTTTAAAGCGCAAATCACTGACGGTGCTGAGGCGCACCCTTATTTTGCGCCGTTTCAAACTATGCCGAAGGGGATTTCAAAGCGCCGGCAGAAGGCGTTACGCAAGCAGGCGCAAAAAACTCTTGAACAGGCGGTAATCCCGGCATTTGAACGGCTCTATGCGTTCATGAAAGACGGCTATCTGCCTGCCGCCCGAGATACGCTTGGTGCTTATGATCTGCCCGATGGCAAAGCCTATTATACCGCGCGTCTGCGCTTTTATACGACGCTTGACGATGCGACAGCTGAGGATATCCACGAGCTTGGCCTTAAGGAAGTTGCGCGGATCCGCGCCGAGATGGCGGGCGTCATTAAAGAGACCGGATTTGAGGGAAGCTTTGCGGAATTTCTGGAATTTCTGCGTACGGATAAACAGTTCTATGCAAAATCTCCAGAAGCGCTTCTGGAACGCGCGGCATGGATAGCTAAGGATATCGACGGGCGCCTGCCCGCCTATTTCGGCAAGCTGCCGCGCCAGCCCTATTCGGTCGAACCGGTGCCGGCGGAGATCGCGCCGAATTACACCACCGCACGCTATATCGGCGCGTCGAAAGACGCCGCTCGCGGCGGGCAGTTTTGGGTTAACACCTATAACCACGAAAACCGTCCGCTCTATCAGCTAGCGGCGATGGCGCTCCATGAAGCCGTTCCCGGCCACCATCTGCAAAGCGCCCTGTCGCTGGAGATCGAAAACGCGCCGGACTTTCGAAAAGATTTCTACCCGCACGCCTTTGGCGAAGGCTGGGGGCTTTATTCAGAAAAGCTCGGCGTTGAGATGGGCGTTTATCAAACGCCGTATGATCATTTCGGCCGGCTCACCTGGGAGATGTGGCGCGCTGCGCGGCTGGTAATCGATACCGGGCTGCACGCCAAAGGCTGGACGCGCGATCAGGCGGTCGACTATCTCGCCTCCAACACCGCGCTGTCGCTTCATAATGTGAACACCGAAGTCGATCGCTATATCGCCTGGCCGGGTCAGGCGCTTGCCTACAAGATGGGCGAGTTGACAATCTGGGAGTTGCGCGCAAAGGCTGAAAAAGAACTCGGCGACAAATTTGACATTCGCGCGTTTCACGATGCCGTTTTGAACGGCGGCGGATTACCGCTGGAGGTCTTGCGCACGCAGATTGATACTTATATCGCTGAGGCGAAGCTGGAAAAGAAATAATCATGACGAAAGCTGTCCCAACCTTGGAGACCGAACGCTTGCGCATGCGCGCATTTTCCGGGAATGATTATCCGTTTTTTCGCGCGATGTGGGCCGATGTGGAGGTAACCCGCTTCATCGGCGGCAAGCCCAAGAGTGAAGAACAGTCCTGGACCACATTCCTGAAAATGATCGGCCACTGGTCGGTGATGGGATACGGCTATTGGGCGGTTGAAGAAAAAACCTCCGGCGCGCTCATCGGTGAGGTTGGCTTTGTCGATTACAAACGCCCGATCACGCCGTCGCTCAAGGACGAGCCGGAAATCGGCTGGGTGCTGGCGCCGGCAGGTTTCGGCAAGGGCTATGCGACGGAAGCCGCACAGGCGGCGGTGCGCTGGGGCGACGAGCATTTTGGCGGCGCGCGGATGTCGTGCATCATCGACCCGCCCAATACAGCCTCGATCCGCGTCGCGGAAAAATGTGGGTTTAAAGAAACCGCGCGCACCCGCTATGGCGGCGAAGAGATTATCGTGTTGCACCGATAGTTCTCTTCTATCAGGATCACATCCAGCGCCTGTCGCGCAGCGCTTGAACGCGCGATCTCGCAACCGGTATTTGCCGCCCGTCATGGAGCACGATGACTTTGTCGCGCCCTCTCGTCTCGACGCGGTCAACGGAGCCTCGCGCCACCCACCAGGAGCGATGAACCTGCAGCCCGTCGGCATCCGCCAGGTGAGAAACGGCGTCCTTCATCCTGCCGCGCACGAAGGAGACTGCGCCATCGCAGTTCACTTCAAGATAGTGATCGGTGGATTTCACCGTTGAGACCGGCGAGTGCGGCCATTCATCGGTGATCGGACCCGCCGCTGTGTCCTTCATATCGATGGGGTCGCCAGACTGCTGGACCCGCCGTGCGGATAAAAATATGCGCGCGGTCACAACGGCTCCCGCGATAGGAACGACCGTCGGCGAGAGGAAGATGATGAATCCAAAAATCGGGTCCGGCTCCTTTGGCAGGAGGGGCGTGTATTTCAGACCATGCAATTCGAGGGCGACGAGGATGAGTGTCACGAAAACCGCCGCGCCCGCCGCAAGCGCATGCTTTTTATGAAACCACCGGAGCCGCGAAAACCATATATGAAAAACGAACGCCTGGCCGACAATGAGAGAGCTAACCGTCAGCCAGAGGATGAATCGGTGGGCGACGCCCAGCTCATCTGTGTCGTAAGCGCCGGCCGCAGAGAAAACCAAGGCAATGCCAAGCATTCCAATGACATACAAAAGCCAGCCGCATCCCGCCGAGATTTTCCCGACAATTCGCGCTGAAATGTCCGGTTCAGGACTGTTCGCGACACCAAATGACACTTCACGAATTTCCCATTTCAATCCCGCCCAGCCGCTTACAGATAGGGGTGACCGGCCTTCGAAGAGCGCTCACAACCTCATTCAGGGCCAATCTATCCAATACCGTAACAAGGGACATTATAACCGATGAAACACCTTTTCACAGCCGCCCTTATCTGCGCCGGGGGCGTTTTCCTCAGCGCCGCCGCATTTGCTCAGGAACGCCGCGAGATACCGGAGTTCCGCACTTTCGGCGAACCGGTTTACAAGGCGCACGCCCAAGGCGTTGATCGATTTCTCGCCGAGTTCAAATCGGCCTGGGGCGAGCAGGACACGACCGCTCTAATGGCGATGCACGCCGCAGATGTTGAATGGATTAACGCTTACGCGCGCATCTTTCGCGAGAGCGAAACGCTGGGGACCTTTCTTGAGAAACGTCTTTTTCCGGCCTTCGATCCGTCAGTATCGAAGATGGAGGCGGAAAACATGACGACAATCTCGATCCGGTATCTCGGCGATGACGCCGCGGTTATTCACATGTACACAGACGGCAATCGCGGCGAATCCCGGGTTGCGGGCGAGCACTTACGCCGAACGCATATCCATCTGGTGCTTGAGAACCAGGCGGATAGTTGGAAAATCGCCCATACGGCGATCATGGACGCGCGTTAGCAACATTTTTCTTCGCGGTTTGTCACAACCGATCCTCCTGTCTCGTCTAGGGCCTGACAGGAGGACGACATGGTCAAACGATGGATTTCCGGATTGCTCGCGGCGATGGCGATCGGGAACGGTCTTTTTATGCTGATCGCCGGTAAGCAATGGTATTTGACGGCGCCCGGCGCCAGCGACACCGGGCCTTATAATTTTCATTTTGTGGCGGATATCGGCGTCGGCTTTCTTGTTGCGGGGGCGGGGCTCGCCGCGCGCGCCTGGCGGCCGCAATACTGGCCGGCGGCGCTCACCGGGGCGGCGTTTTTATTCGGCCACGGGCTCATTCATGTCGCCGGATTGCTCGGCGGGCATGCCCATTACGTCATCATGGAATGGACCGGCATCGTTCTGCCCGCGGCGCTATCGCTGTGGGTGGCCTTGCCTGCAAAAGGAGAAAACCATGCTTAGATTTTTTGCCGAACGCGGCCTTAAGGCTTTTTCTGAACGCTATGCGTATGACGTTTCTTATATGCGCCATATGTTGACGGTCTCGCCGTCGGCGTTTTTCAAATTCGCCAAGCTGACCGAGCTCTCCCAACATTGCGAGGCGGCGCCGAAAGACGCGCTCTTCGCCGCAAAACTTGTCGGCGCCGTTGCCGAGGATTGCGGGCCCTGCGTGCAGATCGCCGTCAACATGGCGCGCGAGGCGGGCGTTGATCCCGCGCAGATCGAAGCGGTTTTAAAACGCGACCGCGCCGCGATGAACGAAGATGCAGCGCTCGGCTTTCAGTTCGCCGATGCCGTGGTGCGCCGCGCCCACTCCGAAGATGAAGTGCGCGATGCGGTCCGCGCGCAATGGGGCGAGGCGGCGGTGATCGACCTTACCCTCGCGGTCCAGATCGGGCGCGTCTATCCGATGGTGAAAGCCGGGCTCGGTTTTGCGAAAACATGCGGGCGGGTGAGCATCGACGACGCGCCCGTGGATGTTGTAAAAGAGGCGGCGTGACCACGGACAAGATCACTGACGATCCCATCGCCGCCCATCGCGGGCGGTTGATGGGGCTCGCCTATCGCATGCTCGGCTCGATGGCGGATGCGGAAGACGTTTTGCAGGATGCGTATCTGCGCTTTGCGGGCGCTGAGCGCGCCGATATCCGTTCCGAGGAGGCGTTTCTGGTCACCATGGTGACGCGGCTTTGCCTCGACCGGCTGAAATCGGCCCGGGCGAAGCGCGAGGTCTATGTCGGCCCATGGCTGCCGGAGCCCGCGCCGGAAGCGGACGCCCTGTCGCCGCAAACCGCGCTTGAGCTTGCCGACGATCTTTCTTTTGCGCTCCTGTTAACCCTGGAACGCCTTTCAGGGCCTGAGCGCGCCGCGTTTTTGCTGCATGATGTTTTTGACACGCCGTTTGCGGAAATTTCAGCGGCGCTCGGCAAAAGCGAGGCGGCGTGCCGGCAGCTCGCGGCGCGTGCGCGCAAAGCCGTTCGCCAGGAGCGTGCAGGACGTTCCGCCGCGCCTGATCAGCATCAGGAGCTTTTGCAACGTTTTATTGAAGCGGCGGCGAGCGGAGATGCGGATCGCTTGCAGTCATTGCTGACCGATGACGCGGTCGCTTATTCCGATGGCGGCGGTGTTCGGATCGCCGCGCTTAAACCGGTCATTGGCGCCGATAAAGTTGCACGCTTTTTTATCGGTGTGGTTCGCAAAGGCGTCGCGCGCAACGACAAGGTTGAAGCCGTTCCGACGGAACTGAACGGATTGCCGGGATTGTTGATCTACGCGAATGACGAACTCGACAATGCAATGGGCATTGATGTTCAAGACGGCAAAATCGCGGCGATCTATTCGGTGCGCAATCCGGAAAAATTAGGCGCGTTTCCGTCCCACATGCGGCGCTGAGCACTGTTGCGTTAGGTGGCGGCGAACACGTCTTTATACTGCTCGCGTAAGACCTGCTTTTGTACTTTGCCCATGGCGTTGCGGGGCAGGGCCTCGACCCAGAAAAGCCTTCTCGGGCGCTTGAATTTGGCTAGCGCAGCCAGCGCCGTCTCGATGGTTTGCTCGTCAACAGCGCTCTCTTTTGCGACCAAAACTGCGGCGACGCCTTCGCCCATATCGGCGTGGGGCAGGCCGATAACGGCGCTCTCATTAATGCCGGGAATCGCGTCCAGCACGGCCTCGATTTCCTTCGGATAGATGTTGTAGCCGCCTGCGATGATGAGGTCCTTGGCGCGACCAATGAGGCTTAACCGGCCTTCAGCGTCGAGCGCGCCAATATCGCCGGTAATGAAGAAACCATCGCTGCGAAACTCTTGTTTTGTCTTCTGAGGCATGCGCCAGTAGCCCTTGAAAATATTGGGACCTTTTACCTCGACATTGCCAGGCTCCCCGGGCGGCAGGGCGATCCCTGCATCATCGGCGATGCGCAGCGAAACGCCGGGCAAGGCGAACCCCACCGTGCCCGCAAGGCGCGTCCCGTCCAGCGGATTGGAGGCGATCATGCCGGCTTCGGACATGCCGTATCGCTCCAATATCCGATGACCTGTACGCGCCTCGAAAGCGTTGAAGGTCTCATCGGTCAGCGGCGCCGATCCGGAGATGAAAAGGCGCATATGGGCGGTCTCGCCCTTGCCGAAATCCGCCTCGGCGAGGAGGCGCGTATAGAAGGTCGGCACGCCCATCATCATGCTGGCGCGCGGCAGCTGGCGGCGGATTTCCGCCACATCAAATTTCGGCAGAAAGAGAATTTCGCAAGCCGACAGCATCGCCGTGTGTAGCGCGACAAATAATCCGTGAATGTGAAACATCGGCAGCGCATGGATGAGCACGTCGTCGGGCGAGATTCCCCAAAGCGTGTTCAACGTGATTGCGTTGGAGGCGAGATTGCCATGGCTGAGCATCGCGCCTTTTGAGCGACCGGTCGTCCCGGAGGTGTAGAGGATCGACGCAAGGTCGTCTTCGTGGCGCGGTTGAATGTGGTTGAACGGCGCGGCAGCGTCAGCGGCGTCGCTCAACGTTCCGGCGCCATCGGCAGCGAGCGTGAAGATCGTTTGAACGCCGGCAGTCTTGGCAATTGGCGCCAGAACGTCATGCTTATTCGGATCGCAGACAAACACCGACGGCTCGGCGTCGTTCAGAAAATATCCGACCTCACCCGGCGTATAGGCGGTGTTCAACGGCAGGTAGACAAGGCCCGTCCGCAGAGCGGCAAGATAGAGCGCGACGTTTTCAGGCGATTTCTCGGCCTGCACGACAATACGGTCGCCGGGCCGCGCGCCGACCTCAATAAGCGCCCCGGCGATGTACTCTGAGCGCGCATCAATCTCGCCATAGCTGTGCTGCGCACCCGGTAAGGTTAAGAACGGTTTGGTGCGGGCGCCGTCGAAACGGCGCTTCAGTGTTGCGTAGAAATTATCGAGGCCCATAGCCCGATCAAAGCGTATTTACGGGTATTTTCAAGTAGCTTACGCCATTATCTTCAGGCGGCGGAAAGTGCCCGGCGCGCATATTCACCTGTACTGAAGGCAGGATCAGCCGCGGCATGGAGAGCAGCGCATCGCGCTTTTCGCGCATCTTCACAAATTCGTCCTCGCTGACATCGCCGCCAATATGCAAGTTGCCCGAGCGCTGCTCGGCGACGGTCGATTGCCATGCAAACTTGTCTCGTCCCGGGGCCTTATAGTCATGGCAGGTGAGGATGCGGGTCGCATCGGGCAGGGCGAGGATTTTTTGAATGGACCGGTAAAGCGCGCGCGCATCGCCGCCGGGGAAGTCACAGCGCGCGGTGCCGTAATCGGGCATAAACAATGTGTCACCGACAAAGGCGGCGTCGCCAATCCCGTAGGTGACGCAGGCTGGCGTGTGTCCCGGCGTATGCAAAACCTGCACACCCAGATTGCCGATCTGGAAAGTTTCCCCATCGGCGAACAGCACATCGAACTGGCGCCCATCGCGGTTGAAATCTTTCTCAGCGTTGAAGATATCGCCAAAGGTATTTTGAATGAGCGGAACCTGATCACCAATACCGACCTTGCCGCCAAGTCTTTCTTTCAGATAAGGCGCAGCGGATAAGTGATCTGCATGCACATGAGTTTCTAAAATCCACTCAAGCGTGAGGCTATGTTCGGTGATATAATCGATAACCTCGTCGGCGGAGGTTGTGTTGCTTCTGCCGCTGGCTTGATCATAGTCGAGCACGGAATCGATAATCGCGGCTGTGCTTGTTTGACGATCTACCACCAGATGGCTGGCGGTAAATGTGGTCTCGTCAAAAAACGTGATGATTTCCGGTTCCATCGTCTTCCTCCTTTTGCGGTGGATCAGTGATACGGTAATAGACATTTTTGGGCGCCGGCCGCTAGCCGCGACAACGGGCCGCCCCCCAGACCCATAGCTCAGGCTTGCCCCTGCTAAGTGGTTGATATGGGCGCCATGCCGCCCTGGCCAGAACATCTAGCCCACGGCGCGTGGCTGGGCTAAAACGCGAGCCTCCGGGAGATGCGACCATGTTTGACGAAGAAAATAGCGCCAATTCGAATTTCGACCGCCAGCTTGGCGGGTCGATAGATGCAGCGGCGCAATGGCTGGTCGCGCGCCAGAAACCGGAAGGATATTGGGTCGGGCGACTGGAATCCAACGCCTGCATGGAGGCGCAGTGGATTTTGGCGCTGTGGTTTGTCGGGCTGGAAGACCACCACCTCCGACCACGCCTGGCGGCGTCGTTGAAGCAGGCGCAGCGCGAGGACGGCGCCTGGCAGATCTATCATGATGCGCCCGCCGGCGACATCAACACCACGGTTGAGGCCTATGCGGCGTTGCGCTCTATGGGAACGCCGGCGGACGATCCGGCGATGGAAAAAGCCCGCGTATGGATCCTGTCCAAGGGCGGGCTTAAAAACATTCGCGTCTTCACCCGCTACTGGCTGGCGCTGATCGGCGAATATCCGTGGGAGAAAACGCCGAACCTGCCGCCGGAAGTGATTTACTTTCCGAACTGGTTTCCGTTTTCGATCTATAATTTCGCGCAATGGGCGCGCGCGACACTCATGCCGATTGCAGTGCTTTCTGCGCGCCGTCCATCGCGGCCTCTGGCGGCGGAAAACCGCCTCGATGAGTTGTTCCCCGAAGGCCGCAGCAACTTCGATTATTCCTACCCGGCCAAACCCGGCGCCGATATTATCGATAAAGCGTTTTTATGGATTGATCGGGCGCTGCATTGGGGCCAGTCGGCGGGGATCACGCCGATCCGAAAGGGCGCGGTGAAACGCGCGCTTGAATGGATCATTCAACATCAGGACGGCGACGGCGTTTGGGGCGGTATTCAGCCGCCGTGGATCTATTCGATGATGGCGCTCTATAATGAAGGCTACGCCCATGACCACCCCAATGTCGCCGCTGCGCTCGGCGCTCTCGATGATCCGCGCTGGCGCGTTGATGTTGGTGAGGCGACGTGGATACAAGCATCGACCAGCCCGGTCTGGGATACGCTGCTGGCGTTGCTTGCCTTTGATGATTGCGGGCTGAATGAGATCAATCCTGAAGAGGTTGAAAAAGCGGTCGATTGGGTTTTGGATCAGCAAGTCCTCAAGCCCGGAGACTGGCAGGTCAAAGCTCCCCATGTGGAGCCCGGTGGCTGGGCGTTTGAATATAAGAATTACTTTTATCCCGATACAGATGATACGGCGGTGGCGCTGATTGTGTTGTCGCAGTTTCGCGGTGATGCGAAGTGGAAGGCCAAAGGCATCGACAAGGCAATTGAGCGCGGGGTCAACTGGCTCTTGGCGATGCAATGCAAAGGCGGGGGCTGGGGGGCGTTCGATAAGGACAATGACAAGACCTATCTGACGCGCATTCCGTTCTGCGATTTTGGCGAGGCGCTCGATCCACCTTCGGTGGACGTCACCGCGCATATTGTCGAAGCGTTTGGCAAGCTAGGCTTTCGCGGCGATCACCCGAATGTCAAACGGGCGATGGATTATATCAAAAACGAACAGGAGGCGGATGGCTCCTGGTTCGGGCGCTGGGGCGTCAACTATATTTACGGAACCGGTGCGGTGTTGCCGGCGCTGGAGGCGATTGGCGAGGATATGACGCTGCCATACGTTGCGCGCGCCTGCGACTGGCTGGGCTCCAAACAACAGGCCGACGGCGGCTGGGGCGAGAGCTGCGCGTCTTACATGGACCCGGCAATGGCCGGGCGCGGGCCGACCACCGCATCGCAAACCGCCTGGGCGCTGATGGGCCTTGCGGCGGCGAACCGGTGCGAAGACCGCGAGGCGATTGAACGCGGCGTCGCCTTTTTGATGGAGCGCCAGAAAGACGGAACCTGGCTGGAGCTGGAATATACCGGCACGGGCTTTCCGGGATACGGCGTCGGCGCGACCATCAAGCTCGGTGATCCATTGTTGGCCGAACGCCTGAAGCAAGGCCCGGAGCTGTCGCGCGCCTTTATGATCAACTACAATCTCTACCGCCACTATTTCCCGCTCATGGCGATGGGGCGGGTGCGGAAGATGTTAGCTTGATTTGCCGTGATGTTTTCGCATGTCGCTTATCCTTTGCGACGCAGACCTTCGGTCTGCTCCTCAGGATGAGGGGAGAATTGTTTCAATAGAGCAAACCCTCATCCTGAGGAGCCTTGGCGGCGATAGCCGTCAAGGCGTCTCGCAGGATTGGCGGCAGACACAACGCCGAATGGAAGCGGTCCTTAGTTCCGGCCCGCCATAACGCCGCCGTCGACGTCCATGATCGTACCGGTGATCCAGCTTGCGTCATCGGAGAGCAGAAACTCAATCGCCGCGGCAATGTCTTCGACGCGTCCGACGCGGCCGATGGGGTGGAAGCTGTCGAAGTTTTCTGTCAGCGTTTCCTCGATTTTGTTCTTATCTATAAATGACCCGAATATCGGCGTGACGACGATGGCCGGCGAAATAGCGTTTACGCGAATGCCGAAATCAGCCAGCTCCAGCGCCAGCGTTTGGGTCAGCGAGTGGATGCCGGCCTTGGCCATGGAATAGGCTGATGACGGGGTCGCCTTGATCGCTTGCTTCGCCCACATCGATCCGATGGAGACAATCGATCCGCCGCCATGGGCGCGCATGTTCTGTGCAACGGCCTGGGTGATAAAAAATAGGCTTTTGTTTAGGTCGTTATATTGATCATAGGTGTCTTTGCTGTGTTCAAAGAACGGCGCCGGTGCGAAATATCCGGCGGCGTTGACGAGGTAATCGATCTTGCGCGTGTCGTCGTTGATGCGCGCGATGAATGCGTCGACCTCCGCCTCGTCGTAAAGATCGACGGAGGCCGTCTTTACGTCAACGTCGGAGATACTGCGCACTTCTTCCTTTGCAGCGCGGAGTTTTTCGGCGTCGCGGGCAACGAGGATGAGGTCGATCCCACGTTTTGCGAGCCGCAACGCAGTTGCTTTGCCCATTCCGGACGAGCCGCCGACGATCAGCGCCCGATTGTTCGATGAGTTTGACATATTCAGTCCCTTTTTGCTGTTGTCTATCTATCGATAGGTAGATAACACTACCTAGCGGTAGACAGAATGCCAATCAATCCCTATCTCTGGATAGGTAATCGAAAATCCATCACAAGATGGTGAGGCTTGGGAGATGTCGAAACTGGAAGAGATCATTGAAACAGCGGAAACGATGATCCGCGAGCGCGGCTATAATGGGTTCAGCTTTCGCGAAATTGCCGATGTGGTCGGGGTCAAGAGCGCCAGCGTCCATTATCATTTTCCGACCAAGGGCGATCTTGGCGCGGTGGTCGCGCGCGCCTATACGGAAAAATTCCTGTTGGCGCTTGGCGACCCGGAAGTGGAGAAGGTTACGCCGAAAAAGCTGATCGAGCGGTATATTGAAGCTTGTCGATATGCGGTCGTCACACAGCGCAAGATGTGTCTTTGCGGAATGTTAGGGGCGGAAGTTGCGGTGCTGCCGGACGAGGTGGCGCGCGAGACGAAAGTTTTTTTTGAAAAAAACATTGCATGGTTGGCGAAAGTCTATGCGCGTATGGCCAATGTCGGTGCTGCCGGCGCGCTTGGCCGCGCCTATGGCGCCATGGCGACGGTCGAAGGCGCAATGATCTTGGCTCGGACTTTAAAAGACCCGGATGCGTTTGAAAAAGCCGTGAAGCAGATTGCGACGTCATGAATGGATGGCGCTAAAGCCATTATTCAAGCTGGAAATGATTTGCTCTTTATGCGCTATTTTCTGCTAAGGGCGGGTGTAAGCCTAAGTTAAATAGCCAAAAATAAATTTTTCTGCGCTGATTCACAGCGCTCCGACTCAGGATAATATCACATTGCAATCACTCTTAAGGAGGGATCCGATGCGAGTGTTTATTATCATCCTTGTACTGGCCTTGAGCCTTGCTTTCATGCCGTCTTTCGGGTGGGTCTAGGATGTGATCAGGCGTTGAAAGCGTGACCATCACCGAGATCGACTTTCCGATTTGACGCACCGCAATCAGGCTTGATGTTGCGATTTCGAATTTCAACATGCGTTATACGTGGTGGAAATCAAAACGCCGGTGCTTGTGATCGGGGGCGACCCGACCTGTCGGTTTTCAGGAAAGTTATTACGCCGACACCATTGCGAATTGGCTCGGCAATGTGACGTTCGCCTATAGTGAAAACGTCGGGCGCTAGCTGATGCAGGAAACGCCGATTTTGTTTGCATCGCTGGTGGGAGGGTATTTGGCGTCTAACCAGTAACTCCCTGGGTTCGCGTCAAGGCGGTGGTTTCACGTTCGTCTTTGTTTCCCCCAAACATACGAGAAATCACCGCCGATTTTTTTAACAAGCTCCGGGTTAGCGTAATCCTGTCATAAGGAGGGCGCGGGCGCAGTTACGTTTGATGGTTTGGGCGCCTCCGCGCCGACAGCTTTATCGAAACGCTCGAAATAGTCGCTGTGCTCCGTGCCCATGAGCCGGTCCCACCAGGTGAAATAGAGCCCGTAATTTCCGGTCATTTTTTCATGATGCATGTCGTGATGGGTGATGGTTGTGGAGAGCCCCAACACAGGATGGCGGGTCCACCCCTTAGACATCAGCTCATAGCCGGAATGGCCGACCGCGTTGCGTACGATCATCAGCCACATATAGATGAGGGTTGCGATGTCGTGGACCGGAACAATGAATGCGAATAGCGGAATGACCATGAAATTCACCGCAGCCTCGCCCGGATTAAAGGAATAGGCGGTGAAAGGTGTTGGATTGTGTGAGCGATGATGCACCACATGGAAGAAGCGGAACAGTTTTGGGTGGTGGATCAGCCGATGGGTCCAGTAGAAATAGGCGTCGTGAAAAAGCGCCAGCAGGATGATTGAGAAGGCGAGATATCCCCAGCCATTTGTCCCGACATCGGAGTAAAACTTAAACACGCCGCTGGCCGCGCCTTCGTAAACAAACACGCCCATCAACATGAATATAAAGATGGTCAGGGCTGAATAAGCCAGCTCTCGCCGGATCTGGCGGGTGCGGGGCGTGGGTTTTCGGATTTTGCGGGAGCGGAGGTGTTTTTCGAAAACCACCCAGATGAGAAGGAAGACCCCGATCGTCCCAACGAGGTACCGGATGCTTTCGATCTGGATGCTTGTCGGCGCGCGGCGCGCAACGGCGCCAATGAACCAATCCAAAAACTCCATCACCTACTCCTCGTCATGATCAATATCGGCGCATTGCTGACAGAAACCGGCTGAGGTGGCTCTGCGACGCTGAAAAACCTTGGTCATTTTCGGAAATGGCGAGGGTTTTTCAGTTTTGGGAACCCGCATTGCCGCCCAGAGCCGCCTGACGGAAGGCGGTCGGCGTTTGTCTGACGCTTTCCTTGAATGCACGATTGAAGGAGGACAGCGAGGCAAAGCCAGCATCCATGGCGATGGTGAGGATTGGCAGCGCCGCCTTTTGCGGATCGGCGAGGGCCGCCTTTGCCTCGCTCATGCGATAGGCGTTCAAAAATGCGCGGAAGTTGCGGTGGCCCATCGCTTTGTTGATGAGGGCGCGAACCTGATGCTCCGGCGCGCCGATTCGCAACGCCAACGCGCTGATCGACAGTTCCGGCTCAAGATAGGCTTTTTCGGTCTCTACGACGCCAATCAGCTTTTGATGCAAGAGCTGTTCTTTGGGCGACAACGCTTGTTTGGGCGCCTCGGCGGGTTCGGCCGGGGGGGCGAACATCAAGACCCGCTTGTCGAGCCGCATCATCCAGAACACGCCCCACAGGATCACCGCAAAGAAAAGGCCATGCTCGATCGTGCTGAACCACAAAGGCTCTTTATGCCAGCCGAACGCCATCTCGCTCCAAAGGTCGACGAGAAAGAGCGCCGCAATCGCGAAGGCGAAAAGCACCCGCACGCGCCTTCGTTCCTCGACGAGGTCGGTCCGCCGCCCGGCGAGCGCGCGATAAACGATATGCGCGACGATAGCGATCGCCATGCCCGACCGCGCATAGGCCGCCCAGGGCGCGGAAAGCGGCTGCGCAAGAACGAAATCATTGAAATTGGGAATACCGAGAGCAAACCAGACGGCCGCGCCGCCCCATTCGAGCCGCCCGAGACGAAAATCATCGTCGAACAAAGCAAGCGCGAACCACCAGATGAAAATAGCTGTATTTATGGACAGCGCCGACAGCACGTATTGGAGGCTTAAGGGGAAAAACGCATCGGCTGGATCGTTTGCGCCGATGACTTTGATCAGGGAGAGCGCCAGCAACACGCCAAAGCGCGCCGGGCGGACGTCCCATGCATCACGAATAATCAGCACAAGCTGAACAAGCAGGAGGGTGACGCCGGCAAATCGAAAATACAGTTCGAGAGTTTGCATAAGGGATTGGTTATCTTGAATGTGCGCAGCAATCATATGAGATCGGAATGACGCCGAGGTCAAATCACGCTGGCGCTAGCCGCAAGCGCCTTCCATTTCGACGATCCACTCCGCGATGAGCGCAACACCTTCGTCATGAGCGACGGAGCGGCCGAGCTCCGGCATCATCGCGCCGGGGTCTGTTGTTTCCATACGGAAGACAGTGATCGATTGCTCGGGATGGCCGGGGACGATATCAAAGGGGCGCCCGCCCGAACCGCTTCCTGCGGCGATCGGCGACTTGCAGTGACCCATAGCCGGGCCGGTCGCCTCCGGTTCAAGGTCGAGCCCGGACGTGTCCGCCGCGCCGCCAGGGTTGTGGCAATGGCTGCAATTGATGTCGAGATAGGCCCGCGCGCGCGCCTCTAGCGGCAAGGATTTGTCTGTCCAGTCGGCGTTTTGTTGAACCACCGCGTCGTCGGAGAGGTCGCCGGTTAAAAGCCCCGCTGCGACCCAGTAGTCCAACTGGTCGAAGGCCGGCGAGAAGGTGGAGCGCTTATTGAGGTGGCGCGCCTTCGGGCCGATAGGGGCAATCTCCTTAGTGATCGCGTTGGCAGCGTGGCAGGCGGCGCATTGATTGGCGTTGGGAACGACATAGGCGAAGTCTTCTGCGCGCCCATCCGGACGGTGGAGCGTTAGCGGCATAACCGCGCCGGTGCGTTTTAAAACCGCATCAGTCTGGCCTTCGTTCCAGACATAGGGCAGGGCTTCCCACCCGGCCTCCCGGCGCACAAGGAGGCGGGTCTCCATGAGACGGTAGCCGTCCAGTGTCATCATGTCGCCTTCAACAGTGTGCTCGCCGCCATAGGTCACCGCACCTGTCCAGGCATCGCCTATGATGGGGTAGAAAAAGGTCTTTGTAAGGACGGTTCCAACCGGGAAGTCGAAGGCGTCATTTGTGTTATAAGTCGCTGCGCCCTCGGCTATCCAAACCGTGCGCAGTTTGAGGGCGTAATCGGAAAACAACGGTGTTGCGAGGTCATAGGGCGTCACGCCATCGCCCAATTGCAATGCGTCTTGACTGGCGGAGAGCATGCCCCAGTCGCTGAGCAATTGCGGATTGGTGTCGCCATGGAAGGTCGGGGGCGTGTCTTCACTGCCGCATGCGACGATAAGCAAGGCCAACAATGCCGCAATGATGCGCATTATTCAGCCAGCGGCCCTGTCAGTGCGACCGAGGTCAGTTTTTCCAGCGCGCAATCATGCTCCACCGCCGCCAGACGCGGGTTTTTAAATCCATTGGGCGCGTCGACATTGATAATTTCAGCGCCATCATTTTGAACGCAAAGGATTTCGGTCAAAGGCAGCGCTGCGCCATCGCGCTTGTCCGGATTGACAAATCCGTCCCACAACACATCCGGCAGCGCGCCCATGGGACCGAACATGGCTATTTTCAGCGCCTGCAGGTCGAGCCCGTCTGGATTTTTGCCGCCGCCGTTCATCTCGTTGCCATAGATGTAAATACCCTCCGGATAGGGATCGAAATCCTCACTCATGCCGTCCTGGGAGAGGCCGGAAGAGTAAACGCTGGCGACGATGATATTCGCTGTCTTGTTGCCGCTGATGCGGTTGCCGAAAATCTCGACCTGATCGTTGGAATTGATCACAACGCCGGAGCCGGCGGGAATAGACGCAACTGGCGTTCCCTTATGGCCGAAATTTTTGGTGTTGTTGTCGAAGACATCGTTGTCGAAGACGCGCGTGCGGGCACCCGGTTGTTTCAAATTCGGCATATTAAAAACCAATATGCCGCCGGTATTGTTGGTTGCGACATTGCCATAGACGTCGGCGTCAAGCGTGTTCTCGATTTCAATGCCGGCGACATTATATTCTGCGCGGTTGTTGCGCACGACGACATTTTGCGACTGGCCAATATAAAGCCCGGCGTCGGCGGCGGCGATCGCAACGTTTTCTTCCATCAGAACATTCTTGGTCTGCACCGGATAGATCCCGTAAGCGCCATTGGATGTTTTCGGGCCGCCGGTCCACTCGGTGCGTACACGGCGGATGACGATGTTTTCGCCCTTGGTGATTTTCAAGGCGTCGCCTTTGGTGTCTTCAATCGCCAAATCTTCGATGGTGAAATCACTAGCGGTGACGATCAGACCCTCTGCTCCGGCGATCTGGTCTTTAAACGTGAGGACCGACTTGTCCATGCCTTGCCCGCGGATGGTGACGCCGTCGATGGTGAGGCTGAGCGAACGGTCGAAGGAAAATGTGCCCGCAGGGATTTCGATGATGTCGCCGGGCTGGGCGTCCAGGAGCTGCGTCATCAGGGTTTCCTGATAGGACGCGTCGGCCGGCACTGAAGTCGTCGCCTTCTCGCCACATGCCGTGAGCGCCAGCGCGGCGGCTGCAATAATCCAAAATTTCATGGCTCGATCCCTCCCGGAAGTTTGAAAGAAAACATACGCCATTGCAGGGGAATGCCAAAGAGCGGAGCGCAGTGTTTACGCCGCCGCCTCAACCACGGCTTTGAAGAACGTCGCGCCGTCAACGCCGCCGAGGAGCGGGGAGATAACCCGCTCGGGATGCGGCATCATGCCGAGAACATTGCCGGCCTCGTTCAATATGCCTGCGATGTCGCGCGCGGAGCCATTGGGATTGTCTACATAGCGGAACGCAATGCGCTCATCACCTTCAAGGCGATTGAGCGTTTCATCATCGGCGAAATAATTGCCGTCATGATGGGCGATTGGGAAATCGACGAAGGCGCCTTTTTCTAATCCGCCGGTAAATATCGAGCTATTGTTCTCAACCCGCAAAGTTACGCTGCGGCAGACGAAGTTGAGGCCGGCATTGCGCAACAACGCGCCCGGCAACAACCCCGCCTCGCACAAAGTCTGGAAGCCGTTGCAGATGCCGATCACCGGCGTTCCCGTCTTCGCCTTTTCAATCACCGCGCGCATGATCGGTGATTTTGCCGCCATCGCACCGGAGCGTAAATAGTCGCCATAGGAAAAACCGCCTGGCAGAACGATAAAATCCGTATCCGGAAGGCTGGCTTCGCCATGCCAGACCATGGCCGGCGGTTTGCCTGTCGCCTGCTCAAGAGCAGCGGCAGCGTCGCGATCACAATTTGAGGCGGGGAAGACGATGATGGAAGGTTTCATAATACTATCCGTTCGTCATCCCGTGCGCAGCACAGCGCGCAGCGGTGCATTGCAGACACGGGATCTTTCGCTTTCTGACTTTGCCCGATCCCGGCTCTGCACAGCAACACTTTGTGTTGCGGAGCGTCCGGGATGACGGGAGAGGAGAATGCTCAAGCCAAAATCTCGATCTGGTAGTTTTCCATCACCGGATTGGCGAGCAGTTTTGTGCACATCTCTTCGGCTTTGGCGCGCGCGGCGGCCTCGTCACTTTCTTCGAGCTTTAGCTCAATCACCTTGCCCTGACGTACATCCGAGGCGCCCTCAAAGCCGAGGCCGGAAAGCGCGCCTTCGATGGCTTTTCCTTGTGGATCAAGGACGCCATTTTTTAAGGTGATGGTGATTTTTGCCTTCATCGGTCTTTCCCGCCATTGCCGTCTATGTATTTACCACAGGCCATACGCTGGACGGCGCCGGCAGGCAACTGGGTTCAAACCAACCACTGCCCCAACCATTGCAGTAGCCCAAGATTTCGACCTATGGTCGCGCCAACCGAAGAAACAGGGGATGTTGATGATTCGCACATTTTTAAGCGCTGCCGCCTGCGTGTTTATTTCCACCTTCGCCGCCGAGGCTGCCCATCACGAGCTGACCCCGGCGCAAGCCAAGGCGCGGGAAATCTACCAAACCGTGATCGCCATGCGCACCGCCGAGGGCCATGGAAATGTGCCGGCCATGGCGGCCTATCTGGCGGGCGAGCTTGAATCTGCGGGGTTCGCTACAGAAGACATTCATATCATCCCCGTGAAAGAAACAGCGGCGCTGGTTGTTCGCTATCGCGGCGACGGATCGGCGAACGCCAAACCCATTTTATTCCTCGCCCATATGGATGTGGTCGATGCTATCCGCGACGACTGGGAGCATGACCCGTTCACTTTGCGTGAAGAAGACGGGTATTTCCTCGGCCGGGGGACGTCTGACAATAAAACGGGCGTCGTCAATCTCACGCAAACGTTCATGCGTCTGAAAAAAGAGGGCTTTACGCCGACGCGCGATCTCATTCTCGTCTTTAGCGGCGACGAAGAAACCGGCATGACGACCACGCGCATGCTTGCCTATGACCGCAAGGATTTAACCGATGCGGAATATGCATTGAATTCCGATGCGGGCGGCAGTGCGATCCTGGAAGATGGGACGACGCTTCCATTCTATATGCAGGCTGCGGAAAAGACCTACGCCACATTCAATATCACCGCGCGCAATCCAGGTGGGCATTCCTCGCGCCCCCGCGCCGACAACGCCATCTATGATCTCGCCAAGGCGCTGTTGAAAATCGAAGCCTATCAATTCCCTGTCATGTCCAATGAAATCACCCGCGCGGCGGCGCGCGCTGATGGCGAAGAGATGGACGATAAGCTGGGTGCGGCGCTGATCAAATTTTCAGAAAACCCTGCGAGCAAGAAGGCGATCAAAACCATTCGCGCGAGCAAGGACTACGCCAATATTTTGAACACCACATGCGTTGCAACCATGCTGGAGGCCGGTCACGCCGATAACGCCTTGCCGCAATCGGCGATGGCGAAAGTCAATTGCCGGATTTTTCCAGGCATTGAGATCGACACCGTGCGCCAGGCGCTGGTCGAAGTCATTGGCAATGATGCACTGGAAGTGCAGCCAGCCAGAGACGACTATGTAGCAAGCCCAGCGTCAACGCCGCGTGACGATATTAACGCCGCGCTTTTGAAGGCGCTGAGTGCGCGCTATCCGGATATCAAAATTGTACCGGCGATGAGTTCAGGCGGCACTGACGGCATGCATTTCCGTCGCGCTGGCGTCCCGACCTACGGGGTCGGGGCAGGGTTTGGTAAATTCGGTGAGTCGTCCCACGCGCATGGGCTCAATGAGCGTCGACTGGTGAGCTCGTTTTACGGCGGGCTCGATCACTGGATCATCATGATCAAGGAACTGGCGGGGCCGAAAGCCGAGGAGTGAGATTAAGCGCCCCCGAAGATTTAGCCGTCAGGTCAATCAAGGGCGCTATTTAGGCTTGAGTGAAGTCAAAAGCGCAACTGTTGCGACGGTTGGCTTTGGGAGAGGGATTAATCCCCGTTATCGCTCACCAGCACCGGCCCTTGGGCGCCGGTGTTTTCGTTCTCGCGCAGGACCCCGAGGCGGCGTGCGACTTCGCGATAAGCGTCGGTGACGTTGCCGAGGTCTTTACGGAAACGGTCCTTGTCCATGATGTCGTTGGTTTCCATGTCCCACAGGCGGCATGAGTCGGGGCTGATTTCGTCGGCGACCAGGAGGCGCATGAGGTCGCCTTCATATTGGCGGCCGAATTCGACTTTGAAATCGACCAGCTTGATGCCGACGCCGGCGAACAGCCCTGCGAGGAAGTCATTGATCCGCAACCCAAGCGCCATCATGTCGTCGATCTCCTGGGGGCTGGCCCAGTTGAAGGCGGTGATGTGTTCTTCGGCAACCAGCGGGTCGCCGAGCTTGTCGTCTTTGTAATAACACTCGATGATTGAGCGCGGCAGGGGCGTGCCATCTTCCAGCCCAAGCCGTTTCGCTAGCGACCCGGCGGCGACATTGCGCACGACCACCTCAAGCGGGATAATCTCCACCTGGCGGACAAGCTGTTCGCGCATATTGAGGCGGCGAATGAAATGTGTCGGGATGCCGATGCGCTCAAGCCCAACCATGACGAATTCAGAGATGCGGTTGTTGAGGACGCCTTTGCCTTCAAGGACGGCGTGCTTTTTGTTGTTAAATGCCGTCGCATCGTCTTTGAAATATTGGATGATTGTGCCCGGTTCCGGCCCCTCAAAAAGGATTTTGGCCTTGCCTTCGTAAATCTGTTTTCGGCGGGCCATTTTGGTAGTCCTTTCAAAGTCTTATGCGGGTCTTTTTAGCGATCTGGATACGGAGACGGCGGCCCGGTGCGACTCGGTTGCATGGGTCGGCTAAGGTCTCGCTAGCACGCCTCGGGCGGATGGAGAAGCGGGATTTAGGGCTTCGAGACCGCCTTGAAAAGGACTTTGTTAAAATCACCTCGCGCCACCGCATTGCGAAGGCCCCAAACCGCCTATAAGTAACCTTAAGGGACGAGCAAGCGCCCGTGTTTTGGAGAGTGTTGAATGACGACCTTTGACGACCGCGAAGACAAATATGAGAAGAAATTCGCCCATGACGCAACATTGCGGTTCAAGGCCGAGGCGCGCCGCAACAAGTTGCTAGGCCTGTGGGCTGCAGAGCTGCTCGGTAGGCACGGCAAGGACGCGGAGGCCTATGCCCGCGAAGTGATCAAGGCCGACCTCGAAGAGGCTGGCGACGAGGATGTTTTCAGGAAAATTCGCGCCGATTTTGATGCCAACAGTGTTGACCAGTCCGACCACCAGATCCGCCGCCACATGGACGAGTTCATGGCGGCGGCGATGAACCAGCTCCAGGAAGAGGGATAGTCGGCGAAGATTGCGCATCGCCGGTTGCTGCGTAATTTTCGTACATAGCCTAACGTGTCAGCTGTAATCGATGGTTTACCGGACGGGCGATAACGTTATCCTGCGCGCTTCATCAGGGAGACTTTTATGGCGCGCGTATCAGGCAAAAAAGTAGTCATTACCGGTGGCGCGCAGGGGCTCGGCGCCTGTTTCGGGCGTATGCTTGCCGATGAGGGCGCGAAAGTTGCGCTCACCGACATTAATTATGACGGCGCGAAAGCGACCGCCGCGGCGATCAATGAAGCGCATCCTGGCGCGGCGATTGCGATCAAGCATGACGTTACCAGCAAAGATGACTGGGTTGATGCGCTAGGAACGGCCGCGGAAGCGATGGGTGGGATCAGTGTTCTTATCAACAATGCTGGTATTGGCACGGCTGGCAGTATTGAGACCGAGACATGGGAAGGCTGGCGGCGCACCCAGGAAATCGATGTCGATTCGATTTTCATCGGCACCCAGCTCGCCATGCCGTATCTGAAAGACAATCAGCCGGGCTCGATTATCAATATTTCATCTGTCGCCGGATTGATCGCCGACGGTATGATGCTTTCATACAACGCCGCCAAGGCCGCAGTTTGGATGATGTCGAAGTCGATTGCACTTCACTGCGCGCGGTCAGGCTATGATATTCGCTGTAACTCGGTGCACCCGGTTTTCACCCGTACGCCGATTATCGATCCCCTGGTCCAACTCGGCGGCGGCGGTGAGGAGGGTGAACGGCGCCTGGTCAAGCAGATCCCTTTGCAACGTCTCGGCGAGCCTGAAGATGTGGGCTATTGCATCTTGTATCTGGCGTCGGACGAATCGCGTTTTGTCACCGCGTCTGAATTCAAGATCGACGGCGGGATCACCGCGCAATAAGGCCGTCAACCCGGATCATGCGGGCGCCATCTGGTCCCGAAGGGCTATGGACGGTTCGCCTCGGTGATTGCCCGGCCGCGGCGAACACTCTACCATTGCTCTGCAAATTTCGGCGCACGCCAAGGTTTCGAATAATTTAGGGTTTTGTTACTCAGCGTTGGCGCGCCAAATAAAAAAGGAGATCGCATGTCCGGTTTTTTGATTTTTATCCTGCTCATTGTCGCGATCGTTATTTTTGTCGTTACGATTTACAACCGCATCGTTGCTCTTAGCCAGCGTACCGAACAGTCCTTTGCCGATGTCGATGTGCAGTTAAAATTGCGCCACGACCTGATCCCTAACCTGGTTGAAACAGTGAAGGGATATGCCGCGCACGAAAAAGACACGCTGGATGCGGTAATATCGGCGCGCAACGCCGCGCAGTCCGCCCATGGCCCGGCGGCGCAGGGCGCGGCCGAAGGCGTTCTCGGCGCGGCCATTGGCAAGCTGTTCGCGCTGGCGGAGGCCTATCCCGACCTTAAAGCCAACACCAACTTTCTGGAGCTGCAGCGCGAGCTTTCCGATGTTGAAAACAAGATCGCCGCGGCGCGGCGTTTCTTCAACAATGCGGTGCAGGAATTTAATACATCGATTCAGCAAATTCCGGGCAACCTCGTAGCGCCTTTGGGCGGTTTCTCTGCGAAAGAATATTTTGAAGTGCCGGAAATCAGCCGTGCACAGATTGAAGCGGCGCCGGACGTGAAGTTTTAGAACGCGATGGAGCAGAATGCATTTTCGCAGCCGGATATTCGCAGCGCCAGTATGGGTGATGCAGATCAGGTTGCAGACATTCTTGCCGAGGCGTTTAGCCATGATCCGGTGATGGTCTGGATGTATGGCAATACGCATCCGCAACGGACGACTTTTCTGGAAATAGCCCAAAGCGTTTATCTGCGCCACGGTTTTGGCCATGTTGTAGAAGATAGCGCGGCTGCGTTGTGGATGCCGGCGCATGTTAAAGCAAAGTCATCGCTGATGAGCGATTTGCGCGTGTTGTGGTGCGCTCTTCAAAGTGGTGGCTTTGGCGCATTGCAGCGGGGGTGGGTGACGGATCAAGTTATGCAGGCGAGCCACCCCGAGACGCCGCATTTTTATCTGTTCGCTGTGGGCGTGCGCGAGAAGATGAAGGGCAAAGGCCTCGGCGGGCGTATCATTCGCGAGGGGTTGGCGCTCGCCGACGCTGCGGGCGCGCCGGCCTATCTGGAGAACTCAAATCCCAAAAACACGCCGCTGTATCAACGGCTAGGGTTTAAAGCGCTAGCGCCGCTCGGATTGCCGGCGGGCGCGCCGACGCTGTTAGGCATGATGCGTCCGGCGGAGGCAATGCAATGAAACTTATCGGCCTCATCGGCGGCGTTAGCACCGAATCGACCATGATTTATTATCGCCTGCTCAATGAAGCGGCGCGGGCGCGCCTTGGCGGTGAGCATTCGGCGAATATTCTTCTTTACGCGCTCGATTACGGGACCATGATCCGTCATTACGACGCCAGGGACTGGCCTTCTTTTATCGCCGAAGTGGTCAAGGGCGCAAACCACCTGGCCGCTGCCGGAGTTGAGGCGTTGGCGATCTCGTCGAACACGACCCATGTTGCAGCAGACGCGGCGCAAGAAGCGACCGGGCTTCCGCTTATCCACGTCCTTGACGCTCTGACTGACGCCTTGAACAGCACCGGCGCAAAAAAGCCGCTGCTGCTCGGAACACCCGTGGTCATGAACGGCGAACACTACCTCCCGGCATTGGCGCAGCGTTATGGCGGCGATGTGCTTGTTCCGACCAAGGAGGAACAAGGAGAGATTGGCCGCATCATTCTTGATGAACTGGTCAATGGCGAAGTGCGCGAGCCCTCGCGCGCTGCTTTGCAGGCGATCATTGGCCGCCACGGCGGCGACGGCGTTATTCTCGGATGCACCGAGCTGTGCATGATTTTGTCCGAGGAGTATGTTGACCTGCCGGTGTTCGATACGACCGCGCTGCATGCTGCTGCGGTCAGCGCCTATGCGTTTCAGGGCAGCTGAGCCATGGGCGCCTTCGGCCTGCAAACCCATATCTGGAATAACAACCTAAAGTCCGTCGCCTTGATGGCGGGCTTTCCGGTGCTGCTCCTAATTTTGATGTACGGCCTGGCGGTGGGCTATGTCGCCGTAAGTCAGCCGATTTACAGCGTTGGCGAAGGGCTTGCGCTGGCGTTCGGCCATCTGAAGCGCATCTGGCCGTTTGCTTTTCTTGGCGCGGGCGTTTGGTTTTTCATCGCCTGGATTTCCTATCAGAAAATCATCGAGCTTTCGGTCGGCGCGCGCGGGCTGTCGCGTAAGGAAGCGCCGGAACTTTATAACTTGCTTGAAAACCTTTGCATCGCTCGCGGCATTACCATGCCAAGCCTCAATATTGTTGAGACGCCAGCGCTGAACGCTTTTGCCAGCGGCCTCACCGACAAGAGTTACAAAGTGACGGTGACGCGCGGGCTGATTGATACATTGGACAAGGACGAAATCGAGGCGGTGCTCGCCCATGAGCTGACCCATATCATGAACCGCGATGTCCGCCTGCTTATTGTTTCGGTGATCTTTGTCGGGATATTTTCATTCTTCGGCGAGCTGGTGTTTCGCAGCATGTTCCGCACCGGCCTGCGCGCCGGGGGGTATACGCGTTCGCGCAAGGGCGACAGCCGCGGCGGCGGCGTCCTTATTCTGGTCGCGGTTGCGCTAATCGTCATTGCATATTTGTTGGCGCTGGTGATCAGGTTTGCGCTGTCGCGCAAACGCGAGTTCCTCGCCGACGCCGGTTCGGTTGAGCTGACGCGCAACCCCGACGCGATGATTTCAGCGCTTCGGAAAATCTCCGGCCACTCAAAATTCGACGCCCCCAACGACATTCAACAGATGATGGTTGAAAATACCGCACGCTTCGCTGGCGTCTTTGCCACGCATCCGCCGATCGATAAGCGGATTGAGGCGTTGGTGGATTTTGGGGGTGGCGTGGTATAACGGATGTTTTGATTAGTTCGGCCGATAGATACCATCATCAGTGCTTGTCTGCAGGATATCGAGCTGGTGCGTAGGTAGAGTATGATGCTTCTTAAAAAATTTTATTTTGCTAGCAATTTCTCTACGTTGCTTCTCCGATTCAAATATTCGCGATGGTAGGTAGAGACCGTTGATCGCCCCAGTTTTCATCCAAATACCCTCATCGTCAGCAATAATTTCACTCACGCCCAGCCAGCTAATATATTCTTGAGACGTGTCTGTAGACCAAATTACGCCGCTCCGATCAAATTTTACGTTATGCCACCCTACGCGGCGGGCATCGTCGGCTTGCATCCGCTCTAATTTTTTTAAAGCTAAAATCTCCATGCCCCAGGAAACCCAGGTTGCGTTTGAACCGACAATGGCGATCAAGAAAACTATAAAAAGGGACGCGTCTGGAAGCAAAAAATACGCGACACCGGCTGTCAAAAACAGAGCGGTTAATCGAGCTGAAAATGAAATAACTTGATGTGCAGAGTGCCTAAGAATTTCTTTCAGGTGTTTTTCTAGCCCTTTCAGGTCGCCTACCATCCACTGGAATCGAATTTGAACTGTCTCATCGTGTTCATTCATACAAGCACCGAATAAATTGTCTTAAAATGATGTCACCTACTGATACAAAACACCCGGCAGCCACGTCGCAAGCCCCGGATATAGCGCCAACAAGCCCAGCGCCAATATTTGAATAAAAATAAACGGCACAGCGCCGCGATAGATTTGAGCGGTGGAGATTTCCGGCGGGGCGACACCGCGGAGGTAAAACAGGGCGAAGCCGAAGGGCGGGGTTAAAAACGACGTTTGCAGATTAATCGCCATCATCACGCCGAGCCATACCGGGTCGAGACCCATGGCGAGGAGCGGCGGGCCGACCAGCGGCACCACCACCAGCGTGATCTCGATAAAGTCGAGAAAGAACCCGAGCAGGAACATCACTAACATCACAGTGAGGACGGCGCCGATAATACCGCCGGGCGCGGCGTCGAGCGCTGAACGCACCGTATCATCGCCGCCAAGCCCACGAAAGACGAGCGAGAATAGCGCCGCGCCAATCAGGATGGTGAACACCATGGTGGTGACGCGCGTGGTCTGGTCGGCGATGGGGCTGAGAACTTTGACATGGTGAAGCCGCGCGAGCGCCACCAGGACAGACCATATCGCTGCGGCGAACAGCGCGAAGGCGGCGACGATGCCGACCATTTCGAGCGCTGAAACGGATGCGCGCCCCAAGCGCAGATCGAGCGTGCTGGTAAGCACGACAAGCCCGAAAATCGCGACGGCGCCGGCGAAAATCGCGGGGCGCCCGGTGAATATAGCGGCGGGCTTATGGCGCAGGCGCGATCCGGCGATCAATAAGGCGCCAACCGCGCCGACGCTGGCGGCTTCTGTCGGGGTGGCGACGCCGGCAAGGATCGAGCCGAGGACGGCGATGATGAGGAGCAGTGGCGGCGGCAACGTCTTCATCGCCGCCATCCAGACTTCGCGGCGTGAGCCAAGTTCGGCCGCGGGGATCGCCGGCGCCTTTTGCGGCTGGGTAACGGCGACAAAAACCTGCCACAGGAGATAAAGCCCGACTAACATCAGTCCGGGAATAAGCGCGCCGGCAAACAAATGTCCCACCGACACCGTTTCCGGCGACATGTTGCCTTGTTCAAGCTGGGCGCGCTGAAACGCGTTCGAGATGACATCGCCAAGGAGAATGAGCACTATGGAGGGCGGAATAATCTGACCAAGCGTGCCGGCGGCGGCGATGGAGCCGCAGGCGAAGGCCGGGTCATAGCCGCGTCGCAACATTGTCGGCAGGCTGAGCAACCCCATGGTGACGACAGTGGCGCCGACAATGCCGGTGGAGGCGGCGAGCAGCGCGCCGACAATCGTCACCGAAATGCCGAGACCGCCGCGTAGCGAGCCGAATAGTTTCGCCATCTCGTCGAGCAATTCTTCGGCGATCTTTGATTTCTCCAAGATCACCCCCATCAGCACGAACATTGGCACGGCGATGAGTGTTGTATTGGTGACTGCGCCAAACACCCTCTGCGGGAACGGACGCACAAAGCTGAGATCGAAGACGCCAAAGGTGAGGCCAAGGACCGCGAATATCAGTGCGGTTCCGGCGAGAGAAAAAGCCACCGGAAACCCGGCCATCAGCATCGCGCAAAGAGCGACGATCATGATGATGTCGAGCCAGCCGGCAACGGCGCAAAGACAAAAATGCATATCGCCGATGACGAAATCCATTTACGCCCCCGCCTTTAATATCTCGCCGGCGCGCGCAGCATTGGTAAAGCCCGCCATGGCGAGGAGAATGGCGAAAGCCGGGACTAGAGATTTCAAAAGGTAAACGCCCTGAATACCCGAAGTCTCCGTCGAGCCTTCAAGGACGCTCCAGGATGCGCCAACATAGGGCGAGGCGGTCCACAGTAAGAGCAGGCACACCGGGAATAACAAAAAATAGGTTCCGAGGAAATCAGCCAGAGCTTTACGCTTTGGCGCGGCGTCGCGATAGAAAATATCGACGCGTACATGATCGTTGGTCAACAGCGCATAGCCGCCGGCGAGCAGAAACACTGCGCCATGCATGTAGGTAATCGATTCCTGCATGAAGATAGAATTGACGCCAAATATGTAGCGTAAAACGACAATGCCGAACTGTACTCCGGCCATCACGAAGACTAGCCACATGACAGCACGGCCAATCCGGCGGACAATGCCATCCAGCAGCGGCGACAGCAGTGCAATGACGCAGGCTGGGCCTCCAGCGATGAGTATGGCGCCGCCTAGCGCCGTGACGATGGCGAAATATAACAGTAGCATCTGCATTGGCGGCGCTGTGCTCAGGGCCGGCGCCAATGCGGCAAAGGTAATGCCCGCAGCGATGATCGCGGCGACAACCACAAACCATACCGCGGTAGAGCGCGCCCGCCCGCGTGCGATCAGCGCCGCCGCCGGCAGAAACATCAGTGGAAAGACAATGCCCGCCGCCGCCCAGTTTAGTATATTGCCAGCAACGCTTAGCATCGCTTAAAACTCAAACAATTCGCGTCGCACCTTCATAAAGGCTTCGTCAGAAATCCCACTCCAGGCTTGGCTGCGGTCCAGCGATGTTTTGTAACTTTCAAATATCCGCCCGGAGATGTCGTCGGTGGCGGCGGTTTCTTCCAGTACAGTTTTGGACTCGCGGGCAAGCGCCCCCAACACGTCGTCAGGCAGACGGCGCAGCTCCACTTCGTGATCGTTGATCAATTGGTCGAGCGCGGTTGCGTTGTGATGAATATATTCGGCAATCGACAGATAGTTGGCGCGCTGGCAGGCGCCTTGTATGATCGATTGTTCCTGAGCGGTCATACCTTCCCAAAGATTGAGGTTGACGCCGACGCCTAGCTGCGCGCCGGGTTCGTGAATGCCGGGCCAGTAATAATATTTAGCCTGGTCATAAAATCCGAAGGCAAGATCATTCCACGGGCCGACCCATTCGGTGCCGTCAATAGCGCCTGATTGCAGCGCCTGATAAATCTCGCCGCCCGGTAGCGCGACCGCCGATGCGCCGATGCGGCGCAGAACCTCGCCGCCAAGACCGGGCATACGGATTTTCATGCCGCGCAGATCTTCCAGCGAGTTGATTTCGCGTTTGTACCAGCCGGCGAGCTGGTGGCCGGTATTGCCGGCGGCGAAGGGTTTGATGTTGAACTTCGCAGACAGCTCATCCCAAAGCTGTTGGCCGCCGCCAAACTCCGTCCATGCGGAAATTTCATTAGCGGTCATGCCGAACGGCACGGCGGTGAAGAAAGCGAAAGCCGGCGATTTGCCGACCCAGTAATATTCAGCGCCGTGATAGAGGTCGGCCGCGCCGCTTGCGACCGCATCGAAGCTTTCAAAAGCGCCGACCAGCTCGCCAGCGGCAAACACCTTGACGCGCAAGGCGCCGCCGGACATTTCGGTGATGAACTGGGCGGTGCGTTCAGCCATGGTTCCAAGGCCTGGAAAATCTTTCGGCCAGGTGGTCACCATTTTTAACTCGCGCGAACGGATGTCGCCGCTGATGGTTTCAAGCCCGGCGGGAACACCGCAATCGCAGCCCGCAGCAAGTCCCGCCACGCCGCCCGCGAGAAGATGACGTCTCTTGATCATGAACCTGTCCCCTCATTGGCCGATTGGAGAATTTGTCTTGATTCGGCGGCGACTGCGTTTTTGCCCCTCTGGCATAGCCGATTGCCGGCGCTGCACAAAGCTATCTACATTGGGTGGGTCGTGTTAATCGTCAGAGCTTCCAGCAAAACTGAAAATTTGCCGATTTGCCGCTCCGCAATGTAAGGGGTCGGTGTTTAAGAGGTCTGGCGGTCCATCCGGACCCAGCCGGTCGCGGCCAGCTTTTCCAGCGGCTGGAAGTCGGTCTTGTAATCCATCTTCGGCGAGCCTTGCACCCAATAGCCGAGATAGACGTAAGGCAGGTCAAGCTCGCGAGCGAGCGAGATATGATCGAGGATCATGAACCGCCCAAGACTGCGTGTCGCTTCGTCCGGTTCAAAGAAACTGTAGACCATGGAAAGTCCGTCGGTGAGCTTGTCTGTGAGGGCCGTTGCGATCAGCCTTTCATCGCCGGTGATGTTATCACGCAGACGATATTCAACCACCAAGGTGTCGACTGCCGTTTCCTCAACCATGGACGCATAGTCGAGCACCGTCATGTCGGCCATGCCGCCATCGTCATGACGCTCGTCGAGATAGCCGCGCAGCACCGAGAACTGCTCTCCGGTCGCGCGCGGCTCTTTCACGCGGCGGATGAGGTCGGCGTTGCGGGTGAGGATGCGCTTACGCGATTTCGACATTTTGAAATCATCGCTCACAATCCTGACCGGCACGCAGGCGCTGCATCCTTCACAGGCTGGCAGATAGATGATGTTTTGCGAACGGCGAAACCCGCGCCGCGTCAACAGTGCATTGGTTGATGAGGCGCCAGCGCCGCTGAGATAGGAAAACACCTTGCGCTCGCGCTTGCCCGCCAGATATGGGCATGCTGCCGGCGCGGTGACATAAAACTCACCGCCCTCAAGACCGAAACGCCTGGCAAAATCTTCGTTACTCATAACCCATGACCTTAACGCATGAATCTTAGCGGGCGATTAGCATGACGGCAATGAATCGGTTCTTTTATGGTGTCAAACCAGACCGAAATAAAATGGCGCAACCGCAGTGTAGACCAGCCAGATAAGGATGATCAGCGGCCCGCCAACCTTCGTAAAGTCGCTAAATTTGTAATGACCCGGGGTCATCACCAGGAGATTGGTCTGATAGGCGACAGGTGTTGCAAAAGAGCAATTGGAGCCAAATATAACCGTCAGGACCAATATATGTTCGTCAATCCCGACCAGGCGCGCTGCGCTCACCGCGATTGGCGTGAACAGAACCGCGGTGGCGTTATTGGACAGAACATTGGTGAGGGCGGCGCAGAGGATGAAGAACGCAGAGATCAGGGCGGTCGGTCCGAACTGACCGGCGGTAACCGCCAGTCCCTCGCCAATCAGCGCCGCTCCACCAGTGCGCTCCAGCGCTGCGCCCATGGCGAGCGAGGCGCCGATCAGGAGATATATCCGTCGGTCAATTGCGCGTGCGGCTTGGCGCACATTGAGACAGCCCGAGGCGACCATCGCGGTTGCACCTGCAATGGCGGAAATTGCAATTGGCGCAAGGCCTGATGCGGTTGCGCCGACCACGCCAGCGAAGATCAAGGCGGCGATGCGTGCGTTGCGCTGGTCCGGCAGGCCCTGCATCGACCATTCAAGCATCAAGATGTCGCGGTCTGAGCGCAAATTGCGAATGTCGTTGATGTCGCCGAGGATCAATAAAACGTCGCCGGCTTCAAGCCGGATCGTGTTCATCTGTGTTCGGATCATCCGGCTGCGCCGCTCAATACCGACAATGACGCAATCGGTCTGCGCGTGAAAGCCGATCTGGACAATTGATCGCCCGATAAGACGCGAGCCCGGGGCGACAATCGCCTCGATCATGGTCAGTTGGGTCGAGCGCTGGACCGAGCCGTCCTCTTCGTCGGCGATAGAGGTTTCGGCCATCAGGCCTTCGAGCATATCCGGATTGGATTTGAGCAATGCGGTGAGCGCCGGCCGGGTCGCGGCGACGATAACCATATCGCCGGTCTTAAAGGCGAAATCGTCAAACGGCGGCAGGATCGCATTTTTGCGGCGCTGAACCATGCGCACCGTAATGTCCGGCAAATCAACAAACAGGCCCGCGACCGGGCCTTTGCCGATCAGCGGGTGGCCGCGCGTAATTTCTATTTGCGCGATAAAATGCTTGCCCTCGCGCTCATTGACTGCAGGCTGGTTTGGATTGCTGCGGACCGGCATCAGCCAGCGGCCGACGGTCAACAGATAGATGATGCCGGCGCCGGCGAGAATGAGACCCATGGGGGTCAGTTCAAAAAACCCGATCTCGCCGCCGGTGGTGGCGCGGTAGGATTGCAGCGCCAGAAGGTTGGTGGATGAGCCGATGACTGTGGTCATGCCGCCGAAAATCGACAGGAAGGAGAGCGGCATCATAAACCGGGCGACCGGGGTTTTGCTCTGTTGGGCGAGTGCGGCCATGATCGGGATAAACATGACGACCACGGGCGTATTGTTCAAAAACGCGCTGATCACCATGACGAAGAAAAACACCGCGCCGATCACCACGCGCGGGCGCTTGTCGAAAGCGCGCAGGAGGTATTCGGTCGGATGTTCAAGCGCGCCGGACTGGAACATCCCCTGGCCGATAATCAAGAGCCCAAGAATGGCGAATAGCGCCGGGCTGGCGAACCCCGACAACAGCGTTTCGGTGGTCAGGACATTCGCGCCGTCGCGCGTCATCGGCGCGATCAGGAACAAAAGCAGCAGAGTGACGATAGCGCCGGCCGAGATCAGCTCGAGCGGGAACCGGTCGAGCGTGTAAAAGACGATGGTGACGCTAATTATCCCCAGCGTCGCCCACATCTGCCATGGCGCTTCTAAAAAAGTTTCCATAAATTCTAGATTGACGTGACCCGGTCCGAAAGTGAACGGCTATGCCGGCACTGAAATTAAGCCAAAATGCGGCCTTTAGCATCCGGTGCTTTGTATTTTCCCAAATTGATGTTAGGCGCACAAGGTTTAAGTTTTTCAATACGTTATCGAAACGGTTAGACAGCCCACGAAAGCAGCGCCATGCCAGACAAATTCAGGCCGCTAAAAGACGCATTTGGCCGTTTCGCCACCGGCGTAGCGGTTGCGACTTGCGCCAGAGAGGGCGGCGGCTATGCGGCGATGACGGTCAACTCCTTCACCTCGGTGTCGTTGAGCCCGGCGCTGGTGTTGTGGTGTATCGAAACCAAGGCGGCGTCTTATCCTGCGTTCATGGCGGCGACGGGCTATAGCGTGAATATTCTTCGCGCCGACCAGCGCGCGCTCTCCGATCGATTTGCTAATTTTGCGCCCGAGCCTGTCAGTCCAGACGAGGTCGAATTCTGGGAGACCGGCGCGCCGATATTAAAAAACCGCCTTGCGGCGTTCGACTGTAAAATTTTTGCCCGTCATGAAGCCGGCGATCATGTTGTGTTGGTCGGCGAGGTGGTGAAGTTCGACAGCAGCGAGGGCGCACCGCTGGTTTATTTCGCCAGCAACTACCAGACCAATGGCGAAGCCAAATGACGCGGGCGGCGTTTCTCGGTCTTGGCGTCATGGGCTATCCCATGGCCGGCTGGCTCTCAAAGAATGATTTCGAAGTTGTGGTTTACAACCGCACCACGGCAAAAGCCGAACAATGGGCGCAAGACTATAAAGGCCGGATCGCTAAATCCCCTGATGAGGCAGTGCGTGGGGCTGAGCTGGTCTTCATGTGCCTCGGCGATGATCCCGACGTCGCAGCGATGATTGAAAAGGCGGCTGGTGGTTTTGCATCGGGCGCGATTCTGATCGATCACACAACCGCGTCGCCGACATTGGCGCGCCGTCTCCATGACGAACTTGCCGAGCTTGGCGTTGGCTTTGTTGATGCGCCGGTGTCGGGCGGCGAGGCGGGGGCGCAAGCCGGAAAACTCTCGGTTATGTGCGGCGGCGACGCTGCGCATATTGAGCGCGCGCGGCCGGCAATGGACGCTTATGCGGCGCGGATTGTTCATATTGGCCCGGCCGGTCACGGCCAGCTGTGCAAAGCCGTCAATCAGATATGCATCGCCGGCGTCGTTCAAGGATTGTCGGAAGGGGTGCATTTTGCCGCGCGCTCCGGGCTCGATATCGACAAGGTGCTGGAGGCGATTTCCGGCGGCGCGGCGCAAAGCTGGCAGATGGAAAACCGCGCAGCGACCATGGCCAAAGACGAGTTCGAATTTGGCTTTGCGGTCGATTGGATGCGCAAGGATTTACGCATCGCACTGAGTGAGGCGCGAGACAATGGCGCACGACTGCCGGTAACGGCGCTGGTCGATCAGTTCTATGCCGACATTCAGGCCATGGGTGGCGGGCGTTGGGACACGTCAAGTTTGATGCGGCGTTTGACGGATATTGATTAGCAGATTTGTAGCAGTGACGACTGCCGAATTTTGTTGCCAGTCCGCATGCGCGATCCCACATTAGTAAGAGACTTTATGTTTGAGGAGTTATGCCATGCCCGCCATTCAAACCGCCACACCGTCCTGGAAGACCGACGAACTTGTGATGTTCGAGGAGGAGGTTGCGAAGTTTTATACGCGCGAGCTGGCGCCGCATGTGGAGACATGGCGCGATCAGGGCGTTGTTGATCGCTGGGCTTGGAAGAAGGCTGGCGAGCAGGGGCTCTTATGCATGTCGATGCCGGAGGAATATGGCGGGCTCGGCGGCACATTCGCCCATGAGCAGATTTCCATTGAGCAGCAGATCAAGGCCGGCGTTGAAGGTTTCGGCGCGCCGCTCCACAACACCATCGTCGCGCCCTACATCCTCCATTACGGCACCGAAGAACAAAAACGCCGGTGGCTGCCAAAAATGGCCAGCGGCGAGCTTATTGGCGCCATCGCCATGACCGAGCCCGGAACCGGATCGGACCTTCAAGCGGTGCGCACCACGGCGCTCAAAGACGGCAACCAATATGTGGTGAACGGGCAGAAGACCTTCATCACCAATGGCCAGACGGCAAATATTGTCATTGTTGTCGCTAAGACCGACCCCGGCGAGGGCGCCTCGGGCGTTTCACTGATGGTTGTTGAGACCGACGGCGCCGAGTTTTTTGAGCGCGGCCGCAATCTCAAAAAACTCGGCAACAAGGCGCAGGATACGTCGGAATTGTTTTTCAATGATGTGAAAATCCCCACTGAGAATCTTCTTGGCACAGAAGAAGGCCAGGGCTTTTTTCAGCTGATGCAGCAATTACCCCAGGAGCGCCAGGAAATTGCCGTGCAGGCGATCGCGGGTATTGAGCGCGCGCTGGAGCTGACGATTGCTTACGTCAAGGAGCGCCAGGCCTTCGGTCGGCCCATTCTGAGTTTTCAAAACACCCAATTTAAACTCGCCGAATGCAAGTCGAGAGCGACCATGGCGCGGGTTTTTGTTGATTACTGTACGGAACAGCTAATCGCCGGCAAGCTCGATGCGGCGACGGCGTCGATGTCGAAATATCTTCTTTCCGATCTCGAAAACGAGATTATCGACGAATGCCTCCAGCTGTTCGGAGGCTACGGTTACATGGACGAATACCCGATCAGCCGGATGTATGCCGACGCTCGCGTTCAGCGCATCTATGGCGGCACCAACGAGATTATGAAGCTGTTAATTGCCCGAACGCTTTAGCCGTCGGAGATGCGCTTCATGGCTTGGAGAGCATTGCTGCAAGCTGATCTTTCAGATGCATGCGCTTTTTGCGAAGGTCTTCTTCGCGAAACTCACTTGATGCCTCGACCCGCGTTTCCAGCCGGTGAATCTTCCGATTGACTTCATGATACTCTTCCGCCAGCCGGGAAAAGTGGGAATTATTCACTTTGAGGTCGTGAATTTTCTCGGCATATTCGGGGAAGTCGTCATGAATTTCGTGCGGGGTATGGGCCACTGGCATGCTCCTTGAGATTTTGCTCTTTCAAAGATTGGGCATGGGACGGCAATGGTGCAAGCGCCCAAAATGTCGCGCATCAACCTTGCATGCCGGCGTAATTGCGATATCAAGGGCCCCCAAATCTTTCTTTGGGCGGGTATAGCACAATGGTAGTGCAGCAGCCTTCCAAGCTGAATATGCGGGTTCGATTCCCGCTACCCGCTCCAGAACACCTTCCCTTTCAATTGATTAAGCCATTGTAAACAAACGATAATGTAAATTATCGCTCGCACCGACCTTTACGTCGCGCAATTTTTGTGTAACAAATTGTGCAACATTTTGTGTAACAATTATAGGCCTTGATAGAGTTGAAAGCGGACCGATACCTTCAGTGTAGAGATGAATATTGGCACTACGTGAGGCGGGTGCCAAAGCGGTTTGATGCGGTCGATGATCGTGGCGTAATCCGTGTTTCGCTTAGAACGAAGTCTCTAGAAACAGCGCGTATGCGTCGTGACGCGATGGCTGAGGCCGATGATTTGTTTTGGGCTTCCCTCGCGGCGCCGGCGAACGATGATCTTTCACAGGCGGCGGAGGCCGCGATGCGCCAGGTCGCCGTAAATCGCTACCGGAGGGCGAGCGCAAGGGCCATGGCGAGAGGATTCGTCTATAGCCCTGCGGCTGACCTCGCTGAGGCACTTGAAGTTGCTGAGGTTGTAACTCGCGTCAGAGAAGTCGATCGGCACGACAAGGGTTCAAAGAGTGCAGGCGAGCAAATAGAGGCGGAGGCGTTATTAGGTGGTGTTGCTGCGCCCAAAGTCTCAATCACCGAGGCGTTTGAAATCTATTGCAGCGACATCGCCGTCACCGAACTCTTAAAGAAATCAGAAAATCAAAAACGTACGTGGCGTAAAACCAAACTTCGAGCGATCAATTATTTTGTCGAAGTCGTGGACGATATGCCGATGGTCGATATCTCGCGAGAGGACGCGCTCAAATTCTACAATTGGTGGAAAGATCGCATCATGGCGAAACAAGGTGAAAAGCGCCGTGGCGCTAACACGGCTAATCGCGATCTCGGAAATTTGCGAAAACTCTACGGCGAATATTTTAAACACGTCGGCGAGGAGGAACGCCTCAATCCATTTCGTAACTTAAATTTCAGGGAAAGGGACGCCGTCAAAGAGAAGAAAACGCCGTCTTTTGAAGACGATTGGGTCAGCAAAAAAATCCTCGTACCGGGCGTCCTAGATGGCATCAACAAACAGGCAAAAATAATTGCCTATGCACTGATTGAAACCGGATGCCGGCCGAGTGAGATCGCCAATCTCGATCCTAGGAAGGATATATGTCTTGATCACGCTGTGCCCCATATTCGAATACGGCCGCACGAGAATATGGAAAAAAAGACCGCATCGTCTGTGCGTGAAATTCCTTTGGTTGGCGTATCCTTGGAGGCAATGAAACATGCGCGGGATGGCTTTCCTCATTACTACGATCGCAATGACCTTCTTTCCGCCTCACTCAACAAAGCCTTCCGAAATCGAGGGCTGATGCCAAGCAAGGAGCACGTTATTTACTCTTTTCGGCATTCGTTCGAGAAACGGATGCAGGAGGCCGGCCTAGACTATGCTCTTCGATGCTTATTGATGGGGCATGCTACTGATCGTCCGGCGTATGGAGATGGCGGCTCACTCGAGTATCGCCGGGATGAGTTGCTTAAAATTGTGCACGCGTTCCCTGAGGGACTGTTTTAGTACGAGTCCGGCGTGCGTTATTTGACAGGTGAGCGCGCAGCCGTGTCTGGCGCGAACGGCGCCGTTCGAGTTCCCTTTCAATACGATCAAATATGGGCCAATACACATCCCCATATCGATCAATGATGCGCGCAGCACTTTTCAGTGCGCGTTCCAAGTCTTTGTCCGTCGCGCACATTACGAAAAGAAACCCAATGCAAAAATGTTGGTGTTCTGCGCCGTCCGATGCTGACCGCTTAGCGTGTGAAACGACAGAGTTTCGGTATTTGGGTGCCAATTCTCCATACCCCAATATTACCGAAAGGCCCGGATTCCATAAGTCCAGAAAATGATATAAATTTCGGGCCCGTTGCGGTTTGTTTTGGATTCCTGAGAGGTGAACGCAATTGGGAAAAGCTGCTATTTCGCGGTTTCTCCAGCGGATGTGGCCTTTAGCCGTTTCAGCCGCTCCTTTAACTTGGCTCGCCTAGATTTTCTTTCGGCGAGTTCGCGTTCGAGTCGTTCATAGACCGGCCAATATACATCGCCATATTTGTCGATTAGCTCCGCTACCAAGTCCAATCCATTTTCAATTTCTTTGTCTGTGACTTTTCTATCCGGTGACACAGATCGCCCCTCTGAATTGATCGTATAGTCGCTAACAAAAAGTAGATTCGCTGATCAATCTGCGCAGCAAGTGGGGAAGGGCGCAAGCGCTATTGAGAAGAGTCTCTGTTCGCCAGGAGAAGAGTCAACGATTTTTGAAAAGATAATAAAAACAATTACTTATCGTTATTCCGGGTGCGGAATGTTACCCAAAATGTATGCCAATTTGTTACCCAAATTCCGCCGCCCAACTCGGGCGGGAATGTGAGTCCGAAATAGGGACTCGAATTCGCGCGCCGAGCCCTATTGGCCGGCAGGGCTAATCGAAGAACGATCTGGTGGGTTTGGAAGGTGCTTTCGCCTGAATTCGAATGGCAAAATTGGCGCGCATTATGGCCAGAAAGTCAGAGTGGGGAGATGTCGCAAATTGGCTGCGGATTCAATTGATCGCCGCAACACATTGCGGACATTCGTTGGTAGCAGATCAAACGGCAGATTCATCCTCATAGCGGACATTTTGCGAAAAATTTGTGAACGGTAGTTCATCGCACAGAATCCGCTCCTAGCATGGCTTGGAGTGCAGTAATTTTAAATCACATTCTTTTCCAATTGACTCTATTTTCTATAGAATGCCGCGCGGCGATTGAAAAATTTCAATTAGAAATGCTCAATTTGTTGCGTCCCCTAAGCATTTCTCAGCGATTTCTATCTGTCTGACGCTCAATTGATTTGGATTTTTCAATGCTTCTTCAAAACATGCCATTCCGCGTTGTTTGCGCTTCTCTTGAATTCGTACGCTCGGCTCCAATAGGGCGCGACCCACCGAATATTGAATCGCGCCGGCGGTGGGAATGTCGGCATAGCTTTCAAGAAGCGACACCAGCGTCTTGGTTCCGTTGCCATGGTGCCGATCCAATCGGTGATACAACACGTTGGCAGACGCCATTCTTGTCAAAGCAATTCGAACGTCTTGGTCTTTTCGGGACTCCGATCGCTCAAGTTCGATTTCTATCCCAATTTTGTTTGACGTGAGTACGCCGCGCCGCCCCAAATGAATCTCCGCCCAAATGCGATGGACGCCTGCGCGGCGAAATGTGTATCCCCCAGACTCGCCGAAAATACTTATGTCGCGCCGAAACTCTCTGCTAGGCCCAATGGTCAGGAATTTTTCGTGCGGGCAATAGTGGCGCGGGCTTTTGTACAAACGCCGTTCGCCGGTGGGTTCTTCGATGAAAATACGGAATTGGTCATACCCCGGGTCGACAATGTCGGAAATTCGGTATGTTTTCGTTGACCCCCGTTTAACCCGCAGTCGCATGTCAAGCTCGAACGGTTCAAAATATCGGGCATGATCGCGCGAGATCGAAATCTCAAATCTCAAATCATCGATCATTTTTGATTTAGTGTTCCAATTGCAATCGGAATGGTCGTCGAGGAAACCCGAATCGCCGAATTTGCTGCCGCCCGGCCACACAGATTTGCTGGATTTTCCTCGTGAAAGGCGGGTCTCGTGTTCTGGAATAAATTCGTGGAAATTGGGATTGTACACACTGCGCCGGTCACTTTGACTCATATAATTTATCGGCGGTTTTTTGTGCGGCAAATTGAATACGTGGCCCAATTCGTGAATTGTAGTAAATGTCGTTTGTTGTTCGAATTGGTCCCATAACAAATCGGGATCCACTTTCCGATCGCGTTCAATCGCGCCGAGAAAGATCGCGCAGCCTTCCCGGGGCCGACCTTCCAAGTGCGGTTTATTCAAAAACAATTCGCCGGCATCCGGGATAAATCCTGGGTCGAACATCATTCCATATGGGCTATCATTGTGATGATAGACGCCGCCATAAAGTGCGACGACTGTCTCGACAGGCTGGTCAAGTGGATTTGCCGCGTAAAATCGTAATTCACGATGGAGATCTAGCGCAAAATGTCTTCCCGCAAGCGGCGAATTCGGGCGATGGGTCGGCGCTTCATCGGTGCGGTCGACGATGTCCAAGTTTATCGCGCCGTCTGATGCGTCAGTGAATGTCTTTTTTATTCGCGGTGCTACGTTTTCGAAGAAACGCGGTGCGTCATGCTTGTCGTCGATCCTCGCCAGCACGCAGGTCAAATTTGGCACTAGGGAATCTCAAACTCGACTTCTGCAACAGCATCCTTCGTGTCGCCTGCGTATTTATACTGAAACGTGAGGCTGTATTTGCCGGTCCCTAGGCCCGCAGGTAAGGACACAGTAAGGCGTTCCGGATCGGTTTGGCGTGTATATGTGGGAATTGAATTAACCCGCTGATTGGTTCCGCCAGCAACCGTCAATGAAAGCACGGAAGACTGTGCGTCAATGGATCCAACAGGACCATCTTTAACTTTCAGCGTGAATTCATAGCGACTGTTATCACCTTGCGTCAATACGCGGCTGCCGTCGAATTCGAAGCTTGGTTCCTTCGCTGCCGGCGTGGGTGTGTCAGGAGGAATCCCAACCCGCGAAGTACTAAATTGACGTTGTTTGTTTGATACGTTTCCACAGCCAGAATTGGCCGAAGCAATAGTATTTGCACCGTCCATGAATGGCATGCGTTCTAGCCAAACAGAATTCTCATTCATCTCAATGCGATAAAGCACAGGTCCCCAAGCGCAATCGGGAGTCTCGGGAGCATCTAGAAGGCTGTTGGCGACCGCCGGCGCGCCTTCCACGGCAGCGTCGCGTTCCGCTTTCGCAATGGCAAGCTCGATTTTCGCTGCATGAATCATGGCAGTTTGCTCGGCGGTCGGGTTTTCGCCAGCCAATTCCTTCAATGTATCGGCTTTTGCCTGCGCCTTTTCCACGGCAAGTTGTGCAAGTCGCACGCGCTCCAAAATTGCTTTTTCTTCCTTTTCAGACTCGGCGCGATTAGCAGCCTCTGCATCAATTGCGGCTTTGCCGATCGCGCCTGATGCTTTTACCGCCTCAACGGCCACGTCGCCGCCTTTTGCATCGAGGGATACCGATTTTAATAGATTGCCGTTTTCAAGTTCGACTTTGAGCGTGTAGCTCGAAATAAAAGACCTCGCCTTATAATAATAGCGGTTTTGCGGATCGGGGAGATAAACAATTTCAGTTTTAACTGTGCCGTCACTTTTTGGCGTCGCAAGCAAAGCCGGTATTGGAAGCGAATACGTAAAGCCAGTCTTCTTGGCATCCTCGCGCTTGCTGGTTACGAATGTCGAGCAGCCGCCGATTAGCGATGCTAAGGCAGTAAGCACAAAGAGTTTTCGAGGCAATTCCTTGATCATTGGCTGACTCCCGACGCTGATGATTCTTCTTTCTTCACAGGCTGAGAAATCGTGGCGTAAATTGGTTCTTGGCGGGAATCGCCGCGCAATACGACCGCGCCGTTTTCAATGGATAATCGATAGATAGCCGGCCCCGGGAACGCCTTTTCTTCGGGCGGCGTTTCAGCGTTATCCAGAAAAGCGTTCAAAGCCGCGCCCGCAACAGTTTTTACCGCTTCAACCACGGCCTTCGGCAACGGCGTTTCGTCGATAGTTGTTTCAGTTCCAGTCAGGCAGCCCTTGTCGAAGGATAGAGTTGATTTGTTGTTGGCGAGGATTGCATAGGGATCAGCCGCCCGCTTCCTGCTTGTATCGCAAATAAATTCAACTTTTGTTTCGAGACCGCCTTTTCCGTCAGGGGTAATTATTAGAAATGCGGATTTCTCGTAATATCGAAAACCGTCCGCTTTGTTATCAGCGCGGACAGTAGATACGTCTTTTACCGACACGCCCGCACACCCTGCCAGAAACAGGAATGCAGCAAAAATAGTAGTTTTGTATTGGTAGATCATCAAGAGTCTCCCCAGTAAACTCCAACATTGTCAAAACATTAACACGACGAAAAACTAAGACAATAGTTTTTGAATTCAGCGAGGTGAAACAAGTGTTTGGACCGCTAGGACCGGCTATTTCCGATCTTGCGCGCGTTGCAGTCGTAAAAATCTCTAGGCTGAACGTCCGCCTTTGGCCCTTTGAAGCCCTTCACTCCAGAACCATGAACGGCAATTGTTATCTCTTAAAACGTCATTCAACATACGCTGGGAATTGCGCCCCGCGGCGGCGGTATCGAGAAACAAGCGTCAACCCAAAACTACCGTTACGTTAGCCAACCGTTGTCAGTGGCATTCAGCCGATGGATTGACGCTCGTATCGCTCGGTTTTCGCGCCCACGCCGGCAAGGTCGCGTTTGCTGGATCGGCGGCGGCCCACTCAGCCGGAAAGAAGCGGTAGCATTTAAAAGGGCCCGTCCCTGAAACGGTGTCTGCTTTGTAGACAATTCCCTCAAGGCAACTGATTTGCGGGGCGGAGCCATACGCGCTCATGGAACTGCTGTTGGCGAATACAAATATATTCTTGTCGCCAATCGCTGCATGACCACTGCCAATATGCGGTCGGAAATCTTGATTTCGTGGAAAAGAAGTAACATTGCGCCGCGCCGTACACGGCAATCTGTCGACATCGCAGCCTCGCATGACCGCAACACGGGTTTGTGTCACGCGTTTGTTGGGCGGGTATAACATCTCCCAAACGTCAACGGCGCCAGGCGGGTTTAATGCAAAATGAAGCTCTTGATGCGCGGCGGTCGCAGCGTCTTTGCCGCTTTGCGTCAGTCCCTCATTCGGCGGGCTGGTTTGGTTCGTCTTGTTGGAATGACGAAACGCGAAAACATAACCGCCATTAGTCGCCGCATCGGTCCGATAGGCGTTGCGCTGCGTTTGCGATAAATCTTTGAAAAAACTGCAAGGCGGATCTGCGGACGCCGAGCCTGCGTATGAAGCAACCATCGCCCCCAAAGAAACAGCAAGACCGGTTGATTTGAAACGTGTTCGAGGCGTTTTCGTCGACATTTTCTATCCTCCAGCGGATTGTTTTTTCGGATTTGCGTTACGCAACATGCGTATTGAATCGACTACCACAAAACGAATAATACTGTCTCGCGTTATTCGGCGCAATCACGCTGCATTTCACGACCTGCGTCCCGCCGATGGAGGTTTTACAGACGCCGCCCGCGTCCGCGACGAAATCAAACGGCTTGAAGGAGTGGAGCGAGCGATCGTGAACGATCCGTTCGCGAAGCAGTATGAAATTGATAACCGGATCGCCGAAGCGTCTAGCCTGTCTGCGAAGGGGGACAAATCAAAATCACGGATTACGAAATCAGAAGGAACAGTGAGCAATATCAGACCAACGCCGCAGCGCCTGCGTGAACTCTGCGGCAATGGCAATTAGCGCCCGGTTTTGGCGTCAAAGCGGACGAGCGATGCAGTCGTAAGCCACATAAGAATGAATGTGGTGTGTTATAAGTGGGCATTGACCTTGGCGCGTACGGAGGGAAGTTGTGCATGGCCTCAAATGACATCAATTGGCCAGAAAGATACTATCCGGACGCTAGTGCTGTTCACGTCGTCAATAGCTTGCAGATGGATGCGTCCAGTGAAGCGGTATGGAGCTATCTTATTCGTGCGACAGATTGGCCGGACTGGTATCCGAACGCATCGAATGTGAGACTGTTGGATGCAGCGAGCGATACACTTGAACTCGGAACGCGTTTTCGCTGGAAAACCTTTGGAATGACAATCGAGTGCACAGTTGAGGAATTCCAGCCGACGGAGCGATTGGCCTGGTCATCAGAGTCCTTCGGTATGTCCGTGTACCACGCTTGGTTAATTTCACCGCAACCACAGGGCTGCTACGTCGTGACAGAGGAAACTCAGAACGGCTTCATTCCCAGTATCGCGAAGGCTTTGATGCCGGGGCGAATGCATAAGTTTCACCAAATCTGGCTTGAACAGCTGAATGAGGTTTCGAAAGACTCTTACTGATCAATACCAGTCATTCGTCTTCGGCGTCGCGAAATTCTGCTTCTGCGAGAACATGACGGTCAATCATTTGCGCGTTAACGGGGGAATTGCGGGCAAACCAGACATCAGGATTCGTAGGGTTGGATAAGCATTTCTGGCCCGAATGCGACATTGATACGTCTGATTTGAATGTTTGAATTCTGGCTTTTTTACGTCACTATTGGCCTTTTGACGCCCGAGAAGCAGAGATAACGATTTTATAAAATATAACAAAAACAATCAGTTAACATTATTCCGAGTACGGAATGTTATCCAAAATGTATGCCAATTTGTTACCCAAAAATTACGGCCTGTTTTGGGGCGGGAGTTCGAGTCCGAAACAGGGACTCGAACTCGCACGCCGAACTCAATCGGCCCGCTAGGCCAATCGAAGAAAGATCTGTTGGGTTTGGAAGGCACTTTCGTCTGATTACGAATGGCAAAATTGGCGCGCATTATAGACATAAAGCCGGAGTGGGGAGGTCTCGCAAAATGGCGATGAATTGTCGTACCGCAGCCCCGAAATAATTGACGGCAATACACGCATTAGCGGTCATTACAAAACGTAGGACACGTCCTTTATCAAACTAAGTTTTCGGTAGTGACGGAGCGCGTAAGCCCCTGCGGGCTCACTCTAGTGCTGCAACCGTTGCACTTTGACAGATCTGTTGGACTTCGGCGGCCGATAGATCGCTGCCGTCTGCCACGTGGTTGGGACGGTATTGTCCAGCCCCCTTTGTATGGGTCACTTATTCATATTATTTCAGGAACCGTTGAAGGTTTTGTGGTGGGACGGCCAGGGCATGTGCCTTTCGGGCTTCCCGGAAGTCGGCGCTGGCGCAAGCGATCCGCTACGCCATCTCGCGTATGAACCGCATGGGGCCTTATCTTGAGAGCGGCGTTTGTGAACTTGATAACAACACGGCGGAACGGTCCGTGAAAGGAATGGCCCTGGGCCGAAAGAACTATATGTTCGTCGGATCCGACGCTGGCGGGACGCGCGCCGCCGCGATCCACTCCCTCATCGAGACCGCCAAGCTCAACGGCGTCAACCCAAAGGCCAGGCTCACCGACGTCCTCGCACGCATCGGCGATCACCAGATCAATAAAATCGATGAACTCTTGCTCTGGCGCTTCGAGGCGGTAAGCTGATAGCGGTCGTCACCGGACGGACACGAACAAGATACAGAGCTGGTGTTTTTCACTTGAATGGATTGGGGGCGCGGTTTGAATATTGACGAATACTTTGGATATCCGCGTGAAGATACACGTATCGTCACTGGCGAAGGCGTGTATGCGATAGATTCAGAGGGTAACCGGTACCTTGATTGCGCCTCTGGCACGTTCAATTTAAGCTTGGGTTATCGACACCCAGCCGTCACTAAAGCTATCAAAGAAGCGGCCGACGTGCCGACGCACATACCATCTTGGTTTCGCACCGACGCGATCGACGAGCTTGCGCAGCGATTGGTTTTGGCCGCTCCTGAGGGTGTTACGCGCGCGCACCTCAAAGTGAGCAGCGGATCTGCCGCCAATGAAACCGCGGTTAAAATGGCGATGCGGAAAACAGGCGGAGCAGAGATCATAAGCTTGTTTCGCGCCCATCATGGGCAAACATTCGCGACCACTGCCATCTCCGGCAACAGTTTCCGGCGCGCACCATATCCGCCCGTTTTTTTTCCTTCGTTGAAGGTGCCGGAGCCAAATTGTCGACGATGTTTTTATGGTCAAGAGCGACAAGCTTGTCGATTAATGTGCGTTTCGCGAATTGAGGAATTTCTTGAGCATGCGAGTGTTGCGCAACCTGCGGCCTTCATAATCGAGCCAATTCTGGGAAGCGGGGGAAACATTGTTCCCCCTAGCGGTTATCTGGAGGCGGTGCGGCTTTTTTGCGATGAACATAAAATTCCGCTGATTTTCGATGAAGTTCAGACGGGCATTGGGCGCACCGGTCACATGTTTGCAGCTGATGCATTCGACATTCGACCTGATATGTTGACAGTAGCGAAGGGTCTCGGCGCCGGCGCGCCAATCGCTGCCGTTTTGACAACCGAAGACTTTATTTTTGAAGACGCCGGTGACCTCTCATTTACCTACGGGGCAAATATTCTCGCGGCACATATAGCCAATGCTGCGCTAAGTGTAATTGATGATCCCATTTTCTTACAGAATGTCCGCACGAGTGGTCAGCGTCTACGAGAAGGCCTCAATCAGCTGAAGCAGAAGTTTGATTTCATTGCAGATGTTAGAGGAGTAGGCCTCATGAATGGCGTGGAGGTTGTCGACAGAGAAGGAAATGAAGATCCAAACCTCGCATTGGAGATCTGTGACAAAGCACGGCGATTCGGATTGCTTCTTCGTTCTTCGCGATTCGGAAGGGGCGGCGTAATTAAGTTTCGCCCTCCGCTTATTCTGTCAGAAGTAGAAGCCGACCAGATCTGCGATAGTCTCGAGCAAACGCTTAAGGTGGTCTCAGAATGAATGGCGGGCTAAATTTTCGTGCTGTACACCCAAGTGATGTTTCGGTTGTGCGAACACTACTGGATGAGTTTGCAACTTTTGAGGGAGCGAGCTCAAAGCTAGACGACAATGCGCTTAACGAAGTTCTATTCAGCTCTAACCGATTGCTTCGTGCATTTGTTGCGGAAAAAGAAGGCGCCGTGGTTGGTCTAATTGCTTTTTACTTGACGTTTTCATCCTGGACTGCGCGCCCAGGGGTTTTCATTCAGGACCTTTATGTGAAACCCGCGCACAGGGGCGATAAGGTTGGAACAGGGCTTCTTCGAAAATTGGCTCAGCATTGCATCGCGAATGATTTTGCTCGGATCGATTGGTGGGTGCTCGACTGGAACGAGAAAGCGCTTGAATTTTATCAGCATCTTGAGCCCACAACGCTGACAGGCTGGGTGATGCAAAGGCTGGAAGGCGATCAGATAAGTGACTTGGCGAGGCGTCGTGATGATAGTCCTCAGTCCAAATAAATTTCGCATCCTGAGCCCAGTCATGGGAGTTCGTCATGCTTAGCGAAATGAGCGCGGCGAAGCGAGCGGATATCCCCGTCGTGCACGTTCCAGCAATAGCTGACCTAACGAAGCTCCTATCAGCCAAGAGTAAGGGCGCAGAAAGCGCTATTGTACTTGGCGCAACTCTTTGGAGGGCGCTCGGTGAGATCGATGCCTTCAATGAGTCTGAACAATCCAAGTTGCAATTAAATTCACTCGCAAGGTTCGCGTCCAAGATGGCCGATAACATCCACTCGCAAGCTGATGCAACGTTATATCTGGACCATCCTTCTGACTTGCATCAGTACTTTCGTATCCGAGCGGCGCGACCTGACAATATAGGTCTCGCTGGAAATGGTCTCCTGAAACTGCTCCCCAATTTACTCTCAGATTTATCACGAGCGCCGATTTCCGGTTTAGATCTTCAAAATCTGGTTCGCGCCATCTCTGGCATACTCAAAGACATTGGTTTCGACGAAACTTTTTCGCTTGAAAAAGATGACGCCTCTCCGACCGACAAACCGGTTGATCGGCAGACCGGATGGTTCGTACGTTGGATAATAGGACACCAAATACATGCGTTATTGAACCATTTCGCTGCGGCTTATATTTATGTGGCAATATCACGCGTCAAAGTTAATGACTTCGAAGATGCGATAGACGCCTTAAATGCTGCGGCTCGTTGCATTGAAGCGTTTTCTCCTGCCCGGCGACTTTCACTGTGTCATCCGCCAGAGTTTTATCGAAACGTGCTCCGTCCTAGCATTACACCGCCGGCGCTTCCGATAGCGTTGAGCGGAAAAATGCACACGGAGTACAAAGAGTTTCGCATGTCGATAAAGGAGCTTATCAACGACGATGAACCTTCGTTCGAGGAACTCGTAAAGACTTCGCCTAGCCTCGCATTTGCTAGAGAAGCAGTACTTGAGGCTGACTTAGCTGACGCCGAAAGTCATGTCACAATGGTTTGGGGAATGATTGGGAATGACAAATCGATCATTCAGGCGCCGCAATCGGTAAATAACGCGCTAACATCTTTGAGATTGATCAGAAACCGTCGGGAGCTCGAATTTTCGCGGTTTGTCCGATACAGCACACAAGAGGCCGAACGCAGTGCAAAAGTATAAGCTAAACGACGCAAACATGGTTCCATGTATCGGATTGGGAACCGTGCATTTGAACGACACCGCCGCGCGTGAAATTGTTTGTGCAGCAATAAAGCTGGGCTACCGCTTATTTGACACTGCGTCACGCTACGGCAACGAAGAGGATGTCGGTTACGGCATGCAAGACGCTGGTATTGACCGAAAAGACTTGTTCGTAACCTCAAAAGTCCGCGGGATAGACCATGGATTTGCACCGACGATGCGCGCATTCGAGGCGACTTTAGAGCGACTCCGTACGGATTACCTGGACCTTTACCTCATACATTGGCCGCTTCCGCAACTTGATTTGTATGTCGAAACTTGGCGGGCATTGGTGCAACTCCGCCAAGACGGGCTCGTCAAATCGATAGGCGTCTCAAATTTTCTTCCCCACCATATTGATCGTCTATTTCAGGAAACCGGCGTTCTACCGTCTGTAAACCAAATTCAATTGGATCCACATCGGCCAAGACCTGCGATATGTCGATATAATTCTGACCACGGAATCTTAACGCAATCATGGGGACCGATTGGACAAGGTCGGCCTACCTCATGCTTGTTCGATCCCGTTATCTCTCAAATTGCGGACAAACACTATAAAACTGCAGCACAGGTTATATTGAGATGGCATTTGCAGAGAGGCCTTTTGCCAATACCCAAAACCGGGAGAAATGATCGCCTTCTTGAAAATATCTCGGTCTTTGATTTTGAGCTCGACGATATCGACTTAGAAATGATTTCTGAAATCGATCAAGGAGATAGCGGAACCGACGATCCGGATACATACTTCGAGGAATAATGCGTGTTACAGGTTTATTTTTTGGCCCTTTATTATGTCGACATAGATAGGCTGAATAGCTGCGTTGGGTAGACAAGATAGATGAGAAATGCGCGGTCGCCGCACTGTGACAGGTAATAGTAATGTTTTGTTGGAAATGAGCACTGCAAGTAGATACCGACCCAAAATTATTGCTTCCATGACGACGCACGGTAGGCGTGCAGAATTCGCACATATGGCCCTAATCAGCGTTTTCGAACAAACGAGCGCGCCTGACATGGTTATCTTGAATGTTTGCCGTGATAGCTTTTGCGAGGCCACCTTGCCTGTCGAAATCATCGCGCTAAAGGAGCGCGGTTTAAGAGTGAATTTTGTTGAGGATATTGGGCCGCATACAAAATTGATCCCAACTATGACGTTGTTTCCAAGAGATATGATAGCGACCTTTGATGACGATATGATTTATTCTACAGACGTTTTGGAGAAGCTTGTAGCCGCGCATTATCAAGAACCGGATGTTATTCACTGCTTTCGAGCTCATAGAATGACGTTCGACGACAACGGAGTAATCCGGCCCTATCTGGAATGGGAATATGAATCGCAAGCGTTCGATGCTGATTTTGATATCTTCCCAACGGGTGTTGGCGGTGTTTTATATTTTCCAGACAGCTTGCACCGAAAGGCCTTTGACGTGTCAGTTATTTCGTCGATATGCCCGACTGCGGACGACGTTTGGTTTAAAGCAATGAGTCTACTCAATGGCGTGAAGTGTAAAAGACTTCCGGTATCGGTTGAGGAACTGGCATCCAACTCAAAATTTGTGAATGGAAGTCAATTTGAAAAGCTACGACTGACAAATGTCGAAGGAGGTGGGAATGACGCTCAAATCCTGGCTGTATTCGAAAAATACAAGCTTTATAGTCGCTTTCCTAACTGTCTGGCTTCGTGAAACTCAAGCTCGCTGAACGGTCTCTATCCGTATGCATTGCATTCTCCTGTACGATTGAAAACAGCGCATCGAATTGGCTTGCCCCGAACATATCCAAAAATTTCTTTTGTCCATTCAAGGTATATCGCTTTCGATTATTTATAGCATCCTTTAATGCAGATCGGAATGATTGCGTACTGTACGGATCGAATAATCGTCCATCGACATCATCTTCCACTACTTCAGACGGGCCGCCAAGATGCGAAGCTATGACAGGCGTTCGGACAGCAAACGCTTCGATTGCCACTCTCCCGAGCGGTTCGGGTTCTATAGAATGATGTATCACAACATCGCATCCTGACATTATCTCCAAGTAGTCAGCCCGCATCCCTAAAAAGTGTACGTTTTCCTCAATGCCCTCTTGTTCGATCAGACATTCGATCCGGGATTTGTATTCCGGGGCGAGGTTCGCGGTCTCTCCAACCAGCAACAGATGCCAAGTCTTGTTATGCCGAAGGTCAACTGCAAGAGATTGAACAAGTTCGAAAACACCCTTCCAGGGAATTAGTCTTCCGAAGTGCCCCAACAATTTAGTCGCTGGAAATTCAGATTTTAAGGCAAAACGCTCAGGCTCTTTGTTCAGGTAGTTTGCAATATTGAATGGATTATAAATTTGACTGATTTTTTCGGCCGGAATGCCGCCCCGTACTAGATTTCTTTCGACCGCGCGGGATATCGCGATATATTTTTTTACGAACCGGGAAATGAAACGCTGACAAAATCCTATCTCTTCAAATCCGCGAGTGTGAACCACGATCGGAATATTCTTGAGTGCTCCAAATAATATACACGAAAATTGCGAGGAAGCACTATTGTTAAGGTAGATAAGGTCGAATGATAGACGACTGGTTACCTTGTAAAGTCGTGAGATCTCACGAAAGCACTCGATAGTTGGGCCGAATCTGGCGGTGCGTTTCCATAAGCCGTGAAGGGTGTTTCTCTCTTTGCTCGATGGTTCGGGAGTTCTATCGAACTCACGGCGGTAAAAATTCATATAGATGAACCGGTCTGTTTTGACGCGGTCAAGATACTCAGGGGTCGTTTGACTTGCGATGAGGGTGACATTCACACCGCGCGATCTAAAGTTCTCAATGATGTCGAGCAAGCTCAAGAACGCGCCGCCATGTTTTCGGGTGTTATCGACGACAAGCAGCCGCAACAAATTCGAGCCTCCACGACAAATATTTACCAGATTAGAAACTAATCTGATTGGTCTCAGGTTTCAATTAACTTGGCAAATGTGTTTGCAGCCATACGCATATTCATATGCCTGGCAGCATCCCAGATGTCAGATTTGACGTAAGGCGGTCGTGACCAGACGCACACCGGCTTCTAAATCGTTGCACCATACAATTGTTATCCGGTTTGAGGATGAAACCGTCACTCGAGCGCCTCATCACCACCGGCTGTTAATGGCGAGAAATTGACGGTTGTCATAATGCGTCTGTACGTCTGAATGGCGCGCAAAACCAGGCACCAGCCTATGGAGTTCGAGTCCTAAACAAGGACTCGAACTCGCGCGACAACGCACGCATTCTTTCAAAATTGGGGTAGATGATCATGGTGACGAAACCCGACGGCTATTCAGCCGCGTTCATACGGCGCGGGCGAAGCGCTCCTATATGCCCACACACGTCAATAAAAACAAAGGCTTGTCTGTCACGAAATATCAAAAGTGTCCCGTTTATCTCTCGAAAATTCACCGAAATTTGAGAACTTTTTCAGATGTCATGCGGCCAGGATCGTTTCTTCATTGATGAGATCACATGGGTCGATTACCTCACCGCCATTGAATGCGTAGAGCGATCCAATCCGAGTACCATCCCAAACGTAACGATAGTGATCAGCTTGCACGGCGGTATCAAGCGTCGCCCCGTTGAGCACTCCTATTCGCTCACCTGTTGGGCGCTCAGGCGATCTAAAGAGAACACCGTCAACGTTATCCATTGTTTTGATTTCCGCGCCCATACCGCGATAATCTTCGTTCTTAAGATCCAGCGGCCATCTTCTTCCATCGATAAATTTGCCGCGAACCTGTCGGGTAATAACCCGCATATCCAAATTGATTCGCGGTTCGGACGTTCGCGACAGAAATCTCTCCCGCCTGGCGACGGAGACGGCTAGTGCTGTTTGAATATCGCCAGATAACTCGAGACATTGCGATTCGGGTCCGAAGAAGCGACTGCCTTCTGGGTTTCCATAGGTGAAAGGGGCATGGTTCCAGTTTTGCAGGCCAGGCGACTTATCATCTAATTTCGGATCTGCCCGGATCAGACGGTGTTTTTCCTGCAGACGCGGATTCGTCAGTGACTCTACATTGGCAATCTCGTCGTGATTGTCAGTTGAGATCCTCTCGAACAAAGCAATTGGCGGACACCGTGACGGAATCAACAAATAGTATTTGTCGTTGACATCAATGATCGGACTATCAACCGCCGCGTTGCGCATCGAGATACTGTCTCACTTTGTAAATGTCGACGACCTTGCCATCGAGCATGACTTCAAGAGCGCTCCGCCCGTCGAAATAATCGTTGCTTTTCTTTATCCACTCGTCGGCAGCGGTCTCATCGGGCAACACGATCTGCAGCGCTTTGAAAATCGCGAGGATATGCGAGATCCGCTCCAGCGTGTCGTTCGGCAGGTTTCCGCCCGATTTCTTCCATTTGAAGAAAGTGGACCGACCGGGCGAACCGAGCAGGTTGATTTGCTCGTCGGTAGAAATATCCCAAACGTCGGCGAGATTTGAGAAAGCTTCCATTGCGGCGGGAATCGAAATTTCCCCCGCGCCCACCCGGGCCGCGGGGCTGCTATCAGACATACATTGTGACCCTCCGTTTCGTCCATAATTGGACTTGACCCCAATATGCGTCCCCATATAGACTGTCTATATCGAGACTCATACAGCACCTTAGTCTGAATGGTGGGGCGCTTCAAGAGTCTGAACCGCCGGAATGGGTTCGGCGGAGAATCTTGGAGAAGTCAAAATGACTGCTGTTGTAAAAACCGCGGCCATCGTCATTCCGATCGATGGACAAAACTATGAAATTGACGATGTAACGCCAACCGGACGTCAACTTCGCGATGATGCAGGCCTGAGCCCTGCGAGCGCATTTATCCTAATCCTCATCGAGGGGCGCGGTGCCCGGTCCATCGGCCTTGACGAAATGGTTGATCTGCGGACGTTAACTAATCCCTTATTTCGCTCATTTGAGAATGATCGGATTTACACGTGCACGTTAAACGAACGCGGTTTCGAATGGGGCGATGAGGCGATCTCAGACGTCGAACTGCGCACTTTCGGCGAAATCCCAAGTGAGCACGAACTCCTTCTCGATTCAGATGGCGACCGGGTTATTGAACCAGGAACGAACGTCCGGCTTAAACGCGAAGGCGTCGAGCGCATCATTTCGCGCAAACCCAAGAAATTCAAAATCTGCGTTGAGGGCGATTTTCTGCCTTGGCCAAAGGGCACGATCACGACGGAGGAAATCGCGGAGATCGGTGGATGGGACGTATCGATCGGCGTGATCGAGGTCGATGAAGATCAGAACGAGCGAACGCTCAAGCCGGGCGAGATCATCAAACTTCGTCCAGGTCTCTCATACGGTAAGAAGCTTTGTTTCAAGCGGGGGGCGTAAATGAACGATCGGATCGCCTCCGAGCTGGCCCTGCTTCGCCAGCATTACGCTGACGTTGACTATCTCGCCAGCGGAGCCATGCACTGGTTCCGCGTCAACGCCCTCAAAGCCCCTCCAGGGTGGAGCCCGGCGGAATTTTCAGCAGTGTTTGCTGTGACCGAAGGTCATCCGGGCGCGGAGCCTTATGGGTTTTTCGTGCCCAACGAGCTCTCGCTAAACGGCGCGCCGCCGCAAACCGCGTCAGCGCAACATCAACCGCCATTTCAAGGCGGCTGGCGATTTCTATCTTGGCAGCCGCAAGGATGGCGTGCGACCGCAGACGTTAAAAGCGGATCGAATCTCTGGGGGTGGGTCCGTACTTTTGTCCACCGACTTTGCGAGGGAGTTTGATAGGATGATTATCCTCAATCTTGATGCGGATTTACGCAACCGTCTATGGGAACATTTACTGCCGCGCCATACGAAAAAGGAACAAGCAGCATTTCTCGTTTGCGACGTCGATGTAAATGGCGTCACGCGGTTTAAGCCGATTGATGCTGTTTTTCTCAACCAGCACGATTTCCGTGAGCAAGAAACAGATTATATTGAGCTCACGGACGAGGCGCGTATCAACTTAATCAAGCGGGCCCACTTTGCCTCTGGTTCGCTCGTCGAGTTTCATTCGCACCCAGGCCCTTGGCCCGCGGGATTTTCGATTGCTGATCGAATGGGATTGAAGGAAACGGTCGCACACATGCGGTGGCGCCTAAAAATGCGCCCTTATCTCGCAATTGTCGTCTCACCAACAGGGTATGACGCGCTAGTTTGGCATCACGACGCGAAGATTCCTGAACCGCTAGCGGGCATAGAGACCGCGGGGGCGCTCAGCGTTCCAACTAATCGGTCATTACATGGATGGAATGATGAGCAACCAGCGATTTGATCGAAATGAACGCCTTTTTGGCAAGGGCGGGCAGACAGCGCTCAGGCGAACACGAATACTCATTGCCGGCGCCGGTGGTCTCGGCAGTCACGTGGTTGTTCAATCCGCGCTGCTTGGCGTCGGCTACATTACGCCAGTAGATAACCAAGAAATCTCACTTTCGAATCGCAATCGGTATCTTGGCGTCTGGCACGATGACCCCATTCCCGGATCTAAAAAAGTTGATTTAGCAAGTCGCCAAATCGGTTTAATCGACCCGAGCATTACAGTTGAACCGATCCATGCGGATTTGCTTTCAACCACTGCATTGGAAGCAATCAAACGCACCGATTATGTTCTCGGTTGCGTAGATGACGACGGAGTTCGCTTTTTCCTCAATGAAGCCTGTTTGGCGTATGAGAAAACTCTCATCGACATGGCGTCGGACGTGCCGGAACCGGGGAAGTTTGGTGGACGCATCGCCATCATCAACGGTGAACATGGTTGCTTACATTGCCTTGACCTACTCGATCCGGATGACGTCCGTCGGTTTTTGGCCTCACGTGAAATGCGCGAAAATGAAGACGCGGTCTACGGAGTAAAAACAAGCTCTCTGTCTGAAGCTGGACCGTCGGTCGTCTCGGTCAATGGCGTTGTGGCGTCTCTTGGAATGACAGCGTTTATGAAACTCGTCACGGGCATACATGTTCCTTATACATTTCAGACATATCGCGGCGATCAAGGCGCGGTTTCGAAGAAAATGACCGAGGCCACAGGCGATTGCTATTACTGTCGCAGCGTGCGGGGTACGGGCGACACTGCAAACTTGGCGAGATATTTTGAGTAAGGCAAAAAGCATAAACGTTGTTCGCTATTTCCGCCGTTGACTTAACGTGCTTGTGAAAGCGGGCTGATGTACTCATTTTGCGCCGATATCGAAAATTCAATCGTGCCGCATTCGAGCGACGGTTCTATAGTTCCCGCTCCGGTCCGCCGAAAATGGGCAAATATTCACTACCATAACGCCCTTTCATCTCGGCGGGGTCCGCCGTAGTTGCGATTGTTTCCACCTTGTAAAATGATCACCTCGAAGGCTAAAGGAGTTTAGAACATGTATGTGAACGGATATATTCTGCCTGTGCCCGAAGTTGACAAAGATGCTTATGCTGCGATGACAAAGGTGTTTGCAGAGGTCGCCAAAGATTTTGGAGCGGTTGAAATTTTCGAAAACTGGGAACTTGAAGTTCCCGATGGCGAGCACACGGATTACCGTCGAGCCGTAAAAGCCTTGCCTGGCGAGAAGATCGTCTTTTCTTGGGTCGTCTGGCCCGACCGCAAAACCGGCGCCGTTGCGCATAAAGGCATGTGGACCGACCCAAGAATAACGGAACTGGCAAAAATGCCCTTCGATGGTAAGCGCATGATTATGGGCGGCTTTGAACCGATGCTTGCCTATCACAAAAGCTGACTGTCAAGCCGATGGTCCCGAACCCAGGATGGAGACCCAGTATTCTTCAGACACCAACCCCAAGCGGGAGGAATGCGTGGTACGAGAACGAACAACGCGAAATGCGGCCGTTGGAGTCGCCGAACATGGTAATTCGGCGGACCTTGTTACTGTCTCGTCTGATGGCGAGCTTATTGATCGCCGCCGCATAGACTTAACGGAAGGCGGATTGCCAACCCACCCTTACCATCATGAAGGGGCCTGGGCAGTAGGTCGCTACAAAAACAGCGCGTGGTCACGTGAGATTTCGCTTGAAGAGGCGATCGAGTTAATTGAGCTCGTTCACGAGGCAGCGGCCCACGGCGCGCGCGCCAGTCTTGAGGCGCTGGTTGCAGATTCGGATTTTCCCATCTCAACGATCGCAATCCGCAAATGCCCGAAACTGCCGCCGACAATCGAAGAACGCATCATGGACAGTCGCGCACAGACCGTCGCCGATTCCGTCATGTATCGAGAAGCGTTGGCGACAGCGGCTACGGCGCGTGGCTGGTCCGTCTATTGGTACGACCGCGAGAAAGTATTTAACGAAGCCGCGTCAGTGGTCGGCTGCGAAGACATCAACATTTTTCTTTTGGAGATGGGTAAGACAGTCGGACCACCTTGGCAGGCGAAACACAAGCTTGCGGCAGTGGCTGCGCTCGCAGCAACGGCTCGCCCCAAGCCGAGCCGCTAAATTTATCCTCTCCGCCCGTCCTTCTTCGAGTAGCACTGCGATTTTTTGCTTCCGGATCTCCTGCCGGTACTTGGATGAGATTGGAAAATTGCCGCCGATTCGTACGAATTACTCCGGAAACCCGACATTCACATCACAACGACCTTCGACCGCCTCTGGCGAATTTTAGCCGGCCAGTCTTTTTTGCTTCCGTTGGTCCGATTAGCGCGCAAAAGGAGACATTGGCCAATTGCACTCTGGTGCGTAAATTGTCTTCGATTCTGGGCGTGGAGTGGCGTTGAAACACTCAATCGTCGGTTTGGTTAGCAGAAAACAACCCGGGTTAGGCTTGGACCAGAAGCCGGTATGTCGGCTATCAAACCCGAGTAATTCGTGCCTTTGCGGCCCCCTAGACCATCACTTTTTTACACAAGTCCATGGAATCATTGAGATAATCCCTCTTAGTTTAGCCTCTTGACTATATGCTCCCTATATGGGAGCTATATACCTTGACATTGAATAGGGAGCCTACTAGATAGGTTTCAGCAAATGCGCGTGATCGCTCGACGGACATTGCGAGAATATGGCGACCGCGTTCCGGAAGCGAAGGCGCAGCTAGATGCTTGGTATCACGAAGCGATCGTGGCGGATTGGAAGTCGC
>JAJFGA010000045.1 GCA_021776375.1 Hyphococcus sp. | reverse complement strand
AAGCCGTCTGATTTCAGCATCAGCTCAATGCTCTGGGCCGTCGCGCCGTCATCCTCGATGAGCAAAACCCGCATTGTCCGTCTCCTTTTCGCGACGCGGCATCCCCTTAAGACTTATGAACCGCGCATTTTTGTTTTGTATCTCTTATGCTAACGACGATATGCTTTCACATTGGTTAACAAGGCGCCCGGCCTTAATTCTTTTGCAGAGATTTTTTAAGGCGTTGAAAACCCTTCTTACCGACGACATCCCGTAATTGCTTGATTTGCGGGCCCTGTCATTAAGCATGTTGGAATTTTTTCAAAAAACTTGATTTACCAGTTTGCCGGCGTTGCAAGCCCTTGTTGATTAACGTCTGCGCGCGCTGATTTTGCGCAGAGCGTTAACCCCTGGGCTTTGATTTCGGTGTCGGCAGGCCTGTTGCGGGGGCTTCGGGGTGTGGGGTGAGGGGGAGGTTTGGGCTCACTGGTTTTTGCGCCATCGTGCAAAAGAGCGCTCGTGTCGAAATCGAAACGGGCGCGGCGCCTTCGCCGAAACTGCAACACTATTGCGGGACGCCCCGAACGCGGTGAACTCTTCGTCGGGGCAAAAATGCTGTCTTTACGATTGAGGAAACCTTTTTGTTGTTACGATCCGCCCCAGACAGGAACAAGAGCCCCAGGAAGTAAGAGCCAATGACCGATATGACACGCGCCCGGCTAGGCCTTGAGAAATTATTGAAATTCGCCCGCCTTGAGGTGGAGGCGCTGGGCACGGATTTGGCCGATGTGGCGCGGGCGCAGTCCGCGGCGGCGGAGTCTCTGGCAGGGCTTGAGGATACATTGCGGAGTGAAGAAGCGATGGTTAGCGAGGCGGACACCGTCAATTTCGCTGCCTATAAAGAAGGCATGTGCGCGCGCCGCCACAATCTCCTAACCACTTTGCTGACACTGGAAGAAGCCGAGGCAAACGCCAGCACCAAGCTTGAAGCGGCGTCCGCCGAAATCAGAAAGCTTGAAAATCTTATCTTCATCAATGAGCGGGATGCGAAGACAAACGCCATCGGCGAGGCAGCCCCGGTCGCCAAGCCGCGCGCGGCTGCAGGCAATATCGCCGCTCGCCTATAGGCGCCCTTGCGGACGCTGACGCAGCGGGAACATCCGCCGCAACTGAAGTTAATGAAAAATTAATCACTGCTTACGGAAAGTAAGTCCCAACTGATTCGCGACTGTTCCGTTTCTGTTCCGGAATCATCAGCCAAAACCTGCATATTGGGGCAAAACATCCTTTGCACCCCATGAGATACCATGATATCCCATAAGATACCGTAATATTTGCGGGGACGGGGCGACGTATCCCATGGGCGGGGTGTCGCGAAGCGGAGGATTTGGGATGCGGCGCGGGGCCGAGACCCTGTTTTTGGGGTCGTTCGTCAACAAGATTGATGTCAAAGGGCGCCTCGCCACGCCGGCGCGGTTTCGTCGCGTCCTCGATCTTGAGCGCGGCGCATCGATCTATTGCATTCCGTCTACGGATGAAAAATGCCTCGATTGCGGCGGCGCCTTTTATATTGAAACGCTGATGGCGTCGATTGCAGCGCTTGATCCGTTCTCCGCCAAACGTCGAAGTCTTGAACGCACAGTCACGGCGCGGGTTGTAGAGCTTGGTCTCGACAAGGAAGGGCGTATCGTTCTGCCGCAACGTTTACGTGAAAGCGCATTGCTCGACGGCAAGGCGTTATTTGCGGGGCTTGGGTCTTCGTTCCAGATCTGGAATCCGGACGAGTTTCAAAAAATCGCCGTGGAGGAAGAAAAAATTACCGCGGAAGCCAAATTGTCGTTGCGCAACCCGACGCTAGTGGACGCGGCATCATGAGCGCGGCCGCCCATATCCCGGTGATGGCGCGCGAGGTCGTATCCGCCCTGGCGCCTAGGGAGAATGGTATTTACGTTGACGCGACCTTTGGCGCTGGTGGTTATGCGCGTGCTATTTTGACGGCGGCGAACTGCATCGTTTACGGATTTGACCGCGACCCGACGGCGATAGATCGCGCAAAGGCGCTGGTTGCAGAATTTGGCGACCGTTTGCGGCTGATTAACCGCCCGTTTGCGGAGATGGAAGAAGCGCTCGCCGAGCGGGGCGTCGATGGCGTTGACGGCATTGTCTTTGATCTCGGTGTTTCCTCGATGCAGCTTGATGAAGCTGAACGTGGTTTTTCTTTTCGCCGCGAGGGACCGTTGTCGATGCGCATGGATGGCGGCAAGCCCGATGCTGGCGATGTTATAGCCAAGGGCGATGCGCGCGAGCTGGCGGCGATATTCAGGACCTATGGCGAGGAAAAGCGCGCCGGCAGGATTGCCCGCGCCATTGTCAACGCGCGCGAGACGACGCCGATTACGACGACGACGGCGCTGGCCTCTATTGTCGAGGCGGCGGCGCCGAATTGGGGTAAGTCGAAGATCCATCCCGCCACGCGGGTGTTTCAGGCCTTGCGGATTTTCGTGAATGACGAACTTGGCCAGTTGGTCGCGGGTCTGCGCGCGGCAGAACGGATGTTACGACCGGCGGGGCGGGTTTTAGTTGTCACGTTTCATTCTCTGGAAGACCGGATTGTGAAACGGTTTTTTGCAAACCGTTTTCCTTCTGGAGCCACTGGTTCGCGTCATGCGCCGCCGGTCGCTAAATCGGCGCCAACATTTGAGCCGGTCTTCGCCAAAGCGTTGCCGCCGGGCGATGCAGAAACAACGGCGAATACACGTGCGCGCTCGGCGCGATTGCGCGGCGGCGTACGCCTTGCTGCGCCGTTCGCCGAGGCCAGCGACGAAAGGCTGGGGCTGCCGTCGCCAATTGTTTTGAAAAATTTTAATGAAGGGAAACGATAGATGTTCCGTATCACAACGATATTCTTGTGTGTGTTGCTGGCGGCGGCGGCGGTTGGGCGATACCGCGCAGAGCAATCGGTGCAAAAAACGCGTATAGAACTGGAGCGTCTAGAGACCACCAGGCTTGATGAGCTGCAACAAATTCAACTGTTGCGCGCGGAGGTGGCTTATCTCGAAAATCCCGAACGTCTCGCCAAAATCGCCAGAGCCAAGACCGATCTGCGACCCTCCGAGCCGGTGCAGGTCGTCTCGGCGCAGCAGTTTGCCGTGGCCATGACCGGCACGGACGGGCCGCAAATCGACAATGGCGCTGCGTCGAGCGAGATCATCACCAACGCTATCGCCATGGCGCAATTGTCGAGCGCCGAATAGGAAAGTTGAAACGGAAAGCTGTTTTAAGAAAGGTTCGACGCCGCGATGTTTCTGCGTAAAAGCAAAAAGGCAAAGCCGGCGGCCTATGTTATTGCTGAGGCTGAAACCGCGGTATCGCGTCAGCGCCCTGAAACGGCCACGGCGACGGTGCATGTGCGCGCCAGAAGTGGTCGTCAGCGACAGACGGAGCGCGCCAAGACCCGCATCTTGATGTGCGCGGTGGTGTTTGTGTTTGTGTTCGCCTCTCTTGGCGTGCGGCTTGCGTTTATTTCCTTCGGACAGATCAAAGCGGAAGCGCCGCACGCCGCGGCGCCGTCCCTGGAAGCGCCGCGCGCCGAAATCACCGACCGAAACGGTACGCTTCTGGCGACGGACCTGCCGATGATATCCCTTGAAGTCGCCGGCCAGGAAATCTGGGATGCGCACGAGACGGCGCAAAAGCTGTTGACTGTGCTGCCGGACATTGATGCGGTGGAGCTGGAGCAAAAACTGCGCCGCGGCCGCTATGTTGATCTGCGCGGAAACTTGACTCCAGCCGAGCGTCAGGCGGTGTTTGATCTCGGTCTGCCGGGCATTCATTTTGCCACTCGGATCAAGCGGTTTTATCCGCAAGCCGACCTTGCCGCGCATATTGTCGGCCATGAAGAGCCAGGCAAGGGCGGCGTGATGGGGATGGAAAAAGTCGCCAATGATTGGCGCGGCGGACGGACCATGCGCGCTTCGATTGATATTCGCGTACAGCAGATCGTTGAAGATGAGCTTGCCGCAGCGATGACAAAATTCAGCGCCAAGGCCGGCTGGGCCGGGGTGATGGATGTTGCGACCGGCGAGATTATCGCGCTCGCCAGCCTGCCGGATTTTGATCCCAATGCGCCCGGCGCCGCAGCGGCGGATTCTCGTCGTAATCGCGCCACGCTTGACCAATATGAGTTGGGCTCGGCGTTTAAAGCGTTTACAGCGGCGGCGGCGCTGGAAGAAGGCCTGGCCGGAGAGGCCACCAACTATGATGCGCGCGGGAGCCTTCTCGTGGCTGACCACCGGATTACAGACTTTCATGGCGAGAACAGAATTTTGACCCTGTCGGAAGTGGTGCAGTTTTCTTCCAATATCGGCATTGCGCGCGTCGCCGCTGAACTTGGGCCCAAGCGGCAGCGAGATTATCTCGGCAAGCTCGGCCTGTTGACGCGTTTGACCATGGATCTGCCGGAGCGGCGGGCGCCGCAACTGCCGGATCGATGGGGACCGGTGGAGACAGCGACTATCGCCTATGGCCACGGCATTTCGGTGACGCCACTGCATTTGCTGACGGCGTTTGGCGCGGTTGTGAATGGCGGCGATTTTCATGACCCGACATTTTTTGCCGATCCAAAACGCGTTTCTGAACGGGCTGTGTTTTCAAGCCAGACCAGCACCGTCATGCGCCGGATCCTGCGCCGCGTGATCACCGACGGCACAGCATCTTATGCAGAGGCGCCGGGATATTTCCCCATCGGTAAAACCGCAACGGCGGACAAACCGTCTGGCGGCGGCTATAATCGCAACACGCGCATTGCAAGTTTTGTCGGCGCGGTGCCGGGCTATGCGCCGCGTTATGCAATCCTGGTGTCGCTCGATGAGCCGCAGCCGCTAAAAGAAACCTGGGGCTATGCAACCGCGGGCTGGACCGCCGCACCGGTGTTCTCGCGCATCGTCGCGCGCGCGGCGCCGTTTTTGGGCCTTGCGCCAGTGAATGAGGCAACGGCGCTTGCCGCTTTTGTCTCCGGCGGTGAAGCCGCAGACGGTGCGAGCGCGTCTCGCAAAGCCGCGATTGCGGCGCCGATTGTGGAGCGTGCGCCGTGAGATTATCGCAGCTTGCCGGAGAGGCGTTTACAACAGATCCAGATATTCGAGGCCTGACCGCAGATAGCCGGGCGGTGGAGCGCGGATTTTTGTTTGCGGCGCTGCCGGGCGTGCTTGCTGACGGTGCGAAATTTATTCCGCAGGCAGAAGAAAAAGGCGCGGCGGCGATTTTGGCGCGCCCGGGCGTGCGCTCAAGCCTGCCGATAGTCATTGACCGTGAGCCGCGCCAGCGGTTGGCGCATATGGCGGCGCAGTTCTTTCCACGCCAGCCGGAAACCATCGCCGGGATTACCGGCACCAATGGCAAGACATCAACCGCTCTGTTCGCCGCCCAACTATGGGAGCGGCTCGGGCGCAAAAGCGCTAGCCTGGGAACGCTCGGCGTGCGCGGGGAATGTTTTAACGCAAAACTCGCCCACACAACGCCGGAGCCGGTCACGTTGCATAAGATGCTGGACGAAATGACCGCCGCCGGCGTCACGCATCTGGCGATGGAAGTCTCCAGCCACGGTCTGGCGCAATATCGCGCCGATGCAGTCAAATTCAACATTGCCGCATTCACCAATCTTACCCGAGACCATCTCGATTATCATGAAGGCTTTGACGATTATCTGAACGCAAAGCTGCGCCTATTTTCGCAATTGCTGGACGAAGCAGGCATCGCCGTGATCAATCAAAGCCGTGGCGGGCAAAGCAGTAGCGGGCAAAGCAGCGAGTATGCCGGACGGTTTTGCGATGCGGCGGCAAAGCGCGGCGTGAAAGTCATCGGCGTCGGTGTGCAAGGAGCCGACCTCAAGCTGACAAAGGTTGCGCCGCATTCCGCCGGTCTTGATGTCAGCATTGATGCTTTTGGGTCCACTTATCATTTAAACCTGCCGCTGGTCGGCGCCTTTCAAGCCGAAAATGCGTTGCTAGCGGCGGGCATTGTCATTGCTTCCGGCGTGCCGGTTGCGGACGCGCTTGGGCATTTGGAAACCCTAAAATCCGTGCCGGGGCGGATGCAACTGGCCGCGCACATCGATGAGGCGGCCGTCTATGTCGACTACGCCCACACACCGGATGCGGTGGCGACGGCGCTTAAAGGGTTGCGTCCGCATACGGGTGGACGATTGATCGCCATCGTCGGCGCCGGAGGCGACCGCGATAAAGCCAAACGTCCGATGATGGGGCATGCTGCGGCGGAGAACGCTGATATTGTAATCGTAACGGACGACAATCCACGCAACGAAGATCCAGCGACAATCCGGCGGGAGATATTGACCGGATGTCCGGACGCTACGGAGATTGGGGACAGGCAAGAAGCGATTGCGGCGGGGACCGCGATGTTAAAGGCGGGCGACGTGTTGTTGATTGCGGGGAAGGGGCACGAGGTCGGTCAGGTGGTGGGGGGTGAAATTTTTGCGTTCAACGATGTTGAGGTTGCCTGCAAGGCGGCCGAAGCGTTGAGCCGATCAAAGGAACTCGGGTGATGACAGAAATAGAGGTCGATGAAAATTTATGGACCGCTTATGAAGCGGCGGCCGCGACCGGCGGTGCCCTGTGCGCCAGAGGCGGCGATCCGAAGGATTGGACGGCGGAGGAATGGTCAGCAAGCGGGGTTTCGATTGACACCCGAAGCTTGAAGCCGGGTGAGATTTTCGTCGCGCTGCGTGATGCGCGAGACGGCCATGAATTTTTAACCAGAGCCTTTGAAGCCGGCGCCGCAGCCGCGTTGGTTGCGCGCGCGCCGGAAGATGCGCCGGAAGGCGCGCCGCTTTTGGTTGTTGGCGACACGCTACAGGGCTTGCGCGATCTCGCTGTCGCGGCGCGGATGCGCAATTTTGGGCGCCGCATCGCCATTACCGGGAGCGTGGGAAAGACCAGCACCAAGGAAATTCTCCGCGCCATCCTCGCCAGTTGCGGGGAGGTTCATGCGGCGGACAAAAGTTTCAACAATCACTGGGGCGTTCCCTTAACGCTATCGCGCCTGCCGATGCACGCCGCGTTCGGTGTTTTTGAAATTGGCATGTCCCATCCCGGTGAAATCATGCCGCTTGCAACGTTGGTTCGCCCACATGTAGCGATTGTCACCACCGTCGCCGCCGCGCATCTTGAGTTTTTCAAATCGGTTAAAGAAATCGCCGAGGCGAAGGCGGAAATTTTTACCGGGCTGGCGCCGGGCGGCATGGCTATTTTGCCGATTGACAATCCCCATTATGAAATTTTGAAAAACCGCGCCGAGGCCGCCGGCGCTGCGGGCTTCATCACGTTCGGCGCGGCGGCGGGCGCTGATTTTCAACTGCTGGATTATCAGGCCGAGGGCGACGGCGCGCGGCTTAAGGCCAATATCAAAGGCGAGATGCTGGAATTCCCCGTCGGTATTGCCGGGCGCCATCAGGCGATGAATATGTTGGCGGCGCTGGCGGCGGCGGACGCCGTAGGCGCGAGCCTCGAGCCGGCGATAGCTGCATTAGCGAAGCTGTCCCCCGCTGAGGGGCGCGGCGCCAGAGCGGTAATCCCTGTCGATGGCGGCGAGGTGCTGTTGATTGACGAAAGCTATAACGCCAATCCGGCGTCGATGGCGGCGGCGATTGGTTTGCTGGGCGCGGCGCCGCTCGGCGCTGGCGGGCGGCGCATTGCCGTCCTTGGAGAGATGCTCGAACTCGGGGAAGATTCGCGTGCGCTCCATGCCGGGCTCATCGACGCGCTGCTTGCAGCGAAGGTAGACCAGGTCTACGCAGCAGGGGAAATGATGCGCCATTTATGGGGCCAGTTGCCGCCTGAGATGCGCGGTCTTTATGCAGGTTCCGCGGTCGGTCTTGTGGGGGCGGTTGAGGATGCTGTTCGCCCCGGCGATGTCGTGATGGTAAAAGGTTCTAATGCGTCGAAGGTGAGCGCGGTGGCGCGCGCGCTTGGCGAACATGCAAAGCAGGGCGATCGCGCGAAACAAGCCGGGCCCGCGAAACAAGAAGGCGCCCATTAATGCTCTATCATCTGTTGACGCCTTATGCGGACCAATTCCAGCTGTTCAATGTCTTCCGCTATCTGACCTTTCGCACCGGCGGCGCCATCATGACGGCGCTGATCATTTCGTTTCTGCTCGGCCCTTCGCTGATCCGCTGGATGCGGCGCAAGCAAGGCCACGGCCAGCCGATCCGTACGGACGGCCCGCAAAGCCATATCATAGAAAAAGCCGGAACGCCGACCATGGGCGGGATTTTAATCCTGCTTTCGTTGACGGTCGCGACCTTTCTCTGGGCGCGTCTCGATAATGTATATATCTGGATCGTGATGGGTGTAACGCTCGCCTTCGGCGTTCTCGGATTCATTGACGATTATCTGAAAGTGATGAAGCAAAGCGCCGACGGCCTTGTCGGCAGTTTGAAACTGGTGGTGCAATTTGCCGTCGCTCTGCTCGCCGGCTATTTCTGCATGACCGCGCTGGCGGCGGCGCCCGATGCGCCGGCAGGGATTGCGACCTCGGTCGGTGTTCCGTTCTTCCCGGTGCGTTTGTTTGAACATTGGTTCAACGCCCCCGGCGTGCCGCTTGGAATTTTTATCATTCCGTTCGCCGCCTTCGTAATTGTCGGCGCCTCCAACACCGTCAACCTCACCGATGGACTCGATGGGCTGGCGACCGTGCCTGTGATGATTGCGGCGGCGACTTATGCAGCGATTGCCTATCTTGTCGGCAACGCGATCTATGCGGGCTATCTGGGTGTTCCGTTTGTTCCGGGCGCGGGTGAACTCGCTGTGGTATGCGGGGCGATTGTCGGCGCCGGTCTCGGATTTTTGTGGTTCAACGCGCCGCCGGCGGCCATCTTCATGGGCGATACCGGCTCGCTGGCGCTGGGCGGCGCCATCGGCGCGATTGCGGTAGCGACAAAACATGAAATCGTTCTGGCGATTGTTGGCGGGCTATTCGTGTTGGAAGGCTTGTCTGTGATGATCCAGATTGCATCGTTTAAACTGACCGGCAGACGGGTCTTTCGTATGGCGCCGATCCACCACCACTTTGAGCAGTTGGGCTGGAAGGAATCCACCATCGTCATCCGCTTTTGGATTGTCGCCGTAATTCTGGCGCTGATCGGTCTTGCTACGTTGAAATTGCGATAGGCCGCCAGATGATTTTGATCCCCGACGTTAAAAACCAGTCAATTGGCGTATTCGGCCTCGGTGTTTCCGGCATCGCGACTTGCGAAGCGCTGGTTGCGTCGGGTGCGAAGGTGTTTACCTGGGACGAGAGCGCCCGGGCGCGCGAGAAAACAGCTAATACGGAATATCGCGCCGAACACCCAAAAAAATGGCCGTGGAAAGAAATGGCGGCGATTGTTGTCAGCCCCGGCGTGCCGCTGACCCACCCAAAGCCGCATCCGATAGTGCGCAAGGCGCGGCTTGAAAATATTGCGGTGCTTGGCGACATTGAATATTTCGCCCGCGCAATCAATGCACTGCCCACCGAAGAGCGACCGCGCATTATCGCGGTCACGGGGTCGAATGGAAAGTCCACCACGGTCGCGCTGATTGGACATATCCTGCGCGAGGTTGGTGAGGAGGCTTATGTCGGTGGCAATATTGGCGAGGCGGCGTTGTCTTTGCCGGCGCCGGAAAAGAATTCGATTTATGTGTTAGAGCTTTCCTCATTTCAGCTCGACCTGACCTATAGTCTGCGCGCCAATACAGCGGTATTTTTAAACCTGACGCCGGATCATATTGATCGTCACGGGACGGTTGAGGCATATCTTGCGGCCAAGAAGCGAATTTTTCTTAATCAGACTAAGGACGATACCGCCGTTATTGGTGTTGATGATGATTACGGCCAGGCGATCTGCACGGCGATGATGGCCAATGGCGGTGCGCGCGTTGTGCCGATATCAGCGCAGGCGACGCTCGGGCGCGGGGCATACGCGCTGGGCGGCGATTTGTTTTATAATTTTGACGGCAAGACAACCAAAGCCGGTGACCTGACGCGGGCGCGGGGTTTGCGCGGCGCGCACAATCATCAAAATGCGGCGGCCGCGCTTGGCGTTTGTGTTGCGCTCGGCGTTCCGGCGGCGCTGGTGGTAAAGGCGGCGGAGCGGTTTAGCGGTCTGGCGCACCGCACGGAAGAGGTCGCCCGGCTTGGCAAGGTTGTCTTCATCAACGATTCCAAAGCCACCAACGCCGACGCGGCCATGCGTGCGCTGGCGACCTTTGACGATATTTTCTGGATCGCCGGCGGCAAGGCGAAAGATGGCGGCGCGGCGGCCCTGAAGGGTAAGCTTGGCGCCGTGCGCCGCGCTTACTTTTATGGCGAGGCGGCGGCGTTGTTTAACAAGCAGCTCGGCGAAGAGATCGATTGCTTGATTTTCTCCGATCTGGCGGAAGCGACAGCAGCAGCCTATAGCGATGCGGCGGCAAGTGCGGCGCCGGCGCCGAGCATCGTGCTGTCGCCGGCTTGTGCGTCTTTCGATCAGTACAAAAATTTTATTGAGCGCGGCGCGGCTTTTCGCACCCTCGTTCATGAAATGGCGTCTGCCAATGGGGAAGCGGCATGAGACAGGCATCGCGCGCAGATGTTTCAGTTTTGGGTCGCTGGTGGTGGTCCGTTGACCACACCTTGCTGGCGGTGCTCGCACCGATCATGTTGATTGGCATGATTGTCCTGATGGCGGCGGGGCCGGCGGCGGCGGCGCGCCTTCATATCGCAAACGATTTTCACTTTCCGATCCGCCAGTCGGTTTTCATGATTCCGGCGATCGGCGCGCTCTTTGGCGTATCGTTTCTGTCGCCATTGCAGGCGCGCCGCCTTGGCGTTCTCGTGTTTGTCGGCGCCGTCGCCTTGATGGCTGTGACCTTGTTGTTTTCCGGCGCCGTTAACGGGTCGGCGCGGTGGATCGACCTCGGCGTCATGACCTTACAACCGTCGGAATTTGCAAAACCCGGCTTCGTTATCGCCGCGGCGTGGATGCTGGCGGAGGGCGCGCGGAGCCCGCGCTTTCCGGGCGGCGCTATTGCCATGGGGCTATACGCGGTCTTTGCCGCGCTCTTATTAATGCAGCCGGATTTCGGACAATGGGCGCTGGTGACGGCGGTCTGGGCGGTGATGTTTTTCATCGCCGGCTGGAGTTGGTTGTGGATTGTGCTGCTGGCGGGTGTCGGCGGCGTCGCACTTGCTGGCGGCTATTTTCTCTCCGACCATGTCGCAAACCGTATTGACGGGTTTTTAAATCCCGCAGCAACGGAGACCTATCAGGCGGACGCATCCATTGAGACCATCGCCAATGGCAGATGGATTGGGCGCGGCGATGCGCTGCCGGTAAAAGGCTCGCTCCCTGATGCGCATACGGATTTTATTTTTGCTGCTGCGACGGAAGAATATGGGCTCGCCATCGGGATATTGATTATCGTCCTGTTTGCAATATTTGTGGCGCGCGCCTTTGCGGTTGCCGCGACCCGGCGCGGGATATTTGCGCAATGCGCGGTTTGCGGTCTTTCCGCGATGATCGGCTTTCAGGCGATCATTAATATCGGCGTTTCCTTGCGCGCACTGCCCACCAAGGGGATGACGCTACCGTTCTTTTCCTATGGCGGCTCGTCGCTGCTGGCGACCGGGCTTGCCGTTGGCCTCATCATCGCCTTGACGCGCACGCATCAGGGCATCTGGCGGCGCAAGGACATCATGCCGTGAGCGCGGGCGATGATACAAGGCCGATCGTGCTCGCCGCTGGCGGCACCGGCGGGCACATGTTTCCGGCCGAGGCGCTGGCGCAGGAATTAAAGCGCCGAGGCAGGCAAGTGTTGTTGGTGACGGATGCGCGCGGCGCCCGCTATGCGGAAGGCTTTCCCGCCGATGAGACGTTCCTGATTTCCGCCGCCACGGCATCCGTTGGCGGGCTGGCGGCGAAGGGGCTGGCGGCGGCATCCGTCGCACAAGGCATCGTCACTGCGCTTGTCAAGTTTCGAAAGCTCAAACCTGCAGCCGCCATCGGCTTTGGCGGTTATCCGTCTTTTCCTGCGATGAAAGCGGCTTCGCTGTCCGACATTCCTTATGGCGTGCACGAACAAAATGGTGTTCTCGGGCGCGCCAACCGTATGCTGGTCAAAGGCGCGGCGTTCACCGCTCACGCTTTTCCGGTGCTCGAGAAGCTTCCCTCCGGGGCTCATGCCGTTGAGGTTGGCAATCCGGTGCGCGACGCGGTGGCGGCGTTGAGCGATGCGGCCTTCACGCCGATCGGCGCGGACGGCGATATTAACCTGTTGATCTTCGGCGGTAGCCAGGGCGCCAGTATTTTTTCCGCCGCGCCAGTTAAGGCGATTGCCGGGCTTGCGGAGAATATGCGCCGGCGTCTGGTGGTGGTGCACCAGGCGCGTGAGGACGATATTGAAGAGGTTCGCGCCGGCTATGCGGCGGCGGGCGTGCGTGCGGAAATCGCGCCGTTTTTTGCAGACCTGCCCGCCCGCATGGCGGCCGCGCATTTGATTGTCTCGCGCGCCGGCGCCTCAACCGTGACCGAGCTTTCAGCCATCGGGCGCGGCGCGATCCTCGTGCCCCTGGCGATCGCTATGGACGACCATCAGACTGGCAATGCTGAGGTCCTGGCGCGTGACATTTCCGGGGCAAGCGCCGCCATTGTCTTGCCGGAATGCGAGTTTAATGAAACCTCCTTAAGGAAGGCGCTGGAAGGCCTGTTTGCCGACCCGAGGCGGTTGCAATTGATGGCTGATGCGGCAAAAGGCAGGGTGCAGTCCGGCGCCGCTGCGGCGCTCGCTGACCTGGTAGAAGATCTATGTGAGAGCCGCCCGATGAGACAAAGCGGGGCGGCGTGAGAGTATTATGACGAAGACGGATAAATTTTCGAAGCTTGACCCGCCGAAGATCAAAATTCGGCTGCCGTTTGGCGTTGGCGTCGTCCATTTTGTCGGCATTGGCGGCATCGGCATGAGCGGCATTGCCGAGGTCATGCACAATCTCGGCTATGAGGTGCGTGGCAGCGATGTCGCCGACAGCGCTAATGTTCAACGGCTGCGCGACAAGGGCATCAAGATTGAGATCGGCCATTCGCCGGACCATGTGAAGGGTGCAGAAGCCGTCGTCATCTCAACAGCGATCCGGCGCGACAACCCGGAAGCGGCGGCCGCGCGTGCGCGGCACATTCCGGTGGTGCGCCGTGCTGACATGCTTGCGGAACTGATGCGGCTCAAATGGACTGTCTCTGTCGCCGGGACGCATGGCAAAACCACCACCACAAGCATGATCGCTGCGCTGCTGGACGAAGCCAAGCTTGATCCGACGGTCATCAATGGCGGCATCATCAATGCCTATGGCGCCAACGCCCGCCTTGGCGAGGGCGACTGGATGATTGTTGAGGCCGACGAATCCGACGGGACATTTATTCGCCTGCCGACAACAATCGCCGTCGTCACCAATATCGACCCGGAACATCTCGACCATTGGGGCGGGTTTGAAAACCTCCGCGATGCGTTCGACACGTTTATCGAAAACACGCCGTTTTACGGCTTTGGCGTCGTCTGTCTTGATCATCCAGAGGTTCAGGCGCTGGTCGGACGCGTCACAGACCGCCGGTTGATAACCTATGGCGCGAACCCGCAGGCGGATGTGCGCGCGGAAAATATCAGTTTCACAGAGGCCGCCTCGATTTATGACATCGTCTTTCGTGAGCGGGGTAAGGAGGTCGGGCGGATTGAGCAGGCGATCTTGCCCATGCTCGGCGCCCATAATGTTTTGAACTCTCTCCCGGCGGCGATCATCGCCAAGCGCCTCGGCGCCAGCGACGCGGCCATCAAGTCGGGTTTTGCCGGATTTTCCGGCGTCAAGCGGCGCTTTACCCATGCGGGCGACTGGAACGGCGTTAAAATCATCGACGATTACGGCCACCACCCGGTGGAAATTGCCGCCGTGTTGCGCGCCGCGCGCGAGGTGGCGAGCGGCAAGGTGATCGCCGTCGTCCAGCCGCACCGCTATTCGCGGCTCGCTGACCTGTTCGATGATTTTTGCGGTTGCCTCAACGAGGCGGATATTGCTCTGATTACGGATGTTTACGCCGCTGGTGAGACGCCGATTGAAGGCGTAGATCGTGACGCGCTGGTCTCCGGGCTGAAATCCCACGGCCACCGCGACGCGCGCGCGCTGGCGGGGTTTAACGATTTGCCGAAGCTTGTCGCAGAGATTGCCGAGCCCGGCGACTATGTCATTTGCCTTGGCGCCGGAGATATTACGAAGCATGCGAATGCGTTGGCGGGTGATTTGGCGAAGTTGGATTCGTAGAATGCTCACCCGGCGACATACCACACCCCTCATCCTGAGGTGCTTTTGCAAAGCAAAAGCCTCGAAGGATAGCGGCAGGCACTGCGCTTGTGTCGGATCCTTCGAGGCTCGGCTTTGCCGAGCACCTCAGGATGAGGGGTGTGATGGTTGAGAGGAACATAAAACCTACCGACCTCCCACCCGTCCGAGGCAAATATGTCGAGAATGCCGACATGTCTGCGCTCACATGGCTGCGGGTTGGCGGGCCAGTGGATGTTTTGTTCTCGCCGGCGGATGAGGATGATCTTGCGGATTTTTTTAAAAATCTGGATGCGGATATTCCAGCCTATCCGGTCGGTGTTGGCTCCAACCTTCTGGTGCGCGATGGCGGCTTGCGCGGTGTGGTGATCCGCCTTGGCGCGGCGTTCGGGAAGATTGTAACTGACGGCGTGCGCGTGCGCGTGCGCGCGGGCGCCGCCGCGCTTGATGCGCAGGTTGCAAGGCGTGCTGGCGTGGCGGGGATTGCCGGTCTTGAGTTTTATCGCGGCGTTCCGGGAACCATTGGCGGTGCGCTGGCGATGAATGCCGGCGCCTATGGCGGCGAGACCAAAGATATTCTGGTTGAGGCGACGGGTTATGACCGAAAAGGCGCGCGTCATGTCCTATCCGCTGACGACATGAAGTTTTCTTACCGCTATTGCGGCGCCGACGATGGGTTGATTTTTACCAGTGCGCTGTTCGAGGGCCACACTGATGATCCCGCCGCGATCGAGGCGCGCATGGCCGACATCATGATGCGGCGCGAGGCGACCCAGCCAATCCGCGAGCGCACCGGCGGGTCTACCTTCGCCAATCCCGACCTTAGCCTTTCAGGCGGGCGCAAATCATGGCAACTCATTGATCAAATCGGCGGGCGTGGCCGCATCGTCGGCGATGCGCAGGTTTCCGAGCAACACTGCAATTTTATGATCAATCGCGGTGAGGCGAGTGCTGAGGATATTGAGACGCTGGTTGAATCGCTCCGTAGTGATGTTGAGCGGGAAACAGGTGTGAAACTACGCTGGGAGATTAGGCGGATAGGCGAGGCGGCAGAAGCGAATGAGTAACAAGTATAAACGTATCGCTGTCCTTAAGGGCGGCTGGTCCCCGGAGCGGGAAGTCTCGCTTAACTCTGGCGTCGAGGCCGCCAAGGCGCTGACCGAGGCTGGTTACGAAGCGATTGAGATCGATGTCGGGCGCGACCTTGCGGCGCGTCTGTGCGAGATGAAACCCGACGTCGTCTTTAATGCGCTGCATGGCCAATGGGGCGAGGATGGTTGTGTTCAGGGGCTGCTTGAGGTGCTCGGTCTTCCTTACACCCATTCCGGCGTGCTCGCTTCGGCCCTGGCGATGGACAAGCAACGCGCGAAGGCGGTGTTTGAAGAGGCGGGTATCCCGTCGCCACCGGGTATAATTGTTTCGCGAAAAGACGTAGCCGGCGGTCATGTGATGGACGCGCCATATGTGATCAAGCCGAACGCGCAAGGCTCATCCGTCGGTGTTTATATTATCCGCGCTGGCGACAATCGCCCGCCTGCCGAGCTTGCCAGTAAAGAATGGGCGCTTGGCGAAGATGTGCTAGTGGAAAAATTTATTCCCGGCCGCGAATTGACTGTCGCGGTGCTGGGCGATCGCGCGCTTTGCGTTACGGAAATCACCACGTCTCTGATTTTTTATGACTATGAAGCCAAATATGCCGATGGCGGATCAAAACATGTGTTGCCTGCCGACCTTCCGGAGATGGTGACCGAACGCTGTCTTGACCTTGCCTTGCGGGCGCATCAATCGCTGGGTTGCCGGGGGCTTTCGCGCGCTGATTTCCGCTATGACGAGAGCGCTGAGGGCGAGCAGCTGTTCTGCCTTGAGGTCAACACGCAGCCGGGCCTGACTGCGACCTCGCTAGCGCCGGAGCAGGCGGCCTCGCGGGGTATTTCCTTTCCCGACCTTTGCGCCTGGATGACGGAGGACGCCTCATGCCCAAGGTAAAGAAAAAAACTGCACGCCCACGCAAGAAAAAAGCAACAAAAGCCAAACCCAAGCCAAGCCTGGTGTCGCGGATTTATGAGCGGGCTGGCGATCTCCTCTCACACTATACAATCGCCGCCGCTGCCGGGCTGACCGTTGTCGGTTTGATCGGCGCAGTGATGTTGTGGTCCGGCGGTTATGTCGGTCTGATGGGTGAGCGCATTGGCGGACAGGTTGACCGCGCCGCTATCGCTGCCGGGTTTGAGGTGCGCCGCATCACCGCGAAAGGTTTTGACAACGCCAATGAAGCAGAAATTTTATCCGCGCTGGGTCCCGTGATCGGCTCGTCGCTTTTGCAATTCGACCCATTCGCGGCGCGCGCGCGGGTGGAAGAGCTTGGCTGGGTGCGTACAGCGGCGGTGTCGCGCTTGTGGCCGGATACGGTCCATGTCTCGGTGCGTGAACGCGAGGCGGCGGCGGTCTGGCAGCTGGCGGGCGCCATGCACCTGATTGATGAGGACGGCGCGGTTATTCGCGAGGTTGACGCGTACGAATATTCCAACCTGCCGCTGATTGTCGGCGCCGGCGCGCCGGCCTCTGCGGCGGGGATGTTGCGGGCGTTGCGCGGCGAGGCGGTGCTGTGGGGCCGGGCGGCGGCGCTGATCCGCGTCAGCGATCGGCGATGGAATGTGCGGTTGAAATCCGGCGCCGATATTAAATTTCCCGAAACAGGTTATGAAGCCGCGGCGCGCGATCTTGCAACGCTGCAAAATGCTTATGGCGTGCTTGACCTGTCACTCGACTATATCGATCTGCGTGACCCTGACCGGCTGGTCTATCGCGAGAAAGACGCCGATGAGAGACCGTTGCCGGGAGAAGACCCGCTCTAACGGACAGTTGAATAAAAGAAAGACCCTTAGCGCCCATGGCACACCGTCGCCGTAAAGATCAGTACACGATAGCAGCGCTCGATATCGGTGCGTCAAAGATCGCCTGCTTCATCGCCCGCGTCACACATGAGCCGGACTTGCCGCCGCAGGCGGAAATTATCGGCGTTGGCTGTCATGGCGCGGCGGTGAAACAGCGCGAAGCTGCTTGTCCGGAACAGCTCGAGGCCAATATCCGAAAAGCCGTCGCCGCCGCTGAAGGCATGGCGAATATGCGCATCGACCGGGTCCTGGTCGCGAGCCCCGGCAAGGCGCTGCACACGCGGCGCATTGGCGTCGACCTCGAAATTGCCGACGGCGTGGTGACCCAGGAAGATATTGAAGATTGCCTGCATGAAGGCGCTCGTCTGACCGCGCCGCCGGAATGTCGAACGCTGCACGCGGTCGCAACCTCATACCGGCTCGACGGCGAGGAAATATTCAACCATCCCGTCGGGCTCAACGGAGCGACGCTGTCAACGGAAATGCTTGGCGTCGCCGCGCCGCAGACCACGCTTGATAATCTCTCAACCCTGGTCGAGCGGTGCAGCCTGACCCCGGATGAGTTTGTCGCCAGCCCGGCCGCTGCGGCGGAAGCCACCCTGATAGATGACGAAAAAGATCTCGGCGTTATCCTGATTGATATTGGCGGCCAATCGACCGGATATGCGGTCTATGACAATGGCGCGCTGGTTGATTGCGGCGGCGTCGGTGTTGGCGGCGGTCACATTACCAAAGATATCGCGCAGATATTTAATACGCCCATGGTCCAGGCCGAGCGTATCAAGACATTATATGGCGCCGCACTCATCGGTCCCGGCGATGAACACCGTCTGGTTGACTTCCCGCAGCTCGGACCTGGCAGCGATCATGCGCGCGCTTCGCGCGCTGACCTTTGCGAGGTGATTATTCCGCGTATGGAAGAAATTTTCGAGCTGGTGCTGGCGCGGCAATCCAGCAACCCGTTGCATCGCAGCGGTCTGCGCCGCGCCGTCGTCACCGGTGGAGGCAGCCTTTTGGTCGGCGCCCGCGAGATCGCGGAAAAAGTCCTGTCGATGAAAACCCGCCTCGGGCGCCCGGTCGCCATTCCGGGCGCGCCGGATGCGGCCGCGGCTCCCGGCTTTGCAGTCTGCGCCGGTGTCATTCAGTGTCACATAAATTCTGCAGGCGGCGACCAGTTTGCTCTTGGCGTTGCGCGCCAATCACCTCATGGATTATCCCAATCAATATTTTTCGGCGGCGTCGAAGCGTGGCTCCGTCAAAAATTTTAGCGTCGTTAATAAGACGTTAATCATTTGGTAAGGGTTCTGAACGAATCTTTAACGATGGGGTAACCATGAGGGCGGATCCCAAAACCTTGTTCTAAACCGGAGCAGCCGATGCCGTTAAATCTAAGCGTGCCTGAACTTACAGAGTTAAAACCCCGGATTTCAGTGATTGGCGTCGGTGGCGCAGGCGGCAACGCGGTCAATAATATGATCGAAAGCCAGCTTGAGGGCGTTGAATTTGTGGTCGCCAACACCGATGCGCAAGCGGTAGGCCTGGCCACGGCGGAAAAGAAAATCCAGCTGGGTGTGAAGACGACGCAAGGGCTGGGCGCAGGTTCGGTTCCTGATATTGGCCGCGCGGCGGCGGAAGAATCCATCGACGAAATCCTTGAGCATGTCGGTAATGCGCACATGATTTTCGTGACCGCCGGGATGGGCGGCGGCACAGGAACAGGTGCTGCGCCCGTCATCGCCAAGGCGGCCAAAGAGCGGGACATCCTCACGGTTGGCGTCGTTACCAAGCCGTTTCACTTTGAAGGCGCGCGGCGCATGCGTATCGCCAATGCCGGCATTGAAGAGCTGCACAAGCATGTCGATACGCTCCTCATCATTCCGAACCAGAATTTGTTTTCCATCGCCAATGAACGCACCACCTTTCACGAAGCCTTCGCGATGGCGGATCAGGTTCTTCATTCCGGCGTGCGCGGCATTACCGATCTGATGGTGATGCCTGGACTGATTAATCTCGACTTTGCTGATGTGCGCACCGTGATGAGCGAGATGGGCAAGGCGATGATGGGCACCGGCGAGGCGGAAGGCGAAAAACGCGCCATTTCGGCCGCGGAAGCCGCGATCTCGAACCCACTCCTTGACGAGCAGTCAATGAAGGGCGCGCGCGGCGTGTTGATCAACATCACCGGCTCGATGGATATGACGCTGTTTGAAGTTGATGAAGCGGCAAACCGCATCCGTGCGGAGGTTGATCCCGACGCAAACATAATTGTCGGTTCGACATTTAATCAGGATCTTGAAGGGCGCGTGCGCGTTTCGGTGGTCGCCACCGGTATCGACGCTGAAGAGAACGAAAACCGCCCGCAAGTCAAAATCAACACTGGTGCGATCGCCAAGCCATGGCGTGAACCGCTGGTGGTGAACTCGGCTCAGGCCGCTGCGCCAACTGCGAGCCTGGGACGATCGCCAGTTTTGACCAGCCGGCCTGTTGTTCAGCAGCCGAGCGCGCAACAGCCCGCCGCGGTCCCCGCTCATCCGGCGCAGCAGCCAATTGTCGCTTCGCCGCAGGTCAATCCGGTGGGCGATGTTCATGAGCGCATCCGGCGGATGCTGATTGAGGGCTCGCCAGCCAGCGGATCGCCGCTATTGCGCTCATCCGGGCCCTCGGTTCCGGTTCCCCAGCGCAGCGGTCAACAGTCGGCGGCGGAGTCAAAGCCGGTATTGCGGGCCGCAGAACACGCCAAACCCGCGCAAAATCCGTTTAGAGACGCCCAAAAGCTGGGCAAACACTCGCTTGAGATTGCCGTCGATATGTTCAAATCGCTTGGCGGAGGCGGACATGATGAGCGCCGCGATGCGCCGCCGCCGCGGGCGCCAGAAGCGGCAAAGCCGGCTTCGCGCGTGCGCGGGGACCTGTTCGACGATCAAGAAGACGCAGATCTGGAAATTCCGTCGTTCCTAAGAAAAAAGAAGTCAGGCTAGAGCTTTTCTCGACCGAACGACCGCGGGTTTGGACGCAGAAAATACGCCTGCAAAAAAGCGCAGAGCAAACAACCCATCGTTTTGATCGGGTTGCGCTGACCTTTGTCACTCAAATTTGTGTCTAAGTATTTGTTTATATTGTGGTGAAACACAGTGAAACAAAGGTTGACTGCAAACGCTCGCGTAAGTTTACAAAATCGATGTAGTAGGGAGATAGTCGAGGTAGATTGCCTTTCATCAGGATTGAAAGTGAGTAACGGCATTATGGGGGCAGCGGCGCAAACGACTGTTAAAGCGCAGGCCCAGTTTGCGGGCGTAGGGCTGCACACTGGCGGCGAATGCCGGATTTCAACGCTTCCAGCTCCGGCCGGCTCGGGCATCGTCTTCCGGCGCTGCGATATTGACCCCGACGGTACAGCTAACCGCCTTTCCACGCTCATCCACGCAGCGCCTGAAAATGTCGTCGGCTCCGATCACGGCACCAGGCTGGCCAATGGCTATGGCGCATCCGTATCCACAGTCGAGCATTTGATGGCGGCGTTCGCGCTGTTATCGATCGATAACGTCATAGTTGATGTGGATGGCCCTGAGATTCCGATTTTTGACGGCAGCGCTGACCATCTGGTCGCCGGCCTGAAGCAGGCAGGCCTCCAAGCCCAAGACGCCGCGCGGTCGCCGATCGTGATCGCTGAGCCAATCCTTGTTACCGATGGTGATCGGCTCATTGAATTTACGCCGAGCGATACGGGCTCCATCGACATCGATATCGATTTTGGCGATTGCCTGATTGGCCGCCAGTCTTTGTCCGTCGATCTCTCAAGTCCGGCCGACTGTGACAGGCTTGCAAAGGCGCGGACCTTTTGTCGGCTTCATGAGGTTGATGGATTGCGGAGTGCGGGCCTTATTCGCGGCGGCTCGCTTGAAAACTCGCTGGTCGTGGACGGCCCGGCGCTGTTGAACGATCAACCTTTGCGCGATCCTCACGAATTCGCCCTCCACAAGGCGCTCGATCTTGTCGGCGATCTCTACCTTCTGGGCCGGCCGGTCCGTGGCGCTATTCGCGCCGTCAAACCTGGCCATGACCTCAATGTGCGGGCCGCTCTTGCCGTCGCCCGGAGCGTCAGCACCGGCGCCCAAGAGGCGAGGCTGCTGGCCGCGACGGCTTAGTCTTTGAAAAACACTGCAAAGACCCGTTTGACGCCCACAGCACCCCGCATTAGAACCATGGCGCGGGGCAGGTTCAGATAAGGCGTCATAGATCGTGGTTTTTCGTTTTGCGTTATTCTTCAAATTGTTAGGCGTCATTGCCGTGTGCGGCGCAGTTAGCGCCTGCGCCGGCGGAAAAAAAGAAAAATTCGCTTATGTCGAGCGGCCGGTAGAGCAGCTCTACGCAAACGCCAAACTCCAGCTTGACAAGAAGCGCTACGACACGGCGATCGCATTCTTTGAAGAGGTAGAGCGCCAGCACCCCTATTCGTCATGGGCGCGGCAGTCGATGTTGATGAAAGCCTTCGCTTATTATCAGGGTAATGATTATGAAGAAGCGGTCACGGCGCTTGATCAGTTTATTTCGCTTCATCCTGGCAACAAGGATACTGCATACGCCTATTATCTGAAAGCGATGTGTTACTATGAGCGCATCCGCGATATTGGGCGCGATCAGGACTTTACCAACAACTCCGTTGCTTCATTGGTCGATGTGATCCGCCGCTATCCGGATTCGGAATATGCGCGCGACGCACGGCTCAAGCTGGACCTTACCTATGACCACCTTGCCGGCAAGGAAATGTATGTTGGCCGGTTTTACCTGAGAAAGAACAAACACATTGCTGCGATCAATCGGTTTAAGGCCGTTGTCGAGAAATATCAGACTACGAACCATGCGGCCGAAGCGCTGCACAGGTTGGTAGAAGCCTATCTGGAACTCGGCATCATTGATGAGGCCCGTTCTGCAGCTGCGGTGCTCGGATATAATTACCCTGGCAGCCGCTGGTATCAGGATACGTATAAGCTGTTTGAAAGACGCGACATCTTGATCGCCGATGTGCGCAAAGACAGACGCGAGGCCGTGGCGGAGAGGACGGAAGATCCGAACAAGGTCTTGCAGGAGCTGAACCCTGACACGGTTGACGGCGTTGATCTGGTGACGGCTCGTGAGCTGGATGAGCTGACGCCGACCAGCGATAATCTTGGCGGGGATATTGATCCGCCGGTCTTTGATTCCAGCAATCCCTAGCGCCTGATCTTCTGCGAATACGAACCCGTCCCGGCTTCCGGCGCGGCTCGAACTGCGGTAAGAGAGCCATTATGCGCAACGATACGGGCCAGTAATGCTGACCGCTCTCAATATTCGCGATTTTATCCTCATTGACCGGGCGCAGCTGACGCTGACCCACGGGCTCGCGGCGCTGACCGGCGAGACCGGCGCCGGCAAATCGATCCTGCTTGATGCGCTTGGGCTTGCGGTTGGCGGCCGCGCGACACGCAGCGGCGTGCGCCAGGGGGCTGCCCAGGGCGTGGTCGCGGCGACATTTGAAGTGCGTAGCGACCATCCGGTCTGGCGGTTGCTGGACGAGAACGGCCTTGCCGGCGAAGACGAGGCCGGAGAAGGCGACCAGATCATCCTGCGCCGGGTTCAAAATGCCGATGGCCGCAGCCGCGGCTTTGTCAATGACCAGCCGGTGTCGATCAGTATGCTGCGCGAAGTTGGCGAGGCGCTGTTGGAAATCCATGGCCAGCATGACGGGCGTGGGTTTTTGTCAGCTTCCGCCCATCGCGGCATGCTCGACGAATTTGGCGGGTTGCAGAAAAAAGCCGCGAAAGTGGCAGCGCTATGGCGGACCTGGCGCGAGGCTCAGTCCGCTCTTGAAGAGCGACGCCGCGAACAGGACGCCGCCGCGCGCGAAGCGGAATATCTTCGCCACGTTTATGAAGTCTTGCAAAAGCTCGCCCCGCAGCCCGGCGAGGAAACTGCGCTCGCCGAACGCCGCGCGGTGTTAATGGCGGCAGAGAAAGTTTCCGAACAGTTGCGTGCAACCACAGCGGCTATTGATGATGGCAGGGTGGAGCACAATCTATCGACCGGCCTTGGTCATGTGGAGCGCGCCGCAGCGCTCTTGCCGGAAGCGCCATCGCTGAAGGAGGCGACCGCCCGCTTTGCCGCGGCGCTTAGCGAGGCCGCGGAAGGACGCGCTGCGATCGATCGTGCGATTTCGGAATTCGGAGCCGACCCGGATGAGGTTGACCGCACCGAGGAGCGATTGTTTGAACTACGCGCTGAAGCGCGCAAGCACGGTGTTGCGCCGGATGCGCTTTGTGAGTTTCTACAAAAAATTACCAAGGCGCTTGATGATGTCGAAGCCGGGGCGGCGGCCTTCACCGACCTGGAGCGCGCCGCCGCCGCCGCCAAGTTAGAATTTGCGGGCGCAGCAACGGCGCTGTCAGACGACCGTATCAAAGCCGCAAAGAGGCTTGATGCGGCAGTGGCGAAGGAACTGGCGCCGTTAAAGCTCGGCAAGGCGCATTTTGAAACGCAAGTGATTAGCGACCCGGACAATCCGACATCGGACGGTTATGACCGGGCCGAGTTCATGGTGACGACCAATCCGGGTGCGCCGGCGGGCCCTTTAAAGACCATTGCTTCGGGCGGCGAGCTTTCGCGATTTGTGCTGGCGATGAAGGCGGCGCTGGCGGCGAAAGAAAACCGCACCGTCATTATTTTCGATGAGGTCGACGCCGGCGTTGGCGGTGCGGTTGCCGATGCGGTGGGCGAGCGATTGGCGCGACTGGCGCGCGACGCGCAGGTGCTGGTGGTGACGCACAGCCCCCAAGTCGCTGCGCGCGCCGACGCCCAGTGGCGCATTGAAAAGAGCCAGACCAAAAGCCGGACGACAACATCCGTGACGTTGCTGGGCGCTGTCGAGCGCGAGGAGGAGATCGCGCGCATGCTGTCGGGCGCGAAAGTCACCAGTGAGGCCCGCGCCGCCGCGCGGCAATTGCTTGGCGGCGCAGCGCGAAAATCAACCGCCAAGAGGCCGGCGCGTAAAAAGCTGGTAAAGGCTGGCTAAGGCGAATACCACCACGCCATGAACAAACAAGCTTCCAATCTCGACACAATCCCCGTCGGCAAGCTAACGCCCGACGATGCGGCGGCGGAACTTGCGCGGCTTGCCGCTGAGATTGCCGGGGCTGATACTGCCTATTACGGTAAGGACGCACCGGAGATCACCGATGCGCAATATGACGCGTTACGCCGGCGCAATCTGCTGATTGAAAAGCGCTTCCCGAAACTGAAGCGCGCAGATTCACCCTCTGGCAAGGTCGGCGCGGCCCCATCTGCGAAGTTTGAAAAATCGAAACACGCCGTAGCGATGTTGTCGCTCGATAACGCCTTCGATGATGCCGACGTCGCTGAGTTCGATAAGCGTGTGCGCAAGTTTTTAGGGCTGGCGGAAGATCTTGAGGTTGCCTTTACGGCCGAGCCGAAGATCGACGGTTTGTCGCTCAATTTACGCTATGAAAAAGGCATCCTGGTTCAAGCTGCGACGCGCGGCGACGGTGAGGTGGGGGAGAACGTCACCATCAATGCGTTGACCATTGCCGATATACCGGAGCGACTGAAAGCAGCGCCCGATATTTTGGAAGTGCGCGGCGAAGTTTATATGTCTCACGATGATTTCGCAGCCTTGAACCAGCGGCTCACCCACGAGGCGGCGGAGGCTGAAAAACAGCCTGAGCTTTTCGCCAATCCGCGCAACGCGGCGGCGGGCTCCTTACGCCAGCTTGATGCGGCGATTACCGCCTCGCGGCCGCTCAAATTTTTCGCCTATGCCTGGGGAGAGGTCAGCGAGGCATTGGGCGAGACGCAATGGGAGGTGCTGCAAGGGTTCAAAAAACTCGGGTTTAGAATCAATCCACTGACAAAACGTTGCAACAGCGTCGCTGAGATGCTGGCGCATTACGCCGATATTGAACAACAACGCGCCTCCCTCGGCTATGATATTGACGGCGTTGTCTACAAAGTTGACCGCCTCGATTATCAGGCGCGGCTGGGTTTCGTATCGCGCCATCCGCGCTGGGCGATCGCGCACAAGTTTCCGGCGGAAAAAGCCACAACAGTGCTGGAAGATATCGAGATACAAGTCGGCCGGACCGGGAAATTAACCCCGGTCGCGCGGCTGAAGCCGGTTACGGTCGGCGGTGTCGTTGTCGCCAATGCAACGCTCCATAACGCCGATGAGATTGAACGAAAAGATGTACGCGTTGGCGATACGGTCGTTATCCAACGCGCCGGCGATGTCATTCCTCAGGTGGTGGAGGTCGTGACGTCGAAACGAAAGAAAGGCGCGCGGAAGTTTAAATTTCCGGACTGCTGCCCGGTCTGCGGCTCTCACGCCATCAATGAAGTCAATCCGGTGAGCGGCAAACCCGATGTCGACCGGCGCTGCACTGGCGGTCTTATCTGTCCGGCGCAGGCGGTGGAGCGCCTCAAACATTTTGTGTCGCGTCAGGCGTTTGACATCGAGGGGTTGGGTGAAAGACAGATTGCTTCATTTTTTGAGCAGAAAATCATCACCGAACCCGCCGATATTTTCACACTGCGGCAACGGCAAGAAGCAGGCGAAATCAATCTTTACACATATAAAAATAAAAAAGACGGTGATATCTATCTGGACAAAGAGGGCAAGCCGGTTGCGACCAATCGTAAATCGATCGAAAATCTTTTCGACGGCATTGATGCTCGGCGTGAGATAGCCTCGGCGCGGTTTATCAATGCGCTCGGGATTCGCCATGTCGGCGAGACCAATGCACGGCTGTTCGCCAGCAATTATGGTGATGTTGCAGCATTCTACGACGCGGCGGTGAAGGCCCGCGCTACAGAGAGCGAGGCCTATCAGGACATGCTGTCTATAGATGGGATCGGCGCGTTGGTGGCGCAAGGGGTGATCGACTTCTTCAGTGAAGACCACAATCGCGCTGCCGTTGACCGGTTGCTGGCGGAGGTCACGCCTCAAAGAGCGCAAGTCGCGAATACCACAAGCCCGATCGCTGGAAAAACCGTTGTCTTCACTGGCACGCTGGAGACCATGACGCGCGATGAGGCTAAAGCGCGCGCGCAAAGCTTTGGCGCGAAAGTGTCGGGGTCAATCTCGGCCAAGACGGACTATCTCGTCGCCGGGCCCGGCGCGGGATCGAAGCTCAAGAAAGCCGAAGACCTGGGTGTTAAAGTCCTGACCGAAGAAGAATGGGCTGATATGGTGGGATAAGGTTGCGGGCGCTTGATCCTGATAGCGAATAATGCGTTGCGTAACCAGAAGTTTGGCGGGAGATACAATAATGCCGGTTGTTGTCGAAGATACCAATACTACAATTGACGAAATTGCCGATGGCATTCACCGGATCAGCACACCTGTGCCGCCTAGTGATGAATTGCCGTTGGGCTTTTCATTCAATCAGTATCTGATTGAAGACGAAAAGCCGCTGCTTTATCATACCGGTTTACGGCAAATGTTCTCGATCACGCGCCAGGCGATTGAAGCGGTCATGCCGATCGACAAGCTTCGGTATATTGCGTTCTCCCATGTTGAGGCTGATGAGTGCGGCGCTCTCAATAACTTTCTTGGAGCCGCGCCGAATGCGGAACCATTGTGCGGTGACGTTGCAGCGATGGTTTCGATTGGCGACATTGCGGATCGGCAGCCGCGCGCACTGGCGGACGGTGAGTCTATCGACCTCGGCCGCCATACGGTTAAATGGATCGCAACGCCGCATCTTCCACACGCGTGGGAATGCGGCCACATGTTTGAAACGACAACACGTACGTTATTTTGTGGCGATCTCTTCACCCAACCTGGCGCAACGCATCCGGCGATTACAGAAGATGATATTCTGGAACCGAGCGAAATGATGCGCGGCGCTTTGGATTATTACTCCCACACGAAGGATGGTTCGTTACTTCTAGAAAAGCTTGCGGTCCTGGAACCGGCTATACTCGCCTGCATGCATGGTTCCGCATGGCGCGGGGATGGGGCCAGCCTATTGCGTGCATTGGGGCGGCGTCTGTCATCGCCAGCATAAGTCTCTGCGCGCGCAAAGCTGCTTATTGGAGACTTGTGGGAATAGGGATAAAAGGGTTTCCGATAAGGATCTGGCATTTGATGATAACGCTTTGCGGGGGAGCAATAAAATGAGCGCCGAAACCAAAACTTTCACGAGCTATCTGCGCGGACACATAGAACCGTATAAAACTACTACGCTCGGCTTCCTTGCCGGCATTCTCGGCGTGGCGACGAACCTTCGCGAGGCTGTTTCAGACGCTACAGTAGTTCTGGCTTTGGGCGCTGGCGTCGTAGCTGTCGGCGCGGGCGTGTTCGTGGCTTGGGCGTTGCGCCGTGGACGAAATCCGAAATGGACCTGCGATTTGTTTATGGCGAGCGCCTTGACGGTGGTGATCGCCGGTGTGTTGACCCTTGGTCAGGCGCTGACAGACAAAGCAAGCGGCGGCAATGAGCCCTTAATGGCGATCTTAATTCCGCAGTTGCAATCCATCGATGAAGGCGTCTCGGAGATTGCGGACAACACGGCGCAGATTGTCGATAACACCGCTGAAATTGCTGTGAGCACAGCCGCCTCGAAACGCGAAGTTAGCGAAAATCCGCGCAAGGAACTCGCCAATCTCGGTATCGCCTGGACCAGCGATAATTTCATGCAGGCGATCGAGGCGCGTGATTTTCAAACCATGCGCCTGTTTCTTGAAGGCGGTATGAACATTGAAACCGCAAGCTGGCAGGGGATGATGCTGCCGGTCATCCTTGGGCGGACCAAGGATGATATTCCTGAAATTCTCTCCCTCTTGTCCGAATATGACCTAGATCCGAACTACGCATTCGGTCATGGCAGCAACCGTTCCAATGATAAAACTATCATCGGCTGGGCGGCGCAGATCGACCGGGCAGATATCATTAAGGCTGCAGCGAAAATCGGCGGGGACCCCGATCAGATCATGAACTCACTCGGCGCTTTTGGCATGACTAGCGAGCAAACGCCGCTGGTCGCGGCCGCCGATCATGGAAAATTTGCCGCCGGCCTTGCGCTGCTGGAAGCGGGGGCTGATCCGTCAGCTGAGGAATGGCTGGTTTATGCGCGCCTCCAGAACCGGCTCTATCGCTATGAGTTAGAGCGGGAAGACAAGAACGCGCAGCGTTTTTTAAAGGCGTTAAAACCGCCAAAGAAACTCAAACGCGCCATGGACCTGGTGACCGAGCTTAGCCAAGTGGAGGGCCGGATCAGCAAAATGGCCACCGATAATTTAACCAATTCGATTATGGGAACCTGGAATGAAAAAACCGATCCGGAATTTCAGGCGCTGGAAAGCCGGCGCAAGGTAATACAGGCCGAGTTGACCAAACTGGGCTATTAAACCGGCTCACAATCCTGCTAATTCATCGACTAATTTTGGCACAATCCACTTTGCCGCGCCGCCCTTAAAACCGGCCGCGCTCTTTTTCCCGAGTCTCATTTTCGGCCATTGCTCCCCCGGCATCGGTGGATTACATCCTCCTCAAAAGTGCGCTGACTCCCAAGAAGAATTTGAAAAAACAAGGGTTTCGCGCCCCGGAAGCGCGAACTCCACCAGCCGGAGATGCCCATGAGCCCCGACAAGCCTACGAGCGACGATCAGGCGTTATCGCTCTATGTGCCGGAACCGGAATTTCGCCCTGGCGACACGCCGGACTTCTCCGATGTTCCGATCCCTAAAGCCGGCGCTGCGCCGCGGCCGGAAATCGATGTTGAGGCCGGCGATATTCGCGACCTCGCCTACACCATCATCCGCGTCTTAAACCGCGACGGCAAGGCCGTGGGTCCGTGGGCGGATTTGTTGAGCGACGACCAGCTGAAGGTCGGTCTTGAGGATATGTTGCGCGTGCGCGCGTTTGATGCGCGCATGTTGATGGCGCAGCGTCAAGGTAAGACCAGTTTTTATATGCAAGCCCTGGGAGAAGAAGCGATTGCATGCGCGTTTCAAAAAGCGCTGCGGCCCGGCGACATGAATTTCCCAACCTATCGCCAGCAGGGGCTTCTTCTGTCGACGGACTATCCAGTCGTCGACATGATGAACCAGATCTACTCAAACGCTGCCGACCCGCTGAAGGGGCGGCAGTTGCCGATTATGTATACGTCGAAAGAAAACGGCTTTTTCACAATTTCTGGCAATCTCGCAACGCAATTCATCCAAGGCGTCGGCTGGGCGATGGCGTCGGCGATCAAGGGTGATACGAAGATTGCCGCAAGCTGGATCGGCGACGGCTCGACAGCGGAATCGGACTTTCACTCAGCTCTGGTCTTCGCCTCGACATACCGTGCGCCAGTGGTGTTGAATATTGTCAACAATCAATGGGCGATCTCAACTTTTCAAGGTATCGCTCGCGGCAAAGCCGCGACCTTCGCATCGCGGGGATTAGGCTTCGGCATTCCCGCGCTGCGCGTTGACGGCAATGATTATCTCGCCGTTTACGCGGTTTCCAAATGGGCGGTTGAGCGTGCCAGGGCTGGGCACGGCCCGACATTGATCGAGCATGTGACTTATCGCGTTGGTGGGCATTCGACTTCGGACGATCCATCCGCTTACAGGCCAAAAGAAGAGTCTAACGCATGGCCGCTGGGCGATCCTATTGAGCGGTTGAAAAATCACCTCATCGCCAACGGCGTGTGGTCGCCGGCGCAACATGTTCAGGCGCGTGAGCGCATTGAGATAGAAATTGCTGAAGCGCAAAAGCTCGCAGAAAAAAACGGCACACTCCATGACGGGCCGCATTCGACGCCAGCCTCAATGTTTGACGATGTCTATAAAGACATGCCGCTGCATCTTCGCCGGCAACGCCAGGAAGCAGGGGTCTGATTATGGCGCGTATGACCATGATACAGTCGATCCGCAGCGGCATGGAAAACGCCATGGAGCGCGATGACAATGTCATCGTCTTCGGCGAGGATGTCGGATTTTTTGGCGGCGTCTTCCGTTGTACGCAAGGCCTGCAGGAAAAGTTTGGCCCTCAGCGCTGTTTCGACAGCCCTATCAATGAAAGCGGCATCATCGGCGCTGCGGTCGGCATGGCGGCCTATGGCCTGCGCCCTTGCGTCGAAATTCAGTTCGCGGACTATGTCTATCCGGGTTACGACCAAATAGCCTCAGAAGCCTCGCGCATTCGCTATCGCTCCAAGAATGATTTTACCGTGCCGATGGTGGTGCGGATGCCGACCGGCGGCGGCATCTTTGGCGGGCAGACGCACTCGCAAAGCCCCGAGGCTTTGTTTGCACACATCTCTGGCATCAAAACGGTTATTCCGTCGAACCCTTATGACGCTAAGGGGTTGTTGATTGCTGCGATTGAAGATGACGATCCGGTGATGTTTTTAGAACCCAAGCGGCTCTATAACGGCCCGTTTGACGGCCATCATGACCGCCCGGTGACGCCATGGTCAAAGCATGAGCTGGGCGAGGTTCCCGACGATCATTACACCGTACCGCTTGGCAAGGCGGCGATCCAGCGCGAAGGCGCCGACGTCACCATTCTCGCTTATGGAACGATGGTTTATGTCGCCGAGGCGGCCGCCCAGGAAACTGGTGTTGACGCAGAAATCATTGACCTACGGACGATCCTGCCACTCGACATGGAAACAATTGAGGCCTCGGTCAGGAAAACTGGTCGTTGCGTCATCGTACACGAAGCGACAAAAACCTGCGGCTTTGGCGCCGAGCTGATGTCGATTGTGATGGAGGCGTGTTTTTATCATCTCGAAGCGCCGATCATTCGCGTGACAGGCTATGATACGCCATACCCCCACGCGCATGAATGGGAGTATTTCCCGGGACCCAAGCGCGTCGGTGATGCGCTGCGGAAAGTCATGGAGGCTGCATAATGGGCGAACACATTATCAAGCTGCCCGATGTCGGTGAAGGCGTCGCCGAGGCGGAGCTGGTTGAATGGATGGCCGCGATTGGCGCCAATGTCCGCGAAGACGAGGTTCTGGCCGCGGTGATGACCGACAAGGCGACGGTTGAAATTCCCTCACCAGTAGAGGGGAAGGTGATTTGGCAGGCGGCCAAGGTCGGCGATATTTTGGCGGTCGGATCGCCGCTTATTCGTCTAGAAGTTGACGGGCCGGGCAACATCAAGCCGGGCGAGGCAATGGAAACGACGCCCGCCGCTGCGCCCGTTGAGGCAAAACCGAAAGCCGCCAAGGCGCCAAAACCAGCGCCGAAAAAACCGGCTACCAACGGCGCCGTCGCGGCGCCTGTCGGAGCCAATGTTAGTCTTAAACCATCGCCATCCGGCGCTCCGCGTGCGGAGGGTGACAAACCCCTGGCCTCGCCAGCAGTGCGCAAGCGCGCAGCCGATGCCGGGATCGATCTGCGCCGTATCCATGGCACGGGTCCGGCGGGGAGGATTTCCAACGCCGATCTCGACGCCTATTTCGAAAGTGGTGGCGCGGCCCACGCCCGCAGCAGCGCTTATACTCGCAAGACCGGCGTTACCGATGTTCCCATGGTCGGCTTGCGCCGCAAGATTGCCGAGAAAATGGCAATCGCGAAATCACGTATCGCGCACATCACCTATGTCGAAGAGATCGACATGACCGCGCTGGAAGATCTGCGTGCGCAATTGAACAAGGCGCGTAAGCAAAGCCAGGCGAAGCTGACGCTGTTGCCGTTTTTGATGCGCGCAATGGTCAAGGCGATCGGCGAGCAGCCGCAAATTAACTCGATTTATGATGATGAAGCCGGGATTGTTCACCAGCATGGCGGCGTTCATATCGGCGTCGCCGCGCAAACGCCCGGCGGTTTGATGGTGCCGGTGGCCCATCATGTAGAAGCGCGCGACCTATGGGATTGCGCTGCAGAAGTTGCCCGGCTTTCAGAAGCGGCCCGCACCGGCAAGGCGACCCGCGAGGAGCTCTCCGGCTCGACCATCACCATCACTTCGCTTGGCGCCATGGGCGGGATCGTGACGACGCCGGTGATCAACCATCCGGAAGTCGCGATCATCGGCGTCAACAAGATGCAGGTCTTGCCGAAATGGGATGGACAGGAATTTCGCCCCCGCAAGGTCATGAACCTGTCGTCAAGTTTTGACCATCGCGTAGTCGACGGCTGGGACGCGGCGGTGTTCGTCCAGCGCATCAGGGCGCTTTTGGAAAACCCGGCAATGATTTTTATTGAGGATTAGTGCTCGTGGATGATGAAAACGGCAAAACCAATGCGCTTGCAATGGCAATGATATTTACCGTTGGAGTCGGTGTTTTGTCGCTTGGTTTAGAAGCCTTTATATATTTTAGAACTGGTGCGTTTACGGAACTTGCGTTTGCAAAAATTCTTGTTTTTATGGGGGGCGGTATTCGTTGGCGTACTGATGAAATTTTTACTGTCTAATCGAAAGCGTTAACTGCACTGGACGTATCCCTAAGCGAGAAATCTATGCCCATCATCGACTGCAAAGTTCTTGTCATTGGCGCCGGACCCGGCGGGTATATCGCCGCCATTCGCGCCGGACAGCTCGGTCTCGATACGGTAATCGTCGAGGCGGCGGCCCATGGCGGGACCTGCCTCAATGTCGGTTGCATCCCGTCCAAGGCGATCATTCATGTTGCCGATGAATTTGAAAAGGCGATGCATTTTGCTGCTGGCTCGCCGATTGGCGTTAAGGTTGCTAAACCGGAAATCGATTTGAAGAAATCCGTTGCGTGGAAAGACGCGATCGTCAAACGCCTCACCGGGGGCGTCAGCGGCCTGTTGAAGAAGAATAAAGTTCGCACCATTTCCGGCTGGGCGACATTTATCGATGGCAAGACCGTTGAGGTGAAAACCGATGACGGCGTTCAAACCATCCGTGCAGAAAACATTATCATCGCAACCGGTTCCGCGCCGGTCGAATTACCGTTTATGCCCTTTGGCGGCAATATTATCTCCTCGACTGAGGCGCTTGATCTGGATGCGCCGCCGAAAAACCTCGCCATTGTCGGCGCCGGTTACATCGGTCTCGAGCTGGGGATTGCGTTTGCGAAACTTGGCTCGAAGGTGACGGTGGTTGAAGCGCTGGACCGGATTTTGCCGCTCTATGACAAGGCGCTGACCCGGCCGGTGGCGAAAAAGATGAAGGCGCTCGGCATCGACGTCGTGCTTGGCGCGAAAGCCAAAGGCGCCGGCAAGGCCGGTCTCCAGATTGAGGCTGCCGACGGCAAAGCGGAGACCATCAAAGCCGACAAGATTTTGGTGACGGTCGGGCGTGCACCACTGACGGAGGGGTGGGGCCGCGATAATCTCGTCCTCGATATGGACGGGCGCTTCGTTAAGATTGACGAGCAATGCCGAACATCCATGAGCGGGATTTACGCCATCGGCGACGTCACCGGCGAGCCGATGCTGGCGCACCGCGCCATGGCGCAGGGTGAAATGGTTGCGGAAATTATCGCCGGCGAGAACCGGGTCTGGGACAAGGTGGCGATCGCGGCTGTGTGTTTTACCGATCCGGAAATTGTCTCCGCCGGCCTCTTGCCAGACGAGGCGACGGATGCAGGCTATGAAATCATTACACAGAGCTTTCCCTTCGCTGCCAATGGCCGCGCCATGACCATGGAGTCTGAGGACGGCTTTGTGCGTATTGTTGCGCGCAAGGATAATCATCTGGTGCTTGGCATTCAGGCGGTTGGCGGCGGGGTTTCAGAACTGGCCGCCGCTTTCGGGCTGGCGTTGGAAATGGGCGCGGCGCTTGAAGACATCGCCGGCACAATCCACGCGCACCCGACGCAGGGCGAGGCGTTTCAGGAAGCTGCGCTCCGAACGCTTGGGCATGCGCTGCATATTTAGGTTATTTGAAAAGTAAGGGTCGGTGCATGCTACATCACTATGTGATCAGATGCTGGACCGGATGAATCCACATCCTAGTAGGGTAGGCGAATATGCAGCGAAAAATAATTATTGATTGCGATCCGGGCCAGGACGACGCGCTTATGTTGTTTTTGGCTTTTGCCGCGCCGGAAGAATTGGACATTCTCGGCATCTGTGCGGTGGCGGGGAACGTGCCCTTGGCGAAAACCCAACGCAACATTTGTATTTTAAGCGACATTGTCGGCAATGAAAAAGTTCCGATGTTTGCCGGGTGTGATAAGCCTTTGAAAAATGCCGGGCTGACGGCGGAGCATGTGCACGGGCGTGATGGCATTGACGGTATAGATATTTTCAGCCCAAAAACAAAATTAGAAGATAAGGGCGCCGTCGATTTTATCGTTGATACGTTACTGGCAGCGGCCGACGATGAAATTACCATTGTCGTGACCGGGCCTTTCACAAACATTGCATCTTCTATTTTACGTGAACCAGCGATATTACCCAAAATTCGCGAACTTGTCTTGATGGGCGGCGCCATGAAAGAGGGGGGGAATATTACACCCTCCGCAGAATTTAATATATTTGTTGATCCGCATGCCGCCAAGATTGTGTTTGAGTGCGGCCGACCCATTGCCGCATTTGGTTTGGATGTGACCCATCAAGTTTTTACCTCACCCAGCGTAGTGGAGCGTATTGCAAATTTGGACACTCCTGTTGCAAAGGCATCCCATGGAATGCTGTCATTTTTTGGACGCTACGATGCGCAAAAATATGGAACCCAAGGCGCCCCGTTGCACGACCCGTGTACAATCGCTTATTTGCTACAGCCGGAGTTGTTTGAATTGAAGCCCTGTAATATCCGTGTGGAGACGGATTCTGAATTGACTATGGGTCATACCGCTGTAGATTTTTGGGGCGTTACAGAGTTGCCCGCCAATGTGGAATGGGCCCATAGCGTCCAGCGAGACGGCTTTTTCGACCTTTTAATCGAGCGCTTGGGTCGTTATTAAAGCGTGCTCCAATAACCGTCTACACTCTTTGTGCCCCATAACCCGTCATCCCGTGTGCTGTGCGGCACGCAGTGACGCGCTGCTAGCACGGGATGACGGCATAAACAGCGCAAATCCATACAACCCAAACACGAATCGAATCTTCGATTTTGCAACCCTGAGAGGGTAGTTGGCCATAAAACCTATATTCGGTGAAAAGTTATCCTCACGGATTTGGGCGGCCTTATAATGCCTTTCGAGTGAAATACTGACTTGAAAGGAGTGATAGGGAAATGTGTTTAGCTGCTGCAAATCCCGCTCATTCCGGTGAAAACCGGAATCCAGGCGGCGTTGAATTTTCTAAATACTTAGCACAAGGCGCCGAATTTTTAGGCGGCGTCTTTGCCAGCGAGTGGGTTGCCGGGGCGCCGCTTGTCGCCGGGTCGGAATTTTTTTACCAAGTCCGACATCGTTGCAAACGGATTTTCGACGTGCGCTGGCGCGTCTTCCTCTTCGTGCGTTACGCCGTCGAGATTGTGCGCAATCACGGTCTCATTATTGGCGCCGAGCACGATAAGATGTTCGGTACCGTCACATTGGATGATCGCGAGGCGTCGCCGTCCATCCAGCGCCAGCGTTTCTACGACGCCGAGTCGGCGCTTGCGGACAAAGCCGCCGGATGCTGTGGCGAGGCCCGCCTTTTTGGCGGCGTAGGCGGCGATGCCGATCATGCCGATAACGGCGGTAAGACCAAACAGAATGCGCGCGAAATCCGCGAAAATCATGAGCCGGTGTCCTTTAGACGATACGGGGCAAAAATTACCGCCCTTATGCTTAACGGGGTGTTAAGCGCGGCGGTTTTGGCCGGGGGCCTCATAAATCGCGGCAAGCTCTTCGAGCGCGATGATGTCGCCGCCGATAGGGCCGCGAAACCAGGCGAGATAGCGCCGCGTTATATCGAGAATATCGGCAACGGCGGCGGCGTCTTTCGCATAGGCGTTGGCGCCAATGGTTAGGCTTGTTGAATGAAGGGTAAATGTGATGACCGGGGTTTTGTCGGCGACCAGCCGTTTGGTGAGCGCTTTAAGGTCGCCCAACTGCGCGCCTTCCGGCGACAGCCGCATGGGAACGGTGCGGCGCGAGGGGCTGGACGCCGAGCCGGCAAAGCCGGGCGCGGCTTTTTCCTGGCTCAAGAACACCCGGCTACGGCGCAAGGCCTTAGCGCCGCTGGCCGGTGTGACGAAGACTTGGCGTCCCGCGGCATTGACCGTGAACGGATGGTTGGAAAGACGCGAAAAATCAGGCCCGCCGGCGGCGGTAAAATCAAATCCTGCGCTGGGGCTGAAATCAAACCGGACGCCAGCGGCGCCAAGGAGGTCGTAATCGGGCGCAGCGACGCCATAACGCCCGGCGCGATGAGCGCAAGCGCGAACGCCAAAGGCGGCCTCAAAAGCATCGGCCAATACGGCAAGCTTGGCGCGATGAAGGTCGCGCGGAAGGTTTTTTTGAAACGAGAAGTAAGCGCCCGAAAAATTCGCCCCCGGCGGCGTCACCCATTGATGGAGGTGCAAGCCGCAATCAGCGCCGCCTCCATCTTTAGCGCATGTGTCTTTAAGGGCGCGAAAATAAGCGGTGGTGTTTTGGTTTTTCAACAGTGGGTAGGTGAGGAGATAAAGCGGCCTCGCGCCCGCCGCGGCGCAGACGTCCTGAAAGCGGTCAATATCGGCGGTGGGGCAAACGCGGTGCGTGTCCGGGCGGAATTCGGACCAGTCGAACTGCTCTTCCGTATCCACCGTAATCAGGAGCTTGGGCCGATAGGCGCCTTGCGCGGGTGCAAGCGGCGTAGTGACGGCAGTCGCCGCCGCGCGCGATTTCGCTGTCAATTCAGAGGCGATTGTCGCCATTGCATCGGTGGTTCCGTCCCAGGAATGGCGCTCGGCATAGGCCCGCGTCTGCGCGGCGCCTGGCGGATGGGTGAGGAGGGCGTTGATTTCACGGGCGATAGCGTCTGGCGTTCGTTCAACGACAATGCGTCCGGCGGCGGGTTCGCGAATAACCTCCGCCGAACCGCCAACATCTGTCGCAACGCAGGGCGCGCCGCAGGCCATTGCCTCCAGCAACACATTCGGCCAGCCTTCACGCGAAGAGGCGAGCGCGAGTATGTCGGCGGCGCGATAAATCTCCGGCATTTTTTCCGGCGCAACGGGCCCGAGGAAACGCACGCGAGAGCCAAGCCCCGCGCTTTTCACCTGACGCTCAAGGCGCATACGTTCCGCGCCATCGCCGACGATCAGCAGTGTCGCATCGGGAATATGCCTAAGTGCGTCGATGACAAGGTCATGGCCTTTGCGGGCGATAAGGTGCCCGGCCGATACGATGACCGGGCCGCAAACCCTCAACGCCGCGCGCGCGGCTTTGCGGTCGCCGGGAGTGAAAGCCTCCAGGTCGACGCCGTTGCGAAGGACATGAATTTTTTGCGCCGGCGCGCCAAGTTTAACCAGCTCATCTTTCAACGCCGCGGCAACAGTGATGATGGCGTCGGCGCCGAGCGCCGCTTTGAGGATTTGCGCCCTCGGCCGCGCATGCTGTGCAAGCAAGGTAATGTCCGAACCGCGCGCGGTAATCACCAGCGGCTTGCTGATTTCCTTCGCCACTGTCGCCGCCGCGACGCCGTCGGGGTAGAAATAATGCGCGTCGATAAAATCGAAATCCCAGCCGTCGCGCGTCGCCTCTTTGATCTCCGCCCGAAAACAACGCGCCAGCGCCTGGGGCGCGGTATTCATGCCGATTTTTGGCGGGATGGCATAGCGCGGATGGAAAACCTCAATCCCGTGGCGGGTCTCGCGATGGGGCGTCCGCGCCCAGCAGCCATATTTTCCAAACGCCTTATGACCGAATGGAAACCAGGGGACAGGCGCGATCACCCGGACATCAGCTTTATGGCGTTGCAAAAAGGCGCGCAAACGGTTCTCAACGAAAATGCCATGGGCGGGCATTTGCGCATTTGGATAGAGCGTTGTGAAAACCAGAAAGCGCATCGCTCTCGCATAAAAACAAACACACCGACCGGAGCGTCGGAATGGAACACTGCGTCCATTCATAAATCGCGCCGATTAAGGAACTCCGTGCGCGCCGTTCTTTGGCGACCGCGCGAGAACATTAACGAACCGTTAGGCACATTTACTGCTTCGTTTCGGGCGTTGTTCCAAACTGAAACAGCCGACACGAGATGCGCTGTTCCAGCTTGCAACCAACATCACGGCGTTGGAGGCGTTGGGGAGATGGTCATAATCTACGGCATCGCGGCGGGCCTGTTGGCGGCGTTAATTGCGATCCGCTCCGGGCCTTGGTTAGTGAAGATGGCGTATGACGATCCCGCCGCGCCATTGACGCGCGCGCCGGTTTTCTTGCGGCAATCCCATGACGGCCTCATTGGCGCGGGCGCAAATGCCGGCGCCCTCGATCTCGACACGGTGGATATGCGCGCAGTCAATCGCGCTGCGGCGGCGATGACCGATCATGATATTTCGCAATTCAAGCGCGTCCTCGATGTGGCTTTGAGCCTCGGTTTGATAATGACTCTCGCCCCGTTGCTGGTACTGACTATGCTGGCGATCAAGCTCGACAGTCGCGGACCGGTGCTCTACCGGCAACGCCGCGTTGGCAAGGATGGCAAGGTCTTCGAGGTGTTTAAATTCCGCTCGATGCGCACTGATGCGGAAAAAGACGGGCCTCAATATGCATGCATTAACGATGATCGGATCACCCGTATCGGCCGGATTATCCGCAAGACCCGGATCGATGAGATCCCCCAGGCGATTAATGTGCTACGCGGCGAGATGAGCTTTGTCGGCCCGCGACCCGAACGCCCGGAATTCGTCGCCGAGCTGGAACGCGCCATCCCGCATTACCGTACGCGCCAGCTCATCAAACCCGGGATCACCGGCTGGGCGCAAGTGAAGTATGAATATGCAGCGACCGTTGAAGGCGCCAGCGAAAAGCTTCGCTATGACCTTTATTACATCCGAAACTTCACCCCGCTACTCGACATCATCATCATTGTGATGACCATTCGGGTGGCGGTGTTCGGCATCGGCAGCCGCTAAACTGGTTGCTTATGAAACCAAGGCAAGCGTTCTGATTCGGCGATTGCGCAGCGCCATTTGGCGCCATTACGGCGTGTAATCGCCCAAGGCCAACGAAACCACGCTGCGGCAATTATTCCGCACCCCGCGATTAATGCCACAACCCGCTGAATTTATTGAGGTTCATCTATTCAGCGAAAGCTTTCCGCAACCACCCGTTGCGCCATGGCAAAGAATTTGCGGAGACACTAAGCTAGGCGCGTGATTTTGACGAGTTCGCCGATAAACGGCGGCATTCTGGATACCCTAAGGAAGAAAACATGACAGATATTTACCAAATTTGCCGCATCGCGATTTTAGGCGCGGCCGCTGCTCTGATCGCCGGTTGCGCGGTTATCGATGGTGGTGAAAAACTGCAGGCGGCCCCGGTATCAGCGACGGATGTCGCTGGCTCATCGCCTGAATACCTGATCGGGCCGCTCGACAAGCTTGAAATCTTCGTATGGCGCGCACCGGAGCTTTCAACCGATGTCACCGTTCGGCCGGACGGGCGTATTTCAACCCCGCTGGTTGAAGACATGGTCGCTTCCGGCAAGACGCCGACGCAACTGGCGTCAGACCTTGAAACCTCTTTGAAACGGTTTGTGAAAGCGCCTGAAGTGACGATCATCGTCAGCAATTTTTCATCGACATTTGACCAGCAGGTGCGTGTTCTCGGAGAGGCGCAACAGCCGATTGCTTTGCCGTATCAGGCGGGGATGACGGTGCTCGACGTGATGGTCGCGGTTGGCGGGCTGACGGAATTTGCCGCCGGCAATCGCGCGGTGCTCATTCGCGGCAAGGGGGCGGATCGCAATTCCTATCGCCTGCGCCTCGATGATTTGCTGCGCAAAGGCAACATCTCCGCGAATGTGCCGATGCTGCCCGGCGATGTTGTGTTAATTCCCGAAAGCATTTTTTAAGGGCGTAGCTTTTGGGCGGAAAAGGATGCGTAGTGTTTGAGTTCTCGGATCTGCCACGGCCGATCATCCGGCATTTAAACGGCCTTTGGCGCCGGCGATGGACTGTCATCGCCGTCGCCTGGGTCGTTGCGCTTGTCGGTTGGTTCGCTGTCTGGATGATCCCGGACAAATATGAATCGCGCGCGCATGTGTTCGTCCAGACCGAGACCATATTGGAGCCAGTGCTGAACGGCTTTACGGCGCGCCCGGACTATTCGCGCCGGGTCGAGGTGATGCGGCTGCAACTGTTAACGCGGCCGAATGTTGAAGAGGTGATTTTGCGCGCCGGTCTCGACCGGACGATAGAGGCGCGCTCGGAAATTGAGCGTCGCACAAAGATGGAAGCGCTCATCAACGAACTGTCGCAAAAAATCAAAATCGACAGCCCGCGCGATATGTATTTTGTGATCACCTACAAGAACTCGAACCCTGATATGGCCCGGGCAGTGGTCGATGCTGTTCTCAACATGCTGATCGAACAGGATTTGGGTGCGACCTTGTCGGAAAGCGAGGCGGCTGTGCGCCGTCTCAACCTTCAGATCGAGGCGTTTGAAGAAAAACTCACCGCCAATGAACGGGCCGTCGCCGCTTATCGCCGCGACAATGCTGGCGAGCTGGCCGGCACGCTGGGCGCAACGCGGCGGAGCGAACAGAAGCAACAGGATCTGGCCCGCGCCAGCGACGAGCTTGAGCGGACAGAGGGACGCATTACGACTTTACAGAATTTGCTGTCGACGACATCGCGGACAATCTCCGGAGGCGAGCTTGATAAGCTGAAAGTCGAACTTGCCGATTTGCGCAGCCGGTACAAAGAAACCCATCCCGACATACGCGGCGTGGTCGCGCGCATTGCGCAGCTCGAGAGCGCTGGCGGCGCCTTGTCATCCAACCCCGACTATGTGCGTTTGCGCTCTGAGCTGCGGCTGGCGCAAAACGCGGTTGGTATTCTCAGCGCGCGCGAGGAACGACTACGCAGTGAGCTTGAAGCGCTCGATCTCACAGCCGGGTTGGCGCCGGCAGCGGAAGCGGGCTTGCAGCAGATCATTCGTGAATATGAACAGACGCAAAAAACCTATGATGAGTTGCTGGCCAGGCGTGACCGGCTTCAGCTCACCAGAAATCTCGGCGCCGCTGGGCGCGGCGTTGATTATCAAGTGTTCGAGCGCCCCGAAGCGGCGTTGACGCCAACCGATCCGCCGCGGCTGTTGCTGATTGTTGGCGTCTTGGGGGTTGCCGCCGGAGCTGGCGCCGGCGCCGCGTGGCTGCTGACCATGCTTGATAAAAGCTACACCCAGCTCAGCGAATTGCAGGATGCGTTTGGTCTTCCGGTGCTGGGCGCAGTAAGCGAAGTTCCGTCGCCCGCTGTCGTCGCTGCACGTTATGGCGATTTCAGAAAGCTCGGCGCGTTCGCCGCCAGCCTGATGCTTGTCGGCGGCGCCTATTCCTATTTTACAGTGCTGAAACTGCCATCCGACACGTCGGAAGCTGAAATATCGGCATCGGCAAACCCTGGGGAGGCATTGTGATGGGCGTCATCGAAAAGGCCGGCGGCTCGGTCCATAATCTTGCCGCCAAGCGGGCGAAAAAACACAACAAGAAAGTTGAACCGCGCATCGCCGCAGAGCAAGCATTCGATCTTGATTTCACCAAGCTCGCCGAGGCTGGCTATTATCACCCGGACGCCAGGGCGAGCCAATTGGCGCTGGAACTGCGTGCGGTCAAACGGCGGTTGTTGCGCCGGATTGGTTTCCTGCGCGCCAGCGGTGAGCGCCAGTCGCATCGTATGCCTGGACGCCAGCGCAACCTGATCATGGTGACATCAGCGCGGGCCGGCGAAGGCAAAACCTTCAGCGCCGTTAATCTGGCCTTGAGCCTTGCGCTCGAAGACCAGATCGAAACGCTTTTAATAGACGCCGATGTTCCACGCCCGCGCGTGCGCGACCGGTTTGGCCTGGCCGTGGGGCCGGGGCTGACCGACAAGTTGCTCGATCCGTCGCTCAGCGTATGTTCACTGCAATACCGCGCCAGCCAGGCGCCGCTATCAATTCTCGCCGAGGGCGCAAGGATTGAACGGGCCTCAGAGCTGTTCGCCAACGAAGACTGCCAGCGTTTATTGACTGAGCTATCGACGCAAACGCCGGATCGCCTCATTATCCTCGATGCGCCGCCGGTTCTGGCGACGACCGAGGCGGTGGTTCTGGCCAAATATGTCGATGAAATCGTCTTTGTGGTGGAGGCCAATGCGACGCCTGAACCTGCGGTTGCATCGGCCATAGACGAACTTCTCGACATTAACCCCAATGTGAGCTTGATGTTAAATCGGTGTTTGATCGGGGCGGGCGGATCGCATTATGGATCTTATGAATATTACGGGCCGGGTGGCGACGCGAACAGCGCGATGCCGTCGCGAGCGGAGGGGGTTTCCAATGGAACAATCTAAAATAGGCAGAAACAGGATGCATGGCATAAAGGGCGCCTTGTTGGCAGGCGTGTGCGCCAGCGTTTTGGGCGGAACCGCCTTTGCGCAGGTCGGCCAGGCAGAAGCGCCGCTGAAAATGAAAACTGATTATCTCGGTTATTCGGCGGCGGTCTCGACGCGTTTTAATTATACCGACAATATCAACCTGCAACGCGATGGGTTGAAGGATGATGAGTATATCCTGTCCACGGTGCTGACGGGCGGGGCGATCATCAGTACAAAACGTTTAACAGCGTTGGTGCTGGGCGATCTCGATTTTTCATATCTTATCGATCGCGGTGATCTTGCTATCAATCAGAATATCGGGGCGACCGCGACGGCGACGGTTGCAGAAAATTTCATTTATGTTGATTTGTCCGCTCAGACATCGCGGCAACTTGTCGGCGACAATGCACGGTTTTCCCGCAGTCTGAACAATGCGCGCAGTCAGCAAGCTAATGTCCATTCCCTCTCCGCGAGCCCATATGTCTACCACCAGTTCGCAGACCAATCGTCGGCTGAGTTGCGCTACCGCTTCTCGCAGGTTTTTGTCGATGATTCCAATACGACGGCTAATTTATTCGGCGGTAATTTCCTGAATGATTCCATGTCTCATGAGGGTTTGGCCAGTTATGAGACCGGCTCGTCACTTGACCGGGTTCGCATTCGTGTTTCCGGTTATGCTAACAGCACGAAGGAAAGCGGGTCGGGTAATTTGCCGGACTTTGAATACCAACAAGGATCGCTCTTTTCCGATCTGCGGTTTGCACTTAATGAGACATTTTCACTCAGCGGGGCAGTCGGTTATGACGAGGTCGATACTGACGCGGCGGCCGCGTTGTTCTTTGATGATGACGAGCTTTCCGGTGTCTTCTGGCGCGCTGGCTTTACGGTGCAGCCAAATCGACGCGGCAGCGCGCGGATCGAATATGGCGAGCGTTTTGGCGATGATTTTGTCGAAGCAGATGTTAATTATCGTCTCACCAGACGCTTGGCGTTCACAGCGCGTGCTAGCCGGGCATTCCAGACGCGCGCGCAAGGCGTCAATTCGCAGTTCAGAAGCGTGCAGACACAGACGTTGGATTTTGCCGACCAGTTGCGTGAAGGACAGGAGATTTCACCGCGCAATGTAATCAGTGCGGCAAACAGATATTCAAGCGTGCTGTCAGGGCGATCGGCGCAGAGCGTTGGCGTTAGCGTAACAGATAGCGCAACCGCAGCAATTTCGGCGGTGTATGAGCGAACGGATATTACGTTAAGCGCCAATGTTTCCGATAGTGATTTCGGGTTCCGCCAGATTGACGCTTATGGCGTCACGCTAAATGCTAAACACCGTCTTTCACGCCGCATCACCGGTTATGGCGATTTTGAATTCCGCCGCGCCGATACGTCGATTGACGCCACACTATGTGAGGCCAACCCGATCATATTTGGTTTTGACACGATGGATATCCTTTTTGACGCGGTTGCCGATTGTGCAGATCTTGTCGCCAATAATGGGCTGACAAATACTGTTATCGGCCGTGTCGGCGGCTCCTATCGACTTTACAAAAATGTCTCGGCGTTTGCAGAAGTGTCGCACTCTGAACGATTTTCTCCAATTAGCACCCTGGAATATGATGAGACTTCGATTTTGCTGGGGGCTACGCTGGAATTTTAAAATATGTATGAAGAGTATTTTCAGCTATCGGGCGCGCCCTTTAAGCTCAATCCGGACCCGAGGTATTTTTTTGGCAGCCGCAGCCATAACAAGGCGATGGCCTATCTTCACTATGGTTTGAAACAGGCTGAAGGGTTTATTGTCATTACCGGCCCCATCGGCGCCGGTAAAACCATGTTGATCGGGCATCTTCTGGACCAGCTCAATCGATCCAATATCGTCGCCGCGCAGCTTTTAACCTCGAATGTCGGCCCGGATGAACTTCTCGGGCATATTCTTTCAGCGTTTCGCATTGTTCCCGAAGGTGAGGGGCGAACCGGCCAGCTGGAAGCGTTTGAGGACTATCTGTTTGATCAACTGGGCCGCGGTCGCCGAGTTTTGCTGATTATGGATGAAGCGCAAAACCTGCCGCGTGAAACGCTTGAAGAATTGCGCATGCTTTCAAATATCGATTATGACGGCACGCCGTTGTTCCAGGTGTTTTTGGTCGGCCAGCCGGAGTTTCGAGAAGCGATGTCGGCGCCGGATATGGAACAGCTCAAGCAAAGAGTGATTGCGTCATATCATCTTGAAAATCTGAGCCGTGAGGAAACCCAGGAATATATTCTGCATCGCCTGGCGGTCGCGGGCTGGAGCGAAGATCCGGTTTTTACCGCCGACGGTATTGATGCAATCTTTGTTGAGACGGAAGGCAGGCCGCGCCGCATCAACACCTTGTGCACTCGGTTGATGCTCTATTGTGCGCTTGAAAGGCGTCATGAGGTTAATGCTTCGGCCGTTGAGACGGTGGTGTCGGAAATGCGCGAGGAGCAAATTGGCGATGCTGAGCGCAATAATCAGACATCGGAGGAAACAGGTCAGCACATGGCCAACGGCGATGCAGCCGTTCCTATAGAGCGTGCTTTGTCGAAGGCTAAGGCGCCAAAAGCGATGAAAGCGCCGGCGGCTGATGGGGCTGGGAATATGTTTGACCGGCTACGCGCAAAGCGCGAAGCGCCGCAGCCGGCAACGCTTGAGGATGTGGCTTCTGCGATTGCGGCGGCGAGCGCGGGCGAGAATTTTAATAATGGCGCTGGTGATGATGCGGAAGCGTTTGATGCAGCCTCATTTCCCGATGATGCGTCGCAGCCGCCAAAAGGCAAGGGCGGCTGGCGCAAAACGGTTGCGCGCTCCATTGACGAGGCCCGCGGTGAGTTAAAGCAGGCCCATGCCAGCATGCAGCGTGTGCGCTGCTCTTTGAGCGAGGCAGACGACAAGCGCGACGAGAGCCGGGATACAATATCGGCAAGCCTTTCGCGCGCGGAAACGTTGCTCGACGAAATTCGCAGCGCGTTGCGTTAAAGCGCATTTCGTTAACACACATTGCGTTAAAATGGATTTCGTTAAACAGGCAGCTGCGAAAGGCAGGCGCGCCACGGCCCGGATGATAAACCGCGAAGCAAACCCAAAGGCAGGCTCGGGAAGTTTTTCACTTTCGGTTGACGTCGAGGATTATTTTCAGGTCTGGGCGTTCTCCGATGTGATCAAGCGCGACAGTTGGGATGGGTTTCCGCTACGGGTTGGCGATGCGACGCGTGCGGTTCTCGACATGTTTGACAGACGCGGCGCCAAAGCGACGTTCTTTACGCTCGGCTGGGTTGGCGAACGCGACCCGGCGCTGGTCCGCGAGATTGTCGCGCGCGGCCATGAGTTGGCGAGCCATGGGTTTGATCACACCAAGGTCAACCAACAAAGCCGCGATGCATTCGCCAAAGACATATCGCACGCCAAGAAGCTCCTGGAAGACATTGCCGGCGTTGAGGTGCGGGGCTATCGCGCACCGGGGTTTTCGATTGATCGCACAACGCCATGGGCGCATGAGACGCTTGCTGAAATCGGCTATGCCTATTCGTCAAGCACGCATCCGATTGCGCACGACCACTATGGCGATGCGTCTGCGAAACAAAATCCGTATCATCCGATTGAGGGGGGAGCGCTGATCGAAGCGCCAGTGGCGACTGTGAAGATGCTCGGTAAGCGCGTCAGTTGCGCCGGAGGCGGCTGGTTTCGCGCAACGCCGCTCGGCGCTTCGAAACTGTTGCTGCGCCGTGCGGCGGCGACGTTGAAAGGGCCGGTAATATTTTACCTTCACCCGTGGGAGCTTGACGCCGAACAGCCGCGGATCAATAGCGCACCGGTAAAATCGAAGTTCCGGCATTATCTGAACCTCAAAGAAATGCCGCGAAAACTCGACAGCGTGTTGCGGAGTTTTTCATGGAAGCGGATTGACGATGGGCTCGGCCTGGCGCGGGTCGGCGGTGAAGCATGATGCATGCGGCCGAAATAGCCAGACTAGAAAGCGCAGCGGCGCCGGTAGAGATTACCCTCGCGACGCCATCGGATGCGCGCGAATGGGACTGCTATGTTGAAAATCACTCCGGAGGCGGATTTTTCAACCTTTTTGGCTGGGGCGAAATCATCGAGGCGGCTTATGGCTATGCGGCGCATTACCTGATCGCACGCCGCGCGGATAAGATCGTCGGCGTTGTTCCAGTGGTGGACGTCAAGACGCCGTTATTGGGTCGCTCATTCATATCAACGGCGTTTACCGTCGGTGGCGGTCCTTTGGGTGACGATGATGATATTGTCGCCAAGCTTGCAGCGGCAGTCGTTGATGCCGGCGAGGCGCATGGAGTCCGCTATGTTGAGTTTCGCAGCGGCGCGACCATGTTAGATGGCTGGCGCCAGAAGACCGGTGCTTATGCAAACTTTGCGATGTCGCTGCCTGCCGATGAAGAAGACCATCTCGGTCTCATTCGCCGCCGCCGCCGGGCGGAAATTCGCAAAGCGCTCGCCGCTGAGGCCGCCGGGCAAATATCTCTGCGGCTCGATGGCGATGCGGATGAATTTTACCGGCACTACGCCGCCTCCTTGCGCAATCACGGAACGCCGATTTTTCCCAGACGCTTTCTCGACGAATTGCTGCGCGTCTTTGCCGGCAAGACTGAAATTTCAGTGGTGGAAGTCAACGGTGCGCCCGCCGCCGCGCTTCTTAGCTTCCGGTTTAAAAATTCTTACCTGCCTTATTATGTCGGCGCCTCGGTGCTGGCGCGCGGCGCGCGTGCGCATGAATATCATTATTGGAAATTGATGCGCCTCTGCGTTGCACGCGGGATTGAAACCTTTGATTTCGGGCGCAGTAAAATTGATACTGGTCCTTATCGTTTCAAAAAACTCTGGGGCGCTGAACCGACGCCGCTTACCTATCAGTACAAGTTGATTGCGGCGCACGACATGCCGAACATCAATCCTAAAAACCCGAAATTCGAGCCGCTTACAAAGCTATGGCGGCGGTTGCCGTTGCCGGTCGCCAATGCGCTTGGGCCGTTGCTGGCGCGGAATTTCCCATGAGCGCGAAGCCGGAAATATTGTTCCTCGCGCACCGCATCCCTTATCCGCCGGACAAGGGCGACAAAATCCGTTCGTGGCGATTGTTAAAACATCTGATGCAATCTTACGCGGTGCATCTTGCCTGTTTTGTTGATGAGCCCCGCGATTTTGCCCATGCGGAGTTTCTCCGTTCTATTTGCGCCAGCACGACGTTGATCGCGCTCAACCCCCAGGCAGCGAAGGCAAAATCCCTCAGCGGATACCTCACCGACGAGCCGCTCTCAATGGCTTACTACCGCAGCAAGGCGATGCAACAGGCTGTCGATGCAGCGCGCGCGCGGCCGCTAGTGGCTGAAGTCGTCTTCTCATCGGGCATGGCGCAATATGTTGAAAAGCCTTTTCCGGACCGGAAACGTATCATCGATTTTTGCGACGCGGATTCTGAAAAATGGCGGCAATATGCGCAAGACGCCGCCCCGCCGCTGCGTTGGATATTTGCGCGGGAAGGGCGCCTCTTGGCGCGCGCGGAAACCGAAATTGCCAATTGGGCCGATACGAGCTTTGCGATAACTCCGGCGGAGGCGGCGATTTTCAATCGCCGCCAAGCGTTGAAAAAAGATGTCGACTGGTGGTCAAACGGAGTTGATACGGATTATTTTGATCCGACGGTTGCATTCGATGAACTATCCACCGCCGCCGACGTGGTTTTTGTCGGCGCGATGGATTACCGCGCCAATGTGAAAGCAGTGGCATATTTTGCCGAGGCGGTTTGGCCGCTTATTCTTCAATCTGCGCCGCACGCCCGGTTCGCGATTGTCGGCGCCAATCCTGTCGGGCGTATCCGCGCGCTGGATGGGCGGAACCGGATCAGTGTTGCCGGCCGCGTTGATGATGTCAGGCCCTGGCTCGGCCAGGCAAAAACTGTCGTTGCGCCGCTGCGCGTTGCCCGCGGGATACAAAACAAAGTCCTTGAAGCGATGGCGATGGCGCGCCCCGTGGTAGCGACAACGGCCGCTGCAACAGGTCTTGGCGTGACCGCCGGCGAAAACATTCTGATTGCTGATAAAGCAGAAACCATGGCGCAGGACATTGTGTCGTTGCTTGAAGGTGGTGATAAGCGCCGCCAGCTTGGCGTCGCGGCGCGGCGGATGGTTTGCGAACGTTATCGTTGGGGCGAACAACTCAAGCGTTTCGACTTAGTACTTGACGATGGCTATTCGTCCTCATCGATGGAACCGTCAGTGAAGCTGGCGTCATTGGCATAACCCGTCTCGCCGTCATGCAATCGCACGCGCGGCCCGGACGGGCGCATATTGACGGCGAAGTCGAAAATATCCGGCCGCGAATAATGACCGGCAATGTCGCAGGCCGCTTTCGTCGCACGCACCAAATCGAGCGAGCCATCTGCGATTAAAATTGTTTCTTCGCTGCCGGCAAGGGCGATAATCTCTCCACGCGGATCAATGATCGCCGATTGGCCGGTATGCTCCCACACCCCTAGCGGGCGCCACCGCTCCGGGATGTGTTCTTCAAGACGCAGACCGGCAGCACAAATAACATAGGCGCAAGCCTGACTGGCGAAGGCGCGCGACAGTAGATGTTGGCGCGCCCAGCAAACCTCGCCGTCGCGTGGCGTCTTCTCCCAACCAGGCCAGAGTGCGGCGTGAATTTGTGTTCCTTGCGCCGCCAGCGCATAGGCCGGCAGCATCATCTGATGTTCCCAACAATTGAGCGCGCTGATGCGCCCGTAGTCACGCTCGATAATGCGCAGGCCCGCGCCGTCGCCGTCGCCCCAGATAATGCGCTCGCCGTGGGTGGGTTTGAGTTTACGGTGTCGATTGAGAATTTCACCTTCGCGGCCAATGGTGAGCGCCGTGCAATAAGCCGTTCCTTCCGTAAACGGATCGGCCTCGGCAACGCCGATGACGACTTCTACGCCCGCCGCTTTCGCCGCCGTGCATAGGGCGTCAGTTTCCGGCCCGGGTATGGCGATTGCGTTTTCAAGATAGGCCGCGCTCGCCTCCCAGGTCAGGTCGATCACCGGCCCGTCGACCCAAAACGGATAGCCCGGCAGCCAGCTCTCACCGAAAGCAACAATGTCCGCGCCGAGACGCCCGGCGTCGGCGATTAGCGCGCAGGCTTTGTCCGTTGAGGCGGCCTTGTCGAACAAGACCGGCGCGGCCTGGATAGCAGCGAGCTTGAAGTTTTTGTTGTGCATGGTCTCACCACTGGTCATTTTGACGCGCTCCACTATAAGCCGAGCGTGAAGCGGCGTCACTCTGTATGGGTTGTATGGGCGCGGTTTTACGAATGAAACCGAGCGTTTATGCAGGTTTTGACTGGCCTTGGCCAATCTGAGCAGATCTTCAAACACACCTATTCCAGCGCTTGGCTAAAACCTTAACAAAGGGTAAACTGCCGCCTGGTTTTGTAGTTGGGAATGAGGGGGGTCTTATGACTCGCATTTTACTACCGCTGGCAATTGTGGCGGCGATTTTCTTTGGGCCTATGTATAATGTTTCCGGCAAGCTCGCCGATTCTGGCGAGACGGTGATTACCCGTTCTGGCGAATATTTTATCGGCGAGGCGGTAGGCTGTCTTCGCAAGTTGCAGGTTCCGTTAGGCGAAGAGTGCGCATCCACGGGCGTGCTTAATGATTCGACCATGGTCGGCGACGTGATGTCATGGGCGTCTATGCTGGCGGTTGCCGCAGCCGGCTTGGGCATTATCGGTATGCTGCCGTTTATCGGCCGTCTGACCAGTATCGTTACAATCCTTGCAGGTCTCGGCGCCGTTGGCGCTATTGGTTATATGGCGCTGACCTTGATGGGCACGGAAGGTATCGGCCTGCCGGGCATGCAATGGGGCGCCTATCTCGCCGCCGCGCTTGGGCTCTTGACTTTGATATCAGGGTTAGCGGGCCTTCGCGGCAGGTAGCCTGACGACGCACAAATTTTCAGACAAGAAAAAAGGCCGCATAAAGCGGCCTTTTTTTATGCGATGTAGAGTTACCGTTTTAGCGTAGCGGCGAGCGGTTCTGATTTAAAAACGACGGCGCGTCCGCCTTAGAGCGCGGCTCGGCGTCATCATCCATTGAAGCTTTGACTGGACGCGGCGCAGGCTGTGCGGAGGAGGGGCGCGACCGGCGGAAGTCTTTCGCCGAGGCGTCGGAAAGCGGATCGTCGGAGTGACGGCAATTGCCCTCGAAATGCGCGCCGGTTTCAACCGATAGAGAGCTATGCAGAATGTCGCCATGAATGTGTGCAGTTTTTGCCAGAGAGACAGACTTTGCGCGAATAGCGCCGTCGACCTTGCCGCGGACTGTCACAGTCTCACAAATAACCTCGCCCTTAACGCTCGCCTTTTCGCCGATGATCAGCGAGCCGGCTTTCAAATCCCCTTCAAGGGTTCCGTCAAACTGGATTTCACCGGATGAATGTATGTTGCCGCTCATCATGACGTCAGCGGAGATAATAGACGGAACGCCAGAGGGCTTCATGGATTCGGACCTTTTCGAGGACGATTGAATGCTTGCTTGCGGCGCCGGCGTCTCATTGAGGGAGCCGGAATGCGCTTTAGTGTCGGATGATTTTTTAGTCTTAGCTTTCGAAAACATATCTACCTGCCTCGATAAAACGACGTGGGTTTATGGGTCTTTTCTTGAACATGATTTCGTAGTGAACATGCGGACCTGTGGAACGGCCGCTGGAGCCCAACTCGCCTACCTTGTCATGAAGATTAACCTTTTGCCTCGCCTTTACAGTGATCCTACTCATATGAGCGTATCGGGTTACAAATCCGTTTCCATGGTCGATTTCAACCACGCGCCCAAACCCTGATCGTGTTCCCGCGAATTTCACCACCCCCGCGGCCGTTGCCGTTACCGGCGACGCCCAGGGTGCAGCAAAATCGATGCCGTAATGGCTGGAATGGCGCCCATTGATAGGGTCGCGACGGATGCCAAAGCCGCTGGTATAGCGGCGCGCCACAGTCAACGGCGACGATAGGGGAAGATGGTTAAGGGTGGATTCTACAGCGTTCAACTCATCAATGAGAGCGGCTGTTCTATTAGCATGCTGAAAAAATTTGACGGGCTCGCCATCGTCATTCGTCGGGTTGATGAACGGGCCGCCCTGCGCCAGCACGATGTTGGAAATTTTAGCCGGTGTGATCAACGCATCTGGAGAGACGCCGGTGCTGTCGATGACGCGGCGGAACTCATCAATCTCCTTGGCGGTTTTTTCTTCAACCGACGCCAAAAGCAACAACTGTTCAAGATACAAATCTGCAGCCGCTTCTTCCATCGATTCGATGGCGCCGGCCGCAAGACCGTCCTCTGCGGCTTTTTGTTTGTCGATCGCCGCTTCCGCCGCAGCCTCTTTGCGTAGCACTGACATGCGCGACTGGCGCGGCGTTGGTTCGCCCGGAGCAATGTCGATCATGATGCGGTTGCCGTTGGTCGGCTTCTGGCCGTTTGGCCCGCCGGCGGCGGACAATCCATCGGCCTGCGTATCAAGCAGCTGGTCTATGCCGGCTTTGCGCTCAACCATATTGGCGAGCATGCGATGGCGCGACCAGATATCGTCCATCGTCTCATCGAATTCGCGTTCAATCGTATTGTTCAGATAGTTGACGTCGTCATAGGCTTTCTGCGCTTCATGGAGACGCTTGGAAAGATTGGTCTGCATCACCAGGCGTTCGCGCTCTTTGGCGACGATAATCTGTTCTTTAAAGACGACATTGACTGAGGAATAAGCAACCCAAACCGCCGCTGCGAGCACCACGACGGCGAGCGCAATCTGGGTCTTTGCGGACATAGAAATAAAATGAACGACACCATCGCTGCGATGGTAGATTTGCCGCTCTTTAAAAAGCCGGCTCAGTACGCGTTTCATTTTACTGGAACGACGACTCATTCAACTAACGCCCCTTGAACACACAAATCCGATTATGCGCTGCCACCCCTTAATATATTGCAGCGTAAAACCGGGCATTACGCAACAGCTATGTGATGGTGTAACGTGTTTTTTTTCAATCCTGGACAGTCTCAGCCCCTATAGCAGGTGTTTGTATCATATCGGGTCATAAAGCTCTCTCGCCAAGCCGGCTCGTTCCCGAGCCTCGTGATTAAACGGCGGTTTTAGGGCGCCGCTGAAATATTCAGCCCGCAACGCGTGAAAAGTCGCCGCGGGCTCCAGGGACTGTGCATTGCAAATAGCATGAAACCAGCGTTTTCCACAGGCCACATGGCTAATTTCTTCCTCATAAATGATCTCCAGGACGGCAGCGCTCTGATTGTCGCCAGCCTCGCGTAATCGGGTGATCATTCCCGGCGTTACGTCCAGGCCTCTGGCTTCCAGAATGAGCGGCGCGACCACGACCCGGGCGAGGAGGGTCTCGGAAGTTTTTTCCGCCGCCTCCCAGAGGCCATTATGGGCGGGAAAATCGCCATAGGACGCGCCAAGGTCTGATAGCCGGTGCGCGATCAGCCCGAAATGACGCGCCTCGTCACCGCCAACGCCGATCCAGTCGCGCAGGAAAGCCATGCTGTCCAGCCCGAGGGCATTTATTTCACCAGCGAAACGGGCCGCCATATCAAAGGCGAGGTCGATGGCGTTGAACTCGATATGGGCAATCGCATGGAGCAGGGCGATGCGGCCCTCAATCGAGCCAAGCCGACGACGAGGGACATCTGCGGGGCGTGCAAGAATGGGTCTGGATGGCCGCGCTGGGCGCAGTGGTGGGTGCATGCTGGCAAAATCACCAATCGCCCCGCCTACGCCGAGCGCTGATACAGCCTGCTCGGCGGCGACGCACTTCGCAGTTGCATCACCGGATTTGAGAACGGTGATTGCGGCTTCCAGCAGTGTGGAGGGCGTTGTCGTCAAAGGGCTTTTACCGCATCGAGGACTTCAGCGGCGTGTCCCGCCACTTTCACTTTGCGCCAGATCTGGCGGATCACGCCTTTTTCGTCGATCAGAAAGGTTGCGCGCTCAATTCCCAGATTTTTGCGCCCATACATATTTTTTTCGACCCAGACGCCATATTTCTCCACAACCTGACCATCCTCATCCGCCCCTAACGTAACTTTCAAGCCATGTTTGTCCTTAAATTTCTGATGCTTAGCGGGAGTATCTTTGGACACTCCGACAACTACAGCCCCGGCGCGTTTGAACTTTGCGATGTCCTTGGAAAAGGCGATCGCCTCCTTTGTGCAGCCAGGCGTATCGTCCTTAGGGTAGAAATAGAGAACGATTTTTTTGCCCTTCAGGTCTTTGGAAGCGATTTTAGCGCCGTCGCCGGTTTCCATCGAAAAAGCCGGCGCTTTAGCGCCAGGTTCGAGATCCTTTGTCATCGTTAGTCCTTGAAAATTTGAATTTAAGCAGCGCACAATATCCAGCTTTTGGGATTCCGCCAGAGCGGCGCTGCTCTTGCAGCTAGCCAATTTGGTAGGTACGCCTACCGCTCAGACGTTTTTTAGGGGGCGGGCGTCTTGGTATAATTGGGTGCAGTAACAGGGTGGCCGGCGACGGTCTGGTATCGATATGAGAAAACGTGCTGCGAAAGCCGGTCTCATTGTTATCGAAGTCGCCGCTATCGCAATTGCCGTTATCGCCGCCGGAGGCGCCTTCCTGTTCTGGCGGCTGGAGAGCGGTCCGGTTTCTCTGTCTATTTTCAAACCAAGCGTTGAGTTTGCCGTACAGAACCGCTTGCCGGAAGGCTATCGCTGCGCAGTCGAAACCATCAAGCTTGCCCGCCAGGAAGGCAAGGGCGCTTATGTAGTTCACCTGAGCGGTATACAGATTATTGATGATGCGGCCAATGAGGCGGCCAGCGCATCTGAAGTTGGGATGACTTTCGCGCTGGGCGATTTTCTTAGTGGAGAAGCTGGTCCGCGCACGGTTGTCGCGAGTGGCGCCAAATTTCGCGTAGTCAGAAACGCCGAACAGAATGTGGAGTTGCCGGCTGTGCGCAGTAGCGCCAGAAAATCTCCTTTCACGCGCCTTTCCTCATTGCTTGACCTAAACGTTCTCAACAACGCGTTTGAAAATGCGGAAATGACCGATGCAGAGATCACATTCGTTGATATTGCATCGGGCCGTTCCTGGATGACGCGCAATGCGAGCATTGTAATCAAAAAGCAAACCGGTGGTTTATCCGCGCTTATTGGCGGCGCCATAGACACTGGGAGTGCGCCAGCATCCATCGCCGTTGAGGCGGACTATAGTGAAAACAGCGGCGTCATAACTTTGGATATAGACGGCGCTAATTTTCCAATCGGCGATATTTTAAGTATGTTTTACGGTGATCGCACCGCTATTCTTGATGCGCCGGTTTCCGGCGCTGCAGTCATTTCCTTGACGTCAAGCGGCGACGTGCTGGCGTCAAGTTTTGTCGCGCGGGTCGAAGGCGGAAGTTTGCGGCTAGGGCTGACGCCTACCCCGGTCGAATTCATCGAATGGGAATCGCAATTTGATCCGGCAAAGAACGAATTCGTTATTGAACGTTTTGCATTTGATGTGAATGGCAGCAGCGGCGAGCTTAATGGGGCCGTTAATCTCCAGTTTGGCGATGATGTTCGTAATCCGGAATGGGTTGGCTTTGACCTTGAGAGCGAGGCGTTGACGCTTAATGTTCCGAGCCGAATGCGTGCGCCGTTATTGATTGATAAGGCGGCTGTCTCAGGCGGCTATCATTTTGCTGACCAGCGGATCGATCTGAGCGATATCGCGCTGTCCTTGCTGGATGTTAGCGCCGGCGGGAACTTCTCTATGTCGTTTCCGCGAGCGGATGAAAGCGGCGGCAAACCATCTCCTGGCGTTGATGCGTCAATCAAAATTGACGGCGCTATTGATCCTGAGCGTTTGCTGAAGCTGTGGCCATTGGGCATGGCGATGGGTGCGCGTGACTGGGTTGAAGTCCGCCTAGAGGCGGCGGCCATAGAAAATATCAACGCGAAACTGGCTCTGGCCGAGGGCGCGGTGGTCAAGGGGCAGCCGGTTCCCGATGAAGCATTGACGGTTAGCTTTGATGTTCAGGGCGCGAAGGCGTATTTCGTCAAGCAGATGACGCCGCTCACCGCCGGAGTTGGCAGCGGCGTTTTACGGGGAAATAGTTTTTTATTGAAAGCAACGAGTGGGCGGGTCGGCGCTGTCGCAATCTCCGAAGCAGAAGTCGAGTTTCCGGTTTTCACGCCTAAATGGCAGCCGACCTATATTCGCTTTCTGGCGACCGGAAAATCTGAAGATATACTCGGCGTGCTTGATCAAGAGCCGATGCTTTTAATGTCGAAAATAAATCTCGATCCGGATCAGTTTCATGGAGATGCGCGCGCGCGTATCGAAATTATGCGGCCTAACAAGCGTGATGTTCCGGCGGAAGATTATCGCTATAGCGGGTTGGCGACCTTTGAGGCGATGCGTATCACCGGCATCACTGGCGATGCAGAGCTTACCGATGCGAAAGGCCGTGTTGATTTGAAACCCCGCTCGGTAACGATCACCGCCGAGGCGCAGCTTTCGGAGGCGCCGATTGATATCGTCTGGCGGCAGAATTTCTTTGCTGAGGATGGCCCATCAAGTTTTTCTATTACTGGAACGGTGGATTCTTCGACTGGCGACCTCTTCGGCATTTCTTCGCGCCAATATATTCGCGGACCCGTAACCTTCACGGCAAACGCCCTTGGTAAAATTGGAAATTTTGAAACCCTTGAAGCAACAGCGGATTTTGAAAACGCGGTATTGACAATCGATGCGCTGGATTGGCGCAAACCGGCGGGTGCGCCGGCTGTTGGGACGATCAGGACAAAGTTTTCAGACGGCGGCTTTGATATTGAAAAAATTGAACTCAATGGCGACGGCGCCGCCATTTTTGGTAATCTTCAATTCAAAGATGGAGCGCTGGCATCCGCGGCGTTTCCGCTATTTGAATTGAAAGACGCCGCCAGCCTTAATCTTTCAGCCGAGCGCAAATCGACAGGCGAGTTCGCCGTCACTGCGATCGGCGATTTCTTGCTGGCGGGGCCAGTATTGGAGCAACTCGTTGGCGGCAGCGGGGCGAGCGATGACGGCGCGGCCGTGAATTGGGGGCCGGGATTGTTCCTGACGGCGCGCATCGACAAGATGCGCATGCGTGAAAATGTCGACTACAATAATGTCAGTCTCGATCTTTGGCGCGACGCGACGACGTTACAGGCATTGGACCTTACTGCCTTCTCCACTGGCGGAGAGCCTTTGAAGGTTATGCTGTCGCACACCGGCGAAGACGAGGGGCCGGGCCAGTCGATTGAGGCGCGCACCAGCGCTTTGGGCGAGCTGTTAAAGGCGGTGTTCGGCTATAAATCGATTAGCGGCGGTGAGGGATCGATGGAGATCGCGTTTGCGGAGCCTGGCCGTAAGGGGCTGTTTGGTGTGATTGAGGCCCAAAATCTTCACGTCATTGACGCGCCGTTGCTTGCAAGATTGTTTTCGGCTGGTTCCTTTGACGGCCTCTCTGATTTACTAAACGGCGAAGGCATCGATCTGTCCGAAGTCTATGGCGAGTTTGATTTAACCGACAATGTTCTTTCCATCGATAAATTTCGCGCCACCGGTTCGTCGGTGGGGCTGACAGCTGCCGGCGACATTGAAATTTATGATGGGGGCGTGGTGAAGCTTAATGGCGCCGTAGCACCGATTTACCAGATTAATTCTGTGCTGGGGAATACGCCGATCATTGGCGATCTCTTCGTCGGCAAGAAAGGCGAGGGTATTCTCGCTCTGTCTTACAGCATAACCGGTGATCGCACGGCGCCGGACGTGTTCGTCAACCCGCTTTCTGCGCTGACACCGGGCATCTTCCGCAATTTATTTGAGCCACTGCGGCCTGCTAACGATAACGCGCCGGTTCCGCAAACTGAACAAACGCCGGATGAAGCCGGTGATGCGCCATCTGTGGACACTCAATCCAACCCGTAATCAGATGACGTTGATAATTGCGTGTTTTTTCTTGCCAATAGAAAGCTTGACGGCCCCATCTTTTATATCGTCGGGTGCGAGATTGCGTTCCTCGCGAACCGGCTGGTCGTTTATTTTCAGGGCGCCCGCCTTGATATGGCGGCGCGCTTCGCCTTTCGAGGCGCACAAGTCCGCTGCCAAGAACTGATCAATGACCGTTGCGCCGGCTTTAATAGCGCTTGTGCTGAGCTGAATAGTCGGCAGGTCATCGCCAAGCCCGCCTTTTTCAAATGTCTCCTGTGCTGTTGTGGCCGCCCTGTCGGCGGCGTCGCGGCCATGCAACATGGCGGTCGCCTCGCTCGCCAGAATTTTCTTTGCGTCGTTGATTTCCGCACCTTCAAGCGCGCCAAGCCTACGCACTTCGTCCATCGGCATGGTTGTAAACCGCGCCAGCAAGGTCGCGACATCGGCGTCTTCGACATTGCGCCAATATTGCCAGTAATCATATGGTGAAAACATATCCGCATTCAGCCATACGGCGCCAGCTTCGGTCTTGCCCATTTTCTTTCCCGACGCCGTCGTCAATAGCGGTGTGGTCAGGCCGAATACTTCAACCTTGTCTTTGCGCCGACATAGCTCAACCCCGTTGACGATATTCCCCCACTGATCGGAGCCGCCGAGCTGCAGCGTGCAGCCGATGCGGTTGCAGAGTGCATGAAAGTCATAGGCCTGCATCAGCATGTAGTTGAATTCAAGAAACGTCAGCGGGCTTTCGCGCTCAAGGCGCAGCTTGACGCTGTCAAAGGTCAGCATGCGGTTGATTGTAAAATGAACGCCATAATCGCGCAGGAACTCAACATAGCCGAGTTTTGACAGCCAATCGTCATTGTTGACCATCATCGCTTCTTGCGGGCCGTCACCGAAGCTCAAAAACTGCTCGAATACGCCCTTGATCGAGGCGATATTGTCATCGATTTCCGCATCGGAAAGAAGCGCGCGCTGCACGTCCTTGCCAGACGGATCGCCGACTTTGGTGGTGCCGCCGCCCATCAGTGCAACCGGCCGGTGGCCGGTCTGTTGCAGCCAGTAGAGCAGCATGATCTGGATCAGGCTGCCGGCATGGAGGCTTTTTGCGGTCGCATCAAAACCGATATAACCGGTGAGGACGCCAGCGGCGGCCTTCTCGTCAAGGCCTTCGAGATTGGTCCCTTGCGCGATAAAGCCGCGCTGGTCCAGCGTGTTCAGGAATTCAGATTTAAAAGACATTTGGTCAGCTTGATCTTTGTGTGAATGAGGCCTCGCCCGCACCTACCATGGTGCGGGGGGATTTCCAATTCTTCTGCAGGCGGCGTGGGCTTTACGTTAAAAAAGCCTTCAGACAATTTAGCGACTCTGGGTAAGTAAATTCGAGCTAGGCTGATGGACCCCGCCGATGACTGACACCTTGACCGCAATTGGACTGATGAGCGGCACTTCGCTCGATGGGATCGATGCGGCGATCCTCACCACCGATGGCGAGAATGTGGTCGAGGCCGGTGCGGTGATGCATCAGCCTTACAGCCGCGATCTCAAAATCTGGGTCCGGCGCGCGATCAAAGCGGCGCTGGAAGGGCGCGACGGGGCCGCGGAAATCGGCAAGGCGGCCGGCGAAGTCACCTATGCGCATGTGCGGGCCGTTGAGGACATACTGAAACAGTCCGGGCTTCAGCGGCAGAACATCGACGTCATCGGTTTTCACGGCCAGACCATCCTCCACCGTCCGCCGCGTGATGGCGGCAGTATCGGGCGAACCTGGCAACTCGGCGATGGCCGCGTGCTGGCTGATGAAACCCGCATCGATGTCGTCGGTGATTTTCGCAAAGCCGATGTCGCCGCCGGCGGGGAGGGGGCGCCGTTTGCGCCGATCTATCACCGTGCGCTGGTCGCGGCGATGACGCCGCCGCGCCATCACGCGGTTGGCGTCATTAATCTTGGCGGTGTTTCCAACATCACCTATGTGCCGCGCGGTGCGCGCGGAATTGATCTCGTCGCCTTCGATTGCGGACCCGGCAATGGTCTTGTCGACGAATGGGTCGAGCTAAAAATCGGCGAGGCTATGGACGAGGGCGGAAAGCTCGCCAGCGCTGGCGCGGTGAACGACGACGTGTTGCGGATGCTGCTGCTTGCGCCTTACTTGCGCCGCCATCCGCCCAAATCCCTTGACCGTTATGATTTCAAACTTGATCCGGTAACGAAACTGACGCCGGAGGACGGTGCGGCGACACTGACCGCATTTACCGCCGCCTGCATAGAAAAGTCGGAGCGTTTTTTGCCCGAAGCGGTTGGCGAGTGGATAGTCTGTGGCGGCGGGCGACACAATCCGGCAATGATGGCCGCGCTTGGCGAGCAGCTTCGGGCGCCAGTCAAGACGGCTGAAGACGCAGGCTGGCGCGGCGACGATCTTGAGGCGGAGTGTTTTGCCTATCTTGCTGTGCGCAGCTTAAAAAAGCTACCGCTAAGCTTTCCAAACACAACGCGCGCGCCGGCGCCGATGCGCGGTGGTGTCTTTTACCGTTCGCCTATCTGAGGTCGCATTTTTACAGCGATGTGTGTGGTCTTCTTATGAACAAAAAGAGCCGCTCGATTGAGCGGCTCTATTCATTTGATGCAAGTTTTATGGATGTAGCTTTTAAAGAGCGACGTCGACGCCAACCCAGAATGTACGCGGCAATCCCGGACGCAACCCGGCTGGCCGGTTTGCAGCAATATAGACTTCATCGAAAAGGTTTTCGACTTTGCCGCGAAGCCTTACGCCGTCAACAATTTGCAAATACCCGGAGAAATCAAAAACCGTGTGTGCATCAAGTTGCTCAGTTGGGACGATGCCGCCTTGTCCTGCAACCGTGCGTCGCTCTGATTGATAAAACATTGCGATCTCGCCGCCCCACCTGTCAGCTTCAACACCGGCCGTTAAAAACAGCTGGTGATGGGCAACGTAGGGTAACTCGTCTCCGGCAGTAACATTGC
>JAJFGA010000044.1 GCA_021776375.1 Hyphococcus sp. | reverse complement strand
ATCGTCGCTAAGACGGGCTTCCATGGCGCGGTATATATTCATTACCGGCGGCGTGGTGTCGTCTCTTGGAAAAGGCATAGCTTCAGCGGCTTTGGGCGCGCTGCTGCAGGCGCGCGGCTACAAGGTGCGACTGCGCAAGCTTGACCCTTATCTCAATGTTGATCCCGGCACCATGTCGCCCTATCAGCACGGCGAAGTTTTCGTCACCGATGACGGTGCGGAAACCGACCTTGATCTCGGCCATTATGAACGCTTTACGGGCGTTTCAGCTTCCAAAGCTGACAACGTCACCACCGGCCAGATTTATTCCCGCATCATCGAGCGCGAGCGCCGCGGCGATTATCTTGGCGCTACAGTGCAGGTCATTCCCCATGTCACCGACGCGATCAAAGAGTTTGTCCTCAGCGATGCTGGCGGGGCTGATTTTGTGTTGTGCGAGATTGGCGGCACGGTTGGCGATATTGAAGCGCTACCGTTTTTTGAAGCGATCCGGCAATTGGGCAATGAGTTGCCACGAGATGACGCGGTTTACGTTCACCTCACCTTGATGCCGTTTATCCCGTCCGCGGGCGAGTTAAAGACCAAACCGACGCAGCATTCGGTGCGGGAATTGCGCGCCATCGGCATTCAGCCGGATGTGCTTCTTGTGCGCGCCGACCGTGAGATTCCAACCAGTGAGCGCAACAAGATCGCCCGGTTCTGCAATGTCCGCCCCGGCGCCGTTGTGCAGGCGCTGGATTGCCGGACGATTTATGAAGTCCCGCTCGCCTACCACAATGAAGACTTTGACAATGAAGTCCTGAATGCGTTCCGGATTAAAGACGCGCCCGAACCGAAGCTTGGCAAATGGCAAGAAATCGTCGAGCGGATAACCGCGCCCGATGGCGAGGTCACTATCGCAGTGGTCGGCAAATACACAGTGTTGAAAGACGCCTATAAGTCCCTCATCGAGGCGATTGCCCATGGCGGCATCGCCAATAATGTGCGGGTCAATATTGAGTGGATTGAATCCGATATTTTCGAGCAGGAAGAAGATGCGATATCTGCGCTATCCGGCGTGCACGGCATTTTGGTGCCGGGCGGGTTTGGCGAGCGCGGGGCAGAAGGGAAAATCAAAGCCGCTAAATTTGCGCGCGAAAAACACATTCCCTATTTCGGCATCTGCTTTGGCATGCAAATGGCGGTCATTGAAGCTGCGCGCGCGCTGGTCGGCGAGGCCGGCGCGACATCATCGGAATTTTCCAGCGGCGGCGCCTCAATTGTCGGTTTGATGACCGAATGGGTGCGCGGCAACGAAAAAGAATCTCGCGGCGCCGGCGCTGACCTTGGCGGCACCATGCGGCTGGGCGCCTATCCGGCGCGGTTAAAACCTGGCAGCCGGGTGGCGGAGATTTACGGCGGTGAAGAGATTTCCGAACGTCACCGGCATCGCTATGAGGTCGATATCAGCTGGGCCAAGCGTCTCGCTGAGCATGGCGTCATCTTCTCAGGAACCTCGCCCGACGGCGCCCTGCCGGAGATTGTCGAACTCCCCGACCACCCATGGTTCATCGGCGTCCAATATCATCCGGAGCTAAAATCGCGCCCGTTTGAGCCGCACCCACTATTCGCATCATTCATAGAAGCGGCGGTCAAGCGGTCGCGGCTGGTTTAACGGTCGCTAGTCGCCGCTTTCAGCTTTACCATTTCTTCCGTAAATCGATCTGGCTCCTCAAAGAATGGAAAGTGTGCGGATTGTTCAAATTCGACCCAGTACTTTTCCGGGGCTTGAACAGTATCATAGAACTGTTTGGCAAGTGCGGTCGGGGTCACCATGTCATGCGCCCCCATCATTATGACAACTGGGACTTCAAAAGGAATTTGATGGTCCATTATATTTTTCTCCATCACATCATACATCATGTGGGCAGAAGAAAATGATGAGCCTTTGGCGATATTTAACGCGTCGAACAAACTATATTCCGGCGCCATTAATCCCGTGATCAGCAAGGGGATAAACGATTCCGCCCCGTAAAGTTCGCTATGTGTTTTAAACAGCAAATCTTCCCGATTGGCGCCAGTTATTTCGGTGTCCGCTGGGAGACCCAGATCGACAAGTTTTGATTTCAGAAATTCGTCCTGGAGTGCGCGTTCTTCAGCAGGGTCGGTGATTTGACCGATGCCAATATATGCATGCAGTAGATCGGGATGCTGCCAGGCAAATTGGGCGCCGAGATAACTGCCGAAAGAGTGACCGACAAGCCAGACTTTCTCAACACCGAGAGTTTCTTGCAAATAACTGACAACGGCCGTTGTGTCGTCTAGCAACTGGCTGATTGAAAGCTCGTCAGGGCGAATGTCTTTGCGATATGATTTACCGGCGCCGCGTTGATCCCAGTGGACGACGACAAAATGTTTTTCAAGTTCGCGTTGAAAATCATGCGCGAGATACATGGCTGGCATGCCGGGCCCACCGTGCAAGAATAGCAACACGGGCGCGCGTCGGTCATGCCCTCTTATGAGCAGATATTGCCTGTCGTTATTTATATCGACCGCCTCTAGTTTGGCGATCGCGTTCGTGCTGAAGATCGGCGGCGTGTAAGACTTAAAAACGAAGTAGGCAACGGAAGCAAACAACGCAGCAAGAATCAGCATTAACAACGATTTCACGGTCATAGTTGGTCCGCTCGCTAGCCTATGATGTAGGCAACCATTGTAATCGAATGGTACGAGAATAAAAAGATAACAGCTTGTACAAGTCAGCGACTTCGATTCTTTCTTTGACGAACGATAATGAGAGTTAATCACAATTTTGGGAGCATAAATTGTATCAGTCCGTATTGGTTACCGGCGCCTCTAGCGGCATTGGCGAAGCCACCGCTATCCACCTCGCGCATAAAGGGTTTCGCGTGTTTGCAGCCGCGCGCAGCCTTGACAAGCTAATGACTTTGTCGGGCCTTGGCGGCGGGCGCATCACCCCGCTTGCCATGGATGTGACCGACGAGGCGTCAATCGCCGCGGGGCTGGCGGAAATTTCCGACGGCGGCGGCGCGCTTTATGGCCTGGTTAACAACGCTGGCGTTAGCGTCATGGGTCCGGTCGAAGAGGTTCCAGCGGCAGACTGGCGCCGGCAATATGAGACCAACGTCTTTGGACTGGTCAATGTCACGCGCGCGGTCTTGCCGCAAATGCGGGCGGCAGGGCGTGGGCGCATCATCAATATCGGTTCTGTCGCCGGCCGTATCGCCGCGCCATTTCAGGGCGCATACGCATCTTCAAAACATGCGGTTGAAGGGTTGTCCGATTCGCTGCGTCGCGAGATGGGGCCGCATGGCGTCAAGGTCAGTCTCATACGTCCAGGGTTTATCAATACGCCGTTCGGCGCCCAGGAGCAGGATGAGCTGGAGCGCTATACCGGCGGCGCTTATGCTGAACAGATAAACATATTCAAAGCCTGGCATGCCAAAGGCCACCCGAATGCGGTGGGACCTATCGTCATCGCCGAAGCGGTGCATCATGCGTTGACCGCCAAACATCCGCATTCACGTTATACGGCGCCTGCAAAATTTTTGGGCCTGTTGGCTATGCGGAACTTGCTTCCATCGGCGATTGTAGATCGTGTGTTGGAGCGGGTTATCGGGTTGGCGGGTGTTGGTAAAAAACCTACAATTAAGTGATTGGGCGGCTATGGCGGGTTAGATTCTGCGGCTTCGGCGCGTTTCGGGTGGAAAGGGAACTCTATGATCAGCGACGTTGATAGTGCTCTGGAGGCGCTGCGTTCTGGAAAAGTGAAAGATGCGTTTGCATATCTGAAAAGCGCTCATGACGCCGCGCCTCTTTCAGGCAACGCATTGTTCGCACTCGCTCATGCGGCGCGCTCGTTGGGTAATTATGAAATCTGCGTGGAAACAATAGACCGCTTTTTAAAAACAAACCCCACCAATGTTGACGCCGTATTGATCAAAGCGGACGCCTTTAACGGCTTAGGCGAATCTCGTTTTGCGGCCGGCTTTTATCAAGCGTTCCTTAGCATGACGCAAAATATGCAACCTGTTCCGGCCCATCTCCAGTCAGAGATAGCCCGCGCGCAACGGGAATATCAAAACGCCGCGAGCGTATATGAAGAACATTTACGTGAAAAAATAAAAGCTGCGGGTTTTGAAGCAGGCGACGGCCGCTCGCGCATTGGCCAGGCAATTGACATCATGCTTGGCAAAAAATCTATTTACCCTCAAAATCCTGGCAAGTTCTATTTTCCCGAACTGCCGCATATTCAGTACTATGACAAGGAACAATTTGACTGGGTTCCCGAGATTGTTGAACAGGCGGATGTGATCAGAGAAGAGTTATTGTCGGTAATTTCGTCTGAACAGGTTTTTGACCCTTATGTTCAGCACAATGTCACGGCGCCGACCGCGACCAATATGAAGTTGCAGCTGATGGATGATGAGGGATGGTCGGCGTATCATTTGTATAAAGATAGTGATCCACAGGCAGACCATATGGCGCGCTGCCCAAAAACACTTGAGATACTCAAAGTAGCGCCGGTGCCAAAAATTCGCACCGTGTCGCCATCGATACTGTTTTCCAAGCTAACGGCCGGATCGCACATACCGCCCCATACGGGCATATGTAATGCGCGTATATTGTGCCATTTGCCGCTGATAGCGCCGAAGGGTTGCTGGCTCCGGGTCGGCAACCAGGTCAGGGAATGGACCGACGGCGAAATGTTGATCTTTGACGACACGATTGAGCATGAAGCCAAAAACCCGACTTCCGAAACGCGGGTTGTGTTGATCTTCGACATTTGGCGTCCGGAACTGCGAGAAGATGAACGCGCGCTGGTCGAAACGATCTTCAACGCGGTTGACACATTTCAGTAGGCCCGGCTCGGTTTGGAATTCGGCTCCATTAGAAATTCTAACATGGCCTGAATGCGCAGGCTTCCTCTCGAAGCTTTTGAAAAGTCTTATAATTTACATTGGCGCTTGTCCTTGATAGCCAGAAGTGGGTATGGAACATGGGCGCTTGAGCCGGGAATTTGAGAAGAAAATATGCCGACACCGATTTTGATGCCTGCCCTGTCGCCGACCATGGAAGAGGGGACCCTCGCCAAATGGACCGTGAAGGAGGGCGACAGCGTTTCTTCCGGCGACGTGATCGCTGAAATAGAGACCGACAAGGCGACGATGGAAGTCGAGGCGATTGACGAAGGCGTGATCGGAAAGCTTCTCATCGATGAAGGCACGGAGAATGTGAAGGTCAATGTGCCGATTGCCATCATCCTCGGGGATGGTGAAAGCGCCGATGAAATCGATATGTCGAAACTAAACGGCGCGAGCGCCGCCCAAGCCACGTCGGCGGAGGTTGAACCTGTCGCGGTGGAAGAAACCGAGGCTGCGCCTGTCGCGCCGGCGCACCCAAAAGCCGAGGCCGCCATCGATCCTGAATTGCCCGACGGCGTAGAGATGGTCGAGACAACGATACGCGATGCATTGCGCGATGCGATGGCTGAGGAAATGCGTCGCGACGAAGATGTTTTCCTGATCGGCGAGGAAGTTGCGCAATATCAAGGCGCCTACAAAGTTAGCCGCGGATTGCTGGAAGAGTTCGGTGATCGCCGCGTCGTCGATACGCCCATCACGGAATATGGCTTTGCCGGCCTTGGCGTTGGCGCCGCGTTTGCGGGGCTAAAACCGATCGTTGAATTCATGACCTGGAATTTCGCGATGCAGGCGATTGACCACATCATCAATTCGGCGGCCAAGACGCGCTATATGTCGGGCGGGCAGATGACCTCGTCGATCGTCTTTCGCGGACCGAATGCAGCGGCGAGCCGCGTCGCCGCGCAGCACTCACAAGATTACGCCGCCTGGTATTTAAACATTCCGGGGCTGATCGTGATTTCACCTTACTCGGCGTCGGACGCCAAGGGCTTGCTGAAAGCGGCGATCCGCAACCCCAACCCGGTGGTGTTTTTAGAGCATGAGCTGCTTTACGGCGACACGATGGATGTCCCCGATGTGGATGACTGGGTGCTGCCCATCGGCAAAGCGAAGATCCAGCGTGAGGGAACCGACGTCACCATCGTCTCCTATTCGCGGGGCGTGAAATTCGCGCTTGAGGCGGCCGAGATTTTGGCGGGCGAGGGGATTTCAGCCGAAGTCGTCGATTTGCGCACGCTGCGGCCGATGGATGTGGAAACTGTGCTGGCGTCGGTCAAAAAAACCAACCGCGTCGTCACCGTCGAAGAAGGCTGGGCGCCCAGCGGCGTCGGCGCCGAAATCGGCTGGCAAGTAACGCAACACGCCTTCGATTACCTCGACGCTCCGCCAGCGCGAGTGACGCAAGAGAACACGCCGCTGCCCTACGCCGCGAAACTCGAAGCACTAAGTCTTCCGAATGCGGACAAAGTTGTGCAGGCAGTTAAGGCTGTGATGTATCGGGAATAACCGGGTTATTTTGGACAAAATCGGTGTTGAAATTTTATTTTTCTCCTGTTGGGAGGGTATCACGGAAAGGGTTGTGGCTTGGGTTTGTGCTACCTTATTTTGCGATATCGCTTGTTCTGCTGGGGACGATAGCTGTTACCCTGCCAGATGGTTCGAACGGCGATCCACAGATCGTTGCTGGCTATCTTTCTGAAAAACTGATTTTACTTTTTCCAGTTTTGGCCGCCATTTTTTGGGCTGGTATTGCAGTTACGTTTAAGCGTTTACATGATCGAAATTTGAGCGGCTTTTGGTTATTTGCGCCATTTACAATCATGGTTGGTGTCCACTACCTAACAAAGGTCCTACCATTTCTTTTGATGCAGGTTGAGGTTGGTGAATTATCTGTTCCGTTATTTATTGCATTTTTTGGCGCTGTCGCGTTCGCAATAAATCTGTGGCTATTTGTAAGTCTATATTTTTTGCCTGGTACCCGAAGCGATAACAAATATGGCCCTGACCCATTGGAAAAAACTAAATGATCCACACCGGCCAATGTCATTGTGGGAAACTGAAAGCGACTTTTGAAAGTCAAAACTCGCCTACTGCGCTTGGCGTTCGCACTTGCCAGTGCGTCTTCTGCCGCCGGCATGGGGCGGTGAATATCTCTGACCCGGATGGCGTGACGACCATTGACGTCGCGCCCGCAGATGTGAACCGTTATCGCTTCGCGCTCAAGACCGCCGATTTTTTGACCTGTCGCCATTGCGGCGTTTATATCGCGGCGGTGATGGGCGAGGGCGAGCGGATTGTCTCGACGATTAATGTCGCCGGGTTGCGGATGGAGGATTTTCTGAACATCAATGAAGCGCCGATGGAATATGGCGCGGAAACCACTGACGAACGCATTGCCCGGCGATATAAGAAATGGACGCCGACGCGATTTACAAACCCGGACCTTGCCGCCTCGAATTTCGGTCCTCACTAATCGGATAGCCTTATGCCAACGCCAATTTTAATGCCTGCTTTGTCGCCGACCATGGAAGAGGGCACGCTCGCCAAGTGGAACGTCAAGGAAGGCGATGCAGTCTCGTCCGGCGACGTGATCGCTGAAATCGAGACCGACAAGGCGACGATGGAAGTCGAGGCGGTTGACGAAGGCGTTGTTGGCAAAATCCTGATCGGCGAGGGCACAGAAGGCGTGTTGGTCAATGCGCCGATTGCGGTGCTCCTCGACGACGGCGAGAGCTTGGCTGATGTGGATCTGGCTTCGTTGGGTAGTGGCAAGCCGCCATCCTTCGCGACGCCGGCTTCGCCGGCTCCTCAGGATGAGGGTGGAGCGAGTGGAGCTGCATCGAGGCAATCACAACCTCACCCTGAGGAGGGCGCGGCTGCGCCCGTCGCGAAGGGCGGGCCGCAGACACAGCCCATGAGCAATGGCCGCATCATCGCCTCGCCGCTGGCCAAGCGCATGGCCCGGCTTGAAGGCCTCGACCTTGCGGCGGTCAACGGCTCCGGCCCGCGCGGGCGTATCGTCAAGCGCGATATTGAGAGCGCGCTGCAATCGGGCGCCGGAAAAGCTGTCGCTGCCGCGCCGCAGATCATACCGGCCTCGGTCGATGCGCGGCTCTATCCGCCGGAAAGCTATGAGGCTGTCAAACTCGACGGTATGCGCAAAGTCATCGCTAAGCGCCTCACACAAAGCTTCAACATGGAAGTTCCGCACTTCCCGCTGAATATCGATGTGGAACTGGACACGCTTCTTGCGGCGCGCGCGCGCATTAATGCGACCTCGCCAAAAGAAGGCGACGGCGTGTTTAAGCTGTCGGTCAACGACTTCATCATTAAAGCCTCGGCGATGGCGCTGAAGGCGGTGCCCGCAGCCAATGCGACGTTTACCGATGAGGCGATCTTGTTGCACATGCACGCCGACATTGGCGTCGCCGTCGCGATCGATGGCGGGTTGATCACGCCGATCATCTGGAAGGCTGAAGAAAAAGGCCTCAAACAAATCTCCGCCGAGATAAAGGACATGGCCGGCCGCGCCAAAGCGCGCAAACTCAAACCCGAAGAATATCAGGGCGGCACGTTTTCGGTCTCCAATCTCGGCATGTTCGGGATCAAGTCCTTCGCCTCGATTGTGAACCAGCCGCAAGGCGCGATCTTGTCCGTCGGCGCCGGCGAGCCGCGCGTCGTCGCGAAGGACGGCAAGATGGAAATCGCAACCGTTATGACGGTGACGCTAACTTGCGATCACCGTGTGGTCGATGGGGCGGTGGGCGCGCAATTCCTGAACGCCTTCAAGCAGTTCATTGAAGAGCCCGCAGCGATGCTGCTTTAGCACGCCGTCTGTTCCCAAAAAGTGCATGTGTAATACCGCGTCGTAATATGGCCTCATTTGCGCCGTGCGAGGGATATATTCGATTCCAACATATTAGCTGTCGCCGGGTTGTTGCGTATCCCGCCCGGCGGCCGGCGAGGCGTGCAGCGTTTGTTCTCTCTCTTCCTGTTGTTGGCGCCTCGCCATTTTCTCCTTGCAAACATTTGTTCTGGCGTGGTTTTTCCGTGCTGCGACGCACTCGCCTGAGGCAGTGCGGTTGCATGGTCCAGAGTGTAAAAATTCCCCTTTAACGGGAATTTTTGCGCCAGATGCCGCAGTCTTGCCACAATTCAAATGTAAGTTTATAACATAACTCAGAGCTGCAGTTATCGTATGTTTTGCGGCCGGTTAAGTAGATTAGTTGCGTATCAAATAGTTGCGTAAGTTGTGTAATCGGGCGGGCGATCCTACTTCCCCCAAAATTGGGTCGCCCGTTACCGCTTTAGGCCTGCAGCGGCTCTGCTTTTCCCCATTTTTTCATTTTCCGCGCTTGCGAGATTGATGCGCTTCGTATAGTGACGCGCGCTCGCGGGAGGTTTTCCGGCTAAGTCCTGTCGGGGCCGCACCGCGTCCTTTCAACCGTTCCGCCCTGTTTGGCGGGCATTTTTTGAGAAGGTCATACAATGGCAAAGAAGATAGCAGGCTACCTGAAGCTTCAGGTGCCGGCGGGGGCAGCGAACCCGTCTCCGCCCATCGGTCCAGCGCTCGGCCAGCGCGGTCTTAACATCATGGAATTCTGCAAGGCGTTTAACGGCAAGACGCAGGAAATGGAAAAGGGGATGCCAATCCCCACAGTCATCACCATTTTCACCGACAAGTCGTTCAGCTTTGAAACCAAGACGCCGCCGGCGGCGTTTTTCCTGCGCAAAGCGGCGAAATTGAAAAAAGGCGGCGCGGAACCCGGCCGGGAAGTCGCCGGCTCTGTCACCACTGCGCAGTGCCGTGAGATTGCCGAGGCCAAGATGGTCGATCTCAACGCTAACGATCTTGATGCGGCGACCAAAATCATCATGGGCTCTGCGCGCGCCATGGGCCTGGAAGTGAGGGGCTAGAGCGATGACAAAAATAGCAAAACGCATGCGCGCCGCGCTTGAAAATACCGACCGCACAAGTTTTCACTCGATCGACGCCGCCGTGAAAATGGTCAAGTCGAACGCCAAGGCGAAATTTGACGAGACCATCGAAGTGGCGATGAATCTCGGCGTTGATCCGCGCCATGCTGACCAGATGGTGCGCGGCGTGGTCGCGCTGCCCAATGGCACCGGCCGCACGGTCCGGGTCGCGGTATTCGCTAAGGACGCCAAAGCCGAGGAAGCGACCAAAGCCGGCGCCGATATTGTCGGCGCGGAAGACCTGATGGAGAAAATTCAGGGTGGCTTTATGGATTTTGACCGGGTGATTGCAACGCCGGATATGATGGCGGTGGTTGGCCGTCTGGGTAAGGTGCTTGGGCCCCGCGGCCTGATGCCGAACCCCAAAGTCGGCACCGTGACGCCAGACGTCGTCAAAGCTGTCAAAGACGCCAAAGGCGGCGCGGTTCAGTTCCGCGTTGAAAAAGCCGGCATCATTCACGCCGGCGTCGGTAAAGCGAGCTTCGACGAAGCGGCGATTGCCGAAAACGTCAAAGCATTCGTCGGGGCCGTCGCAAAAGCCAAACCGGCTGGAGCGAAAGGCACGTACATCAAGAAGATTTCCCTGTCCTCGACCATGGGGCCAGGTGTGAAGATCGACCTAGCAGAAGCCAACGCCTGATCTTCAAGCTAATGTGACAAAAAGCCAAAGCGGTCCTCCTGAGAGGACCGCTTTTTTCGTGAGTGTCTTGCAGTTGTGCATCTGGCCGATCCGGTTACGGTGCGAAGGCGCAAAATAGGGGCAGGGCAATGCAGTATTTATTGGCAATTCTCATATCACTCATATCAATCGCGTCCGCAGCTCACGCGGAGACGACGTACCTTACTGCGGCCGCATTGATTGACCCTGTTACTGGCCGCGTTACCGCAAATCCCGCCGTGCTGATCGACGATGGGGTTGTGACAGCCGTTGGCGATCAGGCGAGCCTCTCCGTTCCGGCGGATGCGGCGGTCATCGATCTTGGCGACAGGACAATTCTGCCCGGGATGATCGATATGCACGTTCACCTGATCGGTGATGATTCCCTTCGGGGCTATAAAGCATTGGCCGTATCCACGCCCCTTGCTTCTATTCACGGGGTCGCCCATGCGCGCAGTACGCTGATGGCGGGGTTTACGACGGTGCGCAATGTCGGTGCGGACGGTTACGCCGATATAGCGCTTCGCGACGCCATCAATGACGGCGTCGTGCCGGGCCCAAGAATGTTCGTATCCGGACCGCCTGTCGGCATTATCGGCGGGCATTGTTCCGACAACAACTTGCTGCCGGCGGAAGCTGAATCTTACGGCGAAAACGTTGCGACCGGCCCGTGGGAAATGCGCGCGCAGGTCCGCAAGAACATCAAATATGGCGTTGACCTCATCAAGACCTGCTCGACCGGCGGCGTGTTTTCAAAAGGAACGGCGCTGGGGGCGGCGCAAGGCACAGTTGAAGAACTGACGGCGATTGTCGATGAGGCGCATATGCGTGGTCTTAAAGTCGCCTCCCACGCCCATGGAGCCGTCGGTATCAAGAACGCCATTCGCGCCGGCGTCGATACGGTTGAACACGCAAGTTATCTTGACGACGAAGCGATCCGTATGGCCAAGCGTAAAGGCGTCTATCTCTCCATGGATATCTATAATACCGAATACACTCTGGCGCAGGGCACAGCCACTGGCGTGCTTGAGGAATCGCTAGAAAAAGAACGCCAGGTTGGCGGCGTTCAGCGCGAAAGCTTCACAAAGGCGGTAAAGGCCGGCGTAAAAGTGGTGCTCGGCTCGGATGCAGCGGTCTTCCCCCATGGCGACAACGCAAAACAGCTTTCGCGGATGGTGCGGTTCGGGATGACCTCAACGCAAACACTCCGCGCGGCAACCAGCCTTGCCGCAGAAGCGCTCGGGCAGGGCGACAGGCTCGGCCGGATCGAGCCTGGCTATGCAGCAGACATCATTGCCGTAGAAGGTGACCCGATTGCCGATGTCGCGGTTTTAGAGAGCGTCGATTTTGTTATGAAGGGCGGGGTTGTATACAAAGCGCCGTGATAAAGCGGGTGCTCGCTAGGGTTCTGCTGCGTTAAGCATTTGTTCATTTAGAACAGCGTGCATCTGATTAGATTCAAACCTCAATCCACCGCCGCTCATTCCGGCGAAAGCCGGAATCTATATTAACGTTGTAGTTTGGATCCCGGCTTTCGGCGCGATGAGCGGGACACTGACGTGCGGTTCAGCTTTATTGCTTGAAGCTGTACCCAAAAGCTAACTGATTTTTACGAAATTACTGACACGCTCGCTCTGGGCGAATTGTTTATTCTGCGGGGCGAAGACGGTGCAGGCGCAGTCATATTTCCAGCTGCTTAATCCGCTAGTGTTTGTTTTATTCTCAATAGGCTTTGTGAGCCTGTTTGCGGTCAATCGAGACATGAAAGCCGCGGCCTGGATAGGGGCTTCCTACGCCTTTGGGGCGACGGCGTTTTTGATCGACTTTATGCGCGACAGTTTTTCGCTTGTATTCGTTTCTGTTGTGACGAACGTACTTTACACTATCACGGCGGTGACTTTTTCCGCCGGAATTGCAATGCGGTATCGCCAACATGCGCCATGGAGCACATTACTGTTGGCTGCGGCGTTGAATTTGTCAGCCTTTGCATTTTTTCTTTTTATAAATGACGATATGTGATACGCGCGTTTGCGGTCAACCTTGGCAACGGGTTGATTCTCACCATTGGCTTGTTTGCAATCCGCTCCCATATGCATCGCGCCATCGAAAAGCTTATATTCGGTGTTTACTTGGTGATGTGCCTCCAATTTGTTGTGCGCCCTGTCATGGTGTTTCTACTTGATGATGCGCCGTTTAATGTCGAGACTTACAGTGATTCCATTTTCTTTATCGTTTTGCATCTTGTCGTCGGCGTGATAGCGGTGACGATGGCGATGACATTGTTCGTCTCATTCAGCATACAAATGATAGAAGATCTTGGCGAGCGTTCGATTACGGATTCACTCAGCGGCTTACTCAATCGTCGAGGGTTTGAAGAGGCTGCCGCCAGACTATTTTCCTTAACCGATGAGCCAGGCGAGGCTGTATGTCTTGTTCTTGCCGACATTGATCGTTTTAAATTGATCAATGACAATTACGGCCATGGCTTTGGCGATGTTGTTATCGCCCGAACGGGCTCGTTGTTTCGCGGCTACGCCAATGGCGGACGGTCTGCCGGACGGGTCGGCGGCGAGGAATTTGTACTGCTGATGCCATCGACGCGATTGGAAGATGGGCGCCTCTTTGCGGAAGCAATAAGGCGAAAATTCTCTGCTTATAAGTTTCACACCGACCAGGGCGCGCTGAAATTTTCGGCAAGTTTTGGCGTTGCCGAAAGGCGTCCGGGAGAAACCCTCACCGAGTTGCTTTCCCGGGCGGATGCGGCGCTCTATTTTTCGAAAGAGAACGGGCGAGACCGGGTCAGCGACGAGACTGATATGGATAAATCCGACCCGTCGAAAGCTCTCGATGCGCTGGAGCGACGCCATCGCCGGGGCCTGAACGCGCCCGTTATTGCCGGTGGTCGCGGTTAGATAATGATAAGCCCTTGACTTTATGCCTCTTCCAGCTGATATGCCGCGCACGACGTCGCCTGGCTGCCGCGTGAGCAGCCCCGCATCTCGACGATAAAAACAACAATGATGCACAGGCCGACGCAGCTCTCCTCCGTATCATAACGGCTGAGCAAACCCAAAAAAGTTCCCAAATCACGCGGGGTGCTGGCGATCTGACGGCCTGCCGGGACAATTCGGTCCGGGGCCGCGTTCATGATCGCAACCGCTACGCATG